>CABVRW010000005.1:83007-116157 GCA_902500785.1 uncultured Nitrospira sp.
GGTTTCAAAAGATGGGAATCGCCATGCGTTTTGCCGCTCTTTTGCCCCAGAGACGATGTCCTCGAATTGGCCTGAAGACGCTCTGTGGCTAGTTCGCTTTCAATCGAAAGCTTGTCCCAGTCCTGATTGAATTCATCCCAAATGTCACGATCTGCCCTGCTTGCTCTCACGAGGCCCTTAATTCCTTTAGTGCGCAAGGCGGGGTCAAAGGAACCGAAATTGCCAAGCTTCATCGCCACGGAGGCTGGTGATCTACCGATCAGCCGAGCAAGCTCGATTACTACATGATTGCTGGATTTAGTTTTGGCAAAAGGGATCTTGCAATACAGATTGAAAGCGACAAGTAACTGATCGCGCGTCCAAGATTCATTCATACGCTGATAGTGTGAAGCCGACCAATATACAGCGAAATAATAGACATATGGACTGCTAATGTACACAGTTGTCAGTCGATATCCGAGTTAGGTGTCTTGCCTGAGGCGACATCTTTCATAGCAATTCAATTCGTCACG
The DNA here is from genome assembly GCA_902500785.1 of uncultured Nitrospira sp. Lineage (GTDB taxonomy): Bacteria > Nitrospirota > Nitrospiria > Nitrospirales > Nitrospiraceae > Nitrospira_A. The sequence goes on from CABVRW010000005.1 coordinate 83,520, forward strand.
GCCCTGTCATTCATGTACGCGAGGTGGTTGTCGTGGCCTCCAATGCGCGCGAACTTCTGACTCGCTCTACCCTCCGGCACACCGAGACGTGCTATTCACTTACACGAGGACCTTCCCCGACGGCGTGCGAGCACGGAGTCCACACACCTACCTCGCTACTCATGTTCGGAGACCGCATTACGCAACGTGCCAGACAACACGGTCAGAACGGGGTTGTTTCATTCACAGCGCTGACACCAAACCCGTGAGCGGTGATGCGTTGAATAGTGGAAGCATGACGTATCATGAGCTGCTATAGTGACTGCACGTGGGCATGGCATTGGTCTGATGCAGGCCGACCATGGACAGATCGGTTCTGATCCCCCATGCAGTGGTGCTGTTTGTTTACCAGGGAGGTTCGTTATGCAGAAATCATTGGTCATTGCCGTCGCAATCGCAATCGGTCTCGGTGCAAGCTCGCTCCCTTCGCTGCTGTCATCGGTCCATGGGGCGGGCATGGTGTCGGAAGGTAAAGAGGCCATGAAGAACACCGGCACGTCGCTGACGGACGCCACCGGAAAACTCAAAACCGATGCGGCCAAGACGAAGGATGATGCCAAGGCACTCGACCTCGAGAAGACCAAAAAGGGGGCGGGTGACGTGAAGGAAGACGTGAAAGGTCTCAAGGACAATGCCAAGGGGATGATGACCAATCCGATGGGTAAGTAGCCCACCGTACCTGTGTATGTCACGAAGAAGCTCCGCTGATCCTGTGATCGGCGGGGCTTGTATTTCATTCCCATCCCCCCACCTGTCTGATCCATACACACGAGGCCGCCGCCCCCGGAACCGACATGAGATCCGTATCATCACGCCGGATATCGAGCAGGCAGTGGAAACACTCGATTGTTGCGCAATACGCTGCGATCAGCTCAGGCCGGTTCGTGACACGTCGTGCGTCCTCTCGGCACAGCCCTGGAGTCCCTGACGAGATACGTTTTACGCTTCGCGGAGATCGAGCACGACGCCGATAGACTTTTTCCGCATTCTGCTGGAGATTCGCGGTACAGTATCAGGCAAACAATGGAGTGGTCGGCGATGAATCGGTTGGCGCGCATCCCACAATTTCTCACGCAAGATCTCTGGACCATCAATCTGTCCACACTGCCAAGGCACCAACGCTTCGCCATCCATGCGCTGCGGCTGGCGATTGCGGTGGCGATGGAGTTCCGCCACCGACTGCTCGATGCCCGCGCCGCCGGGCTAGTCTACACGACCCTCCTCTCGCTGGTGCCCTTTCTCGCCGTCATGTTTTCGGTCTTGAAGGCCTTCGGGGTGCATCAGCAGATCGAACCGGTCCTGTCCCAGGCGCTTGAACCGCTGGGATCGAAAGGCCAGGACATCACGGACACCATCATCGGTTTCGTAGACAACCTGAAGATCGGCGTGCTGGGCGTCGTCGGCGTCGCGGGACTCTTCTACACCACCTTTTCGCTCATCGACAAAATCGAACAGGCCTTGAACGCCATCTGGCTGGTGCGGGAAGGGCGCGCATGGGGACGGAAGTTTGCCGACTATTTGAGCGCCGTTTTAGTCGGTCCCTTGTTGGTCGTGACGGCTTTCGGCTTGCTGGCCTCAATCCAAAGCCATACCCTGGTGCAGCGTGTATTGGAGATCCAACCGTTAGGCTTCGTGATGGTCTGGGCCGGTCAATTGCTGCCGTTCCTCATCCTCAGCGGGTTATTCACTTTCTTGTATAAGTTCATCCCCAATACGTCGGTGCGGTTTGACTCCGCGCTGGTCGGGGGCGTCACCGCTGCCGTGCTCTGGGGCATCGCGGGAGCGGCATTTGCGACATTTGTGGCCGGGTCGGCCAACTACAACGCCATTTATTCCGGCTTTGCCGTCTTGATCTTGTTTCTCTTGTGGCTCTATGCAGGCTGGCTGATCGTGCTCATCGGAGCGCAACTCTCATTTTTTTATCAGCACCCCACCGCCTATGCGTCCCGGCTGCTTTGGCAACAGGGAAGCCATGCATTCAGAGAACACCTCGCCCTCAGTCTCTTACTGGCACTCACCCGTCGATATGTGAAGGGAAACGGCCCGTTCGGCATGGATGAATTGGCCATAGAGCTTCACCTGCCCGTCTCACTCGTGGAAGAACAGGTGGCGCATCTCGTGGATGCCGGGCTGCTCGGCCTCATGGCCCAACCGGAAGGCGTCAGCCTCGCCAAGCCGCCCGAGTTCATTCCCGTCACAGCGGTCCTGGCTGCCGTGCACAAAAGAGGCGCCGGCGACGCGATCGTCCCGCCAGATGCTGAAGATCCAGTCCAAGCGGTGCTGCATCGGCGCGACCGAGCCGTCAATGCGGCGCTCGCGGGACAGACCTTGCGATCGCTTGTCGATGCGCCCCTGACTCGTGACACGTGACCTGTCGTCCGGCTTCGTGACGAGGTCGGGAAACGGTCCTTCCGCTGCGTGCGGCATAATGAGCCTCGCCTGTCCGCACACCGACGAGGCGGTGGATCGGCGGTGTCTCCTCGGGACATCCAGACGCCTCCCTGCTCCTCACTCCTTGCCGCAACACCACTCCGACTGATAAAAGAATGCGTTCCCATAGCGGAGCCCGAAGCAACCATGTATTCCCCTGTCTCGTTGGCCACATTAACCTAGAGAGCGCCCCTATGTCCCTGCCGGCTGAGAAGTCTGCGTCCGACGAACTACGTCGAGAGGTGCTGCGACGGCGCACGTTTGCCATCATTTCACACCCGGACGCCGGGAAAACCACCTTAACGGAAAAGCTACTGCTCTATGCGGGGGCCGTGCATCTGGCGGGCGCGGTACAGGCTCGATCCAGCCAACGTCAGGCGAAGTCCGACTGGATGGAGCTGGAGCAGGCGCGCGGGATCTCCATCACTTCCACCATGCTCCAGTTCGATTATCAGGGCGCGCGCGTCAATCTTCTCGATACGCCGGGACACCAGGATTTCAGTGAAGACACCTATCGCACCCTCATGGCGGTGGATAGCGCGGTCATGGTGCTGGACGGCGCGAAAGGCATCGAGCCGCAAACCAAAAAACTTTTTGCTGTCTGCCGCAAGCGCGGCATCCCCATCCTGACCTTCATCAATAAGATGGATCAACCGGGCCGCCACCCCTTCGATCTGCTCGATGAAATCGAGCGCACCTTGGGCATGACGGCGGTGCCCTTCAATTGGCCGATCGGCGAAGGGTCCGGCTTTCAAGGCCTGTATGATTTCCAGCATCGACAGGTGCTGTTCTTCCAACGGACGGCACACAACCAACGCCGCGCTCCCATGACGGTCGAAGCCTTTCCCAACCCGAAACTGGCGGAGACGCTGGGCGAGGCCTACGCTCCGCTGCAGGAAGAGATCGGGTTGTTATCCGGCGCAGGCGCCTCGTTTGATCGTCACCGTTTTCTCGCGGGCGAACTCACCCCGGTGTTCTTCGGCAGCGCGTTGACCAACTTCGGGGTCGGACCGTTCCTCGATGCCTTCACGCAACTCGCGCCGCCGCCGGGCCCACGGGAGACCGCTCAAGGATCGGTGCAACCGACGGACGAGACCTTCTCCGGCTTCGTGTTCAAAATCCAAGCGAATATGGACCCGCAGCATCGAGACCGCATGGCCTTTCTCCGCATTTGTTCGGGCCGCTTCGAAAAGGACATGATGGTCTATCACGCCCGGTTGGGTCGGAAGATCCGCATGACGCGTCCGCACCGGCTCTTCGGTCGCGATCGCGAAACGATTGATGAAGCTTACCCCGGCGACGTGGTGGGATTGGTCAACCCCGGCCTGTTCACGATCGGCGATACCCTGACCTCCGACCCCGCGCTGGCCTTCGATCCCATTCCGCATTTTGCTCCCGAATGTTTCGCCCTTCTGCGCACGCACGATATTTCCAAGCACAAGCAGTTTCAGAAGGGACTCAAGCAGCTGGAAGAGGAAGGGGTCATGCAGATTTTTTATTCGCCGGACCACGTGCGTCGCGAACCGGTGCTGGCCGCGGTGGGTGAGCTGCAATTCGACGTGGTCATGTCTCGCTTGGAGAACGAGTACGGGGTCACGACGTCCGTCGAGCGCCTGCCCCATGCGCTGGCCCGCTGGGTCGTCGGTGATCCCGCGACGATCGCGGCCGTCTATTGGCCTTCCGACACCATCCGGCTCGTCGATCAACAGGGCCGCGGCGTCATGCTGTTCACCACCGAACACCTCCTCGCCTATTGCATCAAATCGAACCCGTCCATCAAGTTTCTGCTACGGGAGGACGTGGCCGGAGCTGAACACCAGCGGGACGTCTGAACACAGGGCATAGGGTCGTCCCCATACTGGACCTTCGCGCAGCGACGTTCGCCACGGCCCGCCTTATCCAGCTATACTGGACACTTCACTCGCCGGGCCTTTCACACATCCCGCTACACCTGAGGTCATCGCCCCGATGAGTCCGCCCAATCGTTCACCTCGCGATCGACAAGAGCCCGCTTTGCGCTGTATCTCCGTCTCGTCACCGACCAGCACCCGTTCCCCAGGATTGACTTAACTCAATGTGTCCAGTAATACTGGACACTCGGGCTGGCTTGCTTCGCCGCAACATCCGCGCTTCCAGCCCAGTGCCGATGATTCACCTTCAACTCCTCAAACATGGAACCGATCGAATGCAGTCTCGCCATGCGAAATGATGAACGGAGAGGGATTACCATCCTCCTCACCCTGATGGTGTTCCTTGCGGGGTACGGCATCCTCTTCCTCACGGGAGTGACGAACATCCGGCACCTGCTCGACAATGTCATCTCGGCCTATCTGTTGGCCTGGGCATTGTATGGAATGTTTGCGCGAGTCCCACTCTCGGAAACAGGGTCACGTTTTCTGCTCACGACCGGCTCACTCGTGTTTTGCTGGTTGCTTGCCGAGGGCGCTGTCATGATCGGCGCAATTGATTTCCGTACGCTCCTCGGAGCGTACGAACCGGGCACGGCTTTAAGTATGGAAGGGAGGCGGTACGATAAAGAACTCTTATGGCGACACGATCCGCATTATCAGTACGAAGCGTCTTACCAAGGGAACCTCGGTGGAGCGCTGTGCATTCCTCCCGATCCGACGCACAAGATAGACGTCCGGTATGACCACAATGGATTTCGCAATGCCCGCGACCTCCATGAGGCGGAGCTCGTGGTCATCGGGGATTCATACATTGAGGGATATCTCACGCCCGAGTCGAAGCTGATCACGACGGTACTGAGTGAGCTGCAAGGCACCTCCGTCGCCAATCTTGGTCATTCAGGGTATGGCCCCCAGCAGGAACTGGCCGTCCTTCGACGGTTCGGGCTGCCGCTCAAACCCAAGACCGTGGTCTGGGCGTTTTTTGAAGGCAATGACTTCTCTGATTCGTTGGCCTATGAAAGGCAGGCTTATGGATCCGGCAACGATTTCTGGCAGAACTTCTGGTTTCGTTCATTGACCAGAAATGTCGCGGCTCTCATGTTTCGGCAGGGGCGACAATGTATCCCGAAGGAATCGATCACTGAATTCCGGGCCGAGTTCATCGACGCCGAGCACATGACCAAGACCATACTGTTTGCCCCGACTGAAGTGGCACAGCCATCCGGTCCGACCCTTCACAACGCCATCGCGCCCATCGTCGAAGCGGCGCTCCTCTGTCGCGAGCAGAACATCCGCTTCCTCGTCGCCTTTGTCCCGGAAAAATTCCGGGTGTACCATGACCTCCACAATGTGTCGTTGACCACGGATGCGGTCCGCCAATTGCGTGTCACCGATCTACCCGACCACATGCGACGGCTCCTGACGGAGTTAGTCCCAACCATTGAGTATGTCGATCTGACTCCGGCGCTGAAGTCCGCAACGCGCGCAGGCATTGCCACCTACCTGGCCGATGATACACATTGGACGGATGAAGGCAATCGTATCGCAGCCGACACGATTCACCGTGCGCTGAGAAAGAACCACGCCGATCGCGGCTTGGGATGGATATTTTCTCGAATCTCATCGCTACCGGATCAGTCCTCATCCGACGACAACGTGCGGCACGGTGGCCCGCAGTATAGAAGGCTCATTAAAAAATAGAGGTCTTGTTGCGCGGCCATCAAACGCGTGACGTGCCACGGCGCTCATGAAAATGTGTTATAACGAGTCGGGATTCAGCCGAAGAATTTCTGTCTCGCGGTATGCGAGCATGTAGACAAGACTTCCCACAGAGGGTCTCCACAACGTCTGGACAAGGTCACGAACACACCCCTTGCTCTCTGTAGCGCCTGAGGCCGACTCGGCCCAGGTACTCTGCCCGCTTCCTGACATGGGCTCAGGTCCTGCCGTCCTCCACGCTCAAGGACCGGCATAGGGCGGACAAGAACACGCGACCGACGCCGATGAAGACCGGCTCGCACGCCCACCCGATGACACGCAGTTGAACCGACGAACGTTTCGAGGAGAAGAACCATGCCGAAGGCACGAACCGCGAAAAACTGTTACCGCTGCGAAGCGGAAGACCGAATCAAGATGACCTTTATGCTGTGCGGCCTCTGCCATCGGCATTTCTGCAGCGCCCATGGCGTGCCCGATCTCGAACAATGCACCAAGTGCCTGGAAGCCAGTGAAGTAACGGAATAGCCTCAGGGCGCTGAACAACTCCGTCGGCATCCTGCTCGCACAACAGTGCCGACTCGACGACGCCCCTCGCAGACATGGCGCTCATCATGCTCGCCCCCTGGACCCGCCCCGTCCATGCCGGACTGCCTTTCGATCCTCCGTGGTTCATCACGGGACCGTTCGGCGGCAATGACCGGCGGCGACTCGTCAGACCACCTTGCTCCGCTTCTGCTTGATATCCACCATCATGGACACCTGTGCTTGTCGAGACAACGCTTGATCGATCCGGCTTTTCCCGTCGGTCGTGAGAATGACCAGGCCATTGTGGGCCTCGATACGTTGCAACAGATGGGCCGCCCCGGCATCGGCATAGTGACTCGCGCCGTCCTTGCCTGCCCCGCGTCTCCCGAACAGCGCGTCCGCCTCGTCAAAGAAAAGGATCGATCCGCTACGTTCCGCCTCATCGAACACCCGGTTAATGTTCTTCTCGGTTTCGCCGACACGGCGGCTCACCACTGAGGAAAGATTCACCTTCGCCAAATCCAACTGCAGCTCTTCCGCCACCAATTCCGCCGCCTTGTTCCGGCGAAGCGGGGTGGAACCGGACAGCACCACGACCGCCACGGTCGGCCGCTTGGCGCGAGGCGTCTTTGCGCGGCGTGCCGGAGCCGCACTTTTCGTCCCTGACCTGTTCACGGCGTTCTTCGTAGCCTTCTTCCCGACCACGCTCGTACGCCGCGTCACCCGATTTCCAGCCATTGTTGCCTTCCTCTCATCTTGAGATGCGTCTTGATCACGCGCCCACTGATCGGGCATGCCTTCTTTTTCACATGTCGGGGGTCAACGCTTTTGATCGAAGCCCACATCTCGCCATTTCTCCAACAGGGCAATCCGTCGCTCCAGTTGGGGGATCGTCGCCTGGTCGACTCGACCACCCGTTCGCTTGATCAATTCCGCATTAAGCTGCCGATGGTCGATACCGCACTTCCGCGCCACCGCCCCGACGAGGGTGCGATGTCTGTCCCGCAGGGTATTTTTCTGGTCATGCAGCGCCGCCGCCGGCTCCGGATGGCCCTTCCCTTCGACGGCCGGATCGCCCTCGTCCGCGCCGATCAAGGCGTCGAGTCTGGCCACGCCATTGAGGGGAATATACTCTTTCAGCGAGGTGGCCGCCGTACCGAACAGCGTCCGCTGCACGGCCGGCATGATCTCTTCGAGCACATGGTCGCGCTCGACCTTGATGCGCTTGGCGTAATGCACCAAGGTGGCATCCTTCGGCAGGTAGAGCCAGGCCCGTTGCGGTTTCGGCACGTTCTCCTGCATCCGCACAAAGCGCCCGACGACCTGGCGAAAATACATCTCCGTCAACACATTGGTCGCATACACGCCGACCCGGAGGCGCGGGATATCGACGCCTTCGCTCACCATATTCACCGCCACCAGCCATTGCTGCGACTTGTGACGGGCGAACGTTTCGATGGTCTTCGACGCGGATGGATCGTCGGACACCGCGACGTGCGCGCGCGCGCCCGTGATCTTCAGAACCAGGTCCGCCACCTGCCGCGCATGGTCCTGGTTCATGGTCACGATCAACCCGCCCGCGTCCGCCTGTTCCTGCTTCCGCAACCGCTGCAGCTCGGCATGGGCATCGTTCAATACCGGGCCCAGCCAGCTCTCCTGCAGCAAGGCGGTCTTGAGCCGCTCCCTCTGGCGCTCGAAGGTCAACCCGTCTTCAAAGGTGGCCCGATGCTCACGCCCATCCGACAACCAGGTCAGTTCCCCTTCATAGCTCGGGAACAGAATCGGCCGGCAGACTCCGTCTCGGATCGAATGCGAATACCCGTAGGTGAAATCAGCCTGGCTTTCGCCCTGCTCGTATCGCACATAGGGAATCGGGTTGTTGTCCGAGCGGAAGGGCGTGCCGGACAGCGCAAGACGAAACACCGCTTCCCCGAAAGATTCCCGTAACGCCTTGCCCCAATCCTTTCCATCTCCGGCATGGTGCAACTCGTCGAGAATGACCAGAGTCTTCCGATTGCGGCAGGCTCGGCGGAACACCTCCGGCGCCAGGCATACTTGCTGATAGGTCACCACCGCGCCATGATAATCCCGCGCCTCGCAGGCTTGCTCATTTGAGAGCGCCGGATCGAGCTGAATACCGACCTGACCGGCCGCCGATGCCCATTGCGTCCGCAAGTGATTCGTCGGACAGATCACGAGGACGCGGCCGGCGGCCCGGTCGGCAAGATACTGATGGGCGATTCGGAGCGCAAAGCGAGTTTTTCCCGCAGCCGGCGTCGCCGTGACCAGATAGTCCTCGCGCTTCTGCGCCAGCACATCGGCCACCGCCCGAGTCTGCCAGTCCCGCAACAAGACCTTCCAAGGCAAGAGGCTCACGCCCATCTCATCACCGTGCATCTCCGTCGCAATCAGATCTTCGAGTTTTGGATCCCTCTACCCGCCAGAAGACCGCTCCGATATCGCCGCCCGTCAAATGCCGTCGGCTCTCATCCGCAGACCGGGAGGTCTACGATGATCCGCGGATGCTATGGGGCTTCTGGCGAGGAGAGTGACGAGATGTGTCGGGCGCCCTGCCGAGACAGACTGTTCGTCAATCGGCAGCCGCCGAGATCTTCCTGGAACTCATCATATCCGTGCGGGATGGTAGCGCAAAAATCGGCGGGCAACAAGAGGCTCGACACATTGCCGGAGACCATCCTGTTGAGCGATGACGAGTGGACGGTGATCGATCAGGCGTGAGACGGATCCTCTGAGTGGGGCCGGGCGGACAAGGGTGCGGCAATGTGTTCGAGCGAACGACGCTCCGCCTTCACTCCCAGCCACAACTCCACGATCGCACCCACGAGCATCATCCCGGCGCCCAAGAGATACCCGTAATAGACGCTTTCGGCGGAGGTTTCGATCAGCTTGCCATATAACCACGGCGCGACGATTCCTGCACCCTGCGCCACCACGAAGAAAAATGCGATGGCCATGGCGCGAATCTCCATGGGAAAGATTTCACTGACCGTCAAATAGGCCGCACTGGCGCCGGCGGAGGCGAAGAAGAAAATGCAGGACCAGGCCAGCGTTTGAGTGACGGACGTGAACACCCCCTGCAAGAACAGATAGCCGGTCGCCGCGAGGAGGCAGCCGGCGAGCGCGTAGGTGGCGCTGATCATTTGTTTGCGGCCGATCGTATCGAAGAACCTGCCGAGCAAGAGGGGGCCCAAGAAGTTGCCGATCGCGAACGGCAGGATGTAATACCCGATGGTGTGGATCGGCACCGCGTAAAATTTCGTGAGCACGAAGGGATAGGTGAACGAGATGGCATTGTACATGAACGACTGCGTGACCATGAGCACGATACCCAGGGTCGTGCGCCGAGGATAGGTGACGAACAGTTCTCGCGCGACCGTGGCCAGGGTCGCATGCGGCCGCGCATGGACAGTGATCGAGCCTTCGGGCGACGGCAGGGAGGCGACCTTTTCGTCGCGCAACACTTGCGCTTCGATGCCGGAAACAATCGCGTCCGCCTCATCCAATCTTCCATGCGTCATGAGCCAGCGCGGACTTTCCGGAATCACCCGCCGAATCAACATGATGCCCACGCCCAGCACCGCACCCAGGGCAAAACAGAGACGCCATCCGAGGTATTCAGGAATCAGCAGCGGGTTCAGCAGCACGATCGTCAGGAGCGCGCCACCGGCGCTTCCCAACCACCAACTCCCGTTGATCGCCAGGTCCGTATGGCCCCGCGTCCGCGCCGGTATGAGTTCATCGATGGCCGAGTTGATGGCCGCATATTCCCCTCCGATGCCGGCGCCGGTCAGGAACCGGAAAAACATGAAGCTCCACAGGTCCCAGGAAAAGGCGGTCAACACGGTCGCGGTGAGATAGAGCAGCAGGGTCAACAAGAACCACTTCTTTCTCCCCTGCCGATCGGTCAGATAGGAAAAGACAATGGCTCCGATCACGGAACCCGCCAAATAGGCCGAGGCTGTCATGCCGACCTCGGAGGCCGTCAGGTTCAACGTGGTGTTACGGGTGAGCACCGGTCCGAGCGCCGCGACGATGGAGACCTCGAGGCCGTCCAGGATCCAGGTCACGCCAAGGGCGACTACAACCAGCCAATGCCATCGCGACCAGGGCAACCGGTCCATGCGCTGAGGAATGTTGGTGCTGACGGGAAGGCTTGCGGCAGCTGACATCGGCCCAATATAACACTATCTGCCCGGGACATGGGAACAGACCGAGGGGCGTCTCAGGTCGTCATGATCGCCGTCAACCCGGCGCGAAACAAATCGACTGGTGGCCGCCCTTGCTCCTTAATCTCTAAACAACCTCACCGCCACCTTTTGCCCCTTGATACGCGTTCGACCCAGAGCCTCGATAATCTGCCGAGCCGCCTCCTCCTGCACATCCACCAGCGAGAATCGCTCCTCGACTTCGATCGCGCCGATCATGCGCGAGGGCACGCCCGCTTCATTGGCAATGGCACCGACGAGATCCCCTGGCCTGATGCCGGCCGCGCGTCCGGCTCCGATATAGACCCGCACCGTTCCGGCCGCCCGTCCACCGCGGCTCGGACCGCCTCGCGGCGCGCGCGCACGATCGCCCTGCTGAGGAGCCGAGCCATACGAAGGACGCGACGGTCGATAGGGCTCCGGCGCCCTCGTCGAGACCGCCGGGATCTCTTCTTCCGCTCGTTCGCCGCCATGAGACCGATACACCAGCTTGATGGCCGCCGCCGCGATATCCGCCGGATCTGCCGAGACAGCCATCGCTTGAACGACGCGGCGAAAATCTTCCAGCTCACCGGCCTCCAAAGTTTCTTGGATGGAGGCCTTCGTACGTTCCAGCCGCTTCGCCAACAGATCACCGAGGGACGGCACGGAGGCGATCGTGATTTTGGCTTTGGTATGCTGCTCGACGCTGCGCAACAACCGCTGTTCGCGTGGCTCGATGATGGTCATCGCGGCGCCTTCTCGCCCGGCGCGACCGGTTCGCCCGATACGATGGACGTAGACTTCCAACGACGACGGAAGATCGTAGTTGATCACATGGGAGACGGAGGGAATATCCAGCCCGCGCGCGGCCACGTCGGTCGCGACGAGGAGTTCGGTTTGTCCGGAGCGAAACGCCTGCATGACACGATCCCGCTGGACCTGGCTCATGCCGCCGTGAATGGCCTCGGCTCGATACCCGCGACTGTTCAATGCCGCGGTCACTTCATCGACCTCCAGCCGGGTCCGGCAGAACACGAGAGCGGACTTCGGCGTCGCAATATCCAACACGCGGGCCAACGCGGACACCTTGTGCTGTCGCGCCACCACATAGGCGGTCTGTTGCACGCGGGGCGCAGCGCCCGCTTTCACCGGCTCACGGGCAATCGTCACATCGACTGGATTCTTCAAATGTCGGCGGGCAATGGACGCAATCCGCGGCGGCATGGTCGCCGAAAACAACGCCGTCTGTTTGCTCTCCGGGGTTTGCTCGAGAATGGCATCGAGGTCGTCGGCAAACCCCATGTCGAGCATCTCGTCCGCCTCGTCCAACACCACGACTTGAAGATCGGCCAGTTTCAACGTCTTGCGACGGAGGTGATCCAAGGCCCGTCCCGGCGTGGCGACAATGACTTCGACCCCTCGACGAAGCGCCTGCAGTTGAGGGCCCATCGCCTGACCGCCGTACAACGCCAGCACGCCGATCCGGAGTTCCTTGCCGTACCGTTGCACCGCCTCACTCACCTGCACGGCGAGTTCCCGGGTCGGCACCAGCACCAGCGCCGTAGGCCGCTGCCGCGGGCCATGCGAAATCCGTTGCAAGAGCGGTAACGCAAACGCCGCCGTCTTGCCGGTCCCCGTGGCAGCTTGACCCAACAAGTCGCGACCCTCCAGGAGCGGAGGGATGGCTTCGCGCTGAATCGGAGTGGGCTCTTCGTAGCCCAACGCCTCAAGGGTGGTCAACAGCGAGGCTTCTAATCCAAGCGCGGCAAACCCGGGAGAAAATCCCTTGGCCGCCGGCTCCGTCTGCGAATGCGTCGTGGTGTGTTTCATGAGGGGAGGATAGACCTTTCTTGGTGGTACTAGCTGTTCATGCTGGCGGGCCACATGAATTCCAACTCAGGGAACTTGTGCTTGTAGTCGTCATGACTGGCGCGAATGACCTGCAAGGCTTCGTCGCGGCCGTACATGCTCGTAATTTCGACCTTATGCTGAGTGGATCCCGGCGCGTGCTTGTAGGTCAGGAAATAGTGCTGCAGCCGGTCCAGGAGTGTCATCGGGCAGTCTTTGAGATCGGTGAACGTTCCGTACACGGCATCGTCCCGCATGACCGCGATGATCTTGTCGTCGGCTTCCCCGCCGTCCGCCATGCTGAACCCGCCGATGGGCCGGGCCGTCAGGAGAATGTCGCTATGCGGAATCGTCTTTTCGGTCAACACGCAGATATCGAGCGGATCGCCGTCGCCGATCATGTCCGGCCGGTTCGCGCGCGTGCCGAACAGCTTGGCCACACGTTCGCCGCAATAGGTTTGCGGGATCAGCCCGTAGTACACCGGACAAAAGTTGGAGAAACGCTGCGGGCGATCGACCTTGAGAAATCCGCTGGCCTTGTCCACTTCGTACTTCACCGTATCGGTCGGCACAATTTCGATATAGGCCGTCAACAATTCCGGCGCATGGTCGCCCATGGAGACTCCGTGCCAAGGATGCGCCTTGAACATGAGGCTCATCAGTCGCCGCGCTGCATCGATTTCCTTCTTGCTCATCCTAATTCATTCCCCCTGTGAATCCTCTCGGAACTGACGGTCTGACGACCGTACGATCCGGCAAGGTCTGGATTGATTCGACGAAATATCCGCAATGGCTCGTGAGTACCAGGCTAGAGAAACAGTCAGCTTATAACACATTGGGGCCGAATGGAACAGGAGGGGCGTCGGCTGGCGGTTTGCGCACCGGTCCGCCGTTGAGAGAAGGTGACCGATGACGGTCGGAGACGGATGGCCGCTCTCGACGGCTGACTATCGTGAGACGAGACGGCGCCGAACTCCGCAATGCTTGTCCTACTGATGCGCGAGGACATTGATGAGCTTGCCGAATGGGTCACGCACGTAAAATCGTCGCACTCCCCAAGGCTCATCTATCGGCCCATACTCCGCCACAAACCCGGCTGTCGTCATGCGATCAAGCGCGACATTTACATCATCCACTTCAATGGACAGGTCTGGCGTCGGGGTGTCGGATCCACCCTGCGTCGCGAAACTAATTTGAATGTTCATGCTCACGGCCGATCCGTACGTCGCGATCCAGCCGTGATCCATCAATATATCGAGACCTAAGACATCATGGTAAAAACGCTTTGCCGCCGCAATATCTCGAGTGTCTATATTGGCTACGATTCGTTTGACTTTCATGGCCGCCTCGGTGGTAGAGAACAGATTTACTTCCAGGGCACGAGATTCCATCGTATCAACAGATCAGACCCATTGCGCAAGCTTTCGAATGTTTGCTTTGCGGCGGTCAATCTGATCGCGCCCGAGTCGTAATAGACGAGTTGAGCAAGGGGCGGCGCTACGAGGCCGGCCAAGCTCACTCGGAAACCTGCTGTCATCCTCAGAGACGCAAGAGCGGATGGCGGAAAGAAACCATAGAACGTGCAAGATGGGTCGGTCGAAGCGAGAAGGGGAGATCCTGGGCAGCCAGGCACGGACGACCGTGACCTGACTACCCAACGCGTCTTGGCTACCAGCGATACGCCCTGCGATCGGATCCGATACGCTTCACGGACGGCGAGCACGCCGCTCGCGGACTCCGCATCCTGCCTGATTAAAACGTGTGACGCACCCCGAAAAGCAAGCCCATGGTGGATCCATCACCACCCGAAGGATGATTACGCTTCCACGCCGTTTCCATATTCAACATCAGCCCTTTCGGCGCCGACTGAACCAAATTGCTCAAGGCATAGTCGATGCCTCCGCCGACTCGCCAGGCAAACGTATCGCTGACATCTTTGGTGTTGATGTTCACACCGATCCCGGTCGTGAGGTAGGGGATGAAGTTCCCAAAATGCCCGGGACGATACTCCAAGTTGACCGGCAGAAGCGTAATGGTATTGAGGGATCCGCTTCGAGGCCCATCGATTCCATGATTTTCCCACTCCAACATCATACCGAGACGAAACCACTTGTTCAGTCCGTACATACCCTGGAAATTCAGTGCCGGACCGACCGTCGACACACCGGAACTCTGAGTGGTGAAACTCGGTCCTACCCGAAAGCCGGTGGTGATCTTCCCTTCTTCAGCCATGCCCTCATGCACCCATTCGGCAGCCTGGGACAGCGCGGGGGCGAGGCCCAACCAGGCAGTCAGCACCAGCGCCCCACCGAACATATACCGCTCACGAATCCTACGCATACGTTCCTCCTTATGATGAATGAATACCTCTTCGAACGGTGCACTGTAGGCAAGTCGTCTTTCTGTTTTCAAGAAAAAGCGTGTCGGATTACGAAAACAAAATGGTTCCAATTTGTGCACCAACCTGAGACACAGCTGTCGCCGAAGATGACGCAACGGGTAAAACCATTAGTACGTATTATGAGGTAGGCCTACGAGAAAAAACCGCCGGCAAATGACTGGATTCGCCGTCGCCTGGGAACTTCGTAGAACACGAATCCGTTGCGCTTACGACAGCGCGCCGGACACCGCAACGCTCTGCGGCGTCAGCCCGTTCAGGCTTCCGCATCACGCGGGTCGCCCCCCTGTCTTGCAACGATGAGAACGGCATGAGGCGACAAGCGACCTGCTGCGCCGAAAGGCCCGCCAACGGCTTCTTCGACACGTTCGGATTCGCGTCGCTGAGGTAGGTCGAGAACACTCCCGAATACTCGCGGAGGCAGCGACCGCATTGAGCCCACTAACACGGCGGTCACCACCTCCATGCCCTGTCAAGTTCGGCGTCACGCGATTAGCTGGGGCCGGGTGGATCTTCGCGATCTTCCCCCGTCAACAGCTCCGACTCTTGCGTTTCGAGTACCTGGAGATCGGTCAAAATGCTCTGTAACACCTGCCGGCGCTGCTGCAACCCTTTCTTCGGGATGTCCCGCGTCTGCGGTTCCTGCGCTGACTCCGGCAAATTCACCATCGCTTCGGCTTCCCCGACGGTGGCGTATTTGTAGGACTCCACATACTTGTGGTTGGCCCCATAAATTTTGATGAGGATGGATTCTGTTTCTGCGTCAAACACGTCGAAGGTAGGATTCACCACCGTGTGATGTGCGAGGCCTTCAAGCTTGTCGATCTGAGCCTTGAGATCATCACTTCGCAACCGGGCATGATACATCGAATTCACGTCAACCATATCGTGGTCTCCTCTGTATTGTTGATATACCTCTCTTTGAGACATTGGGGCAGCTAGGGATCTCCCTGGAGTGGGAGCGGGAGGTGAGCCGCGACGACTCTTCCAGTTGCCGCATGGCGACCATCTTGCCGCCTCCGTGGGAACAGACTTTCGTCATCGGGAACATCTGCTGCCGGCGGCCCTGCAGTCCCTTCCCATCCGCTCCTTGAACTCTTCCCGATGGGTATGCCCAGGCGTTGTCCATACAGGTGAGGCCTACTGTGTCCTGTCGCCCCCCACAGCACAACTAGAGACAGGCCTAGTAGCCGACGAAAGACGATCTGCTGTATGTTCCAGGTGTTGTGGTATGTTTTCACCGCTTGCCTATGCATCTACGGAGTTCACTCCATTTTCATGCTTTCAGGGTCTGCGTTCAAGCCGCGACCCTGGCTTTTTTCGGTCTCAATGCTGTCGCGTCTGCGGTCGCGGCCTCCCCTCTCGACCATCGCTTCTCACTGGAATTTGAAACCGGGGCCGTTTGGCAATCACGCAACCAAATCCACATACCGGATAGTTCCGCAGGAACCCGTTTCAGCCTGACCGATATCCAAGACAACGGTCCCGAAGTGCAGCGGCGCGTCGAACTCACCTGGAATGTGAGTCACCGGCATTCGCTTCGATTTGTCTATGCCCCGCTCGCTTTCTCCGGTAGCGGCCCCTTCGCGATGCCGGTGCGCTTTGCCGGCAGCTCATTTGCCCCGAACAGTCCGGTGGATTCCGATTATCGTTTCGATTCCTATCGGCTGACTTATCGCTATCTACTCCACGACGCGGACCGCTTGCGCTGGCGCATCGGCGCGACGGCATTTATCCGAGATGCCAAAGTGGAGTTGCGTCAGCAAGGTGTCACGGCCTCCGATAGCAATGTGGGATTCGTGCCCTTGCTGAGCACCAGCCTGGAATATGATCTTGCGCCGCGTTGGACCGCGCTGCTGGATTTCGACGGTTTGGTCAGCACTCAGGGACGGGCCATCGATGCGGCGGTGAAGATTCGGTACGATCTCAGCAATGCTTGGTATATGACAGCGGGCTATCGCGTCTTCGAGGGCGGTGTGGACAATGATACCTATGCCTTCGGTTGGTACAATTTCGCCCTCGTTTCCTTAGGAGTTCGATTCTAGCGGCCGCCGGTCGCGGTCTCCTGCCGCACCTCCTCACGTCATGGCATCCCCCGTGGTCGTGGTCCCTCTTTTGGATCTGTACGAACAGGCGGTGGCGCAGGGCGCCTGGTGTACCAGGCAGCCCAGGCGATCAGTGCCCCTTGAAGCGGCAACCGGAGCCACAGGCCAAAGGGCGAGGCCCAAGGGTATTGGTCCGGATGCAGCGCCATATGGAGGTTGGCGGGAAACACCGCAATGAGAAGCGCAATCAACCCCCACGCCGCCACCGAGGACCAGCGTTCCAGCATCAACAATGCCCCCAACCCTATCTCAGCGAACCCGCTGATATAGACGAGTTCACGATGCCACGGCAGATAGGGCGGCATGATGCCGACATACAATTCAGTCTGAACGAAATGGTTGACGCCGGCAACGATAAACAGCGCCCCATAGGTGTAACGAAGCACCGGTTTGGCTCGACACATTGCTGGCTTCCGCCTTCGGCGCCTGGTTCCTCCTGCCTTCCATTCGACTTGAGAAAAGAGCCGATCCAAGTCCCCAGACAGCCACGTCCTCCAATTTAATCCCATCGCACCTTATGAGGATCGTGCGTCCATTGCACGGACGTGGTCATGAAAATCAGCTGATCCTGCGGGAAACCTTGCGCGCGGACTCTGTCACGCAGTCCTCACTCGCCGGAGCCTCATTCGCGAACGACCCGGACTGCCGCTTCGATCGCTTTGCATAACTCGTCCGCGGCACTCTCTTTGGTAAGATACCCGACGGCGCCGGCAGCGATCAGCTGCTGCGCCACATCCGACGAACGATGAACCGACAGGCCGATGATGGCGATCTCCGGATGGCGCTCCTTGATCCGCCTCGTGGCCTCGATGCCGTCGAGCTGCGGCATGTTGACATCCATCACGATCACCTCCGGCGCGAGGCGGCCCGCAAGCTGGATGGCCTCTACTCCGTTACTGGCCTCGCCCACGACATTCAGATGGTCATACCCGGTCACGATACTGCGCAGGCCCTGTCGAAGCATGACATGATCGTCGACCAACAACACCCGAATCGGGCGTCCTGGTTGAGGCGATAGACGCGGCACAGGAGCGGGCCGGCTCGGGCGTCTGTCAACCCCGGCGGCAACCTGCGGTCCATCTCGCTGCTGCAGCGGCAAGGTCAATCTCGCCGTCGTGCCTTTCCCAGGCGCCGACTCGATTTCGAATGCTCCGTCCAGCGCTTTCATCCGTTCACGGATGCTGAAAAGGCCGAATTTTGACGAGGCCGGCGCCGGACGATCGACGGCAGCCGCGTCGAACCCCCGTCCTTCGTCGCGCACCTCGAGTTGTAGAAATTCGTCCTCATACCAGAGGGTCACCGCCGCCTCTGTGGTCTCGGCATGTTTGGTGATGTTGATCAATAGTTCTCTCACCGATTGAAACAATAAGACCGCCCGATCTTCCGTAATCGGCCATTCTGTGGCATCCGGCGTGCGCACAGCCACGGTCAAATGGTACCGCTCCATCTGGCTGGGCAACCAGCGCAACGCAGCGGCAAGACCAAACTCCCGCAATATGGGCGGACTCAGTCCGGCTACCAGCGTACGCGTATAAGCGAGCGCATCATCGAGCACGCCTTCGGTGTCCTTGATGAAGTCGGCACAGGGTCGGACCACCCCTTCAACACGCTTCGCCTGTCCGAGCTTCAGCCGTCCGAGCACGAGCAGTTGCGCCAGATGGTCGTGTAATTCAGTGGCCAGTTTGGTTCGCTCGCGGTGTTCCGTGAGGTTCAGCTCCGTCGCAAGTTCCCGGAGTCGACCTTGCGAAAGCAGCAATTCGTCCGTCCTCGCCTCCACCAGTCGTTCCAATTGACCGGCGAAGGATCGGAGTTGCTCTTCGCTGTCGCGCAAGGCTGCCTCGGCGCGCCGACGCTTGATCCATTGGGCGATGGTGTCGGCGATGGGCGCGAGTTCATTGAAGGCGGTGTCGGAAAGGGCGCGGCGGGCGAACAGCGCCATCACGCCGAGCACGCCGCCTTCGAGCAGCATCGGATAGCCGGCGAACGCGACCATGCCTTCTCGTTCGGCCCATGACCGGTCGCTGATATTCGGGTCGCGAACCAGGTCATTCGTCATCAACGACCGGCCGGTTTGCGCGATGCGACCGATCTCCAACTCGCCCACCTTCACGCGCCCATGCGATCCGTCCAGGCGCGTATTCATGCCGGCGCTGCCCTGCATGTCCAACACCTGCTCCGTCTCGTCGAGTGTCCAGATCCGCGCGAAGGCCAGATCGAGATGTTGCACCAGGATCTCGCAACAGCGCTGCAGCACCGCGGGAATCGAACGCTCCACGCCGACCAGCACGGCGTTCAGGTCCGCCCGCAGGACGGTGAATCGCCCTCGCTCACGGAGTGATTCTTCGGCCCGCTTCCGGTCGGTCAGGTCTTGCATCGCGCCGATCATGCTCGTACATCGCCCCTGGTCGTCGCGGATCGCATAGCCCCGGTCGAACACGTCCGCATAGGAGCCGTCTGCGCGGCGAAAACGGTACGCATCGCGCCATAACGTGTCATCACTGTGAATGACCGCGTCGGCGCCGGCCACGACGCGCGCGCGATCATCGGGATGAATGTGCCCATGCCACCACTCGATATCCGAGCCGACTTGGTCGGCCATATAGCCGAACAGCGTTTGCACCCCCTCGTTCCACCAGAGCGAGTTCGCGGCGAGATCCCAGCTCCAAATCGCATCGTTGGTGGCGCGCGCAGCGATCTGGAATCGTTGCTCGCTTTCGCGCAACGCCACTTCCGCCTGTTTACGTTCAGTGATGTCGATCGCCACGCCGAAATGCCGCACGGCTTCACCGGCGGCGTCGTATTCCGCTCGAGCCCGGTTGGCGATCCATCGCACCGTCCCATCCGGCCGAACAATACGGAATTCGTACACGAATTCCTGCCGCTCTCGAACCGTCGCTTCGAAATGTCGCCACATGCCCGCTCGGTCGTCGGGGTGGACCAGCGCGGTGAAGGCGTCACGTGTCGGCGTAAACCGGCGTCGATCGACGCCGAATACAGCAAAGATCTCCTCCGACCACCAGAGCTTATCCTGCGTCAAGTCGAAATCGTAGACGCCCATTTGACCGGCCTTCAGCGCGAGAGACAACCGTTCACGTTCAAGGCGAAGCGCCGCCTCAGTCCTGCTCCGCTCCGTAATGTCGGACCCGGTCGGGGCGAGGAACAAGACCCGCCCAGCCTCGTCCTTGACCGGAACAATGATCATATCGGCGATCCGCTCGGTCCCGTCGGCCAGAAAGTATGGGTATTCTTGCCGAAAGAACCGGCCTTTGGCCGCCTGTCGAACCCCCTCTTGGACCATATTCATCACGCCCAGAGACCGATTCCACCAGCCACAATCCCAAAATTTCTTACCGATGACTTCCTCTCGGCTAAACCCGCAGCCTTCCAGTGACAGGTGGTTCGTCTCGACCACCGTTCCGTCCGGCGTCAGGACCGCGGCAAAGTATGATCCTTGATCAAAAAATGCTCTGAATTTGGCATTGGCTTCGGCGGCGGCCAATGCATCCGTGGCCGCACGACGCTGCCATTCTTCGGCCCGTTTGCGTTCCGACACGTCGATGCACGATCCGATAAACCCGAGAAATTGCTCCCGTTCGCTGAGAAACGGCGTCGCGGCATCGATGTGCCAGTAATAATTTCCATCGTGGCACTTGAGCCGATACTCCAGCCTGAATGCCTCACGCCGGCGGTTCGCTTCGAGGAACAGCTCGGCGCTCGGCCCCCTGTCATCCGGATGGACTGCCTCCAACCATCCGAATCCCAAGCCCGTCCCGGGAGTTTGTCCGGTAAACTCGTACCAAGATTTGCTGAGGAAGGTGCAGGCTCCGTCCTGATCCGTCACCCACACCATGACCGGCGCATGGTCCGCCATGCGACGAAACCGCTGCTCGCTCTCACGGATCGCCTCGGCTGCGTCACGACGGATGAGCGCCATGTTCACATGGGCATCCACCCGTGCCAGCAATTCTCGCGCAGTGAAAGGCTTGATGAGATAGTCGTCCGCCCCCTGCTCCAGACCCTGCACTTGAGATTCCTCTCCGGCTCGGGCGGAGAGCATAATGACCGGGATCGTTTTGCTGTCGGGATTGGCCCGCACTTCGCGCAACAGACCAAATCCATCCAGATTCGGCATCATCACATCGGTCACGATCAAGTCCGGTCGTTGCCTCCGAATGGCCTGCAAGGCAGCTTTACCGTCCGGGACCGTTTCGACCTGATACCGTTCAGCCAGCAAGCGGGCGATATAGTGGCGGACATCGGCATTGTCGTCGGCGACGAGGATGCGGGGCGCGCTGGACTCCCCTTCCGCTCCCTCAGCCAGAGCCGGCTCCGACGGCTGCTGCGACGTCGATTCAAAGTCGTGACCAAGACCATCCTCACCCTCCGGCAACCATCGCAAGGCTTCTTCGACAAAGGGCCCAGCACCCAACGCCGTCGAGACTCCGTTTCGATCCAGACCGATACGATCCGACGGCACATGGGCCGTTCCTATCGGAACCGTGACGATAAAGGTGCTGCCTCCGCCCATGCGACTGTCGACCTGGATGGAACCGCCGTGCAGTTTGACCAGTTCCTGCACCAAGGCCAACCCGATGCCGCTCCCTTCGTGCGTGCGACTGCGCGCCTGAGAGATGCGATGGAACCGTTCGAACAGGCGAGGAAGACCCTCGGGAGGAATACCGATGCCCGTATCGCGGACGCGTAGTTCGGCGTGCTGACCGACCTGCTGCACCGTCACTGAAATGTCGCCGTCGAAGGTAAATTTGAACGCGTTGGAGAGAAGATTGAGCACAATCTTTTCCCACATGTCGCGATCGACAGAGACGGGCTCCGGCAGGGGTCGGCAATCCACCAGCAGACGCAGCCCGGCCCGCTCGATCGCGGACCGGAACAGGCCGGCCAGTTCGGCGGTCAATGACGCAAGGTCTGTCGGCACAAAGGAGGCCTGCATCCGCCCGGCTTCCATGCGGGAGAAGTCCAGCAGAGTATTGACTAGGCGCAGCAGGCGCAGGCCATTGCGATTCACGAGTTCCAACTGGTCTTTCGTCGCGGGGGACAGGTCCGTGGCCCCCCTGGCCAGGAGATCTTCCACCGGACCAAGCATCAGTGTGAGCGGGGTGCGGAATTCGTGGCTCACATTGGTAAAAAATATGGTCTTGGCGCGATCGATCTCGGCCAGGGCCTCGACACGCCGCTTCTCCTCGTCATAGGCGCGCGCGTTCGACAGGCCGGTGAGGATACGGTCGGCCACCATGGTGAGAAAGTCGCAGTAATCATCGTCAAAGGGACGGCGGCCGCTGATGCCCGCGATCAAAAACCCATAGGCGCTGCTGCCGGGCCTCGCAAGGGGGAGCACGAGCGCCGACTGCGATGAACCCTGTATCGGCATCTCCTCAAGCAGGACTGGTTTGTCCTCCGACGCCACTCGGGACAGCGACCAGAGGACGTCCTCTCCTGCCGATAGATCGATCGTGAACGGAGCATGCGCGCCTCCGGCCTCCATGCGTAACGCACCGGCCAGATGAGCCCTGGTATGGTCTGAGTCGGCCCGATAGAGGAGGGCGAAGGGAATATCGTGACGATTGTCCGTGAGTGTCTCGATCAGGCGCTTCCACGTCTCCTGTTCGCTGCGGATGGTCGCCGCGCAGGCGGCCAGGTCCCGCAGGGTGCGCAGACGACGCTCCCCGAGCACATTGCCTGTGGTTTCCGTCACGGCGCAGAACACGCCGCCCACGCCCCCGCTCTCATTGCGAATCGGACTATAGGAGAACGTAAAATAGCATTCTTCGGAAAAGCCTCGCCGCTCCAGGAAGAGGAGTTGGTTCTCGGACCAGGTGGCCTCTCCTCGCAAGAGAACCCCCTCCAGCATGGGGCCGATGATGTGCCAAATCTCCGGCCAGCAGGCGCGGGCTGCCTGGCCCATGGATTGGGGATGTTTGTCGCCTAGGATCGGCCGATAGGCATCGTTGTAGATCTTGATGAAATCCGGCCCCCACCAGATAAGGATCGGGAACCGTGAATTGAGGCAGGTACTCACGGATGTGCGGAGCGACTGTGGCCAGGTCTGCACTGACCCCAAGGCGGTCTCGGACCAGTCTATTGAGCGCACGAGTGCGCCCATCTCACCGCCTCCGGCCAACCACCCATCCGCCGCCGAGGCAGCAGTCGTCAGATCGGCATCACCGAATTCCACAACAGCCTCCTGTTTTCGGCCACACGATTGTAGTGGAAAGAGATTCCAGGGTCGATCCTCCATCGTTCGTCTATGAGAATTGGACGAGACATAAGAGTATAGCTGAACCGGCACAGGCTGATCGCTAGGGGAATCCCTAGCCCTCGTTCTCTGGCACCTCACGCACGCGTACGGTTCGCCATTGAACGGAGCACACCATCGATCGGGCTCATGGACAGCCGGCACCTAGGGCTATGCCCAGCATCACTGGTCGCAGCAGTGAGGCATCGTAATGATTTTATTTCTCTCTACTTTCTCGCTTCACGAAATTGTAGGATGCTTGTGGTGGGTGGAAACAAGACATGTGGAGTCATTTGACGCGTGCAACTCGAGGGATGATGAAATCACAACAATTACGTTATGGATGGAGCTACGTATTGGCCTCCTGCCTGGTCTTGTGGCTGGGCACCGGGTGCGGACCACAGATACGGGCGGAAGGAACTCATCAGCTGACTCCCCCTCCGGGCACACTCGTGACAGTCTGGGGTGACAACCAGATCGTGGTGAAGGCCGCCTCCATGTGGCTCAAGATGCGCGGGCTGGAAGTAGTCGATCCCTCGCAGGTACAGGCCGCCCTGCAGGCTGGGACCAAATCGGTCGTTCACGTGCCCGGGGAGGCTGAACTCCTTCACATCGCCGACAACCTCGGCGTCGAACAGTTGGTCTTGGTCGGCCTGTCCGGAGACCTACGGGCGCCGGCTATCTTCGTGCGGGGGTTGGAGGTCAAGTCCCGTCGCATGTCATGGATTGGAAGCGCTCGGTATGAGGAGTATGTGACGACCCCAATCTCGAACCACATTATCATCGCGACCTGTCGGGCGCTGGCGGCCGCCTGGGACAAGCCGAACACTACCTCGGACACGCACTGTGCGGCAGAAGGTACGAGAGCGGATCCAACGGATCAGCAGGGGGAGAGGATCAAGCCATGAGGCGAGGACGGCATGCGAACACAAGGTGGGCGTGGGCCGTCCTGCTCGTGATGGCGGGACCCATGGCCATGGGCTGCAGCACCATGCAGGATCGCACCAATTCTCCGATGACCTCGGTGGAACAATTGCTCCTATCGCAAGCCGTTGAGCGAGGTCTGTCGAACCTGAGTCTCCCGCTCTCGCCGGGCACTCCCGTATCGATGAAGGCCTTCGGATATACTCCGGACAAGGACTTTGCGCATCGGCAGGTTGAGAGTTGGTTCCTCGCCCACGGGTACCCGGTCGTCGGGGCCAAGGGCGCAGCGGTCACGGTCCGCATCTTGATCCATGCCTTGGGAACCGAACATGGCGAGTCGTTTTTCGGAGTTCCAGCCATCAACAGTGGCTTAATCCCCATTGCGCTGCCTGAATTAGCCCTCTACCGAGAAGCCAGCCAGCGAGGAGTGGCCCGTTATGAATTGGAACTGGCGGATTCGGAAACAGGCGCTCTGCTCTATCGCTCGCGGCTTTGCGAGGGTACGGTCTATTTGAATCAATACACCGTTCTTCTGTGGTTTACCTTTCAGCGGACCGACCTCCTGCCACCACCGACTCCGTTGTGATGTACAGCGGGCAGGAATAGGCGCGTGAGCAAATGATCTTACGCGGAGGGGGACAATGACCTGTGAGCGCGGAAGACTGATCTGCCTGTTTCTCGGATCGATCTTCGCCTGGGCCCTGTTTGTGCCGACACAGAGCCGGTCGCAACCTCAGTCACGGACCATCACAGTACACGCCCCCGGATACCCGACCGGACAGGTTCTGGCTCCCTGGTCCGATCGATGGCTGGAAGAGATCCACCTCGGTGAGTCTCTACACGTCGGGATTGTACTCGCGAACGATGAGCCGCTTTCCTACGGCTACCGAGAGCGAACCAGGGACGTGGAGAGAGACCGGAGTTCAGGCCGGTCGAGAACCGCGCGTGGTGACGACCCTAACCGGACCACCATCAGAGGTGGCTCCCGGTTTCGCCCTCTAGATGCGGACGACGATCAAGACGATTCGGCGCCCACGGGCCGGAGTGGGAAAGAGGATGACGCTGAAGAGGCTGGTGAGACAGACCAGGATAGTTCGGAGAAGAAGTAACGCTCCGGGCTCCAGCCGTTCTTCAGTCCCATTCCCTACCAATGGCGGAGCGGATTTTCTGCACGATCTCGTCCGGAGGGAGCGCCGCATCGACGACCACGGCCTCGGCTGGCTCCTCCAGGATGGCGAACTGACTGGCCAATAGCTCCTGTCGCATGAAATGATCGGTGCGCTGGGCGACACGTTGCCGGAACATTTCGAAGCTGCCCTTCAAGTAGACTACCGCCACCTGATTTCGATACCCACCCGCGACCCTCTCGCGGTAGGAGGCCTTCAGCACGGAGCAGGCCAGCACCGCCGATTGCCCCCTGCGTACCCACTCGGCCACGGCCGCGTGAAGGCCTTCGAGCCATGGCTCCCGATCCGCATCCGTCAGCGGAAGACTGTGACGCATCTTCTCGATGTTTTCAGGCGAGTGGAACTCGTCGCCGTCAGAAAATTGCCATCCGAGCGCATCGGCCAGACGACGGCCGACCGTCGATTTACCGGCCCCCGAGACGCCCATCACGAGGATCACCACAATGCCTTCTCCTGCGTTTCCTCGACACAACATCATAGCCGAACATTGGCCTATCACTGATCCTGGTTGGAGCTCTTCACGAGGGTACTCGGGGATGATCCGTGCGTCACCAACCAAAGCGGTGGTGATGGCCACGGCACCCCTGACACGGATCCTCCTCTCGGTTTCATTCCCGTCAATCGATGCCGCTGCCGCCGTAGCGAGGGCCTGATCATCCGGGAGTGCCTTGGGTAAGTCCCCGGTACGCTACCGGCTTCCAGGGGAGGTGTCAACGCGAGGGCGACCAGTCACAGGAGGCCATGAACCACACCCCTTCGGCAGGAGGACGCATCCGATCGCTCACCGGAGCGTCTGCGTTCCAAGTCGACGGACAAGATAGCCCACAATGGCGATATTGATCAGGAATACCATCGCGTGCATCGCCGAGACCTGTTGCATCACTTCGTAGAATTCTCCGGGCAGGAAGACGCTGGTGGACACCACAGTCATATATCCGGCCCACGCGGCTTCACGCCACAGGCCGAACCCTTCGACCAGCAAAATAGCGGCGTACAGCAGGCTGGTATAGGCCATCAGACCCAGAGTATGAGACGACAATGCCGTGACCTTAACCAGAAGCGAATGGAGCAGGCGAGCATGTCCGTGAAGATGGAAGACATCCAGCACCGGAGCGAGGAAGGTGGCGATCTCGGGATCCACAAGACGAAGCAGGCCGGCACCGACGAGCAGCAAGACGATTCCCTTGAACAGTTTGAACAGGGCGATCAGAGCCAGGCCGTTATGGCGTGACGGCTGCGTCATGAATGGAGCCACGCCGTTTCCCGCCATCCCGGCACCGCCGAGCAGCCCTCAGAAAAATCGAGCTGTGCGCAATACGCGGCCATCGGCCGTACGCTCTTATCCTCGACGAGATACGATTCACGCTTCACGGACTTCGACCACGTCTCTGGCGGACAGTTTTACCCTTCTGCTAGGCTATGCCCATCCGCATCGTACATTCACGAAAGGTCTGAGCGAGATGAACGAACAGCAAGCAACCAGCCTGGCCCAGGCGTGGATCGAAGCCTGGAACCGGCACGACCTGGACGCCATCGTGCACCATTATGCGCCGGACGTGGAGTTTACCAGTCCGTTCGTGTCGACGCTATCCGGTGAATCGTCCGGTCTCATCCGCGGCCGTGACGCGTTGAAAGCGTACTTTCGCAAGGGGCTTCACGCCTACCCAGACTTGCAGTTTGAACTGTTGCGAACGCTGACGGGTGTCGACAGTGTGCTGCTGTACTACCGCAGCGTCAAGGGACTCCTGGCGGCAGAAATGATGACCGTCAACGGCGAGGGTCAGATTCAAACCGTGCGCGTGCATTACGTCAAAGAGTGACGGCGACCGCGAGACTTGAAGGGAACGCGGGAGAACTCAACTGGCCTGTTCCCAGGGTGCCGCCTCGGCGCGCCGCTCAGGGACGACTTCCGTTCTTTGCGTCGGCTACCAGGTGCGAAATGATCAGGCTGGCATCGCTGATCGGATCGCTGGTGAAGGGCGCCTCATGCCGTCTGGTCACGGCGGTCGTCAATCGCTCCGCCGCCTGCCTGACGGACAATGGAAAGGCCGCATGTCGATGAATTCGACGCAGATGATCCACCGCATCCCCACCCCACAACGGTTGCGCCAAGCTCGCCAGCCATGCGTCGGCAGCCAGAGCCACCGCCCGTCGCGCGCAAACCCTCGCCTTGCCTTCGTTGCCGCCTTTCCAGGCCTCCGCTGCGACAGCAAGTTCTCGATCGATCGTGGTGCCATGAGACATGGCCGGGTACGCTACGCGGCTGAAGCCCACGCTGTCAATGAAGGCAGCGTTGAGCGAACCAGCATGCACCACCGTCGAACACGTCGTGCCACATCCACACCATTGTTTCCCTTCATTGGCTTTCGTTATCATCGCCTGCCGCCAGGGCGATCAGACCTGAACACCCACGCAGGAACCCATGACTTGGATTGTGTATATCCTCGAGTGCACCGACGGAAGTCTCTACACCGGGATCACCAATGACCTGGAGCGACGCATGAACGCCCATGCGGCCGGCAAGGGAGCGAAATATACAAAGCGCCGGGGGCCGTTCATCCTGCGCTATAGCGAACCGCTCGACAGCAAGGGGGCAGCGTTACAACGTGAGGCCGCGATCAAATCACTGGATCGCGCTGCGAAGATGGCGCTGATCTCGGCTGACTCGGAATCGGCAGGCGCCCCTCGTCCGTGTCAATCAGATCGATGAGAGAATAAGCCGTGACATCAAGAGAAGCTGCCAACACCGGAAGATTCACGGTAAGCAGCTTGGCCGCACGAGGATTCGGCCGAAACGCGATCGACTTCTCTGACCATGTTTTCTCATCGTGGCAGCCTTAATCCCCGCTCACTTCTTTTTCACGACCTTCTTCTTGAGTTTGGATACGGTCTTGACGGGAGGCTTGGCTTTGGCTGTAGCCGTTTTCTTCGCGGCTCCACCCAGCACGATCACCGGCTTCTCGGGCGAGAACGCTTCCTCAATGCGACTCTTTCCGCTGGTCGTGAGGATGACGAGGCCCTGGTGTTTTTCGATGCACTGGAGGAGATGAGATACCTCGGTATTCGCATACCGATCGTGAGCATCATGCACCTGGGTGCGTTTGCCGAACAACGCGTCTGCCTCGTCAAAAAGAAGGATCGACCCGTGACGGTTGGCCATGTCGAACACGCGATTCACATTTTTTTCGGTTTCGCCGACATGTTTGCTCACGACCGCCGACAGATCCACGCTGGCCAAGTGTAATTGCAGTTCTTCGGCCAGCACCTCCGCCGCCTTTTGCCGGCGAAACGCCGTGGCCCCGGACAGCACGATGACGGCGCCGGACGGCGCCTGGGCACGAGCCCTCTTGGGCGTTCTCACGGACGTCGTCTTTTTCTGCTGCGGAGCGTTCTTTCCTCGCCGAGTGACTGTTCCACCTGCCATAACCTTCTTCCCTTTCCCGTGCTTGCGTGGCTTACACTGA
Organism: uncultured Nitrospira sp.; assembly: GCA_902500785.1. GTDB lineage: Bacteria > Nitrospirota > Nitrospiria > Nitrospirales > Nitrospiraceae > Nitrospira_A. The sequence goes on from CABVRW010000005.1 coordinate 112,530, forward strand.
CCTTGCCGTTCCCCTCCCGCATGGGAAACGGCTGAGTATAACCGGTTCTGTCTCTGGCTGGTGAATTTCTTCGCGCTGATCTCGAACGGGGATACCCCACACGGCGCGCGAGAACGGGCGATCTAAGCACTGTGTTTCCAGCGAGGTGGATTCCTATCGAAAAGGAGAGGAAATTAAAACGGTCTCTCTACTGGGGACTGCTCGGACCTATCGCCCGATTGCGCACATCAACCGAGCACCGCCCGTAACAACAATCCTGTGTGCGCGGGCGGCGAGCAAAAGGGATGGCTCCGGGCAGTCCCGCCCCCCTCTCTTATGTTTCCATCATTTCCAACCGCGTATCGAATTCATGGCCGCAGGCCGTGCAACGGATGCAGTCTGATTCAACCGTGAGTTCATCCGCTCTGATACCCATGCCACCGCAATCCGGACAGCGGGCGAGATGAACCTTTTGATCATCGACCGTCTCGTATTGCACGCCATGCAGACAATAGACCGGCTTTCCATCCAGCTGCCAGGGGGTACCGGCATTGTCGAGCACCGGCACGCTGATATAGTGATGCTTCACATACTCATCCAGTGCCTGACCGTTTGCGAATCCATCCTGTATGAGTTTGCCGCTGACAGCCTCGTGGAGTGCCAGCCCCTTGACGATTGCCTTGGTAGGACCCATGCCAAACCTCCTCTTGTGTGGAACGCAGGAACCGCCTGCGGCAACCTGCGTCGAATGCGCTATTGGTCATCCCTTGCTGACAGTTGCTCGATGTGGCTATACCACGCCTGAGTAATACCGCAGAATATTCGAGACGGAGATCACCCCGATGATGGAGCCGTCCTGCGTGACCGCCAGATGCCGCGTCGCCTGCTCCTTCATCATGCGCACCGCGTCGATAATCGGTCGATCCCCTCCTATCGAAACCACCGGCTTGCGCATGCAGACCTTGACCGCGGTCGCCGGATTCAGCCCGTTGGCAACCACGGCGCGCGCCAGGGCCGAATCGGTGATGAAGCCCACATAGGCTCTATTGTCCGTCAGCAGCAGCGAGCCGAGCTTCCATTTTTCCATGGCTTGGCCCGCCTCTTTCAGGCTTGCATCCTGGGACAGACTGCGGATGTCGGAAGACATATGCTCGGCGACTTGCGGACCCATGAGCACGTGTCGGCTCGCCTGAGATTGTTTCGGTTCCGTGGCCCGTCTGGCTTCGAGTTCGGCGATGCAACTTTCCAGGACCCGGCTGCGTTGCAACAGGCGTTGACGCTGGCTCTCCACGCCGGCGCTTTCCGGCGCTTCGTCCCTCAGATTCACTAGGCCGGCCGCTTCGCCGAACTCGGCATATTCGTAGGCTTCCAGCAAATCGGACGTATCCCCGAGCAACTCTGCAATGAGCTCTTCGGTTTCCTGGTCGAACTCTTCCAGGCTGCGGGTGGGGTGGCCCTTGCCCAGATAGGTGGCCAGATCGGCCAGCTGCTTTCGCAAACGCTCGATGCTGCGGTCGAGGGAGATCCGGGCTCGTTTGGGAGTCGTGCGTGTCGTGGACATGGCACCATCCTCCTGCGTGGTGGGATGGTGGATCTTACCCCTCTGGAACAGACGAGGCAAGCGCCGAGGTCGCCGACGCTCCACGCTCTTGACCCCGGCGAGAAGCAGGTGCATCTTACGTCGATGCATCGAAATTCGAGACGACCTCATCGAGCGGCGTCTGTGGGAGGCCGTCCCAGCCTGATCGCCTGCTGTCTCATTCTGCCCTGGTTCATGGGTGACCCGTCGCCGACCCGGGCAGTCGCTTCCGGACAGGTCGCGCCGATAGCGTCCAACGGCACGCTGTCCGGGCATGAGTTACTGCGGATCGGCGAGATCCACGACCTCCAACAACATTTCCGCGAGACACTCACGTATTACCAACTCGCGCTGTCGCGGTTCCGGGAGAAGCAACAATCCCATGGCATCGCCACCGCCTTGCTCAAAATCGCGCGGGTCTATGAACGCCAAGGCAAAATTCAGGAGGCCTACAGGGTCCTCCAGGAAGCCCTGCCGCTATTCGCCCGCTCCACTGATCGATCCGCCCAAGCCGAAGCGCTCTTGGCGATGGGCCGCGTAGCGGCGCGACTGGGACAACGCGACGAGTCGCGTGATTCGTTCAGCCAGGCCGTCGGCCTCTTCACGCGCGGGAAGGATGCTCGCGGGTGGAATGAAGCGATGGTTCAGTTGGGGCTCTTGCAGGTCAGCGACGAGAAGAGTGCGGCAGGACTCTCCTCGCTGCAACAGGCGATCGAAGAGGCCGGCACCCGTCGAGATGCGGAACAGCAACTCACGGCGCTCGTCGCGCTGGGGGATGCGCATAGGCTCTTGGATCGAACCCTCGATGCGCGCGCCGACTATCTCCGCGGTCTGCGCCTGGCTGAAGCGGACCATCAACTCCCGTTCGAAGCCACACTGCGACTGCGGCTCGCACAGCTCGACGATGCCGACGGAGCGCTGAACGATGGAGTCACCTTGGCCAAACGCGCGGTGCTCCTGTCGCAAACCCTGCACGACGCCGCCACGGAAGCACAAGCCTGGTCGCTCCTCGCCGACCTCTATCGGAAGCTGGGCCAGCCGACCGAGACGGAAGTGGCGGAAATGCGGGCACTGGCACTCTATCGCAAGCGGGAGATCTTCGTGCATGGCGCGCGGCAGGAAGGATCGTGACGCTGTTCGATCGAACAGGCATCGTGGAACATTGAACCGGTGTGAGCAGGGGCGTTCGATGCGCGCCGCCTGTCCATCAGGCCCCTCTCGTCACTCGCCAGGCGATTCCCGCCCCGATCAGCAGCATCATCGTCGATAACAGATAGGGCGCGCCGGGCAGGTGCCAGTCGGCCTGTGGACCGATGAATGCGGCGAAGGTTTGCGTGAACAGCGTCGGCCCGATCAGGCCGGCGATGCCGGTGAGGCTGGCGATGGCGCCTTGCAGTTGCCCTTGCTCCGACGCACTCACCCGGCGCGTCATGAACACCTGCGCAGAGGGACCGGCAAGCCCCCAAAACGCCATGACCGGAATACCGAAACAGTAGATGAGGGGCGTGGGCGCGAGCCCATAGATGGCAAAGCCGGCGGCTCCGCAAAGCAGCCCGGTGAGCAACGTGCGCCGCTCTCCCAATCGCGCGGTGATCGGCCGCACCAACGTTCCCTGTACGATCATGGCACAGACTCCGACCGCCGCGAGCGTAAAGCCCACCGCCGATGGACCCCAACCATACCGATATCCCAGGTACAACACGGCGACGCTGGGCAACACCCCGTGAGCCAGGTTCATCAAAAAGTTCGACGCCGCCAGGCCGAAGAGCTCATGATGTGAACGCAACAGCATCAACGCACCCGCCGGATTGGCCCGCGTCCACCTGAACGGCGCCCGCTTCTCACGCGGCAGCGATTCCGGCAACACGAAGAACCCGTAACAGGCGTTAAGCAAACTCGTCGCCGCCGCGCCCCAAAATGGCCAGCGGGGATCGACGGCGCCCAGGAGTCCACCCACGGCGGGCCCCAGCACGAAACCGAGGCCGAAGGATGCCCCCATCAGGCCGAATGCGGCGGCGCGTTTGTCCGGCGGCGTCACATCGGCGATGTAGGCGCCGGCCGTGCTGAAAC
>CABVRW010000006.1:0-35177 GCA_902500785.1 uncultured Nitrospira sp.
TCATCGACCTTTGTCTTCACCAGGGCCTTCGATTGGTCCGATGCCGCGGCGCTGCCGTTGTCGACCGTTTGAGCGCCCGCGTAGGGGGAAAGGCCGAAGGCCAATGCCAACGCTGCTGTCGTAATCATCACTTTCTTCATGACACCCTCCTCACAATCAAAAGCGGTTAAAGAGAATCACTGTCGACCCACACGGGGCCACTTCTCACTGACTGACACTCGGACTGCGATGGCTCGTCACCTCCTTTCCACATGGCTCTTCATACACCGCAGACCTAGAAGATTCGTCACATGCGACAACTCTTGTGCCATTGAGATTGGGAAGAACCGTGGATTGAGCATTGTGCATTTAATGAAATACTACTGCGAAGGAATACTGCTTTATGCAATCACTGACAATCGTAGAGATACTTATATTCATGTAGCGTTTGTGGCGACATTAAATGGACGGATTTACCTGTTCCCAATATCGGCATCAGAACCACGCCGCCCAGATCCTGCGTATCGACTACCAATGCTGCTGACGAAACTCATGAAATTCCACCATTCCTTCGAGCCACCGCGGGATCTGTTGTCGGAGCGTGTTGCAGGTTCCACAGCGAGATCGTCCGCAGGACAGCACGGCAATCAGAAACGCAGTCCCGGTTTGGTGCTGCTGCTTCGATCGTACCGTTCAATTGGGGCAGGGAGAGTGCATTCACTATGCCGCGCGTTCATACGGAAGAGGTGATGTTGGAGTACGCATTTTTACTCGTTAAAATAATACCAATATTATGAGAGTCGAAATAAAGGACGAGATTGCGTAAGCGGTTCGATATATCTTTGTATCCGGCTCGATACGTCTTCGTATCCGATGCGATACAAAACGAGCCTGAGCACAGAATCTAGATGGGGTGAGTATTCAGTCTGTATTGTAGGAGAGCCTACTCATGTTTCTCAGCACTCAGCGATCAGCATCCGTCGAGGAGGACGGTTCTCGCTTTTGGATGTCCTGTGACAAAAATGTCGGACGCCGTCTCACTCATAGGTGAGGCGACATGGCTGATTTTCTGAGGGGAACGGCGTATGTGATGTTGAATGGATCGATCGGCTATACATTAGGCCATGCAATACACTCGACCGTGCAGAACGTGTGAAGCGCTCGATCGGCCTTGCCTCCGTCAAGCCGGCTGAATGCATCATCCGAATCGGACTATGGGCCAGGGGCCCTCACGTGACGGACTGAGAGTTGTGCCGACTGACGGGATCAGTACTGAATTCCTGATGCCAAGAGTGTGCATCGCCGGCATCGCGTTGCTTCCAGCCTTGCAATCACCATGATGGACCACTAGACTTCTCGGCAAGGTATCGCGCACTAGGACCCAGAGTCATTGATCCCTCGCAACCAGGAATAGAAAGGAGCCGCTATGGGTTTATTCGGCACAATTTTGGAGAAGCTTGGTTTAGGCCAGTCCACTGCGCAGGCTGCGCCACCGCCGGCCCCATCGGCACCCGCTCCTACGGCGCCTCAATCCGCAGCCCCGTCCAAGGCGATGGCTGCGGTGGATGTTGTGGCCAAGCTGGAAGGTCTTGCTGCCGCGAACAAAGAAAAACTGAACTGGAAAACCTCGATTGTGGATCTCCTTAAACTGCTAGGTCTCGACAGCAGTCTGGCGGCACGCAAGGGCCTGGCTATCGAACTCGGTTGTCCGGCGCAAAAGATGGAGGATTCCGCGCAGATGAATATGTGGTTGCACAAGACTGTGTTGCAGAAGTTGGCCGAGAACGGAGGCAACATTCCGAAGGACCTGCTGAGTTAGTCGGAGAGAAACCAGGAAGCGGCTGAGCAGAGGCTCATGAGCCTCTGCTCGGTGAGACTGAGTTGTGAGGGCAAGCGGCTGTGCGCCTTCCGCACCAGTGACCCATTTCATGTTCGACGTCGTCCTCTATCAACCGGAAATTCCCCCGAACACCGGCAACATCATCCGCCTCTGCGCGAATACCGGCGCCAGGCTGCACCTGGTCAAACCGTTGGGCTTTACGCTGGATGATAAGCAGTTGCTGCGCGCGGGGCTCGACTATCATGAATTTGCCAGCTTGACGGTGCACGAGCGTTGGGAAGATTGTGTGGGGCAGTTGAGGGATCGGCGTCTCTTTGCCGTGTCCACCAAGGGCACCCAGCGTTACAATCTCGTGCGCTACCTCGAAAACGATGTGTTCGTATTCGGTCCCGAAACACGCGGATTGCCCCCTGAGATTCTGGGAAGTGTGACCACGGACCGGCGGCTTCGCGTGCCGATGGTGCAGGGGAGCCGGAGTCTCAATCTCTCGAATGCGGTGGCGGTGGTCATTTACGAGGCTTGGCGTCAGCTCGACTTCGGAAGGTCGGTGTGAAGAAACGATGCGCACATTCGATAGTTCTCTCATTCGCGAAGGACTCGCGCGGGGCTGCGAGATTCACACCCGGTTCTCGCGTTCTTCCGGCCGGACCGTTATACGGAACGTCCCAGTGGATACTCCCGGACATTTCCCGTTAGAGTGAGGTGCCATGAGTGACTGGCGCTGCCTCTCCAAGGGAGCGGGGTCGACCGGCTCATGTGAATCGAGCGACAGGCTTTCACAATGTTTGGAGTTAGGGTCGTCGGGACTCACTGGAGACATGCAATGAATGATCAAGAGAAGCAAGGGGCTGTGGGAATACTCAACCGCATCATGGAACATGAGTTGGCCGGTGTGGTGCGTTACACGCATTACGCTCTGATGGTCTATGGCTACAACCGTATTCCGATCGTGTCTTGGCTGAAGGGCAATGCCGATGAGAGTCTGGCGCATGCGCATAAAGCCGGTGAACTCGTGACGCTGTTGGGCGGCCATCCCTCGCTGAAAATCGGTACGCTATTGGAAACTGAGAAACATGATGTGGGAGATATTTTGCGGGAGAGTTTGGAGCATGAAAAAGCGGCCGTCGCCTCCTATTATGAACTGCTGAAATTGGCCGAAGGCAAGTCCGTGCTGCTCGAAGAGTATGCGAGAGAGATGATTGTCGGTGAAGAGCTGCATCTGGACGAGGTCAATAAGATGTTGCGCAAATCAGGAGATGTCCAGGCGTTTCGTTCCTGAGCATGGCGTGAAGCGAATGGGTGTGAGGCGGTTGGCTTCCTCTGAATCGCTTCAGTTTGGTCGCGATCGTGATCATGGCGCGTGACACAGGTCGAGCTTGGATCTGCGATACGTGGGCCGTTTTCTTGACGAGCACGCGCGTGAAGCGGTCGGATGCACATCTGCTTATCTTGCTCTGTTCAAGATTAGTCTGATAGGCTCAACCTTCTGCTGCAGGCACGTAACCCCCTGAACGGAGGAAGACTACCATGGGAGAGGTTGATACAGCCCCGGAAGTGGCCGCCAAGGTCATTGAAGATCTCACGGCGTTGGAAGTGGACCAGGAAAAAGGTGAGCGTCTCTACAAGGCCGCCCTGGTGCAGTCTCAATCAGGTACCACCTATCGGATGTTGGCCAAGGTGGCGAAGAACGGCAAAGTCGATCTGGTCCACTATGGCTGTGAGCTCGATGCGGACGGAAAACCGACGACCAAGTGGAAGATCAGACGCATCCTCGAGCAGGCCCCTGAACGGTTCGACAAAGAGCTCGAGACCATCAAGCAGGGGGTCGCGGAGAGTGGGGAAGTGGTGCAGGGCGCGTGGGTACATGATATGACCGGCCTACCGGACGTGGCGGCACAGGGCACGAGTTTGGATGAGTGGTCTCGGAATACGATCGCGGAGGTCCGAAAGAAGCCCAATTAGCCGATGCCGGGCGGCCATAGCGCAGCGACAGGCAGTCAAAAACTCATGGCCGGAGCGCTTGGTGGGAAGGGCGGCGAATCGGTTGCGGTTCGTGGTGAGGCGGTGATGACGACCGTCAATCGGCGATGTGCGTCCCGTAGCGACCGCTCGACATCCTCCAGGGTCTCTCCTCGTGCCAGGAGAAAGCCCAGGTAGCGCGTCCCTTCCGGCAGGGGGACCAGTTCATCACCGGACTCTGCCGTGATTGTCAGTTCCTCGATCCCCGACACCGCCTTCGCTTCTGCTTGTCCCCGCACCTCATGCAGCCGTCCGCCGTACGGAATAGGAAGCATCATGACGCCCGCCGCCCTCTCTTGCCTGGTAAGAGGAGGGAGCGGCATTCGTAGCGCCTGTCGGAGGATCAGCTCTTCAAGCGACATTCCGGCGGCGAAGTCCAGCGTCCTGGAGCAGCGTCCCCCGATCGTTCGTGCCGCCATCTCAATGACCCACACCCCGTTCTGATTCACCCGAAACTCTGCATGAACCGGTCCCTCCCGGAGATCGAGGGCTTCGGCCGTGCGTCCGGCACAGGCGACAATGTGCTGCTGCACGTCGGAAGCGAGACGGGACGGCGTCACATAGATCGTCTCCTCGAAGTAGGGGCCGTCGAGCGGGTCAGGCTTGTCGAACATCGCCAGTGGCTGGAGCACGCCGTTGGTGAGTAATCCCTCCAGCGCAACTTCCATCCCCGGCACAAAGTCCTCGGCAAGGATCCACCGGGCCTGCTCATCGATTGCCGTCAGACCCAGGGCAGCGAGGAGTTTGCCCACCCGACGGAACGCCTGTGTAAACTCTTCCTCGTCATTCGCGCGAATCACCCCGCAACTCGCAGAGAGGATCAGCGGCTTCACGACGCAGGGATAGCGCACCTGTCGGGCAAATGACGTCGGGTCACCGTCGAGAGGGAACACCGAAAACTGTGGGACGGGAAGGCCTTGCGCCGAGAGCCGTTCGCGCATCCGGCGCTTATTGCCCGCCGCGGTGACAGACGCCACGGAGTTGTGAGGCAATCCGAGCGCCTCTGCCACGACCGCGGCGGTGACGGCGGTGACATCGTTCACGCCAATTACCGCATCGATCGGGTGATACCGGGCAAATGCCACCGTGGCTCGTGCGGCGGCCTGCGGATCCCGAACATCCATCGCCAGGACAGTGCCGGATACGTCGGGCAGCGCCTCGGCAGCCCCCTCCGTCCCGATGGTCACGGCGACATCAGTGCGGCGGGCTGCCTCGATGAACGCCTCTGCTCGATAGGTTCGCGCCGGCAGGAGAAGGAGCAGTCTCGACATCGTTCGCCACGCTAGTGAATCGTGCAGCGTCTTCGCTGCGGATAAGAGTGCAGGACGAGTGGCTTTGATCTGGTGACAAAGACACCCACTCACATTTGGCTACACGCGATGAGCTGTCTGCTCCCTATGTTCTGTTCTGAGAACGAGACGAACGACGTTTCACGAACGACGCGCGGTTGCCGCGCGTGCCTTATGAAAGGCTTCTAACTGACGGTTGGCTTCAATGATGACGCCCAATTTTTGCAACACCGCGCTCACCTTTTCGCCGGGTATGGCGTAATAACCTTCGTCATCTCCAAGTCCGGTATAGACGCGGTTGCCGATACAACCAAAACTGGTGGCTGTCTGTCCTGATTGCAATGATTCGGGCAGCACGGCGCAGGTCGGCCGTCCCATCGTCGCGCCGCCGCCGGCTACGCCCGCAGACTGTGCGGCCTCCGCCAGCAGCATCAGCTGCTTGACGGTCCCGCGGACCAAGACCACGTCGGGCGCGAAGGTGGCTTTCGTGAGTGGCGCATAGATGGCCACACGAAACGGCTTCTGTCGACGCGGGATCATCGGAATATCCGCCATCGTGAGGTACTGCAGGCCTACCATGGTCTGTACCAGACCGTTGAGCTCAGTCGCCACCTGCGGCGGCAGTTCCACACCATGAGTATGGGCTCCGACCGGACAGGTATAGTGATCCGAGGCTTCCGTGTAGAAGACCTGTCCCTCTGCCGCCAATTTCCAATACCCGCATCCTGCCGGCGTCGGCGCGGCCACATGCGGAATGCCGCCCGGAGGGGTATCCCGAAACGCGATTGCGACGGCCGGTACCTGTAAACCCAAGAGTTCTTGTATCTGCGTGCCTTGTGTCATCAGTTCAGCTTCCACCTATCGTTCCCCTCTCTACTGTATGTGACTCCATCCGACCGTTGTTTCAGAGTGATCTGCGCGAAGGTCGTTCAAGAGGGCTTGCATGAATCGACGTCGGAGAGACGTGCATGCGCTCTCCCGGGATGGTTTCCTAAGCACCTCTCGCGCCGCGATGGAGTGGACGCAGGGTCGCCGCCATCCTCTGCTCGGCATCCTATTAGATTTCTCCATGTCCTTTCGTCACCAGCGATCTAAACTGTCCCGTCGTCGGCTCGGCGCAACAGAACCATGATTCGGTTAACCGAGGCGGCTTCTGACGGTCAGCCCGGCGCGCAACATTCTGAGTCGATGAGCGCGTGGGACGATCTGCCATCTTCTCAGCAACCGCTCGGATACGATTAAAGATCATAACGGCATCATCTTCCGCCTTGGCGCCGGCTTCGGCAATGGCGCTCACCGCCTGCTGGAGCCGATCCATCCGCTCATCCGGGTGTGTCCAGAGATACTGAAATCCTGCCTGATCCAATGGACCGAGAAACCGCTGTACGTCGGATTTTGCGAGCAGCGCCGATCCCGGTGGAATCAACAGGCGAATACTCAATTGGACCGGGTCGGTTGCGTCGATCAGGTCATGTGTGTCCACCATATCCAGCATATGAAGATAATCGTCCAAACTGGTCCATGGGGTGAAGGCCACCAGTGAGGGGCGTAACGAGAGGCCGGCCTCGCGCAAGATGCCGAGCGCCGTGATGATGTCGTCCCCTGTGTGCCCCTTGTGGAGTGCCCCCAACACATGGTCACTGAATGACTCCACGGCGGAGATCACGAACAGGCATCCTTGCGCGGCGAGTTCCGGTACGAGTGATCGGCGCTTCAGGAGGTGCTCGATCTTGGCGGTGATATCGAAGGTCAGGTTCGGAAACTCTGCATGCATTGCGCGAACGATGCTCATGGAGTGCCCGGGACCGTTCAGAAAATCAGGGTCGCCGAAGGTGATGTGCGTGGCACCCGATCGCACTTGGCGTCGAATATCTTCCAGGACGACGGCCTCCGGGACGAGGACGAAGCGTCCGTCATAGACCGGCACGATTGGGCAGTGGAGACAATGGTGGAGGCATCCGCGACTGGCTTCGACATAACCGACCAACCGTTCCATGCCGTTGTGCTCGAGTCGCGCATACTGGCCTAACATCGGCAACCCGCTGCGACTCGGGATCGGCGGTGAGGTACTCGAGGTCGCTGATGTGTAGGCCCGTTGCAACGAGGGATCGGTCATCCGCCCTTGTGAACTGACTCCTTCGAGAAGGTTGATCGTTTGCCCATGATCCAGTGCCTCGATCAACGAGACCAACGGCAGGTCGTACTCGCCGCCCACGACAGAATCGGCGAGATTTTGAAGCAGGTATGCTGCATTGATGGAGGCGTACAGCCCGTAGAAACAGATATGGCAGGACGGATTGATCGTGCGGATCAGCTCAGCAAGCCGCGCCCCAAGCCGGAGCGCCGTGTGCATGGGCACCGAGATGCCCACAAACCGCGCCGATCGGAAGCCTGATTCGTCGATGTTGTCCACTGCGATATCGAGGCCGACCGGCGCAAATCCCGCTTGTTCGAGAAATCCGATCGGCTGGGCGATGCCAAGAGGTTGATGCCCCAGCTCGTAGCAAGAGACGAGCATGATCGCACCCGATTGTCTGAGCCCCCGCCGTTCAGCTGCGCTGTCCGCAATTCGTTCCATCGCACGTTTCTCCCACTCAATCCCCGGTCACTCTAACTCACCCCCGAGAGTAGGCGCAATGTTCCCCAAGCAGGCGCCGGTTGAACCAGGACGCTCCTGCTTCCATAATAAAGGCACCGACAGAATCACGCTTCCTCGTCCCACGGTCGTTGCGCATCCATTGTGGAGGACACATGAAGATTTTCTCACTCATCACGATTGTCATGGCAGCGGTACTCAGTCTGAGCGTATCCGGTTGTGGAAGCGGACCACGCGAGAAAAAGATCGAATTTGTCTACCTCGCGCTCGGTGCCAGTGACGCGACGGGGGTAGGGGCTACGCCGCTGACCGAGGGGTATGTGTTCCTGATCAAACAGGATCTGGACCGGCGGATGTCAGGAGTCTTCCTGATCAATCTGGGGATACCGGGAGCCCGTATCGATCTGATCAAGGAGCAGGTGCGCCTGGCCAAGCAACTTGGTACCAAGGCTGATCTCGTGACGATTTGGACCGGGGCGAACGATCTCGTGCGCGGTGACGATCCGAAGACGTTTCGGCAGGATCTTCGATCTATTCTTCAAATGTTGCGAGACAACGTGTCGGACAAGATCGTGATCGGCAATCTTCCCGATCTTCCCCGGCTGCCCCGTTTCCAGGCAGCTCCCGATCCTCGGGTGACGTCGGCACGGGTTACGGCGTATAACGACGCCATTGCGCAGGAGGCCCGCGATGTGGGGGCATCAGTCGTCGATCTCTTTGCGCAGCCGGTTCGCGAAGACCTTATTTTCGATGTGGATGGTTTTCATCCCAATGATGCCGGCCATCGAGAAATTGCCCGGCTGTTCTTGCAGGCGATCTTCACGAAACTCGGCGTGAGGTAGAGCCATCATGGCACAGCATGCATATAAGACCCTGGCCGAAGCCGTGGAGGATCTCAAGAAGAGAGGTTTTATTGCAAACTTTGAGTTACTCAACCAGCAATTCAGGGCGGTCGATAGCGGTCGGGCGTTCACGGCCGATCAGTTGACGATCGTCGAGCACCACCGGTTCGAAGGCGCCAGCGATCCGGACGACATGTCGGTGTTGTATGCGATCGAAACTCAGGACGGCACTCGCGGGACCATTGCCGATGCGTTCGGTCCTTCAGCCAATCCGGAGCTTGGCCGGTTTCTCACACAGGTGACGATGCACGAAGCCTGATAGCGCGCTCTCCGCACCCGACGAGTTCCCTCCGGATCTCCTCGGTTACCGAAGGGTCAAATCTCCAGTACTAGTCCGATTTCGACGACCTGGGCCGCCGGCAGATTGAAATACGAACTGGCTCGCTGGGTATTCCGTGACATCACCACAAATAATTTTTCTCTCCAGATCGCCATCCCCGGCTTGGGGGTCGCCAAATAGGTAATCCTGCTCAGGAAAAACGTGGTCTCCTCGACCGGGATCACATGGCCATGGGCCGCGAGTTGACTGAGGACGCGCGGAATATTGGGTCTCTCCATGAATCCGCATCGCGCCACCACTTGAAACAGATTCTCCTGGATGGTGTTGATCTCCAACAGGCCACTCGACGACACGAACGGCACATGCTCGGTGTGGACCGTGAGGAAGTAGACTTGCTCGTGAAGCGCTTTGTTATGTTTGACGGTTTGCAGCAGGGCCGGCGGGGTGATGTCCGGATACTGAGATAAAAAGACGGCACGCCCGGAGGTTCTGCACTCGATTTTCGATAAGACCTCGTTGACGAATTGACGCAGGGGGGGGAATCGAACCCGCAGGTGGTCGGCCACAATGGCACGGCCTCGCGCCCAAGTACTCATCACGGTGAAGATAGCCGCGCCTAAAAGCAGCGGAAACCAGCCGCCATGCGGAATCTTTTGAGCATTCGCGAGAAAAAAGGCGAGGTCGATGAAAAGGAACCCCCCCACCGCTGCGGCTGCCAGCAGAGGATTCCACCCCCAGTGGGTCTGGACCACGCGGAACATGAGCAAGGTGGTGATCACCATGGAGCCTGAGACGGCGATGCCATAGGCGGCGGCGAGGTTGCTGGACGATTCGAACGAAAGGATCAGACCGACGGTTCCGACGAACATCGCCCAATTCAGCACGCCAAAGTAGATTTGACCATGTTGCTCGGCCGAGGTGTGGGTGATCCGCAGCGGCGGAAGGTAGCCCAGTTGTACGGCTTGCAAGGTCAGGGCGAAGGCTCCGGACAGCATGGCTTGCGACGCAATCACTGTGGCCAGGGTCGCCAGGGCGATCAGCGGATAGAGCATCCACTCCGGGGCCAAATGGTAAAAGGGGTTGGAGAGCGCAGCCGGGTTTCGCATCAAGAGCGCGCCCTGACCGAAATATTGAAGTAAGAGGGCGGGCAAGGTGACCGCAAACCAGCCAAGCTGTATTGGTCGGCGGCCAAAATGGCCCATGTCGGCATAGAGCGCTTCCGCCCCGGTGAGCACTAGAAAGACACTGCCCAGCACCAGAAAACCGATCCCCGCATGGTGAATGAGAAACTCGATCCCATACCACGGATTCGCGGCGATCAACACCTTGGGTGTCTGGATCAGACTATACAGTCCGAGAAGGGCCATCGTGGCAAACCAGACCAACATGATGGGACCGAAGATACTCCCGATCGTTCCGGACCCACGGCGTTGGATGACGAACAGCAGCGCGACCAGCGCGACGGTAATGGGAAGGATGTAGGGCGTGAAGACATCCGTGGCCAGCGTCAGCCCCTCGACCGCGCTGAGGACGGAAATGGCCGGCGTAATGATGCCATCGCTATAGAGAAAGGCGACGCCGATCAAGCCGAGGCTGACCACTAGGCTCAGCCCTTTTCGCAGGCTCACCGGGTGCGATCGTTGGCTGAGCGCCATCAGAGCCAGCATGCCCCCCTGGCCTTCATTATCGGCCTTCATCACAAACAGCAGATACTTCACCGTCACGACCAGCACAAGCGACCACACGATCATGGACAAAATGCCCAACACGTTGTCCGGAGTGACTGCCAGCCCGTGCGAGTCATGAAAACATTCGCGCAGCGCATACAGCGGACTTGTCCCGATGTCTCCATAGACTACTCCCATCGCGGCGACGGCTAAGGGTATTGGGGCAGGTGGATTGTTCGGATGTTTCGGCATGAATGAGCCGTCGGGGGTCGATGGTCGGTTCGCAATGGTGACGCCCTGCGGCGAGTCGCACTATAGCATTTCTGATGGGAGGATACGGAAGCGAATCCCGAGGAATCGTCGTCTGTGTGATGTCGTCCCAAATGAAGAGGGATGGTGGCGCGTATTCCGCCTGGAAGTTACACGACTCTTCTGCTAGATTCCCGGTCGGCCATTGCACACAATCATCAACGCCGGCGGACGTTTTTTGCATCCTGCTGGACCGCCGAGTTCATTTGTCAAGAAAGCCCATGACACCGGACGGATGGATGTCGGTCGCGCATTGCTTTCGGAAAGCCTGATACCGGACACATGACTTCTTCAACGACGCAGACGATTTCAGCCGCGGCACAGCAGAAGATTGTCGATCTCATCGCCAACGAGCTTGGTGTGACGCCTCCACAGATCGCGGCGGCGGTGACGCTGCTGGACGGGGGAGCGACGGTGCCCTTCATTGCGCGGTATCGCAAGGAGGCGACCAATAATCTGGACGACACGCACCTGCGCTCTTTGGAAGAGCGGCTCCTCTATTTGCGCGAATTGGAAGAGCGGCGGCAGACGATCCTGGCGTCCATTGAAGAACAGGGCAAATTAACGGACGCGCTGCGCCGGGCGGTGGAACAGGCTGCGACGAAACAGGCTGTGGAAGATATTTATTTGCCGTTCAAGCCCAAACGTCGCACCAAGGCGCAGATTGCGCGAGAGGCTGGGTTGGAGCCGTTGGCGAATGCACTCTTTGCCGATCCGACGCTCGATCCGGAGCAGGAGGCCGTCAAGTATGTGAAGGTCGTGCCGGCGGCCGAGGGTGTGGAGGCTATCAATGTCCCCGACGCGAAGGCTGCGCTCGAAGGGGCGCGCGATATTCTAGTCGAACGGTTTGCCGAAACCGCCGACCTGCTCGCGACCCTGCGCGCAAAATTATGGAATGAGGGCATTGTGACCTCCACGGTCATGCCCGGCAAAGAAACGGCGGAAGAAGAGAAATTCCGCGACTACTATGCCTATTCGGAGACCATCCGCACGATTCCTTCGCATCGCGCCCTCGCGATGTTTCGCGGCCGCACACTCGGTGTGTTGAAGCTCGACCTCGGCCTAGGCGAGCGCCTTGACGCTCAGGTGCCACATCCCTGTGCCGCCTTGATCGCCGCCCATTTCGGCATCGAACATCGCGGTCGCCGGGCCGATAAATGGCTGACCGATGCCTGCTACTGGGCCTGGCGCGTGAAGATGCATCTGCATCTGAGCACGGAGTTGCTGTTGCAGGTGCGTGAAGCGGCGGAAGCCGAGGCGATCAAGATTTTCGGACGAAACCTCCATGAACTTCTGCTGGCGGCGCCTGCCGGTCCAAAAGCCGTGCTCGGACTCGATCCCGGCATCCGAACCGGCTGCAAAGTGGCGGTCGTGGACGCAACCGGAAAATTGCTCGAAACGGCGACGATCTACCCGCATCAACCCCGCAATGATTGGCAAGGGTCGTTGGCGACGATCATCAACCTGGTGCTCCGGCACGGTGTCGAATTGATCTCGATCGGCAACGGCACCGCCAGCCGCGAGACCGATAAGTTGGCCGCGGAAGTGGTGAAACAGGTCGCGGCGAAGAAACTCGACCATACACTGACGAAAATCGTGGTGAGCGAAGCCGGCGCGTCGGTCTATTCGGCCTCGGCCTTTGCCGCCGCCGAGTTTCCCGCGTTGGACGTGAGTCTGCGCGGCGCCGTGTCCATCGCCAGGCGGTTGCAAGATCCGTTGGCCGAGTTGGTCAAGATCGATCCCAAGTCGATCGGGGTTGGTCAATACCAGCACGATGTCAATCAGCGGGCCCTGGCGCGTTCGCTCGACGCTACCGTCGAAGATTGCGTCAATGCGGTGGGCGTGGACGTGAATACCGCCTCGGCTCCGCTATTGGCCCGCGTGTCAGGATTGAATCGCGTGTTGGCTCAGCACATCGTGGAGTACCGTGACAGTCACGGGCGATTCCGGAATCGGCATGTGATCCTCAAGGTGCCGCGTCTGGGCGAGAAGACCTTCGAGCAGGCGGCCGGCTTCCTGCGGATCAACGACGGCGACAATCCCTTGGATCGCTCCGCCGTGCACCCGGAAGCCTATCCGGTGGTCGAGCGGATGTTGGCGCGGTTGAATAAAGGAATTGCGGAGGTTATGGGCAAGCCTGCCGCGCTGAAGGAACTCTCCCCGGCGGAATTCACCGACGAGACGTTCGGTTTGCCGACGGTGCGGGATATCCTCACGGAGTTGGAGAAACCAGGCCGTGATCCGCGGCCTGAATTCAAGACGGCCACCTTCCGCGACGGAGTCGAGTCCCTCGCCGACTTACAGCCTGGTATGGTCCTGGAGGGGGTGGTGACCAATGTCGCCGCCTTCGGCGCTTTCGTCGATATCGGGGTCCATCAGGACGGCCTCGTGCACGTCTCGGCGTTGGCGAATAAGTTCGTCAAAGATCCGCATGAAGTCGTGAAGCCGGGCCAGATCGTCAAGGTAAAGGTGCTGGCCGTCGATGTGCCGCGACAGCGAATTTCACTGACCATGCGTCTGGAGGATGCGCCGGGTAACACGTCTTCCGTGCGGGGGCCTTCGGCAGAGATGAGTACGGGGGCGCGGGGTGGGCAGGAACGGCGTCCGGCCGCGCCGTCGCACGAGTTGGATCGGCGCCCCGCACCCGTCGGTACGATGGCGATGGCATTGGCTCTGGCGCGGGCCAAGCAGAAGCCATCGTGATGGAGTTCAGCCGGACCGAGTCCGGCTATGCATGAACCCTTGCTCCATCGTCCGATCCTCTCGGCCTTGCCAGGCGATGGTCGCTCAACACGAGTCCGATGCGATGACCGAATAGCTCTCAACCCGTTTTCCCGTCTTTGTTCCGAACCGCGGCTCGTCATTGCTGATACGGACAATCTTCACCCAGAACGGCCTGGACGAACCTCCTGTTCTCGTACTGTTTCGTAGAGATCTGTCCTGCCACCTTTCATGTGTCCAGGTAGAAGTTCCACGGCGCACACACTGTGGGATCGACCTGATCCTGAGGGTAGGGTTACTGAATCGCCTTCTCAATAGGCTCACACTGGGACACATCATCCCGAGACGCCAGGAGCCGAAGTTCGTGGACCGTCAGCGTCACGGCCGAGAACTGCATCTCAACCCGTCCCGTCACCACATAGGCGTGGTTGGTCGCCAACAGATGACAGTATCGGCGGTAGGTGGCCGGAAACAGCGTGGCGTCGTAGAGGCCAGTCTGGTCTTCCAAGGTGAGAAACTCCATCGGCTCGCCGTTCTTCGTTGAGACGATCTTCTCCGTCACGAGCCAGCCGATTACGGTCACCTGCTTTCCAACGTGCTGCGGTAAGTCTTTGGCCGCGATATGCGGGGTGCGATCGACGGCTTCCTGAAAGCGATCCAGTGGGTGACAGCTTAGGGGAAAACCGAACATGGCCAGCTCATGGGCGAGCTTCCGCTCCCACGCATATTCCGGTGGAATGGGCAGATATCCTGACGGCGTCGCCGCCTGTGACGCGAACAGGCGCCAGAGCAACGCAGGGCGCGTCAGTTCTCCGGCGATTGAATCAAAGCACCCCGCCTTGATGAGCAGGGTTGCCTGGGAGATCTCCGGTTGTACTCGATCGAGCCAGTCCTGCAGCGACCCGTACGGGCCGTTTGCCTGTCGTTCGGTAACAACCCGCCTGGCGAAATCTTCCTGCAGCGATTTAATTTGCATGAATCCGACTCGAACGAGCGCACCCGATCCCGTGTAGGCCCACTGACTCGCGTTGATATCGGGAGGCTGGATCGTTAGCCCCATCCTTCTCCCTTCAGAGAGATAGGCGAATGTGGAATAGTAGCCTCCTTGGTTGCTGACAACGGCAGCGATGAACTCTGCGGGATAATGAGCTCTCAGGTATGCGGACTTGAAGCTCACCTGCGCGTAGCTCGCGCTGTGAGGCTTGCAGAAGCTGTAGCCGGCGAAGCTCATGATCATGGCCCAGATCTGATCGATAGTGGCTCGAGGGACGCCCCGTACGGCGGCACCGGCGTAGAACTGCCGCTGGTAATCTCGCAGCTGGCGCTCCTTGTGCTTCTTACTCAAGACCTTCCGGAGTTGATCACCGTCGGCTACCGAAAATCCGCCGAGAGCGACGGCCACCTTCATGACATCTTCTTGGTAGACCATGATCCCGTGAGTCTCCGCGAGTGCCTCGTCCAGCAGGGGATGCAGCGAGGAGTAGCGGCGTCCATGGGCGCGCCGGATGAATTCGTCGGCCAACACATTCGCCGCAGGTCGGATGATGGAGGAGACCACCACAAGATAGTCGAATACATCGGCCTGTGCGCGTTGGGTTCGCGGCATTCCACCCCAGAGTTTCGTGAGGAGCAACCGGGTGGCGGGCGACTCGACATAGAAACAGCCCATTGTGTCGCCTCGCCGGATCAACTCATTGGTGGCGGCATCGCCCATTGGGTCCCAGGTAGCATAGTCGATGGCTCGACCGGTATTCCGTGTGATGGCAGCCAGCGCGTCTCTGATCACTGCCAGAGACCGATTGCCCAACAGATCGATTTTGACGAGTCCCGCGTCTTCGGTCTGATCCTTCTCCCACTGAATGACGGGTAAGCCGGAAGCCGAGATCTCGACCGGCACATACCAGCGGATGTCGTCCGGAACCAGAACCACACCACCCGGATGCACGCTCAGATTGCGAACATGCCCTTGTAATTGTGCCGACCAGAACAGGATTTCCGGCCAAGGGGCGCTGAGCCGCAGCGTCCGGCAGACCTGCTCGCTCCAGGTCTTCGCGCTGAGTCCCGGTGTCACCTCAACGAAGTCAGCCCGTCGATGGAACAGTGCGAGCGCCTTGCCGATCTCTCCCGCCGGCATCCCATAGACCTTGGCGATCTCGCGCATAGCCGCTCGCGGAGCCAGGGTATTCTGATTCGCCACCATGGCGGCACGCCCACGACCATAGCGCATGAAGACCCAGTCCAAAATGTGAGGACGTTCATCCCAGGGAAAGTCGATGTCGATGTCGGGCGGATCATGCCGGCCGGGATTGAGAAAGCGCTCGAACAGGAGATGGTATCGAATGGGATCGACATGGGTGATCCCGAGACAATAAGACACGATTGAGGCAGCGGCGGAACCTCGGCCACACGTTCGTGGGGCCTGCCGAACGATTTCCTCCACGATCAGGAAGTAGTGGGCATACCCTTTGTCCCGAATGACCGTTAACTCTTTGTTGAGCCGCTGGGCCACCTGCTCAGACAACGTGCCATAGCGCCACCTCGCGCCGGTATAGGCCTTGGCTCGTAACATCTCGTACGCATCGCCGGTCGAAAGTTGGCGGAATGCGGGAAAGATCGTCTCCTTGAAGTCCCAGTCGGTATGACACTGTGCGGCAATCCGACCGGTGTTGGTGAGCGCTTCGGGAAGATGAGGAAAATGACGGGCCACGGATGCTTCCGGCATGAGCCAATGCGAAGGCAGACAACAGTCCTCCTCTCGGAGTCGAGACCATGTCGTATTCTTCGCAATGGCTCGCAGCAGCCGATGCGCCTGATAGTCAGACGGCTGGAGAAATGACGCCCGTGTCGTTGCCACAGGGGGAAGTCCCAGCCGTCGGCTAACCGTCACCGCCTCGCGCATCATGGGGCCTGGCGTCAGTTCGACATAGAGATCATCCGGTGTATCCTGGCTCCAGGCTGCAAGTGCAGGGCGGTCGTCGGAGAGAATGATGAGTCCGGTACGATGGCGGGCAACCGCTGTGATGAAGTCGAATGACTGGTCACTGTGTCGAGCGGATAGAACGCTACAGAGGTTCGCATACCCCGTCAGCGTCTTGGCCAGGAGCACCGCACGGTGTTCTCCATGGACCAGGTCAGCCCCCAGGATCGGCTTCAATCCCATCTGCCGTGCGACGTCGAGGAAACGAATGGCGCCATATAGTCCATTCGTGTCCGTAAGGGCAACAGCCGCATGCCCTTGTGCGTGGACGGCCCGGCAGAGCGTCTCCAGTGTCGGCACGCCGAACATCGGCGAATAGGACGAATGGGTGTGTAAGTGCGTGAATGAGGAGGCGCTCAATGACTCCTCCCATAGCGGATCGCCCGCTCGCCGAACCGCGCATGGAGTGTGTCGAGGGCCATGGCGAGATTTTTGGCCCGCTCCTGCCGTCGTTGATGCTCAAGTGGCTGGTCATTGAAGAGGGAGCCCTGCTCGGCGTAGGCCGTCAGTCCCGTCAGGCACAGTGTCATCCGGCGAAGCCGAATTCGGCGGCGAAAACATCGCTGGAAGAGCGAGGAGAGCAGGGGGGAGAGATCGGTTTCCCAGCAAGTCTCGGGTTGAATGCGGTCCTGTTTCACAACTTCGACCTGATCGCTGTAGCAGATCGTGAGTGACAGGCGGCTGCACACTCGTCGCTGGCTGCGCAACGTACGACAGAGCCGTTGCAAGATATCTTGCAGGCGCCCCCAGAGTGTCGTGTCATCAATCTCATCCGGCTCAATGACGACGGTTTCTTCCAGCCCTGGCTGACCCGTCGGAGGGAGCACAGGGACATGATCGATCCCCTGAGCCCAGCGAGACAATTGTCGGGCATAGTCACCGAGGACGAGTGCCAAGGCATCGATCGGGCTCCCGGCAATGTCGCCCAAGGTCAGAAGATTCAGATCGTCAAGCCGATTCAGTATGGGGCGCATGCAGGGCCGATGGAGTCCGAGGAGAACGCGGACAGGCAGCGGCGACATGAACATCTGTTCTGACCCTGGCCGGACATCGTAGAGCTCGGAAGGACCCACCAGATTCGCGGCGGTCTGTGCCACGAGTTTGTTGCTTCCGACACCCGCTGTGCCCTCTAACTGATAGTGGGTCAAGACGTCCCGCTGTATGTTGGCTGCGACGTCATAAGCCGGGCCAAAGATTTTGGCCGTGCCGGTCATATCCATCAGGAATGAGCCTGGTTGTGATGGTTCCCAGACAGGGGCATAGCGTGTCACGACGGAGCGCAGCGATTGATCTGCGCGCTGCACCCGAGTCTGGTTGGACGGAAGGACGTGGAGAGGAGGACACCATCGCCTGGCTTGCTCGATCGGCATGCCGACGAACAGGCCATCTTGCTCCGCCTCAAACGAGACTTCTCGGAGCAGTGCACGAGGGGTGATGAGCGGAGCGATCGCGAGCGGACGAGTCCTGAGCGTCGGATCGTGCAAGCGCGCGACCGCAATCTCAAACGACGGAACAGCAAAGCAGACGATCTGACGATCCATGAAGGGGGCTCAGCGCGGGGGATGGCCTACCTACTTTCTCAGATGCCGGATGACGCCCACGACGATGCCTTCGATCTGAAACGTGTCGGTTTCTTTGACCACAATCGGCTGCATGGTCTCGTTGGCCGGCTGAAGTTCAATCACGCCGCTTTTTCGACGGTAGGTCTTGATTGTGGCCTCGCCATTCAGCAGGGCGATGACGGTTTGGCCGGTTCGGGCGGTGTCCTGCTTCTGGACCACGACCACGTCACCGGGAAGGATCCCCTCATCACGCATCGACTCACCCTTCACACGGAGGGCAAAGGTTTCGCCACGACCGATCATGCTCTTGGGAACCTCTACACGTTCGGTCTGCGGAATGGGTTCGATAGGCTCACCAGCCGCCACCACCCCAGCCATTTGTACCTGTGATGTGGCGAGAGATTGCAACGCGACGGCGGCCATGCCGGGTATCCGTCGGCTGCCGTCTTCGTAGCGAATGATAGACCGCCGCGTAGTTTTGAGGTGCTCGGCGAGCTGGTCTTGCGTAAGACGGAGGAGCTGACGACTGTGCCGAAATTCAGCCGGTTGCATGTGTGACCAATGGTCACATATGCAGGAGAGGCTGTCAAGGGCGACGATTGACGGCCTCCTTCCGCTTCATAACACCTGCGTTTCTGAGAGATTTCCGATACCGACGTCTCGATAGGGATCAGGAGTAGGCGGACAACTCGCGAGTCGGTTCACACCCTTGCCGCGCCGTGTCTCGCCTCGTGCGTCGCCGCCCTTGGACGAGCAGGACCGAGAGCAGCCGTCGAGTAATCCTCCCATGAATAGAGAATATCGAGCGGATCGGTACGCGGCCGTACCGGGCGTCGGTCGGAGGCGTGATGCGCCAACAGAGGAGCTTGACGATGAGCGGCGCCTTTGCTATATATTAAGGAGTCCTTAATATAATCTGTCGTCCATATCACAACGGAGGGGAGCATGGAGGCATTGAAGGTGTTCGATACGTGGGTGGAGGTGCCGGGTAAGACATTGCATTTCGACGTGATGACCGCAGATCAGGCGACCGCACTGAGATTGGCGAATGAGCATGTGGCGGCTCAGGGGTATACCACGATCACCGTGACGTCTGAGGAATGCCGATTCTGCCATCAGGAACCATTGGTCATGTTTACGGAACAGCAGCGCAATGAGTTCCTGAAGTCGGGTGGATTCATCGTGCCGTTGTCTGCATAGAGGAGCGGTGTCATGGGAAAACAGCTTCCGATGCAAGGGGAGAAAACGGTCGTCGATCATATTACGGCCGGGTTGGCCAAAGTCGCAGCGGTGTTGCGCAGCCAAGCCTGGGAGGGTGGGAGTGCCCGCAAACTCACCCCGACGCAAGGTCAAATTCTTGTGTTGTTGTCCGAGCGGGCGTCGAAACATATGCGCCTGAACGATGTGGCGAGTGAGTTGTGTTTGACCGCGGCGACGGCGAGCGATGCGGTGATCACGCTCGTCGAAAAGAAGCTGGTCAGGAAGGAACGCTCACCTGAAGACCAGCGGGCGCTTGTCATCACGCTGACGGCGGCCGGACGGCGCGAGGTGCAACAGGCCGCAGGATGGGCGGCGGTCGTACGGGCCGGCGTGAAGAGTATGACACCGGACGAGCAGGCAGTGTTCCTGCGGGGGTTGAGCAAGGTCATGTATTCGCTGCAACAGCAGGGTGCGATTTCGGTGGCGCGCATGTGCGTCGGCTGCACCTACTTTCAGCCCTATGTCCATGTGGATGCGGCACGGCCGCACCATTGCGGGTTTGTGAATAAGCCGATGGGGGAGGGACAGCTACGGCTGGAGTGTCCGGACTTTATCCCGGGCTCACAGCCTGATCAGGCAGGTCGGTGGCAAGACTTTTTACGCGGTGAGGTGGGGCGCTGAGCCGAGCGTCTTATCAATCAAAGGAGGAATGGGATGAAGTGGTACAGAGTTCTGAGCTTGGTGATCGTGAGTCTGATGATGTCTGCAGTGGCCCACGCGGCGGACGGCATGAAGGTCAAGTCGCTGTATGAACGACTGGGCGGCAAGGACTCCATCGCGACGGTGGTGGAGACCTTTGTGAGCAAGGTCGGAGGAGACAAGCGGATCAACGGGTATTTCGCGAGCACGGATCTCACGAAGCTGAAGATGCATCTTGTGAATCAGATCTGCGAAGCGAGCGGTGGACCTTGCACATACACGGGCCGCACGATGACGCAGACTCACAAAGGCATGGGGGTGCACGATGCGGCATTCGGTGCGCTGGTCGAGGATCTGGTAGCGGCCTTGGATCATCACAAGGTCGGTAAGGCGGAGAAAGACGAACTGTTGGGCGTGCTCGGTCCGATGAAGGGCGATATCGTCGAAAAGTCGTGATCCGTTTCGGGGCGCGGGGTCTCATTGGATGAGCCCCGCGCCCCGGGGGATACCCAATCCTGTCGAGCGCGAACGAGGCATGACCTGATTGACGCAATGTCCCATGCATGACCCAATAATTCCATCGAGAACAAAGGAGAGACACGATGAGTCCTAATCCAACGATTCCCGGTTACACCTCCGGCACCGCGGCGGTCCCGCGCGCCTCGATTTCACTCGAGGAGTTCGAGTTATTGAAGAAGACGGTGTTGTTTGACGAGGCCGATGTGAAGGCGCTCCGGCAATCTTTGCCGGTGGTCAAGGACCAGGTCGAGGCCATTCTCGACGTGTGGTACGGATTTGTGGGCTCGAACCCTCATTTGGTGAGTACGTTTGTGCGTGTGGCGGATGGTCAGCCGGATATGGAATATTTGGGGGCCGTGCGGAAACGCTTCGGCCAATGGATCCTCGATACGGCCGGCGGTCGGTATGACCAGGCATGGCTGGATTACCAGTTTGAAATCGGGCGACGGCACCATCGCGTCGGGAAGAATCTGACCGACAAGGTAGCGGCGGCACCGCATATTCCCTTCCGCTATCTGCCCGCCCTGCTCTATCCTGTGACCGCAACGCTTCGACCCTTCCTCGAAAAACAGGGCCATACCCAAGCCGAAGTCAGTGCCATGCACCAGGCTTGGATCAAATCTGTGCTGTTGCAGGTAATACTCTGGAGTTATCCCTATGTGAAGGAGGGCGACTTCTAGCTTGTTGCATCCTGCTTCAGCACCAGTCTGCCCAGAAAATGCTGGGCAGACTCGGACAATCATGAATCGCTGCTCCGTCGTCCGATTTCTTCCTTCGGCTGGATTGTTCCCGTTTGGTCTTCCAGGCGGACTGTACGAACACCTATGGTCTGGGCTAAGGGCGTGCGAGAGCCGGGTTCACCTTGAAGAAGTTTCCGCCTTTGAGCCGTTCGTCATAGCTGCCCCAGGCAATCTGTTTCTCCAGCCGCTTGAGGAGCGGCACATGTTTTGAGCAGTGGATGTAGGCTTCTTCCACGCCGATGAGCACCCAGGCTTCGGGGTGACGACCGCCTTTGTTATGCGCGGTCTCGGCCATTCCGACTGTAAGGTTCGGCAGGACGGCCGCCTCATGCGGACCGAGCACGCGGGCACTTCCATTCACGTGGAGCCCGATCGTCGTCTGATAGTAGTCGAGAAAAATCAGCCCGATGTGCGGATTCTCAAGCATATTCCCCACACTGGCCAACACGCCGTTGCCGCGATACTCCGGGTAGACCAGTGTCCTGTCGTCGAGTACTTGAACGAATCCTGGCTCACCGGCTCGAAACGAGCAATCACACGTGCCCCTGGTATCGGCGGTGGCGAGGTACACCATGTCCATCCGTGCGATGAACTCCTGCATCTGCTGATTCAAGTGGGGTAATGTTTGGTGGGCATAAAACGATGCGGCACGAGCTGATGTACCGAAGCGTTCCTGTGCGCGTTGTTCGCCTGATGATTCCGGCCTGGTCATATTGAACGCTCCTTGTCGACGGTATCAAAGAAGGTGCTGTCGAGATGATTGTCTCTCATGCATGGTGGCGCTGTCGATGCCTGGGTGAGGGGAGCGAGGGATTAGCTGATGGATGGCCATGGTCGCTCTGGAGATGTGCCGCGCAACGGGCAGTCGGGGCGGAGAGCATCACTCAGGAGGCGGCTCTCTGCATGCGGTGAAGACGGTTCCGCTTCCCGGGAGTAGCCTCGCGAGAAGGACGGCGCGCCGGCCTCAGTCGAGGGTTATTCAGCCGCCTCGTACTTCTTGAGTTTGGCCAACAACGTTTTGTAGTCGATCCGGAGCGTCTGGGCGGCTTTGGTCTTATTGCCGCCACTGGATTCGAGCACGCGTTCGATGTGCAGGCGCTCGATCACGTCGAGCGGCACGTGTGTCTGGTCATCCAGTGACGGCGGGGATGTTGGGCGAGGGAGCACCAGCCGTACCTCCTCGCGGGTAATCGGTCCGGAGTTCGGACTCATCAGCGTTATGCGTTCGATCACATTGCGCAATTCGCGGATGTTGCCTGGCCAACGATACGCAGCCAGGTCGTCGAGTGCTTCCGGAGTGAACATCCTGGTTGGGGTGCCAGGGATACGAAGATGGTGCAGCATATGATCGGCCAGAGCGGGAAGATCTTCCGGTCGTTCGCGCAACGGTGGCACGCGGAGCGTCACCGTGTTGATGCGATAGAGCAGGTCATCGCGAAATCGACCTTGCAGCACAAGTTCCTGGATGTCTCGATTCGTGGCGCAGATGATACGAACATCGGCCTGGAGCGTGCGGGTGCTGCCGACAGGTCGGTATTCGTTCCGGTCGAGAAAGCGCAGTAGACCGACCTGCATGGGTCCAGGCATTTCGCCGATTTCATCCAAAAACAGCGTACCGCCCTCGGCGGCGGCGATCAGCCCAGGCTTCGCCTGGGTGGCACCGGTAAATGCGCCTTTTTCGTATCCGAATAGCTCACTCTCCAACAACTCCCGGCTCACGGCTCCGCAATTCACGGCGATACAGGGTCCGTTGGTCCGACGACTCTGTGCGTGCAGCAGGCGCGCGACCACTTCTTTTCCTGAGCCTGTTTCTCCTTGAATCAGAACTGAGGCTTGTGACGGCGCGACCTGGGCGATTTGGGTTTTGACTGTCTGCCAGGCTCGGCTGAGTCCATCGACGATTGCGTCCTGCCGATACCCGCCGTGGCGCGCGGCCAGATTCTCTCGACGAAGCTCCCGCACCGCGCGGAGTTTGGCCAGCGCGGATTTCACTGCGGCACCGTCGAACGGAATGTCCTTGATGAGGAAATCCCATGCGCCGTCTTTGATGGCCGCCACAGCGGCTTTGACGTCCCCGTGGCCGGTCAAGACAATCACATCGACATCCGGTTGATGCTCCTTCACCCATCGCAAGATTGCCCGGCCGTCGAGCCCGGGCATGCGGAGATCGGTGATCACGCAATCGAAGGAGGCCGTACGAAGGTACTCAAGGCCTTCTTGCCCGCCGCCGGTCGTCTGCGTGTCGCAGCCTTCTTCCCGGAGCGCCTGTTCCACCACGAGTCGGACAAATTCTTCATCGTCGATAATGAGGGTGCGCATCGCCTGGTCTCGTAACTCGTCTTTCGTCTCTCGTCTCTCGTCATTCGGGAGGATCCGGACCCGTCACCATTACAGCATTGGGAAGGCCAAATAGAAGGTGCTGCCCGCTCCAGGCGTAGATTCCACCCAGACCCGTCCGTCATGTTTGTCCATGACGAGTTTCACGATGGCGAGACCTACACCCGTGCCGTCGTATTCCTGCGGACTGTGTAACCGTTCGAAGAGTCCGAAGATTTTGTCGTTCTGAGCGGGATCGAAACCGATGCCGTTATCCTGCACCCAGAGGATGCGTTCGGTTTCCGTCCGAGTGCCGCTGATGGTGATGGTGGGCGTCGTGGTTCGGCGGGAAAACTTCGCCGCATTGTCGAGCAGGTTTGCGATCGCCTGACGGATGCTCACCGGTTCACCGTAGAGGTCGGCAAACGGCAGGGCAACCTGGATTTTCGGTCTGGGACCCTGCCACCCGCCAAATTGGTCGACAATGAGGGTGGTGATCATCTCCAGAATATTGAAGCGCTGACGGGGCAGGTCCTGTTGCTCCAATCTGGAGTACTTCAGCAGGGCGTCGATCATATGCGTAAGGCGCAGTGCGGAGCGTCGTATGACATCGATGTGGTGACGGGTCTGCATGTCGCCGCCGTCGACGAATTGTTTTTCCAGCAGGGAGGAGAAGCCCTCGATCTCCCGCAGCGGACCTTTGAGGTCGTGCGCGACGGAATAGGTGAAGGCTTCAAGCTCTTTCGTCTTCCGGGCGGTCGCGGCCGTCTGCTCGCGCAGGCTTGTGACCATGGATGAGAGAGAGGCGGCCAATGTGCCCACTTCGTCGCGGCTGGGCCAGGATTCAAATTGCGCGGTCAAGTCGTGATGGGCGACGCGGTCTGCTGTGACCGAGAGGCGTTGGAGCGGCTTGGCGATCTGTCGGTTGACGGAGAGATAGATCACGGTAATCACCAAGCCGAGGACGGCGACTAAACTCAGCGCAATGAGGCGCGCCTGTTGCAGCAGCAGATCTCCTTCCACTTTCATCTCCACGTCGATATCTCGATGGGCGGCGACCAGTTGGTCGAGATTATTCATCAGCTGCAGAATCAATGCGTCGGCCTTCACGGCGGGCGATGCTGCGGCGCCGGATGTTTGAGGCCAAGTGAGGACAGCCTTCCATAAGAGAGACAAGTCCTGCAGGAGGTGGTCAATCTGGGCAATAGCGCGATCTTCCTGATCGGCAAGATCCATTCGCTGGTGTTGGGTCAACATGCCGAGGAGAATCGGGTGGGTGCGAGCGGCATGGGTGGAGCGATAGAGGTCGAGCGAACGGCGGATCCGGTCGGCGTGGCTGTTCAGCTGGGCAAGGGTGTCAGCCTCGTTGGCCCTTGTGATCTGCTCCAGAAACAGATGCAGCGCGAGGTTCATTTCATAGGTGGAGCGCTGCATGGCGGCCGCCGTCACGATGGCCGGGACGGTGATACGTTTGTGACGGTCGACATAACTGTTGATGCGGCTGAGATAGACGAGGAGGGCGGTGAGGCTCAAGGCCAACAGGCTGAGGAGAACGCCGAAAGAGATGAAAAACTTCTGTCCGATCGAGCGGTCATGGAGCCAGCGCATGCAGGCCTCGTGTGAAGGCCTACGGTATCACAGTGACATGCGTGGTGCCAGTCACGTTGTGATCCCACGCGTCCAATTCGTGCGTGCGTTCGACGCATTCATGCCACGATCCGTGCGCGCCTGTTGATCGCTTGGGGCGCGTCACCGTCGTCGAGCACGCTCGGTACGAAGCCTTCGTTCTGTTCGGGCCGATCAGCGCTGCCCCGGCGTTGTTGCGCGATCTCGATCCAATCCAGGCTGCGCAGGCATCGCGGTGAGCGCCGCTCGGTATCGAATCTGGAGCTCTTCTCGTTGGTCGGGTGCGAAGAGTCGACCGGCGGAACTGACTTGCACGAGATAGTCCTCTGGCTCGAAAGTGGCGTCGAACGCTGCCGAGGCCTCCGGCACGTTCGGCATCTGGCGATCATACTTGCCGATATCCGGGCCAGGACCATGTCGATCGTGCGCTTCGCTCAACGACAAGTAGAGGATCGGATCTCGCAGCGACAACCATCCCGTGGTGGTTTCCTCTTCGCCATGCTCCGTGGCATGGCTCACATGAAAATAGGCACGCTCAGACGGGGAGGCTTGCGACAGGGCGTTGGCCAGCGCCGGTGCCAGAACGGCAATCTCCTCATCCCGAAACCCTCGAGTCTTGTCGGCCTCACCGACGAACAAGCGATGAATCACATTCCGCCGTTCCCACACTCGGACGCCGCGTAGTAATGTGCCGACTTCGGTCGCGGTCAACGAGGCCGGATGGCTGTTGGCTGTCGAATCAGGATCCTGTTCAAGGCGGACCATGTTCAAGCCGGATTGATAAATCGTCTTCGTTGGCGAGGGTGGGTGGCCTGCGCAACCGGTGACGACGGTCAATCCTATGAGGATGAACAGGAGTCGTACGTTCCACCGCTGTATTCGATTCGCTGAATTTCTTGTGTCCGTCATGGTGACACCTCGTATCGTTGAGTGAATCCGGCGTCGGGGGACAGGCGGTCGAATCCGAATTCTTGCAACAGGGCCTGGATTTGGGGGCTCAGCAGGAACTCGATAAAATCTCCTGCTGCCGACAAGTTCTTGGATGTCCATGCGGCCACGACGCCATAACGCACGGGTGTGTGGGATTCGACCGGCGCTGTATCGAGGATGCGGACGCCGGGATTGGAGACGGCATCGGTGCGATAGACCACACCGACTTCGGCGTCTCCTTTCGTGACCAGCTCCAGCACGGCGCGTGAGTGTTCGCCGAAAACATACTGTGACTTTAGTTTGGGTTCCAGTTTGCTGTATTTCAAAAACTGCGCGGCGACTTTTCCCACCGATGAGGTTTTAGGGTCGCCGACCGCGATACGCCGAACGGGAACAGTTTGGAGTTCTTGAATGGATCGAATAGGCGCGGGGAGCGTCGTTCCCGTAATCAGGACCAGCGAGGTGGCGGCATAGGCGCGCTTGGTGCCGTAGATGATCAGCCCTTTAGTTTCGAGTTGATCGATTTCCTCAAAGAGGGAAGGAAGAAAGACATCGACCGGCGCACCCTGCTCGATCTGATTGCGGAGCGTTTGGGACGGGCCGTAGATGACCCGCACGTTGATCCCGCGGTGCTGCGTTTCGAAGAGGGGGAGGATTTTGCGAAGGGCGTCCTTGAGGCTGTTGGCACCCGCGATAGTGAGCGTCTCAGATTGTGCTTGCGCGGCCTGAGACACCCAAGCAGAACCGAAGAGTGTGCCTAGAAGAAGCGCGAGGCGTATGAAACGGAGTCGTGTCGTCATAGTCTCCCCTTATAAATCACCTTGAACTCCTCGATGCGCGTGATGGCTGGGCCCAAGATCTTAGAAATAGAACTGATACTGCACATTAAGCCGATTTTCCACGAGATCACGACCAAATCCGGGTAGGCTCTCGAACGGAAATCGATCCGGCGCTCGCCCACCGCTTCCCATGGTGATGTGTGAGTAGTCGATCACGAACCGGTTGTTATAGGTGCCGTCGAAACTATAGTTGACAGCAGCGCCGAATTCCTTGACCAGGTCATCGACCTGCCGGGTAGAGGGGTCCATGAATCCATATCGCACGGCGAGTTCAAGCTTCCTGGGCACGATGTATTTCCCTACCTGAGCGTACCAACCATAGGCCTGGCCGAGGTTGACCGGCGGACCTAAGACGGCGGCGGTGCTGGGGTCGAATGGAATGGTCCCCGAATCGGCACTGCGTACCCGCTGGTGCCGGTAATAGCCTTCTGCTTGGAACGACCAGCCATGATACTTTGCGATGAAATCAGCCTCATAGGTCTGGAAATCGTAGACGCCCCCTCCCAGCAGGCGCCCGTTATAGGCTTTGGTCACACGCTGGCGATACGCTCGATCGACAATGTCTGAGCGAATCGAGCTGAGATAGTTTTGGGCGGGGTTGTAGGCGTATCCAAATGCGATGGCCATTTGCGGAGTGCGCGAGTTCAGGATGTCTCCTTGCCCATAGCCGGGATTACCCGAGATCTTGTACAGCAGCCTGGCGGTGTACATCATTTCGCCGCTTAATATGCGGGTGTCGTAGTTAAACGTTCGACGCTGAGAGGCCGGGATGCTCGCATTGTCAGGCAGCGCCTGGCTGACGGCAGTGCCTTCTCTCGCGAGATTCGCACCGACTCCTCCCCAGATTCCGAATGCATAGTTGAAGGCGTATTGGTCCTCATCGCTCGAAATGCTGATGCCGATGTCGCGGCTGCTCTGTTGGTTGGCTGCAAACGCATTCTGGACGATGAGGTTATCCGCAAACGTCGATGTGGCCATTGAACTGATGGTGGCGCGATTGAACCAGACGCGCTGTTGACCTGCCTGGATCGTAAACCAGGGAATGTGCCAGGACGAGATGTAGGCATCGAGGAGGCTGGCTCTTCCGCTGCCCCCTTCCTGGTCCCATGTCGTTTGATCGAACGCCCAGGCAATGTTGTAGCGGAAGTCCGGGTCGAAGGCATAACCCATGAATTGAAGGCGCGCACGAGGCACGCTGAACTGGTTGGAATCACTCTGCTTACTGACGGCTCGATATTCGACTTGTCCGCCGAGGATTTCAGGATTTCTCGAGTCCCCGATCGTGCCCCATGCCCTGTTGTATGCGCTATGTGAATAGCGAACCTGCGTGAGGAGGCGCAGCTTTAGAAAGAACTTATCGCCCACGCGAACGTTCAATCCATTGTTGATGTCGATGGTGAAGTTCGGCTTGGAGAGCTGTTCTCGTTTTTCAAGGATCTGTAGACCCTTGTCGTATTCCTCTTGGGTGATGATGCCCTTGAGATAGAGATATTTCAGTCCCGGATCCTCGCCAGAATAGTATTCCCACTTTCCGTCCCGCTTGACGAATTGCCCCTCTTCAACGGCCTGCGCAGACCGTGTGGTTCCACCCACGAAGACCGTCAGCAGGGCAAAAGTGAGAACTGCAATGGCTTTCATTTTCTCGGCCCCTGTGAGTGTGGATGCAAGTTATCGCTCAAGAAGTATTTTATTATCTTAATTCCGATGAGGATTAAATATACTAAGTTTAATAATATTGTCAACAATTAATGTTGAGGAAGCCTATTGATAGTTCACAGACCGCTCGGTTTTCCGTTTCTAGCCAGGCCAGCATTGAGTGCTGATCAACTGCTTCGGCGAAAACCAGAGGGCAGGCATGGACACGGAGGCCCCATGATAGGAATCATGATAGTTGACACATATTAAACTATCGTGATACACGCTGGCACCATGAGTCAGAAAAGCAAAGCTGAACCGGCCTCCAATGTCGTCAATTCTCTTCGCGCGTTGCGCATGGCGAAAGGCCTCTCTCAAGGCCAACTCGCAGATGGGGCCTTGATTACCCGCCAGGCCGTATGCGCCATCGAAGCCGATCAGTATTTGCCGACCACGGCGGTCGCCCTGCGGCTCGCCAGTGTGTTGGGATGCCATGTGGAAGACATCTTCAGTCTCAAGACGACCGGCGAATTGATCGAGGGCGAGTGGGTCTGGCCTGGGATGGTCGTCTCGGCTGTTCAGCCTCGCACGCGGGTCAAGGTGGCCAAGATCGAAGATCGGTTCGTCGTCCGGCCCGTTGCGGCCTTGGGTGAAATCTTGAATTACACCGTCCCCGCAGACGGCCTCATTATCGGACCAGCCGGAGCCGGCGGACGTTCAGCCAAGTCCGATCGCCGAGTGCTGGTACGGTTGCTGCGTGAGCGGCAGATCGTCGAGCGTGAAATTGCGGTCGCAGGGTGTGATCCTGCCATCAATCTCGCGAGCGAGTATCTCCATAGGCATAAGGACACATCGACGGTCGTGGGCTGGTCGATGGGAAGCGCGGCGGCGCTGGATGCGCTCAAGCGCAAGGAAGTGCATATGGCGGGGTTGCATATCCTGGATGCGAAGACCGGGGAATCGAATTTGCCCTATCTCCGACGTCACCTTCAGGGGGATGACTATATTGTCGTGACCTTCGCCGCATGGGAAGAGGGGTTCATCGTACGGGCGGGTAATCCCAAGTGGATCCGCGGTGTGGATGACCTGGTTCGGCCCAACGTGGTGTTGGTGAACCGTGAAGAGGGTGCCGCCGCCAGAATGTTGCTGGATCAACGCCTCCTTGCATTGGGCATCGATGGTTCTGGATTGAAGGGGTACCGTGTGAACGTCAGCTCGCACTTTGAGGTCGCGCGGCATATCGCGGAAGGCCAAGCCGATGTCGGGATCGGCGTGCGATCGGCTGCGCAGATTTTCGGCCTTGATTTTATCCCTTTGCAACAGGCCCGGTACGACCTGGTACTTCCCAAGCGTTATTTGACGACCCACCCGGGTTTGTCCCATCTTCTCGACGCGATCGCCAGCCGACAATTTCGGACCGAGGTCGAGGCCTTGGGAGGCTATGACATGACCGAGACGGGGAAAGTGCGAACCCTTCGCGCCGGGTAATCAGGTCGTGACCTGAGATGTTCTGCTGAGGAAAGGATCCCTTGTCGCGATGGAGGACTCGATGAACGTGTCGGATTCGGATTGGAGCGTCACTCGCGCCGTCTTGTGTTGCGCAATCGTGTCCCTGGTTGCCTTCAGCATGGGGAGTATACAAGCGGATGCGAGCGAGCCGTTCGTCATTGCGGCATCGCCGACGCTCAGGGGGCTCTTGGAGCGATTAGGGAGCGGCTTCGAGCAAACGCATCCCGACGTGCGGGTCAAGCTGTATTTTGGCTCAGGCTTGGATGTACGGCAAACCATTGCCGCCATGGAAAACAGCATGGTCGGCCAGTATTTCATCGGTAGCGGTCCTCTTCATCTTGTCGCTCCGGGAGGCGACGAGGTGCTCTCCAGGCTGGAAATGAAGTACTACGTGCTGCCCGGCACCCAGCGACCCTACGCCATGGATCAGCTCGTCGTTGTCGTCCCGGAATCCTTGGTCGAAGCGCCGGAGTCGCTTGAAGCGATCCGCCGAGGGACGACCAGACTGGCCGTGGCGGATGCGTCGCGAACCCTGCTGGGGACACAGACGGGTCACATGCTTCGAACGTCCGGTTTAGATGAAGCTCTCACGGGACGATTGGATGTGGCGATCGACTCACATGGAGTGATCGACCATGTCCTGAGCGGCCAGGCAGATGCCGGAATCATTTACGGCGATCAGGCGGTGACTCTGCAGGAGCGGCTGCGAACCGTGGTGGTCATCGACAAGGGGTACACTCCGACGATGCATTCCATGGCGATGGAGCGCTACTGTCCCAACCGGCGGTTGTGCGAAGAGTTCTTGGGCTATATCCAGAGCGCAGAGGGGCAGGCGATCGTGCGGCAAGCGGGGTATGCGATTCCGGCCGGGAATGTGCGGTAAAAATTTTGCTTCTTGAGCAAGTATAGACATCTTTATTTTAAGTACTAATGAGTGGTGTGAGGCGGTGAAGGAGGAGTCATGGGGGAGAGATCAATCGGGAACAGCGGACGTTATGCGGTGACGCTCGCGCTCGTACTGATTTGGAGCATGGGTTCCTTTGCGACGGGTTGCGCCAGGCTGCCCTATACGACCAAGACGATACATGCGGACGAGCGGGTGGTCGTGACCGTACAGCGGGAGGTTGAGGCGCGAGCCTATAGCCATCCGGTGGAGCTGAGTGCCGCCGACATCGCCGACATCTTGCGGGGTTTTTCCGTGCGTGAACAACAGCGGTTGCCTTTACGCTGGTTCGCCGAGGACGCGCCTCCGAAGCCGGTGTTTCGTGAGGACGAACTTCAGGTCTTGGCACCGGGCCTCGCGGAAGCGCTGCAACAGCTTGGATCGAACGAACGCGCCCATTTTGAGGTACGGGCACCGGGTTTTAACCCGCGCGAATCCAGAGACACCACTGCGGGATGGGTGGCGGTTCAGGGTCCCTATTTCTACGTCACTCTCGAACAGTTTCATCGCCAGGTGCCGATTCACAACAACGACCTCTATGACATCAACTACCCGGCCGTTCCGCCCCCGCCGCGTGACTACATCCTTTATTTCGAGCCGGGGCGGTTTTGGGTCGAGGATCAGACGGGCACTCGGGCGGTGCAGTATCGCCGGTTGCTCAATCTAGCCGACGTGGGAGGAGCCGGTCCGAGATCCGTTCCGCCCGTGGGCGCCCCGTAACAATTGTCGTTCATACGCACGCATGGTCTTGCTGAACAATGAGGAGCTCATGGATCTGGTAGGTCGAGGCGCCAGAGCGCGCTCGTTTGCATCTTGGATTCGCAGAGCCGGCTTGTGGATGCTCTGTTGTTCTATCGTGCTGCACGCCGTGCTCTCCATTCCTGTGTGGGCCGCAGACACCGGCGCGCTGGTCTTGAAAAATGGACAGTATGAATTTGTAGAGAGTATGGACCCCGCTACCAAGTTGCTGCTCGAACGTGCCGCGAAGCAGGGTGTCATCACGCCCGAAGAATACGCGCAGGTCGTCAAGGAGTCGCAGGAGCGAAGTTATCTGCTCCAGCCCAGCTTCAAAGCCTGGTACGATCGTGGATTCAATCTGTCGATGAACGATAATGCCTTTGCGCTCAAAATACGGTTCCGGACCCAATTGCGATACACCCAACGCTTCCGCAACGATGCCTGGCGCAATCCGGGCGATGCGAAAAACTTTCCCGAGCTGCTCGGCGTGTTTGGAGACTATCGGGCGAACCGATCGGACGAAACATCGTCCTCCTTCAACGTGCGGCGCGCCCGCCTGTATTTCATGGGGCATCTGTTCAATCCAGATTTTAAGTATTACATTCAGTTGGCGGGAGAGACGGCGGAGAATTCTCAGACGCCGGGATCGCTTCGACTCCTGGACATGCAGTTCATGAGCACGCATTTCCCGCTCTTTAACGTCCAGATCGGTCAATATAAAGTCTTTTTCAATCGGGCGCAGATCAATTCGACGGCCTCCATGCAGTTTGCGGAGCGTTCATTGGTCATGGATGCCTTCACGGCGAGCGGGCTTGACCGCCGAGACATCGGCATCACGTTCATGAACGATGAGGAACTCTACCCCGTCAATTACTATGTGGGAGTGTTCAATGGCGCTGGGCCAAGCTTCAACCGCCTGGGCGGGTTTTATAGCGAGCAGCCGACCCAAGATTGCGGAGGAGGGACGACCGGCCAAGCTCCGTTTCCTTCGCCGACGAATTGTCCCACTCCACAGCGGAATATCAACGCAAACTTGAGGAACGACGTCAATCAGCTCATGTACAGCGCTCGTCTGAACTGGAACATCATGGGTCGGCCCGGCTATGGAGAGGGTGATCTGGCCTATTCAGAAACCCCTCAAATGGCGGTCGGTGGGGGCATCGCCTACAACCCGTCCGTGAATACCAGCTCTAACAGTTCCTACATCGGAACCGATTTGGCCAACCTCAATTTCAGACGACAGATCTCCGCGTTCGGCAACGGCAGACAACTCGGTTGGGGGATCGTGGACTATCTGACTTGGGCGGTAGATGGAGTGTTCAAGTACCGAGGGTTTTCGTTACAAGGAGAGTTCTATTACAAGAACGTCGACCGTCACGAGAAGGGATTGCCTTGCATGAATCTCGCGTGCTCCGAGACGGCGCCGACCTATCTCGGTAACGCGACCGGGTGGTATGTGCAATCCGGTTACTATGTGGTTCCGCGCTACCTGGAACTCGCCGGAAGGTTTTCGTACTGGGATCCGGACACCAATGCCGGCGGTGATTTGGTGTACCAGACCGATGCTTCGATCAACTGGTTTC
Source organism: uncultured Nitrospira sp. (assembly GCA_902500785.1). Classification (GTDB taxonomy): domain Bacteria; phylum Nitrospirota; class Nitrospiria; order Nitrospirales; family Nitrospiraceae; genus Nitrospira_A. The sequence continues at coordinate 33,419 of CABVRW010000006.1, forward strand.
TCAATGGCACGTATGACCATCAGATCATGATGACATACAGCAACACTCAGATGGGAACGGGTGGGTATGCGATCGGGAGAAGTAATCCTCTGCCTCCACTTTCAGGATCGGTTCCACTCGATGCTAAAGGTGGCACGCTCATTGAGAACATGATCCGAGTACAGTATCAAATGTTCTTTTAACGGAGAGGAACTGCGAGGGCCTTGGGTCACCGGTTTGTGCGATGGCTCTTGGAGCCATCATCTTGACTCGTCGTTCGATGCAATCAACCGAATTCGTGCCCGCACATATCCGGAAATGAGGTGGCGTCCTCGCCGCCTCGGGAGGAAAGGAGTATCGCCAGTGCTTCTGATACAACATGGACGGATGCTGTGGATGGCGGGCTGGATGTTGGCGCTTGCCATGACGGTGGTGTGCGGCGGACGGTTCTCTGCTGCTCAGGCTGAGGAGGTGCTCGTTGCGGCCGCGTCCGATCTCAACTTCGCCATGAAGGAGTTGAGTGCCGAATATGAACAACAAAGCGGTCATCATGTGAAACTCTCATTGGGTTCATCCGGAAATTTTTATGCACAACTCCAGCAAGGCGCGCCGTTTGATCTGTATTTTTCGGCAGACATCGGCTATCCAAGAAAGCTGGAGGAAGCCGGTCTTACGGTGCCGGGAACGCTCTATCGGTATGCGGTCGGCCGAATCGTGCTCTGGGCTCCGAAGGCCTCGTCCCTTGATGTGTCCAAAGGCCTGATGGTGTTGCGTGAAGCGACAATACGAAAAATTTCCATTGCCAATCCGAAACATGCGCCCTATGGCCGTGCGGCGGTAGCGGCGATGGAGCATGCACAGGTCTATGCGGAGGTCAAACAGCGGCTGGTGCTGGGGGAGAACGTCTCACAGGCGGCGCAGTTCATCGAATCCGGGGCCTGCGATGTCGGGATTATCGCGCTGTCTCTGGCGATGGCTCCAGCGATGAAGACCGCCGGGATCTACTGGGAAATTCCCGCGGATTATCATCCGCCATTGGAGCAGGGCGCGATCATTATGAAACAGTCCAAGAATCAGGAGGTCGCCCGCCAATTTCTGGAATTCATGAAAAGCCCTCGAGGACAGGAGATCATGACGAGGTATGGATTCACGTTGCCGAACTAGTCGCTGGGCATTGGCCCTATGTTCCGCTGTCGTGATGGTGACATCCGGTTGTTCCCAGGCGGTCTTGATGAGCCAGGAATCGGACCATGGTGGCGTGGTGACCTACGTCTTTAAGCAGGACCGCGGCGGTCCGATGGGATCGCCATATCGAAAACCTGCGCTGGATATGATCCACGCGAAATGCACCGCGGGGTCGCGGCTCATCCGAGAGGGGGAGGTCAAGGGGTATACCAGTGTCGGCATGGGGATCATAGAAGGAACGGAAGATGAGGAACGGGGGCGACGGTGGGGGATTAAGTTTGAATGCAGGGGTGGTGGAAGGGGCGGCGAACAGGCTGAAACTCTTCAACCGTAGCAGAAGGGGACAGAGGCTGTAGCTCAATCCAGGAAATTAGTTCCAAGGCACGGTGAGGAAAAGCACCGAGGGGCAAGCCATGGCCGAGGCCGTCGTGAAGGTCGGAATCTGGAATTTGTGGCCACCACCGAAGAGTCCGTCAAAAGCATGGGGCTCAAGATGAACGGCACGGTCACTGTCGTTATGAAGGCCACGGAATTCATGATCGGGCAATAATGCACGCGGAGTTGACCTTCGCGGGCGGTGTTCTTGACAATACGC
>CABVRW010000006.1:35277-104750 GCA_902500785.1 uncultured Nitrospira sp.
GCCGTCCTGAGCTTTGCCCATACGATGGGTGAATTCGGAGTCGTCTTGATGGTCGGAGGAAACCTCGAAGGTGAAACACGCACCGTCTCCATCGATATCTACGATGAGGTGCAGGCTCTCAATTATGCGGGTGCCGCGAAGACCGCGCTCTTTCTGCTCGTCGTGTCTTATACGGTATTGTTGTTGGTGTATGCGGTGAATCGTAACGTCTGGGCAGCATGGCCGCAGAAATAGACATTCATATCCGCAAGACGTTCCCCGGCCGTGGACCGATTCGGGCCCAGATTCGCTATCCCATCGAGGCGTCGACGGTCTTGATTTTATTCGGTCCATCGGGGTCGGGCAAGACGACGATTCTCAGATGCTTGGCGGGGCTGGAATGGCCCGAAGAGGGACGCATCCAGTTCGTCTCCAGAGTCTGGTTGGACACCCGAGCGGGCATACAGGTCCCGCCTCAACATCGACACGTCGGCTATATGCCGCAAGACTATGCGCTGTTTCCTACCCATACGGTGTCGGGAAACATTGCCTATGGACTCGGTCATTTATCCGGCGCTAACCGAAAGAAGCGTGTGGATGAAATGTTGGACTTGTTTCAGCTGCATGGCTTGGAGGCTGCGAAACCACGTGAGCTGTCCGGCGGGCAACAACAGCGGGTCGCGCTTGCCAGAGCGGTTGCACCTCGGCCGCTGTTGCTGCTGCTGGACGAACCGTTGTCGGCGTTGGATGCCCCGACGCGGTTGCACCTGAGAGACGAATTGCGAAGTCTCCTAAAGGAACTGGCTCTGCCGTCGATCATTGTCACACACGACTGGACGGAAGCTCTGACGCTCGGTGATGTTATGGCCGTCATCAATGCGGGCGAGGTGTTGCAGGTCGGCGCGCCGATCGAGGTATTCAGTCGTCCTCAGGATGCGGCTGCCGCGCGCATCGTCGGGATTGAGACGGTGGTGAAGGGGAGAGTGGTCGGATCGGCGGACGGCATGATGCATGTGAGCGTGAATGGCACGACATTAATGGCCGTCGAGGGTGAAGCTGCGGGCCCTGACGTGTTTGTATGTATCCGATCGGAAGACGTAGTCTTGGAGCGAGGCCAGACCCCCGTCAGCAGTGCGCGCAATCATTTGCCTGGCACCGTTACCATGATCACCAGGATGGGGGCATTGGCGCGGGTCACGATCGAATGTGGCTTTCCCCTCGTGGCCACGGTCACCCAGTCGGCTGTGGAAGAATTCGGGCTGGTTTCCGGTGTTCCTGTGGTGGCGGCAATTAAGGCTGGAGCGGTTCACTTGGTGTCAAGACAACGCGACTAGAAGTGGGTGATCAAGGGAAGAAACGAAAGCCTTCGCTCCACACAGCGGAAGGTTGGCTAGAAAGCTCCGGTGATACTGGCGCCGAATTTGTTCCGTACGATCGGTGTGGCTTCCTCGATGTTCAGTCGTTTCTGGAGCACGTGGGCCACCGACCGCATTGTGTACGTTCGAGACGGACCAGTCTTCCCTTGCTCCGTGACCAGCACGTCGGCGACGCAGAGATAGGTCACGTCATCGCTTGGTTGCGGCTGTGCCATGCCGGGATAGCCACCTTGCCCGCTCATCGCCATCCGCATCATGGCATTGAGGTTCGGCATGGCACCGCCCCCCATGGCCATTGCGCGCATCGCTTGAGCGTTCACGTCGCCGGCCATTCCCGAGAACAGGCCGCCCATGGCCTCCATATCGAGTCCGCCTGCGTTGGCGAGAGGTGTTCCTCCACGCCCGATACCTGCACCAAACCCGGCCTTGGCGACATCCTCGGGTCTGACTTCCTCTCCCGCCTTGTGGCAATACACCACCTGGGTCTGTAGCCAGTACGCCGCGTCCACAGGGTCCTTGACCACCTGGTAACCCTTTGCGCTCAGTCTGGTTGGAATGTCCGATGGGGTTGCGCCCTGATTTTCTGAAGTATTGCGGATTTGCACATAAATGGTACGCGCGGCACTCGGCGGCAGCAGGATGGAGGTGTCGTTGACCAACCCGGAGCGTATCACGTTGCTGCAACCGGTCATCAGGAGCAGGCCGACAAGCAAGCCGCCCATTGTACCGTGGGGAAATTGCCTGCGCATCGTGCATTCCTCCAGCGCCAGCTTAGAAGTGTCCCGCCACTGCCGCGCTCAATCGTTGCTGCACCAGTGGAGTCGCTTCCTGTTCATCGAGTTTCTTCTGATGCACGCTTGCCGCCAAGCGCGTTTGGTACACACCCAGTGGGGGCTGCGTGCCGGGCTGCGACACAGGAATGATCCCACCCGTTATTGTCAGCTCCGTAATTTGGAGATCGGCGATGCAGGCGTAATTGATATTCTCATTGGCATCGGGTCGCGACGGTCCACCGAACATGTTGCCTACGGCATGCCCAATTCCCTCAGCGGCATTCAGACCCATGCTGGCAGCGCCTCCGACAAGGGCTCCCTGCGGACCAGCCATGCTCGCCATTCCCGTCAATCCATGCAGCCCCGACATGATCGAGCTTCCGATTCCCGATCCATACCCACCGGCCACCATATCTTCAACCGGCAACTCCACCTTGGTTTGATTGCAGTAGACGATGTTCGTCAGCACCACGTAGGCCGCGGTTTGGGGATCCTGCACGACTTGGTAGCCCTTGGCGCCTAGTCGTGAGGCCAGGTCCGTGAGCGACATGTCTTGATTGTCGGAAGAGTTTCGATTCTGGAGAAAGACCGTTCGCGCCGTTGAAGGCGCCAGCAGGATGCTGTTGCTGGCCAGCAGATCTGTGTCACGAACATTGGCCGCGCAACCGGTCGAGAGAAGGATGCCAACCAGAACACCTCGGAAAGAGCCAGCTGCCATGGTGGCTTTCCTGGGAATATCAGGAATGTGAGTGAGTGAGACGCAGTCGCGGCGCGATTCTAGGTGAATGGCATCGAGGTTTCAATCAAGAAAATGAGAATTCTCGGAAAAAATCCTCTCCCCAAAATCTGTGGATATCCTTGTTGATAGTGATTCGGTTGAGTGCGAATAGACCCGCTAATTCATGCCTCGCACCTGGTTGCCTATTTATTGAGCATAGAGAGTTGGACCTTCCTATACCCCTACATATAGTAGGGAATATCATATGTGTATGTATTAGCATTCATATTTGTGCGCGACGACGAGTTTTTCGACAACGACCTGTGGATACATCCTTTATTTCTTCGCGCCAGCCAGAACAGTCTTGACTTATGCACAGAAGGTCTCTGTTCATGGGAGTGATCGTGGCCCTGGAAGGCATAAAAACCGCTCTGGAAGAGCCTGCCAGAATAGTCAAGAAAGATGATCGCAGGCGCTTGACAGGGTCAGTACGGCTGTGTAACCATTGGATACATTATGACGGCCGATGAATTCTGTCGCATTCGGAAGCAGCTTGGCTTCACGCAGGAGCAACTTGCGGAGGCGCTTCATACGACGCGTGTCTCGATTGCCCGGTATGAGTCGGGAATGCGGCGCATCAGCGGAGCGGTGCAGGTGGCGGTAACGCAGCTATCGTCCAAGATTCAGATTCCCATGGCAGGGGTGGTCGCCGCGGGTTCGCCGATCGAGGCAGTGACGCAGTCAGAATGGATCGAAGTGCCGCCCAGCATGGTACGGACTGGCGAGACCTTCGCGCTTCGCGTGAAAGGGGAGTCGATGATCGAGGATGGTATTCTCAGCGGCGATCTCGTCGTCGTTCGGAAACAATCGACTGCTCAAAACGGCCAGACGATCGTGGCACTCGTGAACCGGGAAGCGACCATCAAGACCTATTTCAAGCGCGCACGGCACATTGAACTCCATCCTGCCAATGCTGCTATGCGACCCCTCGTCGTGACACCTGCGGATGAATTTGCCATCGAAGGTGTGCTTGTCGGCGTGATTCGTCATTGCAACAACTCGTAATCCAAGGAGGGCATCGATGACCTGCCAGCAACAGTCAATGGTCGAACGAGTGGATGAATTGGAGCGCATGATTGTCCGGCTCAATGGGCGCATCTGGGAGTTACAACGCGAGCTCAAGCATACCAAGGGAACGGCGTTCCAGGGGTGGTCTGGTGGCTCGCGGCTACGAAATCTTCTGGGAGGAATGAAGACGGTGGTTTCCACGACCGGTCCCATTCGAGAAAACAGGAGGGTTGAACGCCATGAACTCTGTCTCTTCTGACATTGATGCGGTGACCGCTGGGTGTTGCGCTGATTGCGGGCAGTTGGTGTTACGGCGAACGCCGTTGTTCGACGAAAAGGCAAAGGTCGTGCGGGAGGTGTGCGTCCGCTGTTTGGTCCTGACCTATCAACGTCGTCAGTTTGAATCGGGCTGTTGCGGGTGACGGCTCTTTTTCAGGCGAGCGGCAAGTGCCAGGCGCCGGTTGACGCGACATGTGATAGAGTCTAATGGTCTGCCCGTAGCTGCTGAGTTCATAGAGCGCCATCGGGCCATTTTCTTCATGTCTCACGTGGAGATGGAACCAGCCATGAAACCTTTCCGCCAGTCCTCTTCTATGTGTATGGCCGCGGCCGCCCTGGGAACGTTGCTTTCGGGGGGAATATTGTTTGCCCAGCCCGACCTAAAAGACACGTTCGATCATCACGATACCCGGGTCTTCAAGGCGGCGGCTTGTACCAAAGATCATCGGCCCATGGAAGCCCTCTACTACATCGTAGCCAGCCAATCCGATCTGGCGACTGGAAAGCCATCTCCATCAGCTCAGCTCATGAAAGATGAGGTCGAGAACAATTGGCGACAGGTAACCTCGCGGTTGACCATGGAGCAGGTCATGGAGGAACGCTTTTCAGACACCTATCACGCCCTCTTGAACGAGCTGGTTCCCCAGTTGCAGCAGACAGTGGAGCAAAAGACCGGCGTATCTATCTCCGTATCAGAGGTCAACAGCAGACCCATGGACCAGGCAAAGGACAACGACGTTCCGGCCTGCGCTTCTCAGTAAGCAAATTTCTTCCAAATAGACCTTTGTGATGCGATAGGGCTGGATCGGCAGTGGGATGATGTAATCCACAGACCAACCTGTCCTGCGCCCCAGTTTGCCTTGCCTCGCCTGGCTAGTCCTTACAGTTGATTCAAATAATCCCGCATTCGTTCAACGATGGCACGGTCATGTTCGATCATTTTTAACTCATAGGTTTCGTCAGGAGAAAACCATCCCATCGCCTGTCCTTCACCCAATTGGAGGGGTTGGTCCTGATATTGTTCCACAAACACATACTTCGTGCTCAGATCCTCTTCATCTCTAACTGTCTGCTCCATGAGAAAGTATGGGTTTCGTACTTCGATGCGATAGTTCCTCTCGGACCTCGCGTTCCAGTGCGTCCGTTGGACTTTCTCCTTCTTCAATACCGCCTCCCAAAAAGGCCCGGTAATTTTGCAGTCGAAACGCATCCTGTGCCCGATGCTGAAGGAGTATCTGCCCGGTAGCGGTATAGAGCATGAACAGTGAAACATTTCGTACAGCCATTGTTCACCATAACCTATGGACTGCGGACAGGTGAAGAACCTCTAACACAACGCTAGCGCAACCTTTCAGAAAGATCCGGTACAGGCCTATCTTGCACTTGACCTGAAGGGAGGTAATTCTCCCTATCGCAGGGTCCTTCGGATACTTCCGAACCACCAGCCCGAGAGTATAGATGAGTCAGAAAAGGCCTGGGTAAGGGTGTCGGCGTACCACCGGAGACTCTAGGAAGGTTCGCGGTAACTTCGGCTAGGCACTTCAGAGGTAACTTTGCGGTAGGAGTGTGGTTGAGGTCTACGTGTCACTAGGCGCTTGGATAGAACGGCCAGGATTGCGAGGGACAGTACTGTGAGAACACGGGCTAACATGTCTCACGATATCGCCCTGCGAGGAAGGTGTCAAACGCTACCGAGTCACGCAGTGTTGCGAACCGGACTTTCCCCGGCTTCCCAGGGTTCCTATCCCACGTCTCGGTGGAAAACTCAAGGTTGGAGGTTCAGAGAAAGAAGGTGAGCCGGGCAGGGGCGAACCCTAGCCATACGGTTGTTCCCTTCTCATTGAGCAAGGAACACATCCCAAGACATGTACGAGCAGGCGGGGCATAGCAGCATCCAAGTTACGATGGCTGCGGACGGTCACTTGTTCCCGAATCGGGATAAAGGTTGGGCGGATAAACCGGACGAGAGGCAGTTCGAGCACCCTGGGCGCACCCCGCATCTGTGATGTCAGAGAGGCTGAGCCCTAAGCTGCGGAAAGATTGGTGGCGGTGACCCGGATTGAACGGGTGACCCGCGGCTTATGAGTCCGCTGCTCTACCAACTGAGCTACACCGCCACTGGAGGATGCCTGGGCTAACAAAGTGAACCGCGATAATAGCCGAAGCAGAGTTGAAGTGTCTACCGGTTGCCCAGCATACATCTGCCTCGCTTTGCAGCGACACCAACGTCACCGCTGGAGACCCCACATTCACGAGAGTAAAGACGAGCCACGAGGCGATCCGAATGGGGGTGAAAACGGCGCGGAGTGTAACACGCAGGAAGGTTGTTCTACAAACGATCTCCAACAGCCGTTCAGTCTCGACCGTTATAGTAGTCGTTGCCGAAGGGAGAACCCGGGAGAGTGGTCTCCGCAACAGACTTGAGGCATCGCTTTGGCTCAATCGACCCGTTCTGTTTGACGGCTACAGGCCTTTCTCTATTCCTGAACTCTTCGTCTCGATAATTCCGAATACGTCACCCTTTTTTCCCCTTCGAATGACACATCGCGGAGTGTCCAAATGGATTCATCCCTGCTCCTCGGGGTAGCCCTCGTCTCAACGCCGAGTTAATCCCTCGGGACAACGCCGCGGCCAAGGACGTTTCTTGCGCGTGGGTTGCGCCCAGGCGGTAGAGTTTGTGCAATCCTTGCATCGCACCCCGCTCTTACCAACCTTATTGACCGCGCGGACTTCCGTTCGATTTTCTAATCGGCCATCACAGGTGGGACACCAAATCGCAGACTGCCCCTCAGGGCTCCAATGTGGGTAGCCAGGCGCCATGTAAGAAGGGTTCTTCCCTGCTCTGTTCGTGCCAATCCTGGTATACGCTGCAGCAACATTCCCCATGACTGGACATACGCACGCCATCGCCAGAGTTCCGAGGAAGACCGCTTTCCATACTGTTTATACAATCGCACGGCATGCTTCGCATAGCGGAAGGCCTGTACAAATGTTTCTGTCTGGTTTCCGCGGAGACGATAATGCAGTACGGCGTCGGGCACAAAGACAAGCTTGTGCCCAGATAACTGGACTCTCATACAATAGTCGGCGTCCTCTGCGATGAGAATATTCTCATCGAACCCACCAATGCTGTCATGGATCTGTCGAGAGATTCCGATGCTTCCAGCCCCAGCATGAGGGAATGGCAAGAAGTGACAGATCTGCAACCCATCTACCTGCGTGCCGCCGCGGGTCGCCATTGTTGAAGGCGAGTTGAGTTTCTGAAATTCAAACCGAGCCGCGATGAAAGGATGGCGGTTCAGCGCTGAGGCCATAGCGCTTGCCCAAGCCCTCCCCGGAACGTCATCGGCATCGCAGAACAACAAGCGATCGCCGGACGAAGCTGCAACAGCGACATTTCTCGCATACGAGGCACCGCGTTTGGCAGATGCGTCCAGAATCTTCACCGAAGGTAATGTAGACGAATATGATGCCACGATAGGCTCGAGCGCATCCGTCGATCCATTATTGGCAATAATCACCTCCCAGTCGGAGGGCCAGGACTGGTCGAGCAGCGCATCGAGTGTGGAACGGATGGTATCGGCGGCGTTCAAATAAGGAATGATGACGCTGAACTTCATAGAATGTCTCTCAGTGCCAGGACCGGTCGCCTTCAAGGAGACCCACACAGAACCAACATTATCCAGTATTACTGGACAGTGTGAGGTATGCAATGTCTTTAATGTACTCATGGCCCGTGACGTCCTCTCCGTCGAGAAGTGAAGAGATCAAAGATTCCTGCAGCGTTTCATCCGGCGCTCCCTCTAAACATCCGAGCCGACATGTCTCCTATCGTTCCTGAAGCGTGCAGCCCCAGGTGCTACATGCCATGCTACCTGCCCTGAGCTATTCCGCCGATCTGACGTAATCGACAATCTGCCGCCGAACATAAAGGCGAGGACTGATCGAGACTCCTTCCCGATAGCGGATGAAGCGAGGATCAAACATGATGCATCGGCTTATGACGGCATGCACAGGATGGAACATGAGGGCGGAAGTCTGTAAACTGACTCTTGCATGGAGTACCCGCGAGTGACGTGATCTAACCCCCTGGCGCGGCTGTTTGCCTGCGGATTCACTGGAGGCGTGATTGAGACGAGCCCATTGATTGCCTCCCCTGATCGTCAGCAACCATCAATCTTGAGGGAAGTCAGGCCACACTGCGGGCTATCCAGCACTGTACCTTTCGTTCTATGGATTGTGACTGAGCGCGGCGGTCCCCACTTTTTCATCTGTGGGAAGTGGCTCTGTTATGTTTTATCACGGGTATGTTCGCGCCCTGGGCGTGATTCCAACCGAGGGCGGCGCGACGGACAACTGAAAGGAGACCTGTACTATGACCGTAGTATCGATGGAGACCGTCCTTCCCTGGCTGATGAGCATGTCGGCGGCCGTGGGCATCGCCATTCTGCGCGTCGGAATGGTGATCATAGTCGGGTATGTCGCCATTCGCTTCGTCCGATTGGGATTGAAGCAGTTGGAGCGGGTGATGTTCGTGACCAGCGCCGTTGCCGATCAACAATCGGGGACTGCTCAGAAGCGCGCCGCCACTCTGACCGGAATCCTCAGGACCATCGCGATGACCGCGATCTGGGCCATCGTCATCATCGAATCCTTGCATTTCGTGGGGCTGGATGTGGCGCCGATCCTAGCCGGTGCGGGCATTTTGGGTCTGGCTGTCGGCTTTGGCGCGCAGAATTTGGTGCGAGACCTCATCAGCGGGTTCTTTATCATTCTCGAAGACCAGATCAGGCTGGGCGATGTTGCTGTGATCAACGGGACCGGCGGACTCGTGGAAACCATCACGTTCAGGACCATCTCATTACGGGATTTTTCCGGGGTCGTGCATATCTTTCCCAACGGCGGCATCAATAGCCTCTCCAACATGACCAAGGACTGGTCGGCATTCGTGCTGGATATGGGCGTCGGTTACAATGAAGACACGGATCGGGTGGTTGAGGTGATGAAAGCGGTCGGTGAGGAACTCCGGCAGGATCAGCAATTCGGTCCGGCGATGATCGCGCCGATCGAAGTGGTGGGGGTAGACAACTTTGCAGACTCCGCCGTGGTCCTGCGCGCGCGCATCAAGACGAAACCCCTGGAACAATGGAATATCGGGCGTGAATACCGGCGTCGTCTCAAGCAAGCCTTCGACGCGCAAGGAATCGAAATCCCATTCCCGCATCAGACCATCTATATGGGGAAAGCCGCCGGTCCATGGAAGGTGGAGCTGATGGCCGGATCGGGGCACGCACAGACATAACCCGAGCGGTCCGCTCAGGCTAGGGACGCTCTTTTCTGCGGACGTATGCGTCCAACCGCCTGAGAATGATTCCTTCGGAGAGAGTGGGATAGGAGCCCTTGAGGGCTTGTCTCCCGGTGGTTGCCGCGAAGTGGTCCTGGTGATGCCGGAACTCTCTGAGCCGTTGCTCAATCCGCTGTTCGGCAGAGACACAGAACCCTTCCGCCAATTCCCACACCGCCGTCTGCCCGTCGATCCTTGTCCGGCGCTCGGCATAGAGCACTGAGGCCAGCATGGCGAGCAGGTCCTCACCGATGGCTTCAATCTTGTTCTGCAAGCGCTGTTCGTCTCGAAATGAGGCCTGAAAACGCAGCATGGCGTAACATATTTCTCGCGTCAGCCGCCGACTGGTTCGTTCGACATAACGGGCCAACGGCCGGACGTGGGGATGTGCATACTCCGGACGATCAGGCAACGGCCGCCTTCGCCATTGTTGCAGGTACCAGGGCACATAGAAGCGCGCCAATTTCAACCCCTGCCTGGTCTGATCGAGTATCGAAAGATCCTCGGCGTAGAATCCTTTGGCACGATCAAGATGAGGGCTCAACCCTTCGCGGACGACGAAGGGCCGCAAGATATCGGTCGCGCCCTCGCCGATCCGATACATTTCCGCATCGCGCACGAGTTGTTCAATGCCGAAGGCCGCTTCACCGCGTGCTTCCTTGGACTCGGCGGTTTCGTACCCCATCCCTCCGAAGATCGTCTGCGCGTCGCGCAAGAATCGGATCGTGTGTTCGGAACAGAAAATTTTGGCGACGGCGGCTTCGATGCGAATGTCGTATCGGTGTTGATCGGCCAACCGCCAAACCAGTAATGCCAAGGCTTCCATCGCGAAGAGATGGCTTGCCATCTCTCCGATCCGAATCTGCTGCGTCTGCCGCTCCGCCAACGGCTTCTGAAAGGTGATCCTGGTATTGGTCCGATCCAAGGTCGGTTGCCAAGCCTGTTTGGCCATTCCGAGACAGATGGCGGGAATACTGATGCCTCGACCCACGTTCAAAATCGTCAAGGCATACTTCAGTCCTTTTCCGACGTCGCCGATCACCTGCTCGACCGGGATCTGCACGTTCCTCAAGGTGATAGGGGCGTTTTCGATTCCGCGACAGCCTTCGAACTGGCAGCGCTGGCGGACCAACACACCCGGCGCCGCCATGTCTAAGATAAATGCCGTGTGAACGCGATCGTCCGTGTGCTGCCCGCTCTGCGCCGGAACCCATTCGACCTTTCCTGCGCGCTCCACGCGCAAGGCCGGCACCCGCGCGACAAGCGTCGCATATCGCGCGATCGGCCCATTCGTGCACCAGAGTTTCTCGCCGTTCACCAGGAAATGGCTGCCGGTCGAATCCAAGACCGCCTCGGTTCGAACGTTGGCCGCATCCGAGCCGGTCATCGGTTCAGTGAGCGCAAATGCGGAGATCGCTTCTTTGGCGACAAGGGGGAGATACTTCTTCTTTTGGTCTTCGGTGCCGAACAGGAGGATCGGCATGGCGATCCCGATGGATTGCGGCACCGCCACCGTCAGCGCAAGAATGTTGCTCCAGCCGGCAATGACCGTGAGGACTCGACCGTAGTTCGTGTAAGAGAAGCCGAGCCCGCCGTATTCTTTGGGAATCTTCATGCCGAAGACCCCAAGCGTGAAGAGTCTCTGGATGATGCGCTCAGGAATTTTGGCCCGCCGTTCGATTTCTTCCGGGTCTACCTCATGTATTAGAAAATCTTGGACTTGTTGGCAGAAGGCCTCGCCGACAGCCTTCTCTTCCGGAGGTTCAGGCGGCGTCAGCAAGAGGTCGAATTCCGGTCTGCCGTCATAGAGGCCGGCCAGGAAACTCTCGCCGGCGAATCGCTCACGGGCTTCTTCGATCCGTTCGAAACCTTTGAAGAGGGTGCTCATGCGCCGCCTCACCTGGTCTGTTCAATCATGTTCTTTGAACTGTCTGTCGCGGTATTGGGCCAAGGTAGTCGCCAGCCTGGATTTTAATTCAATCCTCTTGGGCTTCCCGGTGGAGGTGTAGGGGATCTCATTGCCGATCAGCAGAACCTTGGGCTGTTTGGCGAACGGCAAACGTGTGCGGCAATGGGTCAAGACCTCGGCCTCGGTGGGAGGGGAGGCGGGATCGTTCGGGACGACGTAGGCGGCGATTTCTTCGCCGTAGTAACGGTTCTCGAAGGGGAGGGCCATGGCAAATTTCACGGCCGGATGTCCCTTCAACACGTCGTCGATTTCCAAGGGAGAAATATTGACGCCGCCGCGGACGATGAGTTCTTTCAAACGGCCTGAAATAAAAAAGTAGAGCCGTCCCTGTTCATCGGCCAGGGAGAAGCCTTCATCTCCTGAGCGAAACCATCCCCATTGAAACGCTGCGTCGTTGGCGTCGTCACGTTTGAAGTATCCCGCACAGACCGTGCGACCTCGGATGCAGATCTCCCCCCGCGTCCCTTCGGGAACCGGCGTTCCGTATCCGTCGAGAATCGCCATCTCGTTATGACGTAGAGCCGTTCCGATCGAGGGGAAATCGAAATCCGTGAGCCAGTGACGATGTTGCGCTTGTGTGAGGTCGTTCGGCAGGAAGCAGGAATAACAAGTCGTCTCGGAGAGCCCGTAGCCATGGCGGATGGGGAAACCAAAACGGTCCTCGAAGCGCCTCGCCGTGTCTTTCAACAACGGTCCGGCGCCGCAGATCACACCGCCGAAGCGGTCCAGGCGATAGGCAGCGAGGTCTTCGTCGGCATCCAGGAGAAACTCGAGCAACGTGGGGACGACGCTGACACTGGTGACCCGTTCTTCATGCATTTGCCGCCAAAAGCTGCCGCTCCTGAACTTCCGGTTCAAGACGACGCTCCCTCTGCAATACAACGGTGTGACCAGTGTGACGACGATGCCGTTGACATGGTGGATGGGCAGGACACACATCAGGCGGGAGTTGAGATCGAAACCATGCCGGTCCGCGATGGCATCCGCATCGATCAGCAGATTGGCGATGGTCAGGATGACGCCTTTCGGCGGCCCGGTCGTCCCGGATGTGTAAATGATCAGGGCAGGATCGTCGAGTCTGGAGGTGGATGGGGCAAGGCCAATCGGAACGGCGTGGCGATTCTTTCGGCCCGTGCTCTTGGTTTCCTTACGATCAAGGATACCGCCGTCACCCAAGGCCACCACTGCTCGCAAGGACGGCAGGATGGATTGCAGGGCGGTCATTTCCTCATAGGCATCCTGCCAGCACAACGCGACCGAGGCCTCCGAATGTTCGAGGATATAGCGTCTCTTCTCAGGCGTGTCTTCGATATTGATCGGCACGACGACGACTCCCAACGTCCAGGCCGCGAAATAGATCAGCGTCGTCAGATCATGGTTGGACAACAGGGTGGCGATCCGGTCGCCGCGGGTCAGGCCGAATGTGGCATGCAACACATCAGCCATCTGTTCGACGAGCGTACCGAATTCCGCATAACTGTAAGTCCGTCGCAAACGGCGTCCGTCGTCGCGGTAGGTCAGAACATTCCTCGTGGTGAGCCGCGGATCGTATACGCGCGATCGAAAAAATTCGGCAAACGAGATCCAAGGGAGTTCCGGCGCGCGTCCTGACGCCTCGCGGGCCTGCTTGATCCTGTCACGCACGTCTGTCAAGAGGTACATAGGTCCTCGGTGCTGGTCCGGTATACAAGGCTCGTGGTCTGATCAGCCGGTTGTGATCCTGCTGTTCGATGACGTGTGCGCACCAGCCGGTCATGCGGGAACAGACGAATAGGGGGGTGGAGAGTTCGCGCGGGATGCCCATCAGCAGGTAAGCCACGGCCGTATAGAAGTCGAGATTGGGATGGAGTCCCTTTTCCTCTTGCATGATGCGGTGGATAATGGAGGCCGTCTCGTACCAATGGTTGTCGCCGCAGAGATGACTGAGTCGTTCGGCATGGCGTTGGATGATGGCCGATCGCGCGTCCCCCTGCCGAAGGACTCGATGCCCGAATCCCATCACCCGTCGTTTTTTCGCCAGCGCCTCCCGCACCCAGTTCTCCGCCCGTTGCGGACTGCCGATCTCGACGAGCATCGCCGCCACGGCTTCGTTGGCGCCGCCATGGAGCGGCCCTTTCAACGTCGCGACGGCCGTCGTGATAGCGCCGTGCAGATCGGCAAGGGTCGAGGCCGTGACGCGGGCCGCAAATGTGGAGGCGTTGAATTCGTGTTCCGCGTATAGAATGAGCGAGACATTCAGCGCCTGGACCATGGCCACGCCGGTCTCGCCGTCTTTCTGGCCTGCCAGGAGAAGCAGCAGGTGTTGCGCGACATGTCCGGATTGGTCTCCCCTGGTTGAGCTGCTCCCGGCTCTAGCTCGATGGTTTCCTGCGATCAGGAGTGGGACCTGGCTCAGCAGCCGCATCGATTTGCGGAGATTGGCCGCATGGGATCCGTCCTGCCCGTCGGGGTCGACGAGACCCAGCAGGGAAATCCCGGTTCGCAAGACATCCATCGGATGCAGCCCTGGTGGTAGGTCGTCTACAAAACGTTGCACCAAATCAGGCAGAACTCGATTCCGTATCAACCATGCGGAAAATTCCTCCATCTCTGTCCGGGTGGGGAGACGGCCGAGGAGCAGCAGATAGGCCACTTCCTCGAAGCTGCTCCATTCCGCAAGGTCGCCGACCGCATACCCTCGATAGCGAAGTCCTGCGGCGCCTTCATCCACCTGACAGAGGGCCGATTCCCCCGCGATCACGCCTTCAAGCCCGGGGCTATGCAGGGGATGGTCCGTGGTTTTCATCCTGGACTGTTCTTGTATCGCCTGGTTCATAGGGCCTCCGCGTCTGGTCCTCACGAGGTTCGTATTCAAGCAGACTATAGAGTTCCTGTCGCGTCATCATGTGATCGAGCCAAGCGCGTTGTGAGCCGAAGAATTTGAGTTCAACCAGCAGCTTCTCGATCGCGCGGGCTGCGACGCGTAATGTGCTGACGGGAAACAGCACGCCGTGATAACCCAGCGCCTCGAACTCGCCGACGCTCAGATAGGGTGTCTTGCCGAACTCCGTCATATTGGCGATCAAGGGCACGCGGACGCCTGCCTGCTTCATCTTCAGGGCGAAGGTCCCGAACTCTTCGGCGGAGAGCAGAGCTTCGGGGAAGAGCGCGTCCGCTCCGGCCTCGGCATAGGCGAGGGCTCGCTGAATTGCAGCCCGCAATCCATCAACCGTCCGCGCATCCGTGCGGGCCACAATCACGAAGTCTCGATCACGTTTCGCCTGAACGGCAGCCCGGATCTTGGCGACCATGTCACCGGTCGGAATTAATTGTTTGCCTGACAGATGGCCGCATTTCTTCGCTTCCTCTTGGTCTTCGATCTGCATGCCCGCCAATCCGGCCAGCTCAAACTCCTGGACCGCCTCCCGCACCGCCGAAGGCGGACCGTAGCCGGTGTCCGCATCGACAAGAGTCGGAAGCGCCACGGTATGGGCGATGGCCGCCGCCTCCCTCACCATCTCCTTCAATGGGATGAGCCCGATGTCGGGCAGGCCGCGGGCGGCTGAGATGGCTGCTCCAGACACGTACACGACTTCATAACCGGCCCGTTCGATCTGGATCGCGGTCAGCGCATTACAAGCACCGGGGATGGCCAGCGTCCTGGCGGCCAACAGCTCGCGCAATCGTCGTGCTTTTGATATCGTCGAGTGGTTAGAGGTCACGATGAATCACCTGCAAGAGAGGCATCAGTTTGGCGATGTCTTTCTCTTGTTCCACCTTCCACACGAAACCGATAAGCCGCTCGACTTGCGCGCGACCAACACGTCTCGATGCGAGCCGGCGTAATTTATTCTCCACGTCCCGGTCCGACATGGGGTTGTCGGGATGGCCAAGGGGTATGTCCACCTGCCTCTCGTACACTTTTCCCGTCGCGGTCGTTACCGCGATGCGGGTGGGCATGGCTGCGGGGTAGCGACCGAGGAGTTCCGGTTGAGGCACGACGCGGATCTTCTTCATCAGTTCGTGCAGAGCAGGGTCCCGCAATCGTTGTGAATCGAATGAATGCACGGTCACACGGCCGTCGAGCAAGGCCGCCGCAACGCAATAGGGGAAGCTGTGATCGGCCGTCTCCCGCGTCGCCGGATGCCACTTTTCAGGATCACGGCCGATAATCTCGATGGCGACGTCGTAACTGCCGATCTCAATCTCGCTCAGATGCTGAATGGCATGCGGTCCTTCGGCCTCGATCATCTCCGCCCGCAGGGCTAAGGCCGCCTCGACGGCAGTCTGCGCATGGTATTCCACCGGGAAATGTTTGATAGAGGTCTCGAGTATTTTGAACGGGACAGGCCTCTCGTCAGGACCCCTCTCTCCGCCCAGCCTCGACAATTCGAATGGCCCGGAGACCAGCTTCATGAAGCCCTTTTCGCCTTCGAAGATCGGCGCCGGTCCCGTCATGCCTCGTTGGGCTAGGATTGCCGCAAACATCCCGTTGCGTGCGGCATTGGAAAAGGCACAGGCCTTCCACATCGACATCTCGCCGACCCTGGTTTGTCGAAGTGCCACGTTCGCCACGCAGGCCAGATTGACGGCCTGCGCGGTCTGCGCTTCCGTCAGTTTCATCGTCTTGGCCGCCCCAAGGGCGGACGAGATCGATCCATAGGTCACATGGTCCCACCCGCGAGTACGCAACGCGGCGGCGTCACAGAGTCGACATTGGATTTCATACGCTAAGGCGATGGCCAGGATGATCCGTTTGCCGGATGCATGGGTGGTTTCGCCGGCAGCGAGGACCGCGGCAAGATTGTCCGAGGGATGGGCCGGCTCCTTAGAGAGATAGGTGTCGTTGAAATCGAGGTAGCGGACCAGCGCGCCGTTGGCGAAGGTCGCGAGGTCCGGCACGGTCTTGTGCGTCGTCCCCCACAGCGTTGCGCCGCCGGGAACCTTGACGGCTTGGGCGACCTGACGCGCGATCCGGCAGGGCGCCGCGTTCCACGCGCCGAATGCGCAGCCCACACTGTCGAGGATCCGCCGCTTGACCTCATGGACGACTTCCCTCGGCATGTCGTCGTAACAGAGGGTCTGGGTATACCCCGCCAGGTGATTCGACAGCAGGGTGACCTTCCCAGCTGCATGCATCGTTCTCATCTCGGCACCTGTACGAGATCATGCACCCGTTGCCGTTCGGCGATCGCGGCGATCAACTCGGGAACTCCTTCGCCTGTCACGGCGACCGTACGGAGCACAGGGCTGTGCCATTCGCGCAGATGTCGAAGGGCGGAATCGGCCCCGTCACGGTCGCCTTGGTTCACGACCAGGATATCCGCCACTTCTGCCAACCCTGCCTTCATGGCTTGAATGTCGTCGCCGAGCCCAGGCGTCGTCAGGGCGACCACCGTGTGCGCCACCGACACGATGTCGATTTCGTTTTGGCCGACGCCGATCGTCTCGATCAGGATGACGTCATAGGCGGCTGCCTCCAAGACCCGCAACGCGTCCCGCGTCGCCCGCGCGAGTCCGCCCTGTTGCCCGCGTGTCCCCATGCTACGAATGTAAACGCCCGGATCGTCGGCATGATGCTGCATCCTGATACGGTCACCCAGCACAGCCCCTCCGGTGAGGGGGCTGCTGATATCGACCGCCAGGACGCCGACGGTGTTCCCGAGGCGGCGATAGGCTGTGATGAGGTGATCGATCAGCGTGCTCTTGCCCGAGCCGGGGTACCCGGTGATGCCGACGACCATGGCTCGTTGTGCGGGTGGTCTCAGCAGTTTCAGCACGGCGGATCCGGCCGGCAGCTGGTTTTCGAGCCACGTGATCACGCGCGCCACAGTCCGGACATCCCTGGCCATCACCCGCTCGGCCATGGTGACGATGTTCTCCCGTTGTGATGATCGATCGACAGCGGCCTCGCTCATGTCACCTCTTTTGCGCAGGCACCAGGTTCTGAAGCTGTAAGACCTGCGACAGTCTAGAGTTCAGCGGATGCCGCACCGCCTCGCCGAGCTGTCGCACACAGGCGACTACCAGCAGTTCATCCACCGGCACATTGGCGCCGGAAGCTTTCAGCGCAAAAACCAGATCTTCCGTCGCGACATTGCCGGATGCGCCGGGAGCAGAGGGACAGCCGCCAAGGCCTCCGGCCGAACAATCGAAGGCCGTGATCCCATAATCCCACCAGGCCGTGAGCGCATTGGCTACAGCCATTCCGTACGTGTCATGAAAATGAAGCGATAGTCGTGCCAGTTCGACGTGGGGCAGCACAGTATCGAGCAACGCCCGTATGTCCGACGGCGAGGCCGTGCCGATTGTCTCGCCCAACGAGATATCGTCCACATCGAGATCAAGCAGGCGCTTCATCACGTCTCGAACATGCGCAGGAGCGACCCGACCTTCATAGGGACAACACACCACGGTGGAGAGGTACGCGCGCACCGCCATCCGATCCCGTTTGGCCGCCGTCACAATCGGTTTGAAGCGAGCGAGTGATCCCAGCACGGTGGCGTTGATGTTCCGCTGCGTAAAGCTATCCGATGCCGCCGTGAAGACCGCGATCTTGTCGACGGCGGCGGCCCGGGCCCGCTCAAGGCCGCGTTCGTTCGGGACTAAGGCGGAATAGATGACTCCTGAAGCCCGCTCGATGGCACGAAAGACTTCATCGGAATCCGCAAGTTGTGGGACGGCAGCGGGGGACACGAACGAGCCCGCTTCAATTTCCACCACGCCCGTTCGCGACAAGGCATTGATCAAGGCGATCTTGCGCGTGGTCGGAATGAATTCCGGTTCGTGCTGTAGCCCGTCCCGCGGACACACCTCGGTGATCCGGACGGGCGATTGGCGTCGGCTATGAAGGTCGGCCTGCACCATCATGTGCCTTCAACTCCTGTGGCGTGGCCCAAGACGGCAACCGCTTTTCCACAAACGCTCGAAGTCCTTCATCGGCCTCCGGCGCGCAACGAGCGCCGGCGTTGGCTGCTGCACACATCGCCCAGTGATCCGCCTCGGGCATGGGGAGGAGCCTGCGAAGCAAGGCCTTGCTTTCTCTGGCGGCGCGAGGAGCCAAGCGCATGATCGCCTCGATGAGTTCCGTGATGCGGTCGTCAAGATCGCTCTGGGGAACGACGTCATGGACGAGGCCGAACCGGTGCGCTACCGATGCGCAGAATGTTTCGCCGGTCAGAGAAAATCGGCGAAGAAATGATTCGCCGGCCTTGCGCAGGAGAACGGGCGCGATGACTGCCGGAATCAAACCGAGCCTGGCTTCGCTGAGGGAAAACGTCGCATCCTCCGCCGCGACGACGATGTCGCAGACCGCCATCAGTCCGAGTCCGCCTCCGAAGGCAGGCCCTTGTACCCGGGCAATGACCGGGCAGGGACATTCGTCGATCGCGCGAAACATGCGGATGAGACGTTGAGCATCATCGCGTGCCTGTGATTCCGAGATCGGTGACGCGGACTCCATCCACTGAATGTCGGCGCCGGCGCAGAAGACAGGCCCGGCCCCGATGAGCACTACTCCTCGCAAGGAGGACGCTTGCGCCAACTGCTCGAACGCTTCGGTGAGTTCTCCCATCATTCGGCCATCGAAGGCGTTGCGCCGTTCAGGCCGATTGAGGGTGACGCGGGCCATACTACCGTCTGATTCACGTTCGACTGTCGTCAAGCGGCCCATTCGTAACTCCTTCCGTTGCGTCGTCTTCACATCCGAAATACCGGCGCGTGAGTTTCTTTCGTCGGGCTAGACGCGGCGACATCCAGGCAGAGACCCAAGACCTTGCGCGTCTCCAGGGGGTCCAGTATGCCGTCGTCCCAGAGACGCGCGCTGCTGAAATAGGGGCTACCCTCTTGTTCATATTGCTGCAGGGTCGACTCGGTGATTCGCCGCTGTTCTTCATCCGACAGCCGGCTCTTTTCACGCGCCCGCTGTTGTTGCTTCACCGTCACCAGTACCTGCGCGGCCTGTTGCGCACCCATCACCGAAATCCGTGCGCTCGGCCAGCAGAACAGGAACCGGGGACCATAGCCGCGCCCACACATGGCGTAGTTGCCGGCTCCATGGGAGGCGCCGATCAGAATCGTGAACTTGGAGACCTCGGCCGTCGCGACGGCCTGCACCATCTTGGCGCCGTCCTTGATGATGCCCTTGGTCTCGTACTCTTTCCCCACCATGAACCCGGTGATGTTTTGCAGAAACACGAGCGGAATACGACGTTGCGCGCAGAGCTGGACAAAATGCGCGCCCTTGAGCGCGCAGTCGGAGAGCAGCACCCCATTGTTGGCCACGATTCCCACCAGGTGACCCATCCAATGAGCGAAGCCACAGACCAGCGTGGCACCGTACCGGGCCTTGAATTCTTGGAAGCGGCTTCCGTCCACGAGCCGCGCAATCACCTCCCGGACTTCCCACTTCCGGCGGGGATTGTCGGGAATGATTCCATAGAGTTCTTCGGCCGGATACAGAGGCGCGTCGATCTTTTCTCGACGCAGTCTGAGAGGCCGTCGCCCCAAGGTGGTGATGATCGATCGGCAGATGTCCAACGCTTCCCGATCGTCCTCCGCCAGATGATCGCTGACGCCGGACAGCCGAGTGTGAAGATCGGCGCCGCCCAGTTCATCGGCCGTCACCTCCTCGCCGGTGGCAGCCTTGACCAATGGCGGCCCGGCCAGATAGATGGTCCCGGTGCCTCTCACGATGATGTTCTCATCACACAGGGCCGGCACATAGGCGCCGCCGGCCGTACACATGCCCATGACCACGGCGATTTGCGCGATGCCGGCTGCGGACATGCGCGCCTGGTTGTAAAAGATGCGGCCGAAATGCTCCTTGTCCGCAAAGACGTCGGCCTGCATCGGCAGAAAAATGCCGCCGGAATCCACGAGGTAGATCGCCGGCAGCCGGTTCTCCAGCGCGATCTCCTGCGCCCGGAGATGCTTCTTGATGGTCATGGGGAAGTACGTCCCTCCTTTGACCGTGGCATCGTTGGCCGCGATGACACAGAAGCGTCCGGACACAGAACCGATACCCGTGATCAATCCCGCGGACGGAACCTGATTGTCATACAGCCCATAGGCGGCGAGGGGGCTCAGTTCGAGCCAGGGAGAGTCTCGATCGAGCAGCGCGGCAATACGTTCGCGCGCCGCCATCTTTCCGCGTTTCTTGTGGAGCGCGACGGCATCGGCCGGCCCGCCTGCCTGCACCAGGGCCAGGTGCTTCGTGAGATCGGCCATCAGATTGTCATACTGGGCATGGGCTCGGCGAAAGTCTTCCGATGTCTGCACGACTGCGGTCTTCAATACGCGCATGTCGAGAATCCTCTCAACGCTCGATCTGAAGTCCCTTCACGAACGTGACGATGTCTTGCATCGGCGTGGCCGGCCGAAACCACATCTGCACACCGGCGGCTTTCAATCGCGGCACGTCATCATCGGGAATAATTCCGCCGCCGAACAGCGTCACGTCTCCTGCGCCCCGTTCCTTCAATAGTTCGAGCACGCGGGGAAGCAGGGAGTTATGGGCGCCGGAATGAAGGCTGAGCCCGATGGCCTGTACGTCTTCCTGGATTGCGGTGGCCACGATCTGTTCCGGCGTGTGATGCAGCCCGGTATAAATGATCTCCACTCCTGCATCACGCAGCGCCCGGACGACGAGCTTCACGCCCCGGTCATGTCCATCCAATCCCACCTTGCCGATCAATACGCGCAATGGTGTCGTCGCTACGGCCATACTGTCACCTCTTCCAGAACATACCGTCCGTCGGTGTCTTTCCTGACATGACCGGCCTGGATCAGCGGATCGTGTTCGAACAGCAGGAGCCAATCTTCCTCGAAGGCTCGATCCAGCACCCATCGCTTGGTGTCGAGGGTCCGTACGGGATCGAGGTCGTACCCCATGATGTAGGGCAGCGGCAGATGCGAGACCGTTGGAATGAGATCACCCAGGAAGAAGGCGGTTCGGCCTTCCGACTCCACCTTGACGCTTTGGTGGAAGCGCGTATGTCCGGCCGTGACCACCGTGGTGACTCCCGGCAGGAGTTCCGTGTCGCCCCGCAGAAATTCCCATTGATTCAGTTGCGCGACCGGTGTGAAATTGTCCCGTCGGTAACTGGCCTTCGTTCGTTCATTCGCCATGAGGGCGTCCTCGTATTCTCCCTGTTGGACATAGTAGGTCGCGTTGGGAAAGGCGGCCCGCAGCGTGCCGTTTCCGTTCATCACCGTATTGCCCCCGGCATGGTCGAAGTGCAGATGGGTGTTGATTACCAGATGGATGTCTTCGGGAGCCAACCCATGGCGCCGTAACGAGTCGCGTAAAGACGGAGTCCGTTCGACCGCAAACATCGATTGAAACTTCGCATTTTCCTTATCACCCAGCCCCGTATCGACCAGTACGTTCTTGCCGTGCGCTTGGATCACGAGACAATTCAGGTTGAGTGGGATGCGATTCAACTCATCCGCCGGACAGCATTTCTGCCACAGCGCTTTTGGCACCACCCCGAACATGGCCCCTCCGTCCAACCGAAACCGGCCGTCTGTCACCGGAAATATTTCAAAGGCTCCGAGCTTCATGGTCGCTGCTCCATCCACACCCTTCTCAGGGCGGGTATCATGGGAGTCCTGTGGCGCCTGGTTGCCGTCCCTTCACAGCACCACCGGTTCGTGATAGGTCCCGTATACTTCCTTCAGCGCGGCGCAAATCTCGCCCAATGTCGCCTTGGCCTTCACGGCCTCCATCAGCGCAGGCATGAGGCTCTGATGACAGGCCGCCATCGCTTGCAGTTCCTCCAGTGAGCCGGCCATTTTGAACGGGTCACGTGATTTCCTGAGATCGGACAAGCGCGCGACCTGTTCCTGTTCCACTTCCGGTCCGATCTTCAAAATGGGGATGGATCGACGCTCCGGCTCCATGTGATCGGTCACGCCGACGATGTGTCGCTCTTGCTGTTCGATCTCGTGCTGGTAACGTTGCGAGGCATCCAGGATCTCCCGTTGTGGGAACCCGCTCTCGATCGCCTTCACCATTCCACCCATCCCGTCCAGTCTCCGGAAATAGTCTCTCGCTTCTTCCTCTAATCGATTGGTCAGGCTCTCGACGAAGTACGAGCCACCCAAGGGATCAACGCTGTTGACCGTTTCGCTCTCGGAGGCGATGATCTGTTGTGTCCGCAGGGCGAGCGTCACGGCTTCTTCTGTGGGCAGGGCCAGGGTTTCGTCCATCGAGTTGGTGTGGAGCGATTGCGTGCCTCCCAGCACGGCGGCCAGGGCCTGGAGCGTGGTCCGCACCACGTTGTTCATCGGCTGTTGGGCGGTGAGGGAGCAGCCGGCCGTCTGGGCGTGACAGCGGAGCTGGAGGGAGCGAGGATTCTTGGGATGGTAACGCCGCTCCATTTCGCGGGCCCACAACCGTCTGGCTGCGCGGAACTTGGCGATCTCTTCAAAAAAATCATTGTGCACGTTGAAGAAGAAGGAGAGCTGAGGGGCGAAGGTATCCACGTCGAGTCCGGCCTTCACCGCCGCGTCCACGTAGGTCACGCCGTTGTAGAGCGTAAAAGCGAGTTCCTGGACCGCCGTCGAGCCTGCCTCTCGAATGTGATAGCCGCTGATGCTGATCGGATGCCACTTCGGAACATGGGCCGCACAATAGGCGATGGTGTCGACGATCAGCGCGATGTGCGGTTCAGGAGGAAACAGCCACTCCTTCTGCGCGATATACTCTTTCAAGATATCATTCTGAATCGTGCCGCCCAGGTGGTGAAGCGGAATGCCTCGCTTCTCCGCGACAGCCAGGTACATCGCGAAGATCACGGCGGCCGGTCCGTTGATCGTCATCGAGGTCGTGACCTGATCGAGCGGGATGCCGTCGAACAGTCGCTCCATGTCGGCGAGCGACGAGATGGCCACGCCGCAGTAGCCGACTTCGCCTCTCGCTCTCGGATCATCCGAATCGAGACCCATCAAGGTGGGGAGGTCGAACGCGACGCTGAGGCCGGTCTGGCCCTGTGCCAAGAGGTACTTGAATCGTTGATTGGTATCGTCCGCGGAGCCGAAGCCGGCGAATTGCCGCATGGTCCAGAGTCGGCTGCGGTACATGGTCGGGTAAATGCCGCGTGTGTAAGGAAATGCGCCCGGTCGGCCGAGGTCCTGTTCGGGACTCCAGCCGGTGAGGTGGTCGGAGGTGTAGACCTGATCGATCTCCAGACCGGAGAGGGACGTATACCGATTTTTCCGCTCCTTCATCATGCTGGTCCTTCGCGCGGTCGCGTCACGTCACATGCAGGGCCTCGTTTTCGTACAGATAGAATCCACGCCCGCTTTTTCTGCCGAGCCGACCGGCCTCGACGTATTGGCGCAGCAGGGGGCAGGGGCGGAACTTAGGGTCGTCAAGATCCTGATGGAGGACCTCGCAGATTGCGAGCACCGTGTCGAGACCGATGCGATCGGCCAAGGCCAACGGTCCCATCGGAACGTTGGTGCCTTCCACCATGGCCAAATCGATGGCGTCGACCGTCGCCACCTCGGCTTCCAGCGCAAAAATCGCTTCATTGATCATGGGCATCAGCACCCGATTGACGATGAACCCGGGGGAGTCCTGACAGATCACGGGGGTTTTGCCGGTTCGACGGACGAGGGCCAGCGCAAGGTGCATGGTGTCTTCAGAGGTCCCGGCTGCGCGTACGACTTCGACGAGCCGCATGATCGGGACGGGATTCATGAAATGAATCCCGACGACACGATCCGGGCGAGCGGACGCCAGCCCCAAACCGGTGATCGAAATCGACGACGTATTGCTGGCCAGCAGCGTCGGCGGTGGGCAAATGTGTCCGAGTTGCGTGAACAGCTCTCGTTTCATCTCGCGGTTCTCCGGTATGGCCTCGATGACCACTTGAGCTTCCCGCAGGTGCTTCACCTGCTTCAGCGGCTGGATCCGCGCCATCGCCGATCCGGCCTGATCTCCTCGCAGGGCACCTTTTTCCACCGCCTTCATCACGCCTTGCCAGATGTGTCTGGTGGCTGCCTCCAAGGCTTCTTCCGACGCATCCACCAACAGCACATTCCAGCCTGCTACGGCCAGTACGTGCGCAATGCCTTGTCCCATCTGTCCTGCGCCCACAACCCCGATGGTCTGAACGTCGTCGATCGTCATGGAGTTATGATGACCGTTCCACCAGCAGCGCGAGTGCTTCCCCGCCTCCGATGCACAGGCCGACCAATCCGCGATGGGCGTCGCGCGCTTCCATGGCAGAGAGCAGGGTCGTCAGAATCCTTGCCCCGGTTGCGCCGATGGGATGGCCGAGCGCCACGGCGCCGCCGTTGACATTGACCTTCTTGGCATCCAATCCAAGCTCACGGTTGATGGCCAGCGAAACGGCGGAGAAGGCTTCGTTGATCTCAAACAGATCGATGTCGCCGATGGATAGGCCTGTCTGTTTTAGCAGCCGCCGGATCGCCTCGATCGGCGCCATGGTGAACCATTCCGGCGCGAGCGCAGCGCCCGCATATCCCACGATACGCGCCAGCGGCGCGAGCCCAAGCCGGCCGGCTTCCTCCTCTGCCATGATGACCAATGCCGCAGCGCCGTCGTTGCAGGACGGTGAGTTTCCCACCGTCAAGACTCCATCGTCCTGAAAGACGGGTGTGAGGTGTCGCAACTTCGCCAGATCCACCCGATTCGGTTCTTCATCGTCGGCGACCATGACCGCCGGTCCCTTCTTCTGCGGCACTTCGACCGGAACGATTTCCCGCCTGAACCTGCCGGTCGCCATTGCGTCGCGCGCGCGGCTATAACTTTCCAAGGCGAAGTCGTCTACGTCTTGTCTCGATACTCGATACTTGGCGGCGCAGAGTTCTCCGGCGTTCCCCATATGGAACTGATTGTAGACATCCCATAGTCCGTCCTTGATCAAGCTGTCTGTCAGCTCACCGTGCCCCAGTCGGTAACCCTGTCGGGCTTTCTCCAGCAGAAACGGAGCGCGGGTCATGTTCTCCATGCCACCGGCCACCATCACCCGTGCTTCTCCTAGCGCGATGGCCCTGGCTGCCATCATCACGGTCTGCAAGCTGGACCCGCACACTTTGTTGACGGTCACGGCACCGACCGAATGGGGTAGTCCGGCTCCGAGTGCTGCTTGTCTGGCCGGAGCTTGGCCGAGCCCTGCGGTGAGCACGCATCCCATCAGCACCTCGTCGACCTGGTTGCCCGGTAATCGGATGCGGTGCAAGGCTTCTGCGATGGCGAGGCTGCCGAGCTTCGTTGCTGGAACCGAACTGAAAACTCCGTTGAAGCTACCCATCGGCGTCCGGACCGCACTCACGATGACGGATTGATGCGTGACGGTCACAGCAGTTTCTCCCATTCGCTCTGTTCGAGATGTTGTTTGACCTTGGCCATGAAGCGGTCGGCCGTCGCACCGTCGATGATCCGATGGTCGAACGACAGGCTCAGGTAACACATCGGTCTGATCGCGATGGCATCGCTGACGACGACGGCGCGTTTTTGCACCGAGCCGATCCCTAGAATCGCGGCCTGCGGCTGGTTGATGATGGGCGTACTGAAGAGGCTCCCGAATCCGCCGTGGTTGGTGATCGTGAATGTGCCCCCCTGCACCTCTTCAGGAGCCAGCCGTTTATTCCTGGCTCGTTCCGCCAGGTCTGCGATTTCATGGGCGAGTTGAGTCAGTCCCTTGCGATCGGCGTGGCGAATGACCGGCACCAGGAGACCGTCATCAAGTGCGACCGCGATCCCCACATGAAGGTCTTTCATGATCGCGATGCCCTGCTCGCGCCAAGAAGAATTCAAGAGCGGCAGGTCCTTCATGGCTCGGGAGACGGCGTGGATGACAAAAGGCAGATAGGTCATTGACCGGCTTTCGCGGAATTCGGCGATGCCGGTATAGTCGGCTTCGAAAAATGTCGCCACGTGGGCGGCGGTGTGACGGCTGAGGACCATGCGTTCCGCGATGGTCTTCCGCATGTGAGTGAAGGGAATGATCTCTTCCTCATGCACAGCGGGGGAGGGACTGGAAACCGGCGCCTCTCCCGCTCCCGGAGGCGTTGTGCCGGATGCGTCGCCTGTGGCCACATAATCCAGCACATCTTGTTTGGTCACTCGACCGTCGGCGCCGGTTCCGCTGAGGGAGGAGAGGTCGACGCCATGCTCTTGCGCGAGGCGTCGAACGGCCGGAGAATAGTGAGGATCGGGTTGCGCGGCCTCCATCGGTCGCACCGTCACTCCCCCGACACGATTCACGACGCCGCTTGCCGGTCGAGTATCAAGCTTGGCGAGTACCGTTCCCACCGGAACGGTCTCGCCCTCCGGCACGAGGATCTCCGTGAGAAAGCCTGCGCCGGGAGAGGGAATATCGAGGGCAACCTTTTCGGTTTCCACTTCCAGGAGTGGTTGATCTTTTTCAACAGCGCCGCCTGGCGGGATCAGCCACTTGACGACGGTCCCTTCGGCGATGCTTTCACCGAGTTGGGGCATGACGATGTCGTTCGGCACTGCAACCTCCGGCAGACGTGAGGTAGGAAACGTGTGGCGTAGGTCTCCCTCTTGCGCGAGTTAATAGGCCGCCAACTTCTTTGCGCTCGCGACGATGTCGCTGACCTTGGGAAGAAAGAATTCCTCCAACGGCGTGCTGAACGGCACCGGCGTATCAGGCGGAGCGATGCGAAGAATGGGCCCGTCCAAACAGTCGAAGCAATCTTCCGCCAGGAGGGCCGAAATCTCGGCGCCGATACCGCCTGTCTTGTTGTCTTCGTGTAAGAGTATCGCTTTACTGGTCTTGCGCACCGACGTGTAAATAGTCTCCTTATCGAGCGGGATCAATGTGCGAAGGTCCACCACCTCCAGATCGATTCCGTCCTGGCTCAGCAGTTCCGCCGCGTCCAGTGCCAGATGCACCATCGCGCCATAGGTGATGAGGGTGATGTCACGGCCGGTTCGTTTCACGTCGGCCTTTCCGATAGGCACGATATAGTCCTCTTGCGGCAACGTGGCTTTGATCCGTCGGTAGAGAAACTTGTGTTCGAAGTAGAGGACGGGATTGGGATCGCGAATCGCGGCTTTCAGCAGTCCCTTGGCGTCGTAAGGTGTCGAGGGAGCCACGATCTTGAGTCCCGGTGAATGGAAGAACCAGCCTTCGGGACATTCGGAATGAAACGGCCCTCCGTGGACGCCTCCCCCGAATGGAGCGCGGATCACCATCGGGACCGCCGCACCCCAGCGGTAGTGGTTCTTGGCGGCGACTTCGGTAATTTGATCGAATGCGCAGGAAATAAAGTCCGCGAACTGCATTTCGACCACCGGCCGCAATCCCATCATGGCTGCGCCGATCGCCGCGCCCACAAAGCCGGATTCGGAGAGGGGGGTGTCCAGCACGCGCCATTCGCCGAATTTGTTCAGGAACCCTTCCGTGACCTTGAACGCCCCGCCGTAAGCGCCGATGTCTTCACCCATCAGAAACACACGTTCGTCGCGACTCATCTCCTCGTCCAGTGCCTGCGAAATGGCCTCTACGTAGGTGACCTCCTGGCTAGCCGTCCCGGTCGTCATGGTTGTGCCTCACTTTCTGTCGCGAAGACCCCCACGAGCGTGTCCGGCCCTTCCGGCAGCGGGCTCTGTTCGGCTGATTCCGTTCCTGCTTCGACTTCCTTCTTGACCCGTTCGCCGATTTCGTGGAAATAGGATTCGTCGCCGTATTCTCGCTGCGTCAAGAGCTGCTCGGCTTTCAGGATCGGATCCTTGGCTTTCCATTCTTCCAATAGCTCGCGCGGAACGTACTTCGCCGCGTCATGTTCCGAGTGTCCATGCATGCGCATCGTCTTGAATTCGAGGAAGGTCGGTCCGGCTCCGGCCCGAGCCTTTGCGATGGCTCCCTTCGAGGCCAAGTAGACGGCTGCCACATCGTTGCCGTCCACGATTTCGCCCGGCATGCCATAGGCTTTGGCGCGTTCCGCGACATCCGTGATCGCCATTTGATAGCGCATGGGCGTCGAATAGG
Source organism: uncultured Nitrospira sp. (assembly GCA_902500785.1). Classification (GTDB taxonomy): domain Bacteria; phylum Nitrospirota; class Nitrospiria; order Nitrospirales; family Nitrospiraceae; genus Nitrospira_A. Next base: position 63,757 of record CABVRW010000006.1, read on the forward strand.
CATATTGATTGTTGGTGCAGAAGAACACCACGGGAAGTTTCCGTACCGCTGCAAAATTCATGGCTTCATGAAAATCGCCGCGACTCGTTCCACCGTCGCCGGTCCCGGCAAAGGCCACACGAGACTCGCCTCTGATCCGAAAGGCGAGCGCTGCGCCGGCCGCGACCGGCATGTTATCCGCCAAATGACTGACGAACCCGATCATGCCGCGCTTCAAATCACCCATGTGGACATTGCCGTCTTTGCCTTTGGTGGGGCCGCCCTTTTTGCCGAGGTATTGCGCGATGATCTCGCCGGGAGAAAAGCCGCGGATCAGAAACGCGCCCATATCGCGGTGAAACGGCGCGATGACGTCATCGGGTTTCAAGGCGGAGGCGTATCCGACGGAGATCGCTTCCATGCCGTGACTGGTATAGACGCCGCCGACGATTCGACCCTGCCGGTAGAGGGCCGTGATCCGGTCTTCCACGCATCTCGTCAGCCGGAGGTAGTAGTACATCTCAAGGAGGTCGCTGCGTGTGATGTCTGTCGCGACGACGGCCTGGTCCATAACACTCCTCCTCGTGGTGGCTCTGGGCTAGAGTTCCGGGAGCTCCTTCCAGGACAGCAACGGCCGATTGTCTTTGCAGAGGAAACAGTCGGACGGTTCCCACTGCGGCATGTCCAGGTCGACGCTGACATAAAAGGGGTAGTTGACCGTGAGCTCCTCCATCAATGGAAATTGCCCGCTGTCTCGTCTGGCGAACACCATCATGCCCGCCACTGTCCCCCCCTGGTCCGTGACGACCTTCCCCAGTTTGCTGACGCACATGCCGCGGGTGGTAACGTCGTTCAAGGAGAGGAATCGGTCACCCGGTTCAACTCTGCCATGGACGATATCCGTTCCGATCTTGCCTGTCGCGGGATCGAACGGCGTGAGGACGATGCGAAGAGGCATGCGATGTGCCAGCAGTTCACCTGTTCGTTCGGCGAGAAGACGGGCGTCGGACGACGTCGTGATGATGCCGGTCGGCGGGTCATGGTGGAATGTTTGCAGGATCCACTCGGCCATGTTCGAGGCGATGAGGGTGATGAGTTCAGGCTGTCGGGCCACGGATTCGAACCGCACGTAGGTCGACGTGTGGTGACCGGACACCACTTGCACATGACTGTCGAAGTACAGGGCTCGGGAGGTGCGCAACAGACGAAGGATGTCCCAGGACGAGAGGGTGGGGTGCGGGGCGTCGCGTATCAGCCGTTCGATCCTCCCGTCGATCTCCGGTCCTTCGTACAGCCGTACATGTTGGTCTATCAGGGCCTGAATCGCATCGCTCGACGACTCCACACTGGATGACATCATGTTGGCCGTTCGCTCCTTTTTATGGTTTCGCCCCAATCGTCGTTCTGAGGACTCCGATCGGTTGAATCTCCAATTCGACGACATCCCCCGGCTGCAGGTACCGGTCGAGTTCCAAGCCGCATCCTCCGCCGACCGTGCCGGAACCGAACAGATCCCCGGGGTAGATGGCTTCGCCCCGTGACACATGTTCGATCATTTGCGGGAAGGACCAATGAATCGTGCCGAATCGTCCTTCCGACCACACCTCGCCGTTGACGCGTGCGGTCATCCGTAGCGAGGCCAGGTCCGGAATCTCATCGGGCGTGACGATGCAGGGTCCGATGGCGGTCGCAAAATCTTTTCCCTTTGCCGGGCCGAGCCGGCAGGCCATTTCCTGAAACTGAACGTCTCTCGCGCTGAAATCGTTCATGATCGTATAGCCGGCGATATAGGCCTCAGCATCTCGCTCGACGATATCGAGCCCTCCGCGCCCGATGATGCAGGCCAACTCCAATTCGTAATCCAGTTTCTGCGTGTTGAGCGGCCAACTGAGCGCGTAGTCAGGCCCGATGATCGTCCGGTGATTGCCTTTGTAGTACACCGGGGCTTTGTACCATTCCGGTGGAATCGGCTGTCCACGGCGCTTGGAGGTCGCCGCGATATGGTTTTCGAAGGCGATGAAGTCCCGCAACGAGGAGGGATTGGGGAGGGGAGCCGTCAATCGGACCGTCGCCGGGTCATAACAGATGGTTTCTTGCGCCGGACCTGTCACCGATGAGCCAAGGCTCACGACATACGCAAACGCGCGACGGGCCGCCGCCAAGGCAGAGGGGCCGCCTTCCAAAAACTCCAACATCGTGGCCGGGACCTGTGCGTCGGCAAGGCGACGCGGCTGCGCTTCATCTTGGTCGGTGAGTTGGCGAAGATGAGCCATATTCAGATCTACGATATGGCGATCGTGCCATGCGCCGATTCTGATGAAGGTTCCGACGGGCGTCGGGACCTGGAAGCTCACGAGTTTCATGTGCGGCTCCAACTCATGGCATAGTCCTTCAATTCAACGGTTTCAAATTCAGGCATCACCCTGAAGGCCCGTCGCGATTCGATCATCACGGCGACTTCGTCCGTCTGCTCCTTCGTCCTGCCGGCGGCGATAGCCTGCGGCTGCGGGCCGTGGTGAATGCCTTGGGGATGAAGGGTCAACATGCCGGCTTGAATCCCGGCGCGGCTGAAGAATGCGCCCTGGTGATAAAAGAGCACTTCGTCATAGTCCATGTTGCGGTGATAAAACGGAACACGAAGTGCGCTCGGATCGCTTTCCAGCGGCCTCGGTGCGAAGGTCGAAATCAGCAGCCCCCCGGCTTGAAACGTGGCATGTACGCTGGGTGGGAGGTGATAGCGCGGGCTGATGACCGGACGAAAATCCCGCACGTTCAATTTGGTCGCCCACAGGTCGCCCTTCCAGCCTGCGACATCCATGGGATAGAAGGGGTAGTAGACACGGGTATAGTCACCATCGCGCTTGATGCACACTTCCCATTCGCGTCGGCTCTGGGCATCTTGGGGCGGCGGGCCGAGTTCCGGGGTCACGAGCACGCCTGGATCAAATAACGCATGCCGTCCGAGCGGGCCTCGATCCGGGACCTCGACAGGCGCCAAGGTCTCGACAATGAGAAACAGCCCCGGTTCTGTGTTGGCATCAACATGGACTCGATAGGTCGTGCCTTTCGGAATCAGCAGATAGTCGCCGGGTTCGTAACTCAGCATTCCATAATCCGTTTCCCAGCGGCCCCGTCCGCGATGGACGAAGACGATTTCGTCGCCGTCGGCATTGCGTACGAAATGAGGCATCGTCTCCGCGCGTCGAGAGAGCGAAATGCGCGCATCGGTACTCTGCAAGACCATGACGGGTCGTCCATCCGGAGAATGAACGTCGGTCGTGGGCAGCGCCGTGCAGGTAAACGCCCGAGGGTGGAGGGGACCTTCGATCCTGCTCCAAGCCGTAGGGGGATGGTGGTGATAGAGATGTGAAGAGGGGCCGCTGAATCCTTGGCGACCATGCTCCTCCTCGTGCAGACCTTCGGGAATCCCCACATGAGCCTGGTTGGGAGCGGCGCCTTTTTTCACCAAGTACATCCGGGACCTCCTGACGCGTCAGGTGCGGCTCGATGTTCTAGGACGTCGGCTGATACGACTCGGACGGGGCGTCTTTAAACGGAAGCGGAAGGGTCTCGTAGTCGATGATGGTCTTCTCGACACCTCTGGATTGATTGCGCTCAATGTCTCGGTAGAGCGCTTCGACGGTCGCGCGTACGAAGGTTTTGGATTCCTCCTGTCCGTGCTGGCGTTGGGTCAGTTCCAGGAATACGCCACAGCCTGGGAATAGGGGGTACGTGAATCGCTGTTTGAGCGGCCCGAAACCATCGCGACCGTTCTTGGTATCTCCACAAAAGCGAACGCCATGGGCTTCCCACTCGCGGCAGACCGCGTCGATGTCATCCACCTCGATCGCGATATGCTGAACTCCTTCGCCGTACTTGTCGATGAAGTCACAGATCTGAGATCGACGTGCTTTATTTCGACCTTGCATAAGCGCGATCTTCGCATCGCCTCGTTGAACGACCACGGTGTCCATGCTCGAGGCGTCACTGCCCACATCCTGCGCCGACCAGATGATGTGAAAGCCGAGCACCGTGGTGAAGAGGGATTCGGCGGCGGCGAGATTCTTCACGCAGAGCGTAATGTGATCAATGCCGATGGCTTCTTTCATGGCGGGTCCTCCTACGGGGCATCGGGAAGACGTCGAAGCGGCTCATGTCATCGTCGAACTCGGGAAGAATAGGACTCCCACACGCCCACACTATATAACATAATAGTTGCATCATTCAATGTAGATTTTGTATCATTCGATATGGCAACGAGCACGCATACAGAAATCTTCGTGAACCATGGGCTGAACGTGAAGAGACGTTCCGGTATGCCGGCGGAGGTGCACGATGTCGTTTTACGAACATGTGCGCTCGGACGTGCTGCGACATGGAGCCATCAATAATTCCTATCTCACTCGGTTTCAAGCCGGCGATGTGACCGAGACGGAGTTACGGACATTCGCCGTCGAGTTTTATAGTTTCGCACGCTTCTTTCCCCGCATCCTTGCCGCGCAATTGGTCAACACCGAAGATGAAACCGTGGCCGATGAGCTGACGAGGGTTCTTTATTCGGAACTCGGCGACGGCCTCGTCGAACATCGCCATGAATTGCTGTACCGGAAATTCCTCCGTTCCCTGGACATCGATATCCACGAAGCCATGAATACACCCATGATGCCCTCTACTCGCGCCTACATCCAGGGGATGGAAGCGCTCTACAGCAGCAGGAATCACGCGACGGCGCTGGGAGCTTCCTTTGGGCTGGAGAACATGGCCATCACCATGTGGGACCATTTGATTCCGGGGCTGACCCTGTTGAAAGAGGCTCGGTATCCGCAAATGGATCTGACGTACTTCACGTTCCATCGAGACCTCGAGTCTGAGCATGAGCAAGCCATGGAGCATGCCATGGAAGCCGTCGGAGGAATGGGTTGTGTCGTGAACGCGCGCATGTCGGCAAGGGAGCAGAATGATTTTTGTCGTGGAATGAACGCGGTGCTCGATTATCTTGAAGGGTTTTGGATGGGGCTTGAACGGAAGCCGATCGGTTCCGTGCAGAGGCGAATGCCGTCGATGCAGCAGCCGGCGAGCATGAGTGAGCTGCGCGGGCGACCTCAGTAACCCGTTTGCAAGCCGGAGGATCACATGGAGCGCGTGTGGATCAGCCGCTATGATGCGGGTGTTCCTCTCACCTCCGCCTATCCGGAATGGACAGTCCCGGACCTTCTTCGGCACTCCGCCTCACGTTTCCCCGATTCGACCGCGCTCTTCTTTTATGGCGCGCGCATCTCCTATTGTGAATTGAACGATCTGACCGCGCGCTTTGCGCTCGGGCTGCGGCAGCTCGGGGTGCAGGCCGGTGATCGGGTCTCCCTCATGTTGCCGAATATTCCGCAGGCGGTAATCGCCTATTACGGCGTGTTGAAGGCCGGAGCGATTGTTACACCCACGAATCCCCTCTATGTCGAGAGAGAAATTCAGAGTCAACTGATCGATTCAGGCAGCGAGACCATCGTAGCGTTGGATCTTTTTTATCCGCGTATCCGCGCCGTCCGAGAGCGCGCACGGCTGCCGGCACGGATCATCATTACCAGCCTCGGGGACTTTCTCCCGGCCATGAAGCGGCTGGTGTATCCAATCAAGGCGCGGTTGGAAAAACGCTGGATCGTGGTCGAGAAAACTCCGCCGGTCTATGACTTTCTTGAATTGCTCGACTCCTCGCGCAGGCAAGGAGAGCGCGATGTCGCGCGCCTGCCCGTCGTGGGTCCCGGTGATCTGGCACAGATCCAATATACAGGCGGCACGACCGGTGCCCCCAAAGGCGTCATGCTCACGCATCGCAACGTGGTGGTCAACGCCATGCAGGGCCGTTTCTGGTGTACGGATTTCCATGACGGGCAGGAAGTCTTTCTTGGCGCGGTGCCGTTGTTCCATTGTTATGGCTTGAGCACATGCCAGAATCTGGCCGTTGCCACCGGCGGCCAGATGATCCTGCTCCCGCGTTTCCATGCCGAAGAAGTGGTGAAAACGATTCATCAACACCGAGTCACCATTGTGTCCGGCGTGCCGATGATGTTCGCCATGATCACAGATTTCCCGAAAGTCAGCCGGTACGACCTCCATTCGATACGGGTCTGTCTCTCCGGAGCCAGCCCATTGCCGGCTGAGATTCAAGAAAGGTTCGAGCGGGTGAGCGGGGTCAAAATTTCAGAGGGATATGGGTTGACCGAGGCCGGCCCCACGACGCATTGCAACCCGATTCATGGGGAGCACCCGCGCGGCTCAATGGGGTTGCCGTTTCCTGATACGGATGCCCGGATCGTGGATGAAGAGACGGGCCTGCGAGAGGTCCCGACCGGAGAACCGGGGGAATTGATCGTCCGCGGGCCGCAGGTCATGCGGGGCTACTGGAGGAAAGAGGCTGAGACGCACGCCGTGTTGCGAGACGGCTGGCTCTATACCGGGGACATTGTCAGGCGGGACGAACGAGGATTTTTCTTTTTTCTCGATCGGAAGAAAGATGTGATCAAGCCATGGGGTGAGACGGTTTATCCACGAGAGGTCGAAGAAATCCTCTCCCAGCATCCCGCTGTGCGCGAGGCGGTGGTCGTGGGTGCTCCCGATCGGCATTATGGAGAGGCGGTCACGGCGTTTGTCGTGCGGAAGGATGGATGCACCGTAACCGAGCGAGAACTGATCGAGCATTGTCGCCGGTCACTGGCACGATTCAAGGTTCCAGCGACCATCGAATTTCGCTCTGAATTTCCACGAACCATTATCGGAAAGGTGTTGCGACGGGCCTTGCGCGATGAGGCGAAGATGGCTTCGGCCGGTCTGCAGGCGTCGTCCAAGGCGATGTGACGGCCTGCAAGGAGGTTTCCATGAAAGAGGTTGTCATTGTGGCCGGCGCGCGCACCCCGATCGGCAACTTCGGCGGCGCGCTGAAGGACCTCGCGCCTCATCAGCTGGGGGAACTGGTCGTGCGTGAAGCGGTCTCCCGCGCCAAGCTGGATCCCCATCTCATCGACGAAGCGATCGTCGGTTCCGTCGGGCATACGAGCGATGCCTACAACGTCGCTCGCGTGATTGCGCTCATGGCAGGACTTCCGGTGCGCACGCCGGCCTATTCGGTGCAACGGAATTGTTCGTCCGGACTCCAACCCTTCGTCAATGCGTATCAGAATATCCAAAGCGAAGACGCTGATGCGCAGGTCGTCGGAGGAGTGGAAAGCATGAGCCGCGCTCCGTTCGTGTCTCGTGACATGCGCTGGGGAAAACGGCTTCGCCATGCCGAATTGATCGACAGTATCTGGGAAGGATTGACCGATGCGTTTTGCGGCCAATTGATGGGCCGGACGGCCGAGAACCTGGCTGAGGAGTTCGGAATCACTCGTGAAGAGCAGGATCGGTGTGCCGTAGAGAGTCACCGCCGGGCGTTCAAAGCCATTCGGGAAGGCCGACTCAAAGATGAGATTCTTCCGGTGATGGTCCAAAAATCGGTGGCCGGGCGGGAGGTAGCGCCGATCGTCGTCTCCCAAGACGAAGGTCCGAATGTCGGCTTGACCGAACAGCAACTGGCGCTCTATCCGCCTCTTTTCAAGGAGGGCGGCACGGTGACGGCGGGGAACAGCTGTCCACTCAACGACGGGGCCGCCGCGGCGATCGTGATGTCCGCCGCGCGCGCCCGCGACCTGGGGTGTCGTCCGTTGGGCCGCATCAGAGGGTATGCGTTCATCGGCGTGGATCCGACTCGCATGGGGATCGGACCGGCCGAGGCGTTGCCGTTGGCGCTCAAGCGTGCCGGTGTGAACCTCACCGACCTGGGGCTCATCGAAGTGAATGAGGCGTTTGCGGCGCAGTATCTCGTGGTGGAGCGCATATTGCGGCTCACGCGTGACCTGGTCAACGTGAACGGCGGCGCGATCGCGCTGGGCCATCCGGTCGGCATGACCGGTGCGCGCTTGGTGATTACTCTCTTGTATGAGATGCAACGGCGCGGCGCCGCACTGGGCGCAGTGGCCCTATGCGTCGGGGGCGGACAAGGAGCCGCGATGGTGTTGGAGCACCTGTGACCGAGTGATCCGAATGGCGCGGAACCGATGGCGCTTGCACAGAGGCGCATCACGCTCCTCGGGAGTCGCCGCATGTACATCTATAAAGTCGGGGTCGTGGGGGCCGGGACCATGGGCGCACAGATTGCGGAAGTGGTGAGCTATGCCGGCGTGCCGGTGATGCTGGCCGACATTCAGGAACCGCTGGCCACACGAGGGGTCGAGTCTGTGCGAGCGATCTACCAGGCCCGCGTGGACAAGGGCAAGATGACGCCTGAGCAACTGGACGAAAAAATGCTGCTCGTGACCGCATTGCCGAACCTCGATGGACTCAACGATGTCGACTTGGTGATTGAAGCCGTGTCAGAGGACCTGACGCTCAAACAACAGGTGTTTCACAAGCTTGATCGAGTCTGCTCGCGAAGTGCGATTCTGGCGAGCAACACGTCCGCCCTGTCCATCTCAGCGATGGGGGCTTCGACGACCAGGCCCGGCAAAGTGGTAGGACTCCATTTTTTCAATCCGGCCTACGCGATGCCGCTGGTGGAGGTCATCCCAGGTCTGGCCACCGATACGCAGACGATCGACGACACGGTCAGCTTCGCGGAAAGCCTCCGGAAGACACCGGTGATCGTGAAGGAATGCGCGGGTTTCCTCGTCAATCGATTGCTCTTGCCCTATTTGAATGAAGCCGTCTGGTGTCTCCAAGACGGAGACGCATCCATCCGGGAGATCGATCAGGACATGGTGGCATTCGGCATGCCCGTCGGTCCCTTTACGTTGCTCGATACCGTCGGCCTCGATATCGCCCTCGAAGTCGCGCGAATTCTGCATCGATCCTATGGACCTCGAATGACCCCGGCTCCGCTCCTCGACGCGTTGGTTAAGGCAGGACGATCAGGAATCAAGGCAGGACATGGGTTCTATGACTATCTCAACGCCCAAGAGCGACGCCTTGACCAGAGCCTCGAGTCTCTGATTGAGCAAGTACGGCAGCAAAGCGGGCCGCAAGGCTTGAAATGGACCAGGTCGCGTCTTCTATTGGCTATGGTGAATGAGGCGGTCACCGTGCTGCAGGAAGGCGTCGCTTCGGCGCGTGATATCGACTTGGCGATGGTGGCGGGAACGGGGTTCCCGAACGAGAAGGGCGGCCCGCTGCATGGCGCAGATCAAGTCGGCATCGACCAGGTGCTGCGGGACTTGGAAGAGTTGAGAGACAATGTGGGCGCCCGTTTCTGGCCCGCCCCGATGTTGCGTCGGATGGTGGAGGCCGGCTTTACCGGGCACCTTGCGGGGAGAGGGTTCTTCTCGTACTGAGGATCGCTGCCGTTGGGGTGGCGGTGAGAGCGCGGAATCGTAGGGATGGACGCTGCTGAAATCGGATCCATGCGCGATGGACCGACATTCAATGAGGTGAGGCGCAAATGACCACGACGACCGGCTCGATGCTCTCGTGCAACATGGACGGAGCAGTGGCCACCCTGGTGATCAACCGTCCTCCCGCGAACAGCTTGACCCCGGAGTTCCTTGTCGAGCTGGGTATGGCGTTCGACCGGCTTGCGACCGACGACGCAGTAAAAGCGGTCGTGCTGACCGGCACGGGTCGGTTCTTCATTGCCGGGGCGGATATTCGAGTATTGGCCTCGATTGTTTCGGTCGGGGAAGGGGAAGCCATTGCGTTGCAAGGCCAAGCGATCTTGAATCAGATCGAAGTTCTGGAGAAGCCGGTGATTGCGGCCATCAATGGCATCTGTCTGGGCGGGGGATTGGAAGTGGCCATGTGTTGTCATGTCAGGCTTGCTGCGGAAGGCAGTCGACTCGGTCAGCCGGAAATCAACTTGGGCATCATGCCGGGGTTCGGCGGGACTCAGCGGCTTCCCAGGATTATCGGTCAATCGAAGGCCATCGAGCTGATCTTGACCGGTGATTCGATCTCAGCGCAGGAGGCGAAGGTGATTGGCTTGGTATCCCAGGTGGTTCAGCCGGAGGATCTCCTGCGCCAGGCCCAGGGCCTGGCGCGCACCTTCGCGTCAAAAGGGCAGATGGCCTTGCGCGCATCGCTTCGAGCCATCCGACAGGGCATCGAGATGGACCTTCGTGACGGCCTAGCCCTGGAAGCGCGCCTGTTCGGTGGGCTCTGTGAGACGGACGATAAAAGCGAAGGCTTGGCGGCATTTCTCGAGAAGCGACAGCCGCGTTTCAAGGATCGATGAATGTACGCTGGTGCGGTTCGGTCGATGAGGACCTCCATGGCGCAACCGTTCGGCAAGCGGGCCTTGGCGTTGGGAGGGGGCGGCTTCACGGGCTACCTCTTTGAGATCGGCGCACTGACCGCATTGGATGATTTATTCGAGGACGGCGTGAGCCTGCACGACCTCGATTTGTACGTCGGTGTGAGCGCGGGGGCCGCGGCGGCTTCCTTGATCGCAAACGGAGTACGGCCGCAGGAGATCCTGGAAACGAATCTATCCGGCGCCAGGCCCTACTACTTCGATCATCGAAACGTGTTTTCCCCTGCCATCGGAGAAGGGCTCAAGACGGTCTGGCGGGTCACCCGGCAGCTGGTCCCGCTTCTGAAGCTCTATGTGCGTCATCACCGTGAGATGACGTTCATCGATCTGCTCGACAAGGCTCAAGATGCGCTGCCGAGCGGCATCTACACTTTGGAGCCGTTCGCTACGTATCTGGCTGCGATCTTCAAGGCCAAAGGGTTGAGTGACACCTTTGCCGGACTCTCGAAAGAGCTCTATATCCCGGCGATTGACCTGGACACGGGCGATGGCGTCTTGTTCGGCGACGAGGGGTGGCGGGATGTACCGATCTCACGCGCCGTCACCGCCTCCTCCGCCGTGCCGATTTATTTCTGTCCCGTCCGAATTCAAGGCCGCGACTATATCGATGCAGGCATCGGCCGCATGGCGTTCTTCGAAGTCGCGGTCCACAAACAAGTGGATTTCATGATCATGATCAATCCCATGGCGCGCGCTCCGCAGAGCCGGTCACCTCGAAGACCGGCGGCGGTCGGCAGGATCGGCAATCGGGTGCGGGACAGGGGTTTTCTCTCCATCGGTGAACAGGCGTCGCGGATCAATTTCGACGCACGATTTTCTCAGGCCTTGGAGTGCTTTCAGCAGGACTACCCGGAGAAGGAGGTGTTAGTCATTTCGCCGGTTGAGGATGACGCCCTGTTGTTTGAGCGGAGTTTTTTGAGTTACGGCGACCGGATCCATCTTCTCCGAGCAGGATATGGGGCAGTGACGACGCTGGCTAGGGATCAGTTCGATGAACTGTCCGCGCAGTTCGTCTGTCATGGACTGGCCATGTCACGAGCCAGGTTCGAGGACCGAGCCAGGCGGCGCCTCGCACAGATGGATGCAGTCGCGTCGGCTTCCGTTCCGAAGATCTCCCGACCCAAGGTCGGACCGGCGCGTATCGGAGGCGTTGGGGCTGCCTGCCGCCGGGCAAAATAGCCGGCGCCGCGGAGGGCGCGTATGGCAACAAGAAGAACACTGTTCCAGGGCTCACTTGCGGCAGCGGAAGCCGCTCGCGACACGCGAGGTTATTCCGGATTTATTGCAGGGTTGTTCGAAGGGGTCGTTCGCAGACCCCTGTTTTCCGCCGCATCGATCCCGGCGATGAGCGAAGCGGCGAAAGAGTTTCTTGATACCCTCCGCCGCGTGCTGGTCGAGAAGGTGGATCCGGAAACCATCGATCGAGAAGGCGCGATCGGCGAAGAGGTGTTCGGAGCATTGAAAGAGATCGGCGCGTTCGGCATTAAAATCCCGCGCCGCTATGGTGGGCTCGGTCTCTCGCAATCGGAGTATCACGCGGTGGCGACGCTCTTGGCCAGTCACGACGCCGCGACCACCGTATTGCTGTCCGCGCACAATTCGATCGGAGCGGCGGAACCGGTGAAGCTGGTCGGGAATCATGAGCAACGGCAACGATTGTTGCCTCGTCTGGCAAAAGGAGAAATTTCCGGATTCGCGCTAACGGAAAAAGATGCGGGATGTGATATCTGGGATCTCAACACCTATGCGATCCCCGTCCATGAAGGCGGCCTGCTCCAAGGCTATCGGCTCACCGGGGAAAAGTTGTATACGACGAATGCTCCTCGCGGGAATCATGAATTCTTGGCGTCGTTGCTCGTCGTCATTGCGCAAATTGTGAACGCGCCGCAGGACGTCAACCGTCCCAAAGAGGAACGGCGATTCGGGGCGTTTGTGGTCGAGACACAATCGGAAGGGTGCCGCTGTACGCGTCTCAGCTTCATGGGCGTGCGGGGCATCTACAATGGCCAGGTACATCTGCGCAATGTCTATGTGCCGGCGGCAAACCGCCTCGGAGAGGAAGGCGATGGACTGCGGCGTGCGCTGGAGAGCCTGACTGTGGGACGACTCACGCTTCCCGCCGCCTGTCTGGGAAATCTCAAACAATGTCTCTGGTTGGCTCGGACGCGCGCGCAGCAGCGCATTCAATACGATCGTCCGATCGGCGAGCATACGGATATCGGCTCCAAGCTTGTGTCGATGGCCTCGCGCATCTTGGCGCTGGAGGCTATCGTGAAGATCACGGGGATTTGGGCCGACGCCAAGGTGGATGTGCGGCTGGAGTCGGCGGCGGCAAAAATTCTCGCGACAGAATGGCTGCTGGACTCGTTGTTGGATCTGTTTCGCATCTATGGCGGACGCGCATTCGAGACGCCCGATTCGCTGCGTCTCCACGGAGACCTGCCGGTGCCGATCGAACGGATGATTCGTGACGCGCTCATTAATGTCATCTGGGAAGGGAGCAACGGCATCCTGACTCTTTGGATCGCGCGGGAAGGGTTGGCCGAGTACGTGACGCAGGGAACGGCCTTCCTGGACTGTCGAATTGAGGAGATGGCGCGGGCGGTGCCGTTTTTTGCCAAGATCTCCGCGCGATCCTTCAACTCCGTTGCGATGTTTGAGCGGGGCCTGCGATCGGGGGCTTCTATCGCGCGGTGGGAGCGGTTTCTGTCGCAGCAGAGCCGGGCGCTCGCGCGCAAGACGCTGTGGGTCACCGCCCGTCATCGGCAGGGTCTTGCGCGGAATCAACGGTTGCTCCGAGGCCTGGTTACAGCGAGCCTCCAGCTATTTGCCGTCGAAGCGTCATTGTGGTACGGATCTCAGCCGTCGGTACAAGCGCATGCGTTGTCACGACCTCTTGTCGAAGATGTTTGTTTGCGAGCCCATGAAATTTTGCATCCTACGCCGCTGCTCTCCCTGAGGACGCCCTTGTGGGATGAGGATCGGCGATTGTTTCATTTGGCCACAGACCTCCTTGCAGGAAAGGGCGCATGGTTGGAGGAGGGCATTATTCCATGGTGTTCGGATGCCCGAGATGTTGCGCCTGAGACCGTATCCGCGGTAAACGGGTGCCTGATGGAGACGGGGTTCGAGGATTGAGGCGGCGAGGATGCCGGTCGTTCCCTCGGAGGATCTACGTGCAAGGGAGTTCGTATGACGGAAATTGCCGGGTACTTTGAGGCGATCAAAGATCGATACGCGTTGACCAGCGATTACACGCTGGCGGAAAAGCTGGGGATCGCCCAACCGGACGCCAACCTGATGCGGCGCGGACTCAAGGTTCCAAAACCGGAGCTCTGCATCAAGATCGCGAAACTGCTCGACAAGAATCCGGTGGAACTCTTGCTGATCGCCCAAAAGGACAAAGCTCCGAAGCAGGCGAAGGAATACTGGACCTTGGCCTTGACGGCGGTGGATGTCATGCTGCATGTGCCGAAACGTCCCCGGTATCTCCCCAAGAAGGTCGAAGCGATCGGCAAGGAACTGAAGCAGTTGGAAGCGCAAACCCTCACCTACGAAGGAGCCGCGGCCAATGCGGAAGCGGTCCGCCTCATGGAGACGGCCGAACAGTCGGTCGATGCGATGATGGAACGGTGGAACATTTGGAAAAAGGGGGAGGCTCTCTATCCCAACTACCTGTTGGCCAATCAGGCGGCGGCGCGGCGACAGGTCAGAATCAGACGCCTCCTCATCCTGACCCAGGCGCAGATGCAGAACAGCACGACGGTGTCCGACGCGATGCAGGTCATGGACGATCAGCACCGTGCGGGCATCAAGGTGTTCTATGCCTTTCGAGAAGCGCTGGTGCAGTCACCGACCTTTCAGCGGCTCGAAGCAGATTTCAGAAAACACGGCGCTGCCGATGACATGAATACGGCGATGTTCGATCGGGAAATTTTGATCTTCTCGCAAACCTATGGGACGGTCCCGCTCGGCATGGTCGGCACGCCCACGCCCATTACGATGATCAACCGGCTTCAAATTTCGTGGAAACCGGAGATGATCAGGGAGCTGGATCCGGCTCCGCTGTTTGATATGACCCGGTATGTGTTCGAGTATGAAGGGGCGGATTCGTTCCAGGAACAGCTGGCTCGTTTCAAGCGGTCGATCCGCGAGGTTCCCATCCGAGCCGTGTAAGTACTGACTCGCCGGACCCATTCGATACCACACCGAAGTGCCCGTGCGCCTCTCCGCAATAATTTCAGCCGCGAGACTCGACTCCGGCCGCTCGAAAAAACTTGTCGCGGCAGGAGTATTTTATTTCGAGACATGTTATAAGCATTTCCTTCGCGGGTAGCACTCTCCAAAGAGATACGTATCAGCCGGACGTCCTGTTGTCGTACAGGCACGTTCTTCTTGAGGAGAGGCAGCGCGTCGCAATCTGACACAGTCGCGTATACACGGATGATGGTGCTAGAGATTTGTGCGGGCACGGGTACGACAACGATGTGCCCCGTCATCAAGAAAGAGGGGAGGCCTTGATGGCTTGCGTGAAGCAGTGTGTGGAGCATGAAGCAGAGGGTGATGGGGCGGATTGCGCGGATGCGGTTGGTATCGATCGGTCCTGTAGCCTGAGGGGAAGCCGAGGGAGACAGGGATGGCGTTGTGCCTCCGCCGGTCTTGCGGCGGTCCTGCTGCTGAGTATGATGGCCTCGCCGGTGTATTCGCAGACCGGTTCACAGCTCGGTCCGCTCCCGCCGAAAGTCCCTCAATTGCCTGTCGTCCCGCCCCCCACCCAGCCTCCCGCGCTCGATGTGCCCTCGCCACGCCCTCCCAGTGCGCTCGATCAGGCGGCGAAAGGGCCCAAGATCATGGTGAAGGATATCCGACTGATCGGAAATACCGCGTTCACCTCGCAGCAGCTCTCGGAGATCACCTCGCCCTATACCAATCGAGAGTTGACGGCGGAGGATTTGGAAGCGCTACGCCTCGCACTGACCTACTATTACGTCAGTCATGGATATGTGACCTCCGGTGCGGTGGTCCCTGAGCAGGATGTCGCAGACGGCGTCCTGACCATGCAGATCATCGAGGGAAAAATCACCCAGGTGAATGTGGAGGACACCAAGTGGTTCCGTCCCTCCTATTTTCAGAGCCGCCTCAACTTGGCTGCCGGTCCCCCGTTGCATGTCGAAGCACTCCAGGAACGGCTGCGCGTGATGCAAGCCAATCCTCGTATCGAACGGATCAATGCGGAACTCTTGCCGGGGGCGATGATCGGAGAAAATACCTTGAACGTCAAGGTCAAGGAGGCCAACCCGTTGAAGGCCTGGCTGGAGTTCAACAACTACCAGTCTCCGGTCGTGGGTGCGGAGCAAGGCTTCGTCACGCTGGCGCACCGGAACCTCCTCGGATTCGGCGATACGTTGAGCCTTCAATACGGGCGATCAGCCGGTGTGAATCCGATGCTGAACTTTAAATACGAAATCCCTGTGGGGCCTCGCGACACCACTGTCGCGCTGCAATACCGTCGCTTTGATTTCGGGGTAGAGGAATCGCCCTTCGATGCCTTGGATATCAAAAATAAGGCTCAGATTTTTGGGGTATCCGTGAGGCATCCCGTCATCAGACGGGCCGACCAGGAGTTGGCTTTTTCCCTCACGGGAGAACATGCCCGAAATGAGAGTACGTTGGGGGGAAATCCGTTTGAGCTGATCACCGGGTCGCCGAACGGAAAGTTCCGCGTGACCGCGCTCCGATTCGGTCAAGAATACGCCCGGCGTTCAGCCGAACAGGTCATTTCTGTGCTGTCGCGCTTGTCCGTCGGTATCGGGGCGATGGGAGCAACTGCCAACGGCGATCCGAATCTGCCGGATGCGCGTTTCTTTTCTTGGTTGGGCGAGGCCCAGTGGATCCGGCAACTTCCCTTCTGGCGGACGCAATTGGTCAGCCGAGGTGTGGTGCAGCTGTCGAATGATCATTTGTTCCCGCTTGAGCAAATTGCGGTCGGTGGTCGGTATAGCGTGCGTGGTTACCGGGAATTCACGCTGATTCGGGATAATGCCGCCATGGGATCGATTGAGGCGCGGGTTCCGGTTTATACGACGCAGGCCGGTGTTGATTCCGTCTTTCTGGCGCCCTTCTTTGATTTCGGACATGGGTGGCAAACCACGGCTCAGACCCCGGGGACCCCCCCAAAAACGTTAGCAAGTCTCGGCGTCGGCGTCATCTGGAACTTTTGGCGCGGCAGTCACTTCGAAATCTATTACGGCAAGCAGCTGAAGCGGTACGATACCGGCCGCGACAACCTGCAGGATCATGGGGTCCATCTTCAGCTGGTGGTGGAGGCGTTCTAGCAGGGCTGCGGAATCGGCCCGCCAGCGGCGCGTTTGCCAGACACTGCCGCTTTCCCATCTCGGGGGCGTTGACACGTGTGACGCACCTTCCGAAGTGCGTGGTCACTTGCTGGGGCTTGGCCGGAGACCCTGGTTCGCATGTTGCGGGGGCATCCGACCCGACCAGCCACAGAGACTGTCCGCGGCGTTGATGCCAAAACTGGGTATGCCCACCGCATGCTAGGGACGAATGACCAGGGCCGATAGGCGGATTCGCCGTCCTGTCGTCCCGCTTGCTACAGAGTTGTCCTTGTTGAAGTTGCGCCCCGTTTAGGGTAAGAGAGTGGGCCGTCCTCTCTCACCACATGAGGAGAATCGCCATGGTGTTGTACATCACAAGGTTGTCGATGGTGGTCCATGGATTGCTGGCTGTCCTGCTGGTTCTGGGCTCCACGGGGTCGATGGCTTACGGACAAGCCACAAACATTGTCGCAACTCCGTCCGGGCCGGGCGGGCTAGGCACGTCGCTGAACACCTCGGGCAATACCACGAACATCACCGGTGGAACCAGACCGGGGGGCGGTCCCAACCTCTTTCACAGCTTCAATCAGTTCTCTGTCGGTACGGGAGATGTGGCCGCGTTTGTGAATCCCGGGGGAGTGTCCAATGTCATCGGCCGCGTCATCGGGGGATCGCCATCGAATATCAACGGCACCATTCAGGCGCTCAACGCGAACCTGTTCTTTCTCAATCCTGCCGGAATCGTCTTCGGCTCCGCGGCCCATTTGAATGTGTCGGGCTCCGCTTATTTCAGCTCGGCTCAGCAACTGAGGTTGAGTGACGGAGGTATATTTACGGCCAATACCGGTCTCCTCGCCTTCGACCAGACGCTGTCGGTCGGCTCGCCCGTCTCCTTCGGATTTTTAGGGCCGGGCCCCTATGGGTCCATCGTTCTGAACTCTTCATCAACGGTGCTCCAGACCGGGGCCGTGCTCGGCCTGATGGGGGGCGGCATTCAGATCAACGGATCCAAGATCAGCGCGCAGCGAGTCATTCTCGGCAGTACGAGCTCGGCAGGCGAAATGAGTGCCCAGCCCACTGTCGCCAATCCCTTCTCGGGGGTGTCCGGAAACGGGCAAGTGCAGGCCCTGCCTGGAACCCTGATCGTGGCGGGCGGCGGAGGCGTGATTCCCGCGTCGGTGGATGTGACGCCCAATGTCACCGTGCCGACAGGGGCGCAAGTCAACACGACGACGAATCCTATCAATGGACGAGTGACACAAATCCAAGTCGTAGGTGTGAATCTTGGCGGTCTTTCGCCCCTTCCGGCGGCGAATGCGGCCGCAACCAACCCGGCCAATCCCGTCGATGTCGTCGCGTTCTTGAACCGGGCGGCGATGGTACTGCCTCAGCAAGCCCCGGCCGCCCCCGCCCCGTTGTTAACCAGTCGTTGCGCGGCGCGTCAGGACAGCGCATTCAGCAGTTTGGTTCAAGCCCCGCGCGACGTGACGCCGTCACAGCCCGGCGCGACCTTGGCGACGCCTGTCGTTCTTGAAGAGGTCGGCGACGAAATCGAGCCGGGCGTTCCAGCGACGCGAACCGCCCGAAGGCAGGGTACGTCGACCGCACAACTCATCGAATCATGGCAGGGGTGCTGACCCGCCAAGGAGGACCTCATGCCTACGATGCGTAACATTGTCATTCGCCGCGGCATGAAACGGGGGCATGGGCTGGCCGATCCGTCCGTCATGGCCGCGCTGGCTACCCCGCTGACGATCCTGGGTGTCGGAATGCTGGCGCTCGGCGTTCTCGCGTGGCCTGCCTGGGGAACAGCAGGAGAACTGTTGGGTGGCCTGGGCGGTGCTTCGGTGACGCCCGCCCAAGAAATGCGGCAGGGAACGACACAGTTTCAGCAGGGTGCGTTCGCACAGGCGGCGGCGCATTGGATGAATGCGGCGCGCGGGTACGAAGAGAGTGGGCAGGTGAAGGAGCAGTGCCAGGCCCTGATCAACCTGGCATATGCGCTTCAACAGGAGGGGCAGATTCGTCGCGCGCAGGGATCGTTGCAAGCCGCGCTCAAACTCTCAGAACAAATGGGTGATCGCGGGCTCACGGCGACGATTCTCAGTCAACTCGGCAACACCTTCCACGTTTTGGGGAAAGACGAACCGGCCGCAGAACATTTGACGAAGGCTCTGACGCTCGCTCGCGAGGAGAACAAGCCCGCGTTGGTTGCCGGAGTGCTGAACGATCTGGGCAATGCCCTCACCGCCCGCCAGCAGTTTGCCGAGGCGATCGATGTGTATGCGGAGAGCCGGAGCCTGGCAATCGAAACACAACAGTCTGCGCTCGCGGCAACGGCGCAGATCAATGGCGCGATGGCCTTGTTCCAGAACCAGCAGCTGGGGGACGCGCATCGTCACTTGAATCAGGCCTGGTCGGATGTGCAGTCACTGGGGGACAGCCAAGCGAAGACCGCCGCGCTGTTGAATATCGGCCTCGGCTATCAAGATCTGTTTGCCGCGACGATCGCTCAACCGGGCACGGCGAAAAAACTGGACGGAGGGAAAGGTCGGGCGACGGAGACCGTCGTCTCCGGTGGGTCGGGAGCCGGCCTGTTGCGACAATCTTCCGAGGCATTTACCGCGGCCGGTGACGTCGCCGAACGAACCGGGGATGCGCGCGGGCAATCGTACGCCTGGGGATATCTGGGTGGATTGTTAGAGCAGGAGCGTCGCAATGCCGAGGCGTTGGAGTACTCACGGAAGGCCACCTTCGCCGCGCAGAAGGTGAATGCGCCGGAATCGCTCTATCGTTGGCAATGGCAAACGGCGAGGTTGCTGCGGGCGGATGGCAAAGAAGAGGAAGCCCTGGCCGCATATCGGCGCGCAACGACCCTGTTGAAACCGATTCGGTACGAATATTCCGTTGGATATCAGGGCCGGCATCATTCCTACTACGATTCCGTTGCGCCGTTGTTTGTGGAGTATGAGGATGTGTTGTTGCGACGGGCGGCAGTGGCTAAGACTCCGGACCAAAGCGAACAGCTGCTCGTGCAGGTGAAGGATACGATCGAGGTCTCTCATGCCGCCGAGCTGCAGGATTATTATCAGGATGATTGTGTGGCGACGGTCGCGAGTCAGCGCAAAACCGGGACCCTGGCGCCCGGCACCGCGGTCGTGTATCCGATTTCGTTCCCGGACCGGCTCGAATTGCTTATGGAAACGGCCAATGGGCTGAAGCAGGTCAGCGTCCCTGTCAGCGGGGAGAAGTTGACGAAGGAAATTCGTACCTTCAGGAGGTTGATCCAAGATTCCCGATCGCAGAACTATTTGGCTTCTGCGCAGACGTTGCATGGGTGGTTGATCGCGCCCCTCCAGCAGGATCTGCAAGGCGCCGGGATCAACACGCTGGTGATGGTGGCGGGAGGGTCGCTCAGGACCATTCCGATGGGGGCCTTGCATGATGGCCGGCATTTTTTAGTGGATTCGCTCGCGGTGGCCGTCACGCCGAGCCTGGAGTTGACCGACCTGGATTCTTCCCAGCGGCGCAAGGGGAGCCTGCTGTCGGTCGGCCTGACCGAATCGGTCGATGGGCTGTCTGCTCCGCGATATGCGGAGACCGAAGTCCAAGCCATCAGAACCCTCTATGGCGGGAAATTGTTGATGAACAAGCAGTTCTCTTCACCGTCGCTGGAGGAGGAGATCAAGGATCAGGGGGTCGGAATCGTCCATGTTGCGTCGCAGACGGTCATAGGCCACGAGGCACGAAATTCCTATGTACTTGCGCACGACGGCAAAATTTCGATGGATCGTTTGTCGCAACTGGTGGGACTACAGCAATACCGGCAACAGTCGTTGGATCTGCTGACCCTCAGCTCCTGTGAGATTCCAGCCGAAGACGATCGCGCCGCCCTTGGGCTGACGGGTGTGGCGGTCAAGACCGGAGCGCGGACGGCTCTCGCGACGCTATGGACCACGGAGGATGAGACGACTTCGGAACTCGTGTCGGAATTTTACCGGCAATTGCAGGATCCTGCGCTTTCCAAGGCCGTGGCCTTGCAGCGAGCTCAGCAGAAGATTCTTGCCCAACGCGGCCACACGCACCCGAGTTTCTGGGCGGCATTCCTTTTGATCAACAATTGGATGTGACGGCCGGTGAGTCTTGAGGGTCTGCAGAAGGACGCGCGATCCGGTGTCGCCGAGGCGATTCCGACTCCTTCCGAACCGCCCAGCCGGAGCCTGTTCGGATCGGCATTTGTCCCAGGGAGGAACGATGAGCCCTAAGCGTCACGACGCATTGAAGCACCTGCGTCAGATGTGTAAACGGTCGCCGGGATGGCGGGTGAGCAGTGTGTTGCGAGAACGATGCAGGCGGGCTTTTCCGACAGACTGCTAGAGCTTTTTCCCCGTCATGATCTCGTAAGCTTCCTCAATGGTCTCCACTTCGCGGACCAACACATTCGAGTCGAGACTCATACTGACGCGATTGATGCGCGGCGCATAAAACTGGCCTCGTGGGACTAGGAGGACGTGGTAGCCTGCACGTGCAGCCGCCGTCGTTTTTTCAGCCACCTGAGTCACTGGTCCGATCCGGCCATCCCCTTCCAATGTTCCTGTGATGGTGATGTCCCGAATGAGGGGATCTCCCTTCAGCAACGCGAGAAAGCCGATGGTCAAGGCGGCTTCTGCAGTCGATCCTTCCGCGCTCAATGGCCCTGAAAATGTGGCATACAGGGACAGTGTTCCGGTCGGATGTAGCGATGGCGACAGGCGCTCGACCGCGTACCGAAACGCTCGTTGAATCGATTGCATCCCGGCTCCTCTGACAGGGACCTGACTCCGCCCCCAACGCAGCGCCAATGGATCCGGTTGGCGACCTTCGTCCCATTTCAAGACGAATGTGGGGAACCCCACTTGATTGTCGGCGTAGGTGGCCACGGAGATGGGTATGGTGACCGTTCGGCCTGCGGAGGCGGTCGAGGGGGTCAGCACGAAAAGACCCAGTAGCAGTCCCATGGCCACGGCCATTACCCGTGAGTATGTGCTGCGAGTGGTCAACGTCTTCCGTGCGTGCATGAATCAAGTCTAGATGAGGATGGTTGATTGTCAAATCGACCCGATCGGGAGTCCGGTGCCCGACTATCTGCCGTGGGATCCCGAGTGGATGAGCAGCCGGAAACACTCATCTCGCTCTGCACGTTCCGGTGATTCCCTACTGAAATGTGTGAAGGGGTGAGAGGCGTGACACCGTGATGCCTCTTGCACCATGCGCGTGATATTCTTGCGCCGTATCCATCCGAGTGGCTGAGTCCATCTGTGGAAGGTGGTGCGAAGACTATGGGGAGCATATCGGTGCGCGGAGCGATCGTCATTACCGGGGCCTCGTCCGGAATCGGGGAGGCTTGTGCGCGTTACCTTGATGGACTGGGGTTCACCGTGTGGGCGGGCGTTCGGAGTAAGGAAGACGGCGAGGCCCTTGCGCGCCTGACATCCGCTCGTTTCCGCGTCCTGACACTGGATGTGACTGATCCGACGTCGATCGCTGCGGCCGGGCGAACGTTGGCCGAAGCGACTCGCGAAACCGGATTGGCTGGGCTTGTTAACAATGCCGGAATCTCTGTTGCCGGCCCGCTGGAACTGTTGCCGCTCGCTGAGGTGCGAACTCAGTTCGAGGTGAATGTCATTGGGGCGCTCGCCGTGACCCAAGCGTTCCTGCCGTTGCTGAGACGGGCCGGCGGGCGTATTGTGAACATTAGTTCCATTGCCGGACTTGCCGCCACTCCGTTTCTCGGCGCCTACTGCGGATCAAAGTATGCGCTGGAGGCGATGAGCGACGCGTTGCGGCTGGAATTGGCGCCTTGGGGGATTTCGGTGTCATTGGTAGAGCCGGGTGCGATCCAGTCGCAAATATGGCAACGGGCCGAGATGTCGGCCAGGCAGACCCTTGGTGGAGTCACGCCGGAGTCGCTTTCACTGTACGCGCACCAGCTGGCTCGTATGCAGGAGGTGATGACTGGAGCGGCCGCGCGCGCGATCCCCGCAGAAATTGTGGCGCGTGTGATAGCTGAAGCGTTGACCGCCTCACGCCCACGCGTGCGCTATCTCGTCGGCAAGGACGCACGCGTCAGAGCCATGTTGAAATGGATCTTGCCCGACCGATTTCAGGATCGCCTCTTGTCTTGGTTCCTGAGGCTGCCTCATCCTGTCTAGCGGACGGCGAAAAAATCGATTTTCACACCGTCTGCCGCGATCAGCTCATGTGGCAGGTTGGTAGTAACATGGACGGCAGGCTGCGCAGTAAGGTGGTGCAACAAGGCCGCAGTGAGGTCCGCGACGCGAAGCGTAATGAGCGTCACGTCTGCGGACGGGCGCGAGTCGGTGAGTGCCCGGTGTCCTAGAGGCGAATCGTTCATCGAACCCACCCACCTCGAGCCTGCCAAGACAGGCTCTTGTCCCGTGGCCGTACGGTGAGCCCACGACGCGCGGAGTAACGCGCGTCACGTTTGTGAACGCCGCCGAGATAGTGAGGCGGCAGTGTCTTATGAGAGCGCCGCTGGCGGATTTTTTCGCCGCCTGCTAGGCGTGTCGAGTGGGGCGACGCGATGGCGGGTGAGAGGAGCGCGACGTGTCATGCCTGAACCAGGCTTAGTTCGATCGGCCGGCGGAGTGGTGTTACGGCAACGGGATGTGTTGCTGATCCGGATATCCGATATCAAAGGTCGTCCTGTGTGGTCGTTTCCCAAGGGACGTCTCGACGCCGGTGAAACTCCGGCTCAGGCTGCGGTGCGGGAGGTCTTGGAGGAAACGGGATGGTGTTGTCGAATCGATGCGGACCTTTCGATGTCGGAATATTGGTTTCAACGGGAGGGGCGGCGGTTCCGCAAGACGGTCGTGTGGTTTAAGATGTCGCCGCTCGAAGAGGCGGGAGTTCCCGATGGGGAAGTGGAGGAGGTGCAGTGGGTCGAGCGCGAGGAAGCGCTGGGGCGTCTCACCTATCCATCGGACGTGGCCCTGTTATCTCAAGCGCTCGCACAGGAACCTTCTTCCCGATAGCGACGGTGCCTCGCCTTTTGTCGAGCCTGTGTTATTCGATTCGGGTGGATGCCTTAAGTGCTCCTTGTGACCATGGACAACCGGTCTGCCTTGACAAGCGGGGTCCCCTTTACTAGACTCGCCACGAGATTGACTCTGTGCCTCGCCTTGCAAGGCAGTGCGCTGTAGGTACGCGCCTTACCTCACGATTCGGCATCTCCAGACGAACGTCAACCAGTGGCGCGTTGATTTCGTATTCCTCCATCGTTCACCTCCGAGGGCCTGCCTGTGTATAGTCTGGCTCGCTTCTCTCTGTTGGAAATGACCGAATGCTCGTCCGTGTTGCGTCAGCTGGGTGAGCAGTCGAGTTCTCTGCAGGAGGCCGCGTCGCGAGCGGTGGACTATCTGTTCAATACCCTCGGCAATCCTGACACGGGAACCCGCGACTGTGTACTGGTGCGTTGTTTCAAGACCATCTCCTACAGCCAGTCGGATCCGACGACGCAGCAGATGGTCCGTGAGAAGCTGGGGGGCATCGCTCCGTTCCCAGACCTCAAGTGCTTCACGCTCATGGCTACGGCTGGTGAGGAGCCGGACTGGAACCGGGTTGAGCGGTCCCATCGTTACCGAGTGATTCCCATGGTCAGTGCCGATTTTGTGAAACAATTCCCGATGTTTTCTCAGCTCCTACACCAGTTCGGGCTGTCGTCCAGTTTCGAGGTGGCTCCCGAGGGTGAATGGTTGGTGGATCAGGAGGAGAAGACGTACAACGTGTTTTATGTGCCGGATGCCGTGGGGAGCCCCTATGTGCCGGTTCAAGAAGGGTTTGTCCTGAAGTACGGGGTACAATCGGTGTTGTGTTTCGGCGGGATGTTGCCCTCTCGTGATCTGTTCGCCGTGATCTTGTTCTCGAGAACTCCTGTGCCTCGGGCCACGGCAACGTTGTGCAAATCTCTCGCCCTCAGTCTCAAGGCCTCGCTGCTGGCTTTTGATGAAATCTCTCTGTCCGAGACATCTGACAATGCCCATTCCTCGCTGGCATCACACGTCGGTGTGCCGGAGCAGGGCGCGAGCCATCGGCATCAGGTCCGTTTGGCCGTAGCCGAACAATTGCTCCGCGTATACGAAAATGCAGTCCGGACGCAATCGGCGGGAATCGCGCAAGCCAAACGGGCGCTCCGAGAACGAGCCGATGCGCTTGAGCGATCCGAGCACGCGCTGAATGAACAAACCAGGATCGTGAACTCTGTGCTGCGAAGCATGGGCGATGGGGTCGTGGTGACCGATGCCACCGGCCAGTTGGTGGTCGCCAACCCGGCCGTCGAAAGTATCCTCGGTTTTTCTCCCGGTCACGTCCTTCCGACGGAATGGGCGGAACGGTATGAGTTTTTTCACGCGGACACGGTGACGCCGTTTCAGCAGGAGGAGTGGCCGCTGGCGCGCGCGCTGCGAGGCGAGAAGATCGATTGGCTTGAAGTGTACCTGAGGGCGTCACGGGGTGTCCCAGGCCGGTGGATCAGCATCAACGCCAGGCCCATTCGGGATGATGACGGCGTCCTCTGCGGGACCGTCGTGGTGTTTCATGACATTACGTGGCTCAAGCGGGCGCAGGATGCCTTGTTCGAATCGGAGTATCGATTTCGAAGCTTGGTGGAAGGGGCGCGGGATATCATTTTCACCCTCTCGGCCGACAGCACCATCACATCACTCAATCCGGCCTTTGAAACGGTCACCAACTGGTCGCGTTCGCAATGGATGGGAGAGCCGCTCGTCGCCCTGCTGCATCCGGATGACTCGGGTTTCTGTCAGGATGTGCTGCAGGCCATTCTTGAGCGCGGGGCCCCGCTGACCTGTTCGATGCAGATTAGTACGAAGCAGGGAGGGTATGTGACCGGAGAGTTCGTCGGCACGCCACAGATGCGGCAGGGTCGTGTCATCGGTGTCTTGGGGATCATTCGTGATGTGACCGAACGCCGCCGGATCGAGGATGCACTTCGGGTTAGCGAAGAGCGCTTACGCTCCATCGTGCAGTCGACGAAAGATGCCATTGTGCTGGTCAATGCGCTCATGAAAGTCGCGTTCTGGAACAAGGGCGCCGAGGCGACCTTCGGCTATTCTGCCGAGGAGATTATCGGCCAGCCGGTGACGATGATCATTCCCGAGCGGTATCACGAGGAATTGGAGCGTAGTGTGCAGCGGGTTCGATTGTCGGAACGTGTGCAGTTGACGAGCAAGACGCTGGAACTGCTCGGCCGTCGAAAAGAAGGGGGCGAGTTTCCCTTGGAGCTGAGTGTGACCTCCTGGAAGGGGAAATCGGATCTCTTTTTTACGATCATCATGCGCGACATCAGTGAGCGGCGATCGGCAGAGGAGCAGCTGGACCGCTTGCATTACCACAATCAAGTCGTGCTGAATTCCGCCGGAGAGGGGATCTACGGGATCGATCGGGACGGACGGCTGACGTTCGTCAATCCGGCGGCTGCAAAGATGTTCGGCTGGGAGGCGGAGGCATTGATTGGCCAGTCTTTTTATGCGCTTGTGCACTGCCCAGACTTCAGCGAATCGCCTGTTGACGCACGACTCAGTCCGATAGTCGAGACTATCCGGGCAGGGGAGATTCGCGAGCAGGTGGATAGTGCGTTTTGGCGAAAAGACGGGACGAGTTTTCCCGTAGAGTATGTGAGTACGCCGATTCGGGAACGGGGAGATATCGTCGGGGCGGTCGTCGTGTTCAAGGACACGACGGATCGGAAACGTGCCGAAGAACAGTTGCAGGATTCCCTGCGCCGCCTCCGTAAGCTCTCCGGCCGGATGGAGCGGATTCGCGAAGAGGAGCGCGGGCGAATCGCGCGTGAATTGCATGATGAGTTGGGGGTAGGTTTGACGTGCCTGAAGATCGATCTGTCCCGACTCGGCGGGCTGTTGGGGGAACGGTTGGTGCCGCAGGATCGCGCCAAGGCCGATGAAAAAATTCGAGGCATGAAGGAGCAGGTTGATAGTACCATCACCTCAGTGCAACGGATCGTGGCCGAGTTACGTCCCGGGGTGCTGGATGATCTCGGCCTCGTGGCGGCCATCGAGTGGCAGTGCCGTGATTTTCAACGCCGCACCGGCATTACCTGTCACTGCACGGTCAGTCATGAAGATTTGCGGGTGGATCCCGAACATGCCACCGCAGTCTTTCGGATCTGTCAGGAGGCGTTGACCAACGTGACCCGGCATGCTCAGGCCACGGAGGTGCATGTGTGCCTGGAAGATCAGGGCGTGGGGTTGCTGTTGCAGGTCAGCGACAACGGGCGCGGCATTCCGCCCGATCGGCTTGCGGATGCCCGATCGTTCGGCCTGTTAGGGATGCGGGAGCGCGCCGGGCTGCTCGGTGGAGACGTCCAGATCGAGACGAAGGAAGGCAACGGGACGACGATCGCGCTGCAGTTGCCTCGGTAACACGGAGGACCAGGATATGATGGAGGGGACTATGCGAACAACAGGAACTGTGCGGATTCTCGTCGTGGATGACCATCCCTCCTTTCGTCGCGGCGTGAAGGATATTCTCGAAGAAGGATTCGAAGGCGCCAGCATGGCTGAATGTGGAAACGCCCAGGAGATGCTCGACCAGGTTCGTGAACGTGCGTACGACCTCGTCGTCATGGACATCAGTATGCCGGGTCGAAGCGGCCCGGAAGTGCTGAAGGAACTCAAGCAACTGGCGCCCACGCTGCCGGTGTTAATTTTGAGCATGCACCCGGAGGATCAATATGCCATTCGTATGTTTAAGGCCGGCGCAGCGGGCTATCTCACCAAGGCAAGCGCGCCGGAAGAATTAGTCCATGCGGCGAAAAAGGTCATGGCGGGCGGGCAATACGTCAGTGCCTCAGTGGGAGAAGCCTTGGCGTTGACGGTCAGGACCGGGGTCGACAAGTTGGCACACGAACGACTGTCGGATCGAGAATACGAAGTGCTCTGTCTGATTGCCTCGGGACAGACCGTCAGTGATATCGCCGAAAGTATTCACCTCAGCGTCACGACGATTAGTACCTATCGAGCGAGAATTTTGGACAAAATGAATCTAAAAAATAACGCTGAGTTGACGCGGTACGCCTTGCAGCAGGGGTTGGTCGTGTAGCGACGCCGAGCGAATAGTCTGACGCATGTCGATGTAACCATGACATCAAGCCAATGTCTCTTTGTGACACATAAATCGCACCTCTGCCGATAGCGGTATCCTGCCTCCTAGCCTATCTTCTTCCTATGTATGAGTCTTGGCTCCCAGGTACGACGACATTGCTCGCGGTCTTTGAGGCCGCACAGGGAAACGGGGCGGTCGAGCGGTCGCGCATTGATCGTCGAAGCGGATGCGTTTCTCCAGGGTGGCCCGGCATGTTGACCCGACTGTCCTCTGTGGAGGCCGCGATGTTACAAGACCTCGCATGGTGGGGACCGCAAATGGAAGGGCGGTTGACACAGCTCACAGACGTTCGAACCACAGCCTAGGCTGATCAAGATGTGGGAGAACTGATGAAGCAACTCATGGGTGGACGAGGACAGCGAACGGGGAAGCGACCTACGGTGGCGGTGGTGTATGAAGACCTCACGACCGGCTACAAGTGTGCCGATTGGTTTGCGCTGCACGGCTACCAGGCCACAATGACCTCGGCGGTTCACCACTTAGAGCGCAACATTCAGGAACTTCGTCCGGATGTGATTGTCGTCCGATTGTCCTCCGTTCCTACGCCGCTCCACACTACCGTTCCCCGTCTCAAAATGACCTGCCCGCAAGTGCCGATTATCGCGATGCTGGATCGATCAGCCGATAACCGGAGCGTGGATGCTCCTGACCTGGCGAAGGTGTTCGGCGCAGATGTGTTCATGTGTGACTCGTTGGATCCTCCGTCGCCGCTCTCGTAGAAGCCTTCACGCCTGACTTGCTCAGACACCGCCGAGTGCAGACAGTGAGTCGATGGTCAGCCGAACCGTCGCCCCTCTGTCTTACCAGTTGAAAGGAGCCGAATTGTGGCGAAACCCAAGGTATGTGTTCTGGAAGATGATCAGTCACTTGCTGCCGCCGTACGAGCGTCGATTGAGAGCGAGTTTGAGGTGGTAGTGTCGGAATGGACCCAGACGGCGGCGGTTCAGATTCATGCGCAGGCGCCGATGGTCACCCTCCTGGATGTAGGATCGTCGAACGATCCCGGCATTGAGCACCGCATGCGGGTTCTGCAGGAACTGCGACAGACCGGGCATGTCGGGAAAATCATCACCTGTACGGAGCAGACGGAGCGACCTCTCGCCGTCCGCGCAGTTCAGTATGGCGCGTATGATGTGGTGTCTAAGCCGCTTGATCTCACCCTCCTCGCGCACCTCATCCGGCGAGCTGCGGGAGTCGCTGATTTGGAGCGAGAGGCTGAAGGCATGGCGGCCGGACGAGGCCATGAGGAATTCAGCGGCATGCTGGGCACCAGTTCCAACATTCACCGGATCTTTGACGCAATCAGAAAAGTCTCCACGAACGACGCTCCGATCTTGATCACCGGTGAAAGTGGAACAGGTAAGGAACTGACCGCACGCGCGATTCACGAGCGGGGGCTCAGGAAGCAGGGACCGTTCATTCCCATCAATTGCGGGGCGATTCCAGAAAGTCTGTTGGAAACGGAACTCTTCGGGTATGAGCGGGGAGCATTTACGGGAGCCGTGGGTCAGAAAAAGGGCAAGGTTGAATTCGCACAGGGCGGCACGCTGTTCCTGGATGAGGTAGGCGAACTTCCCAATGCCTTGCAGGTCAAGCTGTTGCGGTTTCTCCAGGATCACACATTCGAACGAGTGGGCGGACACCAGCCGGTCGATATGAATGTCCGAATCATCGCTGCCACGAATGTGAATCTCAAGGAGGCCATCGAGAAGGGGACCTTTCGCGAGGATCTCTACTATCGGCTCGGAGTGGTGCACATCAATCTGCCGCCGCTGCGGGAGCGAGATGAAGATGTGTCCCTGATGGCTATGGCGTTCCTGCGCCAGGCGGCGTCGCACTACCATAAACAGCTGTACGGCTTCACTCGCGAAGCATTGGCGGCGATGCACGCCTATCCCTGGCCTGGAAATGTGCGCGAGTTGTCCAACAGGGTCGGCCGCGCGGTGGTGATGGCCGAGGGGACGCACATCACTCCCACGGATTTGGATATTCCATACCAGGCGGCGCGGCCGGATGATGGCTCGATTTCCCTTAAGGTGAACCAGCAGCGGATCGAGACCGATCTGATCATGAAGGCGTTCACGCTGTCGCAGGGGAACTTGAGTCGCGCCGCTCAGGAATTGGGCATCAGTCGCTCCACGTTGTATCGGCGGCTGCGACAGTACGGAATGGATCGAACTCCGGATGCGCCGCGAGTGCTCGGCGTGTTTCCGCGCGCTTCGATGACAGAGCATTGATGATGCCGTCCGGGAGCTGATGGTTCGCCTGTTCCTTGTGGGGTGATGGAACGGTCCTTCCAAGTAGGTGGATTGGTGTATACGCGCATGGGCGCCAAACGATTGACCAATGTTCAGGTATTTGGTACATACAACAGTCTCCCGTCAGTCGGTGGTCATGGTTTCTCCCAAGGCGACGTCCTCCACTTGCCAGAGCCTATTTTTTTGACACATGATACGCCAGTCGGCGGTTCCACGAACGATGAGCGGAAACACGTATGGACTCGGGTTCCTCGCAGACAGTAATGATCATGGCGCAAAAGAGCCGTTCCATTATCCAGTAGGAGCGAATTGATGGCACCCGATGCACCGTCCTTTTGGACCCGGCGGGGATTGTTGCGCACGGCCGCGACCGGCATCGCGCTGGGGATCGCTCGCCTGGCTCTTCCGTCGGAAACGTGGGCGTCACGGTTGCCTGATGGCCGAGTGAGTTTGTACAACCTGCAGACCGATGAACGGTTGTCGGTGACCTACCGGACAGATTCGGGCGCGTACGATCAGGATGCGCTCAACGAACTCAATCATTTCCTGCGGTGCCATCATACGAACGGAACAACGACGATGGATGTGCGGCTTATTGAATTCATCAATCTTGTCCAAAAACGGATCGGCGGCCGTCGCGATTTGCTGATCGTGTCCGGATACCGGTCTCCTGAGTATAACGAGCAACTCATTCGGATGGGCACACGGGCGGCGCGCCATAGCTACCATGTGTCGGGGCGAGCGGTGGATGTGCAGATCCCCGGGGTGCCGTTACGGACCCTGCGAGAGGTTGCTCTGCGACTCGGTTGTGGCGGAGTGGGATATTACCCGCGCGGGAAGTTTGTGCATCTCGATTCAGGTCCCTTCCGGCATTGGTGACGATGAGTTCCAGCCGTTCTGTTCGACTGCTGTGAACGGAGCCTCATTCCGATTTGCTTACCCCTCGATTCACCGAGTCTATGGGTACCGACGTACTTCCTGCTTTCGCATGACCCCATAACATCCTCGTGATACGGTGGTCCGGACGCCGAGCCGAAGCATGGCCACCAGCCTCCTGAACCGCGAGAGGGGCTATTGGTTATGGCGAGGGTATGGGTCTGATGGAGATCTGACAGGAGTCCATGGGGCTGCCTGAGAAGGAGTTTGTAGCATGAAGGTGTCGACGGGAGATGTCGTGTCGGTTGAATACACCATTCGCTTGGAAAATGAGTGCGTGATCGAAACCACCGACGGGGAGTCGCCGCTGATCTACACTCACGGACAACATGAGATCCTGCAGGGATTGGAAGCTGGACTTGATGGAATGGAGCTGGAGGCGGCCAAGGTCATCAGGGTCGAGCCGGTGAATGCCTATGGAGAGATTCATCCCGAGGGATTCTTTGAAGTGCAACGGGATCGGGTTCCGGCAGAGGCACAGCAGATCGGGATGAAATTGGAAACCACGGCTCCGGATGGCCGAGTGGTGTTTCCTTACGTGGCCGAGATCAGATCTGATGTCATCGTGCTTGACCTCAACCATCCCCTTGCCGGCAAGACGTTGTTGTTCGATGTGAAAGTGGTCAGGATTCAGCGTGGCGAGCGTCAGGTTGCCGCGGATGTCTTATCTGGAAAAGAGGGAGTGTGTTAACCGACCAGGTCAGGGTTCATCCTGGTCATGGACTGAACTGACGTGGCCTTGATTTCATTATAGACAATGGCGCGGCCGGCCTGACGAAGACGGCTGAATATTCCTTCTACCAGGACGTAGTCACCTTCCCGCACATCGGCCTTGCCCAGTCCGATCACTTTGACGGTTCCTGCGGTGTCCTGCAGAAGAAAGCCAAATGCCGGGTGGCCGTCACGATTGGTGGCAAGCTGAAAACTGGTCACGCGCCCGCTGACGGTGACGACTTGATGGTCGTAGTGATCCGGATGGGCCAGGAGTTCTGTGACTTCAACCAAAGCCGTGGCAGACAGTGAATCGATAGGCATGCTCCACGCCCCAATCCCCAGGGTGCCGAGGAGAAGCAGCATGCGTGTCGCTGCGAATCGGAAGGAATGTCTGCTCTTACGCTGCAACATATTACATGGATTATACAAAATTCACCCCGAACTGAGAAGAAGGCTGTGAAAAAAACTTTCACAAATTGGGAGCCACGATGGGGACTCCGTTGTTGAAGATCCACCGACCCGGTTCCCGACACACCTTCATCGGCGAAGATCTTCGTGCAGTTCGCCCATGAAACTCGTCAGCACGTGCTGCTTCATCTGTCCGACTTCCTCCACTGCGGGCTGGCTCGCCTCGTCGGTCAGTGCCAGGGCTTCCTTGGCGATCGGTGCCGTGCGGGTCAGCAATTCCTGTTCGAGCGCCTCCGGGCTGGCATCGATTTCAGACAGCACGGCCATCAACCGCTGCAGGCCGAATAAAGATCGTGTATTTTCAGAGTGTACCGCATTTGAACTGGCCCCATGGACGAGAGAGAGCCAAAATTTCGCTTCGAGGTCCTCTCCGAGGGTACCCCACGCGAAGGTCCGAAGCTTCTCCACGAGTGCGTCTTCGGTGCGCTCTAACCCGTCATAGTGTGCAATGGATCGTTCCACCGGTCGCTCACCTAAGACCATCAGCGTTTCTTTCCATAGGTCGAGTGGCGCCGTGGCGAGAACATCCTTCGCCGACGACCGCTGGAGAGAGGCTTGGATGGCTTGGAGATATTGGTGGAGATGTTTCACCTTCCGACCGGCAAGACTCCCTGCAGGGATACCCCAGATATGTCCGATTTCATGATCTTGCAGCGGTGTCGCGTTGATCGACTTCCATTCCCGCTCGGAGAGTTCAAACCGCTTTCGGTACTTGTCCAACAACCGTAGCTGTGTCTGTATTTCAAGTCCGAGCCTGGCTTCTTGGTAGGCCTCGGCGGAAATGTCGTCCTCGTCCCATCGCCGATTCAATAACCGGATCGCCGGCTTGGGGACCGCCGCACGAGCCTCTTGCTTGAGGGTATTCAGGGCGGTGGCGTCTACCTTATAGCGGGTGAGGAGGAGTTCTGTCGCGGCACGGACCAAGCCGTCAGCGAGCGTGATCATCCCCTTCATGGCTTCCATTTGAAGCCAAAGCCGTTCTCGTCGCAATCGGACACGGCGGCGATATTCGTCTCGGCGGCTCGTTACATCGCGCAACGCGTCCTGTTTGACGAGTTGATGCAGCGGTTTCGAGCCGGCAACACAGCGCGGATCGGGCCGGTCGGCTGCAATATGGTTGATCTCTTCAGGGGTGATATCAAAGTGCTGCAACAACAGCAGCTTCAGCATGATCCGGCCCTGAATCGGAGCTTGTTCAATGGTGGAGACAATAAGTTCTGGGGTGAGCAAAGCGGTCATGGTGTGGCCCCTCGTGCGACGTAAAAGGTTCGCTCAGGCCGTGCCCTGATGGCTGGTTTCAAGGTAGACCGCGACATATTCACGGATTTGCTGGATGCTGCCGCTGACAAACAATTCTCGCGGAATTTCGACCCGCACCAGCTTGGTCGGGTCTACGCCACGATCGATGGCATAGTCTTCGTCGATGTAGAGAGTCACTGAACCGTCCGGAAAGCGAATGGCATAGACCGCATTATTTTCAGCCATACTGACTGCTCCGTCTGATGTGGTGGAACGATATAGTTACTACAGGTAACACAGGCCCAACCCGAGTGTCAAAACGCGATCGACGACCTCGTCGCGGCATGGTCAGAGTCGGAAAATCCTCCGCCGCCCGATGACATAACCTGTAAAGACGATGAGCGCGATGAGGAGGGTATTACGAATCCGCCCCGGGCCAAAACAGACCAGATTCACCAGGGCGTTGGTGGTTCCGTAGGCCGCGTAGGCCAGGTAGGCCAGCAGAGACCACTTTTTGACCTGCAAAAACCCATAGCCGACCACTGTATGGAGAATCGGTGACAGCGCTTTGGTTACGAACCCGACGGAACCGTCCAATTTAGTGCAAAAAAATGGGAGCAGATAATCGGGGTTACTTGCGATGAGTATGGCGTCATTCCCTGCGCTTATCAGAAAGAGTAGGCCGAGAAACCGGATATCGTGTCCCTGGGCCCAAGCCGTGCGGGTGGTTCTGAGAAGATCGGCACCGGTCTGTGCGGGCCCGAGTGCCGCGTCGTAACTCTGTAGTGTCCACCAGGGGAGGGCCAGTAGCATAAAGAAAAAGACTTCGGCCGCTCGGCCGGAGACCCGCCCTAGCGCCAGGCTTAGCAAGACGAGGAGGATCGTGATAAGTCCGTAAAAGGACCCCGCTCCAGGTCGTCCGCGAATGAATTGTCCGAGGCCAGGAAGCAAGGCCGAGCAGAAAGCCGCACGGTAATCGGGGATGGAATGAGAAGGGGCGTGAGCGGACATGATGAGAGAAGCCCCGTGCCTGGTAAGGCTCGGGAGGGAAACGACACGGCCTTCGATCACGGGATCGAAGGCCGCGTCCACAGACTACCGCTCAGTGGCTGTTAGCCACCTAGGGTATCCAGCGCTTCCTTCAGGCTCTTGCGGATACAGGTAAAAATCGGGGTGTCGCGTAAGGTGTACCGGCTGCCTTCGGTTTCCCGAAGCGCCATGACAAGGTCCAGGAAGTCCTCGGGCTTGTCGCTTTCGAATGCCACAACCCATTCTTGGTCATCAAGGCCGAACGAATAGGTGGTGTTGAGCTTCACTGACGGGAAGCGATGGCCGACTTCAATATGTTCGTCCATCATGCCCTGTCGCGCCGCCTTGGTGAGCAAGAACCACTCGCGAGTTTTCACGAAAGGATAGACGAAGATGTACTTGGCCTTGCCGGGGACAACTGTCAGCCGCTTACTTTCCTGGTTTTCATGGGTGTGATGGTCGACATAGATCGAGCGCTTGGTGATCGCGAGATACGAATAGGGGTTGTACAGATACTTGCCCAATCCGGACGCCATGATCTTGGTGCTCATCTCCTGGAACAGCTCGAGCTCGTAGCTGATGCGCCAGAGCATCAGGTCACAATCACCTCGAATACCAACAGTGGTATAGGCGATGACGAGGACTTTTCCTTGGTACTCTTCTACGGCACGGAGAAACTCTTGCTTGCCACGCGTGCGTTCATCTTCAGGCAACCGACGCCACGCCGGATCGATTTTATAGAAGGTGAAATTCACATATTGACGGCGGGGCGGTTGTTCGGGGCTGGACATGAGGAACCCTCCAGGCAACTTCTTGATAATGTAAAAGAATAAGAGTTAGCTCTTTAGCATTTCGACTCGTGAGCTGTCAACAGAGGCTGTGGAGCGTGAGGTTCGAATTGACAGGCTCAAAACGATCTGATAGTGCCTGGATATGGTGAATGGCGCCCGAAGATTGCCGGTCGGATCCTGGCTCATAAGAAGCTTCTTTGTGATCCTGTGGGGGATTGCCGGCTCCTCGTTCGCCATTGAGGTGCAGCCGACTCCCGAACAGATTCAGTCGACGGTGGAGCGGGGAAAACAGGCCTCCGGTCAAGGTATTTCTCCGGATCAACTCCATGCCTGGTTCGGAGCAGTCGAAGGTTTCGCTCCTCGCGGCTTCATCATGACGAAGCTCGGAAGCCTGCTGGTGATGGCCAATCACCTGTCTTTGCGGTCGTTATCTCCGACCGAGCAGGACATCGCGCAGGTGATGGCAAACGCCAATCTCCTGATCAATGTCACGCTGTATGGAGACCGCGTCAATTTTGCCGCCGACAGTTACGTCCTGCTGGAGCAAGCCGGTCGGACGGTGAAGCCCACCTCGGTTCGATTTGATGCCAGAGGCGATCGCACGGCGGTCTGGCCGCAGCAACCTGCGTACCGTGCCAAGGTGATCGCGCAATTTGCCTACGCGGAACTCGATCCACACGCGAAGACCACGCTCACGGTATTTCCTTCAAGCGGGGGGCGGGTCAGCTTCGAGCTTGATTTCGCCCGCATCGAATAACCTCAGCCCCTCCAAGCGCCCCTTTGAATCGCGAAGGCGTATCCCTCATGAGCAAGACGAGAACCTGGACGGCTGAAACCATTGCGATCGGATCGGAGTTGCTCCTCGGCGGCCGCCTCGACACGAATTCGCTCTTCATTGCCGACTGCCTGGCCGCCTGTGGGGTTGAGCTTCGATACAAGACGACGGTCGGCGATGATCTCTCCGACATCGTGGCGGTGCTGAAGACGGCGTCGCGGCGCGCCCGCGTGGTGATTCTCACCGGTGGATTGGGTCCCACGATCGACGACCTCACACGGGAGGCGGTGGCACATGCGACGGGGCAGCGATTGAGCCGGCGAAAGGCCGCACTGGATGGGATCATCGCCAGGTTGGCCGAATGGGGACGAACTCCGACCCCATCGCAGTTTCGGCAAGCTAAAATTCCTGCCCACGCGGAGCTCCTGGCCAATCCGGTCGGGACGGCGCCGGGATTTTCGCTCGTCTGGAAGGGCACGTTTCTCGCCGCCTTGCCGGGTGTGCCGCGTGAGATGGAGCCGATGGTGCGTGAAGGTGTGCTGCCACGGCTGCAGTCGTGGCAGGGCACACAGAACACGATCAGCGTGACTCCCATGGTTCGGCGGGTGCTCCACACGTCAGGCGTGCCGGAGTCGGTCGTGGATCAAGCGCTGGCGGGGCTTGTCCCCAAGGGCAGTTCGATACGACTCGGTATCTATGCGTCTCCGCTGGAGGTCATGGTGTCGTTGACGGGACCGATCGATGCGAAGGAGCCTGGGACTATTGAGCGGCTGCTTCACGAAGCCAGGACTCGGCTCGGCGACATCGTCTACGGAGAAGCAGCGGAGACCATGGAATCCGTAGTCGGCCGGTTGTTGAGGGAACGGCAGCTTACCCTGGCGGCGGCAGAGTCTTGCACCGGGGGATTGATCGGCCATCGATTGACGCAAGTGCCGGGGGCGTCATCCTACGTGGAGCGAGTGATTGTAAGTTATAGCAATCGCGCGAAGGTTGAGTTGTTGGGCGTACCGGCAGGTGTGATCGAACGGCATGGCGCAGTCAGTGCGGAGGTCGCCGCGGCGATGGCGCGAGGCATTCGTGAACGGAGCGGTGCTTCCGTCGGTTTGAGCGTGACCGGCATTGCCGGGCCTGGTGGAGGAACTGAGAGCAAGCCGGTGGGGCTGGTCTACGTGGGACTCGACGCCGGGCCGAACGAGGCGATGACGAGGGAATTCCGGTTCCACGGCGGGGACCGCAATGTGATCAAACAGCGATCCTCGCAGGCGGCCCTCGATCTGGTGCGCCGGTGGTTGATCAAGCGGGGCCAGGGATGATCAGGGCGTTTCTCGCCATCGAGTTGCCTCAAGAATTGCGCACGGCGCTCGCCGCCATTCAACAGGATCTGAAACGGCGCCTTGAACGAACGGTCGATCGCCACGTGAGAATCAGTTGGGTTCGGCCGGCTTCGATGCACCTCACCCTCAAGTTTCTCGGAGACACCGGTGATGATTCGATCGAACCGCTCCGAGTGGCCATCGACCAGGTCGTATCGGCGCATCGGGCGATGCCTATGCCACTTGAGCGACGGGGTGCCTTTCCGCGTCCACAAGCACCACGTGTGCTCTGGGTCGGTCCATCCGAGAGTTGGGAGCAGGGCCACGAAGCGCAGCGGCTCGCAGCCCTCCATCGTGCGGTGGAGGGCTGTTGCCGGGCAGCGAACTTTGCGCCGGAAGAGCGCTCGTTCAGTCCGCATTTGACCCTCGCGCGGATTAAAGGAGGGGAACGGCAGGTCGGACAGACCCTGGCTCAGAGCGGGCTGTTGGAATGGCCTGCGACGATCGGCACTCTGCCGGTCGAAGCAATTGCCTTCATGAAAAGTGAGTTGCGCCAGACAGGATCGGTCTATACAAAGTTGTGGGAATGTCGGCTGGCCCCACGCGCGGTGTAAGAAAATGCATTACCACTCGCCCCCTGTGGGGAGGCCATGACGGTTGCATAGTGGCATCATTGACTGGCAGTCGCTCTATCCAGAGGAATCGCCGAGTGCTAGGCTAGTGATGCATGGAAAGCCCCCGGTCTTGATACGGGCCGATGTTCAAGTCTCGATGGTATGATGATCGGTGATGACTCGGGGAGAGAATGGGATCATCAACCGAGCAGGCCTTCTGTCAGGCCTTCGTTCTAATCCCGCAACTTTGAATCCAGCACGCGCAGGCGGCGGACAGAAAAAATTGATGTCTTAATTATGCCGCCGTTCAAGCTCGAAGCCCCATTCAAACCCTGTGGAGATCAGGGACAAGCCATTGAGAAGTTGACGTCGGGAATCTTGACCGGAAAGCAGCATCAGGTCTTGCTCGGCGTGACCGGCTCCGGCAAGACCTTCACGATGGCCAATGTGGTCGAACGGGTGCAGAAGCCGACGCTGGTCCTCGTGCACAATAAGACCCTGGCTGGCCAGCTCTACCAGGAGTTCAAACAGTTTTTTCCTCACAATGCCGTCGAATATTTCATCAGCTATTACGATTATTACCAGCCGGAAGCCTACATTCCCCAGAGCGACACCTACATTGCGAAAGATGCGTCGATCAACGATGCGATCGACCAGATGCGCCACGCAGCGACGACCTCGTTGTTGCAGCGCAATGACGTGTTGATCGTGTCGTCGGTCTCCTGCATCTACGGTCTCGGCTCACCGGAGGTGTATCACGACATGTTGGTCTATCTCGAAGAAGGGATGGAGACCAGGCGTGAAAAGATTCTGGCGAAACTGGTCGATATTCAGTATGCGCGTAACGACGTAGACTTTCACCGCGGGACCTTTCGTGCGCGCGGCGATGTCATCGAGATTTTCCCGGCTTCATCGGAGGCGAAGTCCGTGCGCATCGAACTCTTCGGCGATGTCGTCGATGCCATTCATGAGATCGATCCACTCACCGGGAAATCGTTGGGCAAGTTGCCGAAGATCGCCATCTATCCGAATACTCACTATCTCATAGCGCCGGACCGGTACGAACGGGCCATCACAGGGATTGAAGAGGAATTGGATGCGCGGGTGGCGGCATTCAGAAAGAACGCTCAGTTGCTGGAGGCCCAACGGATCGAGCAACGCACCAAATTCGATCTCGAAATGATTCGCGCGATGGGGTATTGCCATGGAATCGAGAATTATTCGCGCCATCTGAGCGGGCGCGCACCGGGAGATCCTCCTCCGACGCTGTTGGACTATTTTCCCAAGGACTTCCTGTTGATCATCGACGAGTCGCATGCGTCGGTGCCGCAGGTCGGCGGCATGTACGAAGGTGATTTTTCGCGAAAGCGGACGCTTGTCGATTATGGGTTCCGATTGCCGTCCGCGGTCGATAATCGTCCGTTGAAATTTGCTGAATTCGAACGGATGCTGAAACAGGTGATCTATGTGTCGGCCACACCGGGCCCCTATGAGTTGGACCGCGGCAAGGGCGAGGTGATCGAGCAGATCATTCGTCCGACCGGCCTGATGGACCCCCTCATCGACGTACGGTCGGCAAAGGGCCAAGTGGATAACTTGCTGGCTGAAGTGCGAGCGGAAGCGGCGAAGGGCAATCGCGTGCTGGTCACGACCCTCACCAAACGAATGGCCGAAGACCTCACGGAATATTATCATGACCTCGGGGTGAAGGTGCGGTATCTGCATTCAGATATCAAGACTCTGGAGCGGGCGGAGATCATTCGCGACCTTCGACGCGGACTGTTCGATGTGCTGGTCGGCATCAACCTCTTGCGGGAAGGCCTCGATCTGCCCGAAGTCAGTTTGGTGGCGATTCTCGATGCGGACAAGGAAGGATATCTCCGCTCGCATCGGTCGTTGATTCAAACTGCCGGGCGCGCAGCGCGAAACCTGGAAGGGCGCGTGATTTTTTACGGTGATACGGTGACTGATTCAATGCGACGCGCCATGGACGAGACGGCCCGCCGGCGTCATATTCAAGAAGCCTATAATAGGGCCAACGGGATTACCCCTGAGACCATCAAGAAGCTGATTCCGGTACTCGACTATGCGACCGGGGGAGGGAACGAGGCTCAGCTCGAACTGGCGGCGGAGTCGTTGGGCGACTACAAGACGACGGGGGACACGCAGCAGTTGATTCGTCGCCTCGAGGTGGAGATGAAGGCGGCGGCGAAGACCCTGGAGTTTGAGCGGGCGGCGGAACTAAGGAATCGCATCAGGGCGATCAAACTCAAAGCGTTAGAATTAGCGCCATAGCAGGCCGTCAGCCAGGATGCTCGGCAGTCCGGAAATCGCCTTACATCTGTTTGTAGAGATAGGCTCCGAGAAACATCCCCAAAACGCTGAGCAGGCTCACCTTGATGCTGAAACCGAAGGTGAGTTTAAGAAGAACTAGATCGACGGTGAGCGGGGGAGTGATTCCGGGAGAGAAATTGCTCGCAAAGATATTTTGAATCGCGCCGTTCGGGGCCATCACGCGAAGGATTTCTCCGAAAATCCCGCCCAGCATTCCGCCGATCAGGATAAAGATCAGCAGCACGCCGATCGATTTTCTCATCCGCTCTGTCTCCTGGTTCCCGCAGATCGGCGTGTATGCACCGACTTGGGGCACCATATCGGAAGAGTAAAATGATGTCAACAAAATGCATGCCAGACGACGGTGCGGCTGCATGTGGCTGATTGCGAAGGCTCTCTCCTCTCATCGGCGTCTTCGTATGAACGTTCGTCTTGTGTTCGGGGCAGAAATAGGCGAGCGGTCCTAATAATATTTCAGGCAACGGTCAAGGAAGATGCTTTGTATGGATTGAACGTGACGCATCGGAACGACCTTGGAGCATTGTATTGATATTGTATTGATATGGCTCGCGAATATCTTGACTTCACGCACCCCCGTTCTATAGACTGCCCGATGCTATTTTTTTGATGTTTTTCGAGGCGATCGGAGCTCTGGCTCGAACCCGGCTTCGATGGCCTTT
>CABVRW010000007.1 GCA_902500785.1 uncultured Nitrospira sp.
CTTCGTTCTCGCTTCGCTCAAGCCTTCGACGTACTGCCGGGAGTACGCCTCAGCCCCTCGCTCACTGCGGCCTCGCCCGACAGCCATTTTGAGTGCCCGAGAGGCCAAGGTTCTGCGGTGGGCTTCGGCCTCAACTGCCTCGCGACGATGCGCAGGCAGCATCTCAGTCACAACTGGAAGGAGAATCTGAGGAAGGTGCTCACTGTATTGTCTTCTGCCTCTCCCTCAGTTCCCGCAACATATCGGCGAGTTCTTTGCCGAACCGTTCGAATGCCACGTCCTTGGCTTCGGCCACCGCGGTCTTGTCCTCAAGCGATGGCGCCGGGCCGACGAGGGTCGTTTCCCCTTCCGCTGTTTGCGTGCCGTACAGGTAACCCGTGCGGACATCCCACAAGGTCCCTTCCATCATGAACAGCGCGTGGCTTTCGGTGCCGTGGGCGAAGTAGGTCCCGATTCCTGTGGCATACCACCAGGCGTGACCATTGTTGTACCGCTCGAAGGCGGCAGCCCCGTCGATGACGAGGATCGCGTCGGCGTTGTACCGGGCGGCGGCCAGGCGAATGTCACGAAAGGTGGTGCCTTGCACCGTGGAATTGGCCAGCAGGAAACTCTGTGCCAGGATGCCCTCTTCTTGCACCGGTGCGAGCGCCCGTTGCACACGGTCGGCGTCCGCGCTGCTCCAGTCGACCCGTTGCAGCGCCGGCCGGCTCGGAAAATCCTTGTATTTGAAAAAGACTGCCAGACGATACGGCGTCGGCAGGCGGGCTTGTAAGGCGAGGGTGTCCGCGATATCGCGGTCGGTGACCACGTCGGGATGGTCGTGAAACGACTCCTGCAGAATCTGACGGTTGAGTCCGCGACTGCCGGTGCAGGCGGAGATGGTCACTATCAACAGGAGGGCCAATAGGACGCGCAGAGGGACTGTTGTCATACAGCTCCTGTGGTTACGTTGAAGCCGGCGGTGTGGCCGGATCGATGTGCGACAGATCTTCGAGTGCCAGCATCAGGGCATGTGTGCCGGATCGGCCATGGCCGAGTGCCTGGACCTTTTCATAGAGCTGATGTGCGAGGGTCAGTCCGGGCAAGGTGAGCCGTCGCCGCCGGGATTCTTCCAGCGCAATGCCCATATCTTTGATGAAATGTTCGACGAAGAATCCCGGATCGAAATTGCGGGCCAGCATCCGGGGCGCCAGATGATCGAGCGTCCAACAGGCTGCGGCGCCGCCGCGAATGGACTGCAACATTCGATCGAGATCGAGTCCCGCCTTAGCGCCATACAGCAGACTCTCGCAGACGCCGATCATCGTGCCCGCGATGACGATTTGGTTGCAGAGTTTGGCATGTTGCCCCGCGCCGGGATCGCCCTGGTGAACGATGTTCTTGCCGAGACATTCAAGCAGCGGCATGACCGATTGGACGGCTCTGGTCGCGCCTCCGATCATAATCGAGAGGGTGGCGTCCCGCGCGCCGACATCGCCGCCGGAGACCGGCGCGTCGACGGCAAATGCCCCGCGTAAGTGAGCCGCCACGGCGATGTCCTGCGCCAACGACGGCTCGGTGGTGGTCATATCGACCAGCACCATACCTGGACGTGTTCCGGCCAGCACACCCTGCTCGCCGAAGTACACCTCGCGCACATCTCGGGGGAATCCCACCATGGTGACAACCACGTCTGCCTGCTCGGCTACTCCACGGGGAGAATCCGCCCAGGTGGCCCCCTTTGCGAGTATCGTGGAAGCCTTGCTGCGATTTCTGGTGTAGAGGGTCAAGCGATAGTTCGCGGTCTGGAGATGCCGACACATGGGTGCTCCCATCACGCCGGTGCCGATCCAGCCCACGCGCGTATCGGAGGGAATGACGAGAGTCGGGGAATGTTCAGAGGGAGGAGATGCCATCAGTTATTCCACCAGCGGAGTAATCCGATTGGCGATTGCCTGCACGACGCCCTCTTGATCCATCGCGATTTTTCCGCCTTTGAAGCTCAAGGCGTATCCTCCGTGGCTGGGAGCTTGAACCGTGGCGTCTACCGTTACGCGCGCCCCGTCTTCTACATCTGGGTCCTTGACCATCGGCACCCCGCAGAGCCCCGGGACGGCGACAGGCAGCGTGGCCGTGTCATCTTCCAGGTTGAAGAGGTAGCCCCCGTAACAGGTAGAGCCGGCCGGGATTTCGTAGGGATCAAGGGCCTGGACGTTGCGTACGGTGCCGCGCAGTGTAATTTGCCGCAAGTGGAACAGCGCGGGATCGGCCAGGATCTCTTGCACGGTGACGGCTTCTTGAGCGGAGACCATGCCGGCCTCGGCAAGCACGAGCAGTGTCATGCAGGAGAGCAGCCCTATCCGAAGATATCGCGCCGCGTGGGAGGCATCGTCGCTCATCGGGTGCATTCTACCATTTTTCAGGTCTATCCTACGCCCTCGTAGGCTTTCGCACTGCGAGTCGATATAATCGCCGGCGAGTAAGGGAGGCACGCCGATGAGCGACTTGCAGCGACAGGTAGATAGCTACATCAACGAGGTTCGCCCGCGCTACGAAGACATGCTTGGCCAAGCGGTGGAGATTCCGTCTATCAGTATGGATCCTCAGCATGCGCCGGATGTGCGTCGTATGGCGGCGCTCGCCGCGCACTATCTGCGGGATGCCGGTGCGGAGGCGCAGATTGTCGACACGCCTGGGTACCCTGTCGTTTCAGGCGGATGGACGATCGATCCGAAGTATCCGACCGTCACGATCTACAATCATATGGATGTGCAGCCGGCGCAGGAGCCTGAATGGAAACAGGCGCCCTTCGCCTTTCAGAACGATCACGGTCTCTACCGGGGGCGCGGGGCGACGGACGACAAGGGGCCTGCCTTGGCGGCGTTGTTTGGCGCGCGGTATGCGATCGAGCAGGGCGTGCCGATCAATGTGCGGTTCCTGTGGGAGCTGGAAGAAGAAAACGGCAGTCCCAGCTTTGCGGCCGCGATCAAGCATCGCGCGGCCATCCCGCGCCCGGACTCGGTGGTGATTTCAGATACGATTTGGTTGTCGAAGACACAGCCTGCAATGCCCTATGGGTTGCGGGGATTGCTCGGCGCACGCTTGGTTCTGCGCACCGGATCCAAGGATGCTCATTCCGGTGTGACCGGCGGAGCGGCGCGTAACCCGCTGGCCGAGTTGATGGACATCGTTCATGGCTGTGTGGATGCGAAGACCGGGAGGGTGAAGATTCCTGGGTTCTACGACGATGTCATCGAGCTCTCCAAGGCGGAGATCAAGAGTTTTCTCAAGTCGGGATTCAAAGTGGA
Organism: uncultured Nitrospira sp.; assembly: GCA_902500785.1. Lineage (GTDB taxonomy): Bacteria > Nitrospirota > Nitrospiria > Nitrospirales > Nitrospiraceae > Nitrospira_A. Next base: position 3,288 of record CABVRW010000007.1, read on the forward strand.
TCGTTTCAAACAAGCCTACGGATTTAAGACGCTTCGCACGCAGGATCCGGCAGAGGTCATGCGACGGATTTGGGCGGCGCCGACGTTCGAAGTCCATGGGCTGACCGGCGGTTACCACGGGCCGGGTGTGAAGACCGTAGTGCCGGGCCATGGGGAGCTGAAGGTCAGTATGAGGCTCGTGCCGAACCAAACCCCGGAGAAAGCCTTTGCGCTGTTGAAAAAGTACGTCGCAAAACTGAATCCCGATGTGAGGGTCGAACGAGAGGGGATGTTGCATCCATTCCGCGGTGTCTTCGACGGGCCCTATGTCGAGGCAGTGAAGCGGGCGGTGAAGGCGGGATTCGGTAAAGAGCCGGCCTTTATCCGCGAGGGTGGATCGATCGGCGCCGTGGTCACGATGCAGAAGGCCTGGAACGTTCCGATTCTTTTCATGGGGCTCAGCCTGCCCGAGCATGGCTACCACGCGCCCAACGAGTACTTCGACTGGGGCCAGGCCGCCGGGGGCATGAAAGCCTTCGCCCATTATTTGGAGGAGCTGGCGAAGATGGGGAAGAGATAGGGTGGCCTGATGGCCTCCTGTGCTCGCGCAACGCGCGGCCTCGGAAGGCCCTCGTCTGGGTCAATGGCACGCTGCCTGCCAGAGGGCCGGGCGGGTAAGACGCGGCACGCAGGAGGAGGCCAATCAGTTCAGCCTAAGTCGGAACGAGGAGTCCTCGTAGCGGGCGGAAGGAGAGTTATTTCAGCGATGCCATGTCGATCACGAAGCGATAACGCACGTCGCCGCGGACGAGGCGGTCGTAGGCGGCATTGACCTGTTGGATAGGTATGACTTCGACGTCGGCTCCGAACTTGTGTTTGCCGCAGAAGTCGAGCATCTCCTGGGTTTCCTTGATGCCGCCGATCAGCGATCCGACTAAGCAGCGCCGGCGCATGATCAAGGGAAACGCTCCGAGTTGGGCAGGTTTGTCGGGAGCTCCGACGAGGATCATCGTGCCGTCCGTTTTCAGCAATTCCAGATAGGCATTCAAGTCATGGGGCGCCGAGACGGTGTCCAGAATGAAGTCGAATCGCTGGCTCAGTTGGGTCATGGTGTCAGGCTTCGCGGTGGAGTAATAGGCCTGTGCGCCCAGCCGCTTCGCATCGGCTTGTTTCTTGTCGGAATGGCTCAGGACTGTCACGTGGGCGCCGAGAGCCTTGCCGATTTTCACCGCCATGTGTCCAAGGCCGCCCAAGCCGACCACGGCGAGTCGATGTTTCTTGCCGACCCTCCAATGCCGCAACGGAGAGTAGGTAGTGATGCCGGCGCATAAGAGCGGCGCCGCTTCCTCGGGGCGCAACCGTTTGGGAATCCGTAGGACATAGCGTTGATCGACGACGACCTTGGTGGAATATCCGCCGTAGGTGGGTGTGACGCCGTCCCGCTCCTTGCCGTTGTAGGTGAAGGCGAGATGGCCGTCGCAATACTGTTCCAGGCCTTTCTTGCACGAGGCGCATGTCCGGCAGGAATCGACGAAGCAGCCGACCCCTACCATCTGGCCGACCTTGATTTTTTTGACCGCCGCGCCGACCTTTTCGACGGTCCCGACGATTTCATGTCCGGGTACCATGGGAAAGAGTGACCCGCCCCATTCATCCCGTGCTTGGTGCACATCCGAATGGCAGATCCCGCAGTACCGGATAGTGATCAGCACATCCTGCCTGCCCACGGCACGGCGTGAAAAGCTGAACGGCGCGAGCGGGGATGTGGCGTTGAGCGCGGCATAACCTTGTACGTCGATCATGATGGTCTGTTCCTTGAAGGTTGAGTGAATCAGTGTGGTGACGGTTCCCTTATGGTGTCGGGACAGGGTGATTCGATTCAGGTTCGAGCGTCAGGCCGAATGTGGAGGGATCCTGCTCCCAGGCGCCTGGGGCAATCAAGCCGAGCAACGGCAGCAGGAGGAACGCGCCGCCGATGACATCGACGAATCCCAGACTGCTCAGCTTTCTGGATGTCGAGCGGCGCTGCGATTGATAACCAGATTTCTGCACTTCCACCGTCAGGTCCCCGCGTCGAGAGACCTGTTGTTGGAGAGGGGTGGTACCGACGACGGTTCCGTTGATCAGCACGTTCGCACCAGGGGGGTCCGAATTAATCGACAGCGGCTGGGTGCTCCCGCCGAAAATCGAGCAGCCGGTGAAGGTGAGATGGGAAGCGATGAGGAGCGCGACGAGTGCACGACGACCCACGCCGACCGCTCTGACTGTGATGGGCATAGACTCCTCTGTGGAAATGGAGATCGGACGACGGGACATGGTTAACACAGTGTCGACAGGTTGACAAGGCGGTCGAGGCGGGGATGCGCGTGAAGCGAGCCGGTGAGGAGTCGGCGGGGCGGGAGAGTCAGGGAGTCTCCATCGCCCCGCCGGCCTGTGCCGTCAGGCATGAGGGGAAGAGACGGTCGCCAGGATCGGTTGGAACATCGGATCGGCGTCGAGCACGGCCTTCAGCGATTCTGTGTGGAGAAAGTAGCGCCACACGTCATCCGACTTGCCCGGCACTTCGTCGAACCAGCGTTTGGCTTCGGTCAGGTGTTGAAGCATTTTGGATTTGTCGCCGTAGTTCGGCAGAAAGATCATGGCGTAGGCCATTGCATATTCGGCCAGAAACTTGTCGAGCGGAAGTTCGGCTTGTGCCAACGCGGCTTCGGCATCGGCATACGCCCGTGGTGTCTCGGTATCATGCAGGATCCGATTCCAGGACACTTTATTGATGCGAGACCAGGCCAACTGAAGCAGGGCTTCGGATTTTGGCGTTTTTCGTTGCTCGGGAATGTCCTTGACCAGATCTTCGAATGTCTCGACCATCGGCAGCTGATCGTTGTTCCACCGGTATGCGATCCCCAGTCGAAACCGGTTGTCGAGTTGTTCCGGCTTGATGCTGACCAGCGTTTGGAGTGCCGGTATCAGACGATAAAGAAAATCTGCCGGGGTGGGCTGCGAGAGGCCGCCCATTTCCATCCCGTTCGAGAGGTCTAAGCGGGCGCCTTGCGCATAGATGTTCCAATAGAACTCGTCCACGACGATGCCCAGGGCGGGGTCCTTCACGGGAACCTGATGGTTGCTCCGCGCTTCATGCAGCAACACGCTGTAGAGGTGGCGGGTTAATACCATCAGGGCTTCGGGCTGCTTCGGATCGATGAGCAGCACCCGGTTGAGCAATGCCACCCGGTCACGCAGATCGGGGAAACTGGCGGCGCGTGCCGCGGCGGCCGTCAAGGTGCCGGGTTGATCGTCAGGTCCCCACCAAACCATGGATTCAGGCAATGCGCGGCTGGTCTCGGTGGCGAACGGAATCTTGTCGGCCATCATGCCTGGGGCCTCAGGTTGGGAGGCGACCGGCAGATTGAACACCGCCGTATCCCCAGGGAATCCATGCTGCTTGAGACCCGTAAAGACGACCCATTGGGTAGTGACGGATTTCAACGCCCGTCGCGGACGTTTGATCGTGCTGGTCCATTTGACGTTGCCGGGTGCGTAGGTGACCGGCGACGTCAGGGGATCTTGATACAGCACGGACAGCTGAATCAGCGTGGTCGGCACTTGAATGACCTTCCCGGTATGCGACAGCCGGAACGACCCGGACGGAATGGCGCGGCTGTTGATGGCCGTGACGTGAAGGCCGCTGCCGGGAGGTGAGGTTCCCAGCACGTCTGCCACAAAGGCAGAGGCGGGAGCACTTGGTAGAGTGTCTCCGAAGAAGACCAACGGGCCCACGCTCGGCCAAATGATATCCATGGCGATGTCCGACCGTTTCAGCATCGGCGCATGCGCCTCGGTCAGGGTATGCCAACACGATTCGTAAGAGGGATCATTGGGCGGCGCGAATTGTTTCACCTTCGTCTCTGAAGTGGTGAGAAACCGGTACTGGCAGGCAAAGTCCAGCTGTCCGGCCGTGACGCGATCGCCGTGCGCAATGGCTTCGGCATATCGTACGGCGGTCTGTATTGCCGGGGTGCTCTTAGCGGCCGCGGACGGGCGATGTCCCTTTCCGCCGGTAGCCGACTCGGCCGTTCCGGCCCAGAGACCGAGAGCGACCGCGAGGGTCAGGATGGCAATGGTCTGTCGTTGATAGTACAGGTTCCCGCGATTCATACGAACGACCTCCGGTGGCAATGAAAGAATGTCACTCTACCACGTGACTCTTTTCAGGCGAAAGAGGGAGCGACAGTCATGGATTTACTGGCTCGGTGGAGGGGGTGTCAGCGGCCGGGTAAACCGAATCAGCGAACGAATGTATTGCAGGACGGCCTGCTGGTCCTCGATGGGCAGCACGTCCTGCCACGCCGGCATGTCCGTACGAGGTTTGCCCTGCGCGATCGTGCGCAGCAATTCCTTGTCCGTTTTGGCAGAGGTCGCTGCGGAGACGAGATTGCCTGGTCGAGGAGAGAGAAACGGGGCTCTGACTCCGTCGCCTTTGCCGGCCGCGCCATGACACTCCAGGCAATGTTTGTGATAGACGGCTTGCCCGTGATCGAGTCCATCGGACGACTGGGCGAGCAACAGTCCTGTCCCGCTGCAGGTCAGCAGGAGGGCGAGAAACAGGATGTCGGTGAGCGGAAGGCGGCACCGTTTGGACCAGCGAGTCGGCTTACCACTCGGTGCCTTGTGCCTCGCTCCATCCACCGGTTGCCTTCCGGTCGGCGTGATCGTCGGACAAATCACGACCGTTCACGCCGTTGCCGCCGCCTTCAAGATCTGGCGGCGAAGGTTCGCACGATCGTCTTGAGAGAGAGGTGGGGAAGGGCGGTGACGGCAGAGCTGCACCGTTTGGCGCAAGGAATCGAGGAACACTTCGCAATTCGGACAGTCGCCGAGATGGGCGCGAATCTCCTTGCATATGACGCCGGACAATTCGTCGTCCAAATAGGCCGAAAGGCGTTCGAGCACTTTGACGCAGTTGCGTTTCCCATGACCCTGGTGAGGGGTAGGTTTGCGGGTGCCTGGATATGTGCGTACGCGGTCAGCCATAGCGATGCTTCTTCTTGACTATACCAAACTATCGGCGCCCGGTGGCAACGTCCTGATGAAATTCTCTCGCGAGCTCTTTGCCGCTGAGCTCTTTCCTGACAAACAGGCGGGCTCGATGCAGCCTGGATTTGATGGCACGTTCGTTGAGCCCCAAAATGCCGCCCACTTCTTTGGCGCTCAGGCCTTCCATGTCACGGAGCACCAAGACCATACGATATTTGCGCGGCAACTTCGCGATGGCGCGATCGAGAATTTGGCGTAACTCTTTATTTTCAAGCGCTTCTTGAGGGCTGAGGCCCTCCATCGGTATCTGGAGGGCAAACTCGCCTTCCGACGTCGGGACGAATTCGTTCAGGGATAACTCGCGTTCCGGCTCGCCTTTGCGTTTTCGCCGCATGCGCTGGCAGGCATGGGACGCGATAGCATAGAGCCAGGTCGAGATTTGCGCATCTCCGCGAAAGCGATCGTATGCGCGATAGGCATTGAGAAAGGTTTCTTGAACCAAGTCTTTGGCCGCCTCGGCTTCACCGCACAAACGATAGGCAAACCGGTACATCACGTCGACGTGGTCTCGATACAGTTGGTCGAATGGAGCGGAGGTGGAGAGGGCAACGTCGGAGTCGTCGTGGGAATCCGTCCGACTTTTCTTTCGTGCTGCCATACGCGGGAGGGAGTCTACGGTGCGCGTGGTGCACTGTCAAGAAGAGCATCCATCGGCGTGGTACCGACGGCTCGGCGTCAATTCACGCGGCGGATATCGACGAGTTCGCCCTGCTGGTCGAGTTCGACGGTGACCGGCAGCCCCGCCTTCAGTGTCGCGAGGGAGGCCGGCCGCCGCGCGAGAGGGATGGACTGCGTTCCTTCGGGGCTCTGCATGGTGAGTGTGTCGCGCGTGTCAGAATCATAGGTGAGAGGGCCGGAGAGGAATCGGCGTGAGGGAGTCGAGAGGCCGGCTTGATACAGGTCGATGGCAACGTGCCGATCCTGAACCCACACCGACATCTCCTGCCCGACCTTAGCATTCCGCACGCCGGTTTTTCCGCTCACGGTCACGATCCCCAGGGGGGTTTTCAGGAACACATAATTCGACTTCAGCTTCGACACCGTGCCATTCAACAGCAGGTGCAGCGGCGAGGGGGTGCGGGGGATCTGATTGACCTGGAGATCGAATTGCACCTCGTGCAGGCCCCGGATGCTCCCGGCGCCATCGACCTCGATGGTAAAGGGTTGATCATCCTGGCGCCCGGCGATTTTGGCGGCAAATGCGCCGAGCGTGAAGGATTGCTCGCCTTCCGGGGTCCACAGTGTCACCGCGGTTTTCTCGGGAGACGTAAAATTGGGCATGCTGGTGATATACCGATGAACCAGTTTGTCATTGCCCCTCTCGCGAATGTCGATGACACTGGTCGTGCCATGGACCCAGAGCGTGATCTTTTGTGAACTCCGGATGTCGCGAAGGGTGGTTTTCGAGCTGAGGGAGAGCGGTCCGATCGCGGTTTGAAGGAACACGATCCCGGGTTTCGACCTCCAGATCGAACCGGAAATCCGCGCTGAAGGGGAGACGGGGGCTGGGGCCGGTTCCGCGGCCGGTTCCGGGCTGTCCGGAACGATCGTCTCGCTGGGATCAGCGAGTGGGGATGGTTCGATGAGTGGAGGTGGTTCGATGAGTGTCTCGGGGGTCTCACTCCAGCCGGGTGAAGCCAGGAACAGCATGGCGCTCCACGGCACCGCCAGGAATAGGAATCGCTGATAGGAATTCTCGGAGTGAGCCATATTGTTTATCGAACCGCCGTGATCGGTATCGTGTGACGTCGATTGAGTGGAGGAGAAACCGGCTGTCTGCTCGGGAGTGGCTGGTTTCTGCCGAATCGCGCGTGGCGTACAACGTCTCCTGTGCGAATAACATGCTGATCCGCATGAGTCAAGTTGAAAGCCGTTCGAGACGCAGGAGGCGTCTGTTGACGTGCCCCGCTCGGCTTCGGATCGCTGCGGCTGTCCATCGCCGCGCCGGTCTAGGTGACGGTCTGTAGCTGACCGTCACCTGCCTAATAGAAAGGCCAGATGTGAGCCACAGCGTGGAAATCTACCACATGTTCAAGAAATCGTGGGCCGTGAAACGAAGCGGACGAGGGACGATCTATCCGATTGTGCCGAATGCGTCTCGCCCGGGCAAGCCTGCCTCATTTTTTTCGGGTCATCAATCGAATCGGCGTGCCTGAAAAATGATATTCCTTCCGGATCTGGTTTTCGAGGAAGCGGAGATAGGCCGGGGTCATATTGTCGGGATGTCCCACAAAGAGGGCGAACGCGGGAGGGCGTGTCGCCACTTGTGTCACGAACGCGGATTTACTCGCTTTGGCCGGTTTTCCTTTTCTGACCGGCAAGGGGTGTTCTTCCAGCAGACCTTGGAAGAACTGATTCAGGGTGCCGGTGGGGATCCGTTTGCAGAATGAGAAGTACACTTGGTCGATCAATGCGAATAAGCCACGCAGAAAGTCCGGTTCCAACGCCGAGATGAACAGCACCGGCGCCCAGGCGAGGAAGGGAAAACGGCGTTCAAGGTCTTGTTTGTACGCCTCACGTGCGTGGACGTCATCAGTCTTGAGGTCCCATTTGTTCACGACGAGGAGGCAGGCGCGTCCCTGCTTGAGGACGAGCCCGGCGATTTTGGTGTCCTGCTCCGTGACACCCTCCTCCGCATCGAGGAGCAATACGGCGACGTCCGATCGGCCGATGGCGCGCAGCGACCGGGCGACGCTGAAGCCCTCGATACCGCGTTCCACACGACCGCGCCGGCGGATCCCGGCCGTATCGGTGAGCACATACTGCCGGTCTTTGAATGTAGCGATCGAGTCCACGGGGTCACGAGTGGTGCCCGGCACATCACTCACGACGACGCGCGCTTCGCCGAGGACCGAGTTGATCAGGGTGGATTTCCCGACGTTTGGGCGCCCCACGATCGCGATACGAGGCGTGTCGCTCGTCGTCTCCTCGTCGGGGGGGTCGGCCATGTGGGGGAAAAGGTCGTCCAGTAACTCGGCGACGCCGATGCCATGTTCGGCCGACAGGGGATACAGCTGGTCCTGCCCGAGCCGATAAAAATCGGCGATGAGCGGATCGGCTTTCGGGGTATCGATCTTGTTGATCACGTAAAAGACGGGTTTGTCGGTGCCGCGCAAGGTCTGCACGACCTCTTCGTCAGGTGGGGTGAGCCCCGCCCGGGCGTCGAGCACCAGGACCAGGATATCTGCCTCGGCGATGGCGAGTTGGGATTGTTGCCGGATCAAGGACAACATGCCTTCATGGGCCGTCGGGTCGAGTCCCCCTGTATCAACGAGGCGGAAGCGTCGCGTGCGATAGGTCGTATCGGCGTAGTTGCGATCCCTGGTCACACCCGGCACATCGTCGACAATGGCCGCACGCGTCCCGAGAATGCGGTTGAATAGGGTCGATTTTCCGACATTGGGCCGTCCGATGAGAGCGATGATCGGCAGCCGACCACCCTCAAGGGTGAAGAGCGGAGCAACGGGACCGCGAGCTGGTTTCGTGCGTGACATGGCGTGCGACGGTAGCATAGAGATTTCACGGAACACAATGACTCGTCTTGTCGCGCCCGGCTCCAGTATACTACCGTGATGCCGAAACACCGCTCAGGCGCCACCTCGCAGGCAGTCGATTGGAGTCAGATCGACGATGTGTTGCTCGATATGGACGGCACATTGCTCGACCGCCACTTCGACAATTTCTTTTTCGAGGACGAACTGCCGAGACGGTATGCGGTGAAGCACGCGTTGGCCTTCGAAGAGGCCCGGGATCAATTGATGGCTATGTACCGCTCCGTGGAGGGGGAATTGGCCTGGACGGATTTGCATTACTGGACCGAGCGGGTCGGGCTCGATGTGGTGGCGATGCATCGTGAACTCGACCACATGATCGGGTTTCTGCCCGATGCCGAGGAGTTTCTGCGGTCCCTGCGCCGATTGGGGAAGCGGGTGACGATTTTGACGAACGCGCATCGCGCCGGGGTGGATGTGAAAACGGCCAAGACGGGGCTGGATCGACAGGTCGATCGGATCGTGGATGCCTTCGAGGTGGGATGGCTCAAGATGCGAGCAGAGTATTGGCCGTCCTGCCGACAGTTGGTCGGATTCGATCCGTCGCGGGCGCTATACATCGATGATGATGAGCAATGCTTGGCCGCAGCCGAACAGTTCGGGGTCGGCCGGATTTTTCACCGCTCCCGGTCAAGCTCCCGGGTCTCGGCGGTTCCCTCCGCGCGGTTTACCTCCATCGAACATTTCCACGCGATTTTGCCGGCGTGACCGTTCCGCCTGCGCGTCCGGCCTCTCGGCTCGATCCGTCGAGCGCTTACTTGGCGGGGTCGAGCAACTCGCGGAGTTTCTGAGCCAACTCGGTGGGCAGAAACGGCTTCTGGATGAAGCCGGTGCCCGGTTCCGCGAGAAACGTCGGCAACACGCTCCCCTCCGCATACCCGGACATGAATAGGACTCGGAGGTCGGGCCATTGTCGACGGAGGTGCTCGGCCAAGGCCGGACCCGTCATCTGAGGCATCACCACGTCGGTGAGTAGAATATGAATGGGGGTGCGGGCGGCGGCGACCAGGCGGAGCGCCTCCTGTCCGCTGGAGGCCTCCAACAACGTATATCCATAATCGGACAGGGCCTGCGTGAGCAGCAACCGGACGGCCTGTTGATCCTCGACCAGCAGGATGGTCTCCCGGCCACAATGCGGCCGGGACGAGGGCGGTGGCGCGGCAGGGCGTGGTGGCGCTTCGACCAATGGAAAGTAAACGTCGAAGGTCGACCCTTCGCCCGGGATGCTGTCGGCAAAGATGAACCCCTGGCTCTGCTTGACGATCCCATAGACCGTGGCCAGCCCGAGGCCGGTCCCTTTGCCCTCTTCCTTGGTAGTGAAGAAGGGTTCGAAAATATGTGACAGGGTTGTCTGGTCCATGCCTTGCCCGGAGTCACGGATCGACAGATGCGCATAGGTTCCCGGGAGTAAGGCAGGATGGGGTACGGGACTGTCGGGCGTGATGTGCAGGGTGTGCGTCGCCATCGTCAACGAGCCGCCTGCAGGCATGGCATCCTTGGCGTTCACCGCGAGATTCAGTACGACCTGATCAATCTGTCCCCGGTCCGCACGAATGGTGCAGGGCCGGGAATCGAGGGTCCGGACCAGATTGATGTCCTCGCCGATCAACCGCTCGATCATCGAACTGATCGACGAGAGCGCCTCATTGAGGTCGAACACCTGGAAGGTCAGCACTTGTCGCCGGCTGAAGGCCAGGAGTTGCTTCGTCAAGGCCGCCGCTCGCTGGCCGGCGGTCAGGATCTCCGTCAGCGACCGATGTAACGGATCTTCGGCACGCACCTGCTCCAACAGGAGTGTGGCGCACCCGTTGATGACGGTGAGCAGGTTGTTGAAATCGTGGGCCACGCCTCCGGCCAAACGGCCGATGCCTTCCATCTTGTGGGCCTGCCGGAGTTGATCCTCGAGTTGTTTGTGTTTTGTGATATCGATGAAGAAGCCGATAGAACCGATCGCGTGGCCACCCGGGCCCTGCAGGAGGCTGCCCCACATATTGACATCGACCGGGGTCCCGTCCTTTTTCTGGCGGCGCAGTTCCATGTTACGTGGCGCGGCGCCGCTCATCACCGCCGCCCACAAATCGTCGGATACTTGTTCCTGTCCGGGAGGCACGTAGGGAAGTTTCTTTCCCAACACCTCGTCTTTGGTCCAGCCGAAGAGGGTCGCGGCGGCGGCATTCCAAGTGGTGACGAGGCCCGCCTGGTCGAGTTCGATCATGGCCAGGGGTGATTCTTCGATGATGGTCTGAAGGTGAACGGTCGTGCGGTGTAATTCACTGGTGCGCTCACGGATGTGTTGTTCCAGCGCCTCTTGAGCCTGACGACGGTCGGATGCCTCCAGGGTCAGGGTCGCCATGGCCGCCAGGGATGCGGCAAAGGTTTGTTCCTCTGTCGTCCAGACTCTGGACGGACCGACGTGTTCGAGGCAGAGGACGCCGACCACGCGGCCATGCCGACGAATCGGAGCGTCCAACATCGCCACGATGCCGAGCGGCGCCAGATAGGACGAGGTCAATTCACGTGTGCGCGGATCGGTCTGCGCATCATGCGCTGTCAGCGAGTAGGGTTCGGTTTCCAGCGCGCGCAGGTAGGCCGGGCATTGGCTGGTCGACAGCACCGTCCCTTGTGTATGGCGTGTGGGGGTGGCCTGGTACAGGTCCTGTAACACCAATGTAGATTGGGTTTTGTCGAAGAGCCAGATACTGGCTCGTTCGACGGCGAATGTTTGCGCCGCATGTTCGGTCATGACCGGAAAGGCTTGCTGCGGGTGTCCGCTGTGGATCGCGGGGTCTTCCGCCAATTCGTGCAGCACACTTTGTTGCGTTTCCAATTTCTTTAGACGCAGCTGTTCTATCTCGTGTTGCTGTTTGCGGTCTGTGATGTCTTCTGAGATACCCAGTAGGTAGCGCGGCAAGCCGGTGTGATCGGAGAGGGGAAGCTTCTTGGTGTGGAGCCACCTCAACCCTCGGTTCTTCGTCTGGATGGCTTCGGCCGGAATGTCTACTAGGGTGCCGCCGGTCAAGACATCGCGATCGCTGGCGGTAAAAAACTCCGCCTGCTCGCGAGGGAAGAACTCGAAGTCGTTCTTGCCCAGGAGCGCTTCCCGCGGCAGGCCGAGGAGCTGCTCGCCCGCTTTGTTGAATTGAACGAAGCGCAACTCCTCGGCGTCTTTGAGGAACACCATGTGAGGAATATGCTCGACGATGGATTCCAGGAGTTGGCGAGTCTGGGTCAATGCAACCTCGATGGCTTTTCCCTCGGTCACATTCTGGCAGACGATCAGAATATCGAGTTGTGCGTCCGGATGACGGACCGCTTTGGCGGCTTCTCTAGTCCAGAGTAGACTGCCGTCCCGCCGGATCTTTCTGACCTCCCAGCGGAAGACCACGTCCGGCTGACAGAGACATTCGTCCAGCAGGTCATGCATGTGCGCGTGATCATCGGGGTGCACGAGCATGCTCACGGGTCGGCCGATTAGTTGCTCGGCAAGATACCCCAATTCCGTTGCGGTGGTGGTGTTGATCGCGAGCAACGTGCCGTGTGCGTCGACAGTCAACAGCATCTCAGGGCTGTTCTCGAAGAGCGCGCGGTAGCGGTCCTGACTGACGCGGAGCGCCTCTTCCGTCTGTTTTCTGGTGGAAATGTCCCGTAGCACCGCTTGGAAGCCGATGACCTCCTGATCGCGTTGCAGCAATTGCACATTTTGCCCAACCCAGAGGGGCTGTCGGGTTCGGGTGATGAGCGGGAATTCATAATAGGTACTGGCGATATTCCGGAGGAATTGTCGAATGTAAAAATGTTCCGTGGGGCGACGGTGATCGGGATGAACGAAATCCAGCGCACGATGTCCGAGCATGTCCGTTTCGTGATAGCCCAGGAGCCGGATGACCGCCGGATTGATGAAGGTGAATCGGCCGCTCCGGTCGGTCCGGTAGATGATGTCCTGCGCGTATTCCATGATGAATCGGTGGTGCTCGCTCTTGACGGTGAGGAGCAGTTCCATTTGCTCCCCCTCCTGCAGTTGACCGGCGAGCTGATCGACCAGTTGGGCGTTATGGTATTTCAGGCGGAGGGTCTCCAGGACGGTATTGGAGGTCCGGTGGGCTGTGTAGACCAGGAGCAGCGAGAACAGCATCGTGCAGATCGCCATGGGCAGGGCTTGGTCATGGTCGAGGGTGAAGAAGCGCAGGATGAGCGGCACGAGCATCGGAATGGCGAAGGAGAGAAAGGCGTCGAATCGAGCGGCTAAGGTGGACGCGGCGCCGGCCGTAACTCCTCCGAGCACGAAGGCCAGAAAAACCTGGTGAGCCGGTGAGGATTCGGGAAACAGCAGCAGGGCGGAGGCTCCCCACCCGAGCCCGGCGAGCGTCGTGCCCACCAGAAATACGCGGTCCCAATGCCGGATGTCGGCGGGGGCGGACCGTGTGGCAGTGAACGATCGAGCGAGCCCATATCGACCGGCTGAGAGTATGACATGATAGGCGAGCCAGGCGAGCAGGCGGTCGTGCGGGACGAGATTCCAATTCACGAAGACCAAGGCGAGGGCGCATCCGAGCCCGGCGACCAGCGCCGCAGGCATCGCTTCGTAGAGTAGAGTCACCCGCTGCAGGGAGATGTTGGTGTCGCGGGCGGAATCTGGGGGGGTGGATATTGCGGAACTGACAGAAGGCTGATCGCCAGGGAACGATTGCGAGGAGGACATTCGAGTCACTCCCCTCTGGTGGATAGATGACTGCGACGCATCGGCATCATAGGGCGCAGTCTACAAAATTGCCGACAGGGATACAATTTTCGTGTGTTGTCCCGCCTGACGCATACCGCCGCCCAGAGGCTATGGGAGGCGAGGATGGTCGGGATCGAGGGAGGTACCTGGCCTGGCGTGTTCACCGGGAGGCTCATTGCGATAGGCTGTGCCGCGATACATTTCTCCGCCGATTCTTGGGACACCAGGCAAGGAATAACGATCGAGCTGGTGGAGCCGTAGGCCGGCGTCCAGTACCAATTGATCGATGCGGCGGTTGAGATTGCAGCCGCAGGCTACGAGGTTTTGCAAAGGGTTGAGTCGATCCTGCCATCGGGCGATGACGGGATCGTCGCTGCGGCCATGCTCAAGAAACAGAAACCGGCCATTCGGCTTCAGCACGCGGCGAATGTCGCGCAGCGCGCTGGCCGGATCCGGAATCGTACAGAGGGTGAAGGTGCTCACGGCGCAGTCGAACGCGGCGTCGTCATAGGGCAATCGCTCGGCGCTCACGTGCTGAATGTGGACGGGGAAGGCCGCCTGTGCCACGCGCCGGGCCACTCGGTCCGGTAAGAGCGGCGCGGGATCGACGCTGTGCAGCGCGGTCACGGTTCGAGGATAGTGGGGCAGGTTCAGTCCGGTCCCGAAGCCGATTTCCAGGACCACGCCCTGTGCCGGTGCAAGCAGGTGTCGGCGTTCGGTTTGGAACCGTTCCCCTCGGAGCACCCAATCCATGAGTCGCGGAAAGATGTAGGTGGCGTACATGGTTGTCGGCGTGGATCGGTTCTGTGCTGATCGGAATCGCTCGAGAGGATGTCGTTCCTTCCGGGCATTTGAACAGGAGTCGGACCGGCGATCAAGGGAAGAAATCCCGAAGGTGAATCGATGCTTCTGTGCCCGCCTCGTCCTTGTCGCTCCGTGCGGCGTGTGCTAGAGTCGTCCGTTCTGTAATCGAGCACCAAGCGTTGCCTCGCAGATGACGATCACACAATGAGCAAGACATACGATCATCAGGCCCTCGAATCGAAGTGGCAGACCTATTGGGAGACGCATCGTCCGTTTCGGGCGACCGATGATCATTCAAAGCCCAAGTTTTATTGTCTCGACATGTTTCCCTATCCATCCGGGTCGGGTCTGCATGTCGGACATTTGGAAGGCTATACCGCCACAGACATTGTGTCGCGCTATAAGCGAATGCGTGGGTTCAATGTGTTGCACCCGATGGGATGGGATGCGTTCGGGTTGCCCGCAGAACAGTACGCCGTGAAAACCGGGGTGCACCCCGCCATCACGACGGCTCAGAACATCGCGACCTTCAAGCGCCAGATGAAGCGTGTCGGTTTGTCCTACGATTGGGAACGCGAACTCAGCACGACCGATCAGGACTACTATCGTTGGACGCAATGGATTTTCCTCAAGCTCTTCGAGCGAGGCTTGGCCTATGTGGCCGAAGTGCCCGTGAATTGGTGCCCGGCGTTGGCCACGGTGCTGGCGAATGAAGAAATCGTCGACGGCAAGAGCGAAGTCGGGGGATTTGACGTCATTCGCAAGCCGATGCGGCAATGGGTGTTGAAGATCACGGCCTATGCGGAGCGGTTGCTGGATGATCTGACCCTGGTCGAATGGCCGACCAGCACGCTGGAGATGCAAAAAAACTGGATCGGCCGATCAATCGGAGCGGAAGTCGACTTTGCTCTGGCCGACGTGCCCGGTAACCTGCGTGTGTTCACGACCCGTCCCGACACACTCTTTGGTGCCACCTACATGGTCGTCGCGCCCGAACATCCGCTTGTCGATGTGCTGACGACGCAGGCCCAGCGAGCACAGGTCCTGGAATATCGAGATGCCGCCGCCCGCAAGAGCGATCTGCAGCGCCAGGAGTTGGACAAGGTGAAGACCGGCGTCTTCACCGGCGGGTATGCCATCAACCCCGCGAACCAGGAGCGCCTGCCGATCTGGATCGCCGACTACGTCCTCATGAGTTACGGCACCGGGGCGATCATGGCGGTGCCGGCTCACGACGATCGCGATTGGGCCTTTGCCCAGCACTACCACTTGCCGATTCGCGAAGTGATCCAGGGTGGACAGATCGATCAGAAGGCCTTCACCGAGACCGAACGGTGTCGTATGGTCAATTCCGCCACTCCTGATCAGTCGTTGTCGCTCGATGGTCTGCTGCCCATCGACGCGATCCCAAAAATCACGGCCTGGCTCGAAACCAAGGGCAACGGGAAGAGAACGATCAATTACAAGCTCCGTGACTGGCTCTTTGCCCGGCAGCGCTATTGGGGCGAGCCGTTTCCAATCGTGTGGGTCGATGGTGATCCCCGCGCCTTGCCGGAAGAGCAGTTGCCGCTCGTCTTGCCGGAGACCAAGAACTTCAAGCCCTCCGGCAGCGGCGAAAGTCCGTTGGCCAATCTCGACGACTGGCTGGAGACCACCGATCCTGTGACCGGCAAACCAGCGCGGCGTGAAACGAACACCATGCCGCAGTGGGCCGGATCCTGCTGGTATTACCTGCGGTTCATCGATCCAAAAAACACCATCCGGCTGGTCGATGCGGCGAAAGAACAGTACTGGATGCCGGTGGATCTCTACATCGGCGGCAGCGAACATGCGGTGCTCCATCTGCTCTACAGCCGCTTCTGGCACAAGGTCTTATTCGACGCAGGAGTCGTCAGCACGCCGGAGCCGTTTAAGAAGTTGGTCCATCAAGGGATCGTGTTGGGCGAAGACAATCAGAAAATGTCGAAGTCGCGCGGCAATGTCGTAAATCCTGACGAGATGATCGATCAGTTCGGGGCCGATGCCGTACGGCTCTATGAAATGTTCATGGGCCCGTTGGAGTCGATGAAGCCATGGAGCACCCGCGGCGTGGAAGGCATCACGCGTTTTCTCGATCGGGTCTGGCGGCTGATGATCGGGGAGGACGGCGCGTTGAGTCCGGTGGTCACGAATGCAGAGCCGACGTCCGAGCAACAGCGCCTGTTGCACTACACGATTAAGAAGGTCACGGACGACATCGAAGGTCTGCGATTCAACACGGCGATCTCGCAGATGATGGTGTTTACGAATGAGATGACCAAGTCGGAGCCGCGTCCACGACGATTGTTGGAACCGTTTGTGTTGTTGCTCCAGCCGTTTGCGCCGCACCTGAGCGAGGAACTGTGGGCGCGTCTTGGGCAACGACCCAGCGCCGGCCAGCAACCCTGGCCGCAGTTCGATCCCACCTTGGTGGTCAGCGACCGGTTGACGATCCCGATCCAGGTCAACGGAAAGCTCCGAGGAAAGCTGGACGTCGAGGTGGAGATGTCGCGTGAGCAGCTCGAACCTCTGGCCAAGACGGCAGTGGCGGAATGGCTGCAGGGAAAAGAGCCGAAGAAGGTCATTTACGTGGACAAGAAATTGATCAACTTCGTGGTGTGATGCCGTGCACCGTTACCTGTTACCTTTTGGCTTGTGCATTCTGGCGCTGAACTTCACTGCCTGTGGCTATCAGTTTCGGGTGCAGGGCGCCGGTCCGACGGTCGGAGGTGCCCCGGAGGCCTCGACAAAGCGACCCGAAGCGCCACGTCTGGCGATTCTTCCCATCGCAAACAGCACCTACGAGCCGAACTTTGAGGTCAAACTGACCAATTATCTGCGGCGAGAGTTCTCGGCCGGAGGAGGGGCGGAAATCGTCGGTCCCTCGGCCGGGGCCGATCTCTATATGTCTGGACAGATCATGCAGATTTCGTTGCCGACCTTAAGTTTCGACCGGACTACCACGTTTGAAAGCCGAGTGGAAATGCTCGTGAGCGTGAGGATCGAGGATGCGAAGACCAAGAAGCCAGTCTGGTCCCAAGTTTCCAAAGGGATCTCGGAATTTTTTATTACGCAAGACCTTCAGTTCAACCAGGTCCTGCAGAATCGGGCGGTGGAACAGGCCGGTCGTTTCATTGCGGAGGATTTGGCGTCGCGGTTTTTGCTCTTTCTGGATACCGGCGAGCTAGACAAGGCATTGAAGCGTCCGGTTAAGACGGAGGCGGCATCGCCCGACAATGCACAGCCCGCTGCGACGCGATAACTGGACGGAGAGTTTCTACGGATGAGTGCGTCGGTCATGAGCATGGAATTGTCACAGTCGCTCGCGCGGACCGGAGTGATGCCGCTGTATGCCGTGGTCGGCGAAGAAGACTACCTCCGTGACCAGTCTGTTGCCGTGTTGCGGACTGCGGCCTTGGGATCGGCACCGGATAGCGGATTTAATTACGATATCTTTCACGGCGACGATTCCTCCGTTGAGGATGTCTTGGCCTGCGCGGCTGAGATCCCGGTATTCGCCGAACGCCGCGTGGTCGTCTATAAATCCGTCGAAAAGGTGCCTGCGCGGGAAGGCGAAAAACTCCTCTCCTATTTCGCGGCTCCAAATGACACGACGACGTTGATCGTGGTAGGGGCCAAGTTGGATGGTCGGCTGAAATGGACGCAAGCCCTGACGAAGCGGGCGGTGACGGTCAATTGCGCCCCATTGCGCGACGCCCAGCTCTCGGCATGGATCCGTCAGGAAGCGGCGGCGTTGAGTGTGCGCATGCATGAGGACGCGACCCAGCTGCTCAAGGAAGTGGGGAGTGAATCACTCTATGCGGTGAGGAGAGAACTCGAAAAGCTGGCGGCCTACGTGCCGTCCGAGCAAACCGTACAATCGGCGGATGTCGAAGCGCTCCGTGGTACGGAGTCCGGTGCGTCGGTGTTTGATCTCGTCAACGCCATCGGGACGCACGATCATGGCCGGGCGCTACGAATTCTGGCTCGAAACCTCGAAAATGGCGAGGCTCCGCTCCGTATTCTCGGTGCGTTGGTCTGGCAATACCGCCGGTTGTGGAAAATGAAGGAGCAACTCAAGTCCGGCGGTCGAGAAGGGGAGGCAGCCAGGACGCTGCGGATGGATCCGTCTCGGGTGCGTGGGTTTCTGGCGCACTTTTCAGACGCGCAGTTGACGCAGGCATTTCGCGGGTTTTTGGAGACCGACTCGAAGCTCAAAGGCGGGAGTGGAAGTGCTCCGGTGCGCGTGATGGAGGACCTGCTGTTTCGGCTCTGCGGCCAGCCATCGAAACAAGGATTACATGCGGAACAGGGGGGGCAGGCAGCACCACCGGTCCCGCGCCCGTCAGGCTCGAGACCGGTGTCGAATGTCAGAACAATTACGCGGAAGCGGTGATCGCGTTTACGCGCACAGACAGTCGAGACACGCGGCGCGAGGCCGTATTGGGCTTCAAGACACCCTTGGTCACTGCCTTGCTTAGGGCTGCAGTGGCCTCTCTCAGGGTGGCTTTGGCTTCGTCCGGCTTCTTAGCAGTGATCGCATCCTGCACTTTGCGAAGGATGCTCCGAACCGCGCTGATGGTGGCGCGGTTGCGCAAGCGGCGCTTCTCAGATTGACGGGCACGGCGAATCGTTGATTTGTGGACAACAGGCATACGGATTCTCCTACGTTCAAAGCCTGAGCTTGTAGCACAGGATGAGAAGAGAGGTCAAGGACACTGAAAGGAGTCAGCCAGGTCTCCTGGGAACCCGGGAGCAACGGCGTATGTATGGTAACTCGGATTGATGCACGAGATCGGTTGATTGTTGCCCTGGATGTCCCTTCCGAGACGCAAGCGGACGCGCTGGTCGATCGTATGGGAGATCAGGTGCGATTTGTGAAGGTTGGCCTGGAGCTATACACGGTGGCCGGCCCTGAGATCGTGCGGAAGTTGACGGACCGTGGCAAGCGCGTGTTTCTGGATCTGAAGTTCCTCGATATTGAAGAAACCGTCCGACGTGCGACGGCTCGCGTCGCAGCCATGGGAGCGACCTTCTTGACCATCCATGCGAATCGAAAGGCGTTGATCGCGGCGGTGCAGGGCCGCGGGCAGTCGAATCTCAAGCTGCTGGCCGTGACGGTGCTCACCAATTTCGACGGGGAAGATTTGCGGGATATGGGCATTCAACGGACGGTCCAGGACTTGGTGACTGCCCGAGCCATGTTGGCTGCAGAAGTGGGCTGCGACGGTGTGGTGGCGTCCGGGGAGGAGCCACAGGCTATTCGTGCCAAGGTGGGATCGAATCTGGTCATTGTCACTCCAGGGGTGAGGCCGGCGGGAAAAGGGACTGATGATCATGCGCGGGTGACGACGCCGACCCAAACAATTGCGGCTGGTGCGGATTACTTGGTCATTGGTCGTCCCATACGCGATGCCCAGGACCCTCCAGCTGCTACGGCAGCCATCTTGGCGGAAATGCAAGCTGCGTTCGACCGCCGGGGAAGTTGACTGTCGGAGATTGATGCAGGGGATCGATGTGGGCAGGGAGCGGAACACGTCGCGCTCCGCCCACACCGCTCTGACTGGCGAAAGATGAGCCAGCTCGAAGCCTTGAGGCGGTTGCGACTGTTCTTCGGGGTTTGTTAAGATGCGCGTTCCTCGTTAACCGGGTATGGTGGGTGTAGCTCAGTTGGTTAGAGCGCCGGATTGTGGATCCGGAGGTCGCGGGTTCGAAACCCGTCACTCACCCCAACGCTCCTAGAGACGAATTACTGGGGCAGGTACATGATGACCGGTGGCAATAAACAGGTCGCTCCGTTGGCCCCGCCTCGTCCGTCTGTCGCTGTCGGTGCCAGATTTCACGTGCGGTCGTTCCGTCGCTTTCCCGTCCAATGTTCCGTGTATTACTCCGGCAATGCGTTCCAGGGGACCGGTATCGCGTGGAACCTCTCCCTCAATGGATGGCGTGTTGATGGGACGCATCCGGTTGAGCCTGGAGCCGTCGTCACCCTCTGTGTCTTTCTTCCCGGTCAGCACCCCACCGTGTTTATCGACCGCGCGGTCGTTCGTTGGTCTCGAGGGCAGGAATTCGGGATTGAGGTGAATGCGATCAAAGCCGACGAGCGTGCTCGGCTCGAACAGTTCGTGACGGCCTTGGTCTGACCGCTGCCTTCTCTCTCTTGCGAGGCTCGGCTGCCTCTATGACGAGAAAAAGAATATTCTTGGCCATCCCCTGAGAGTTGAGTAGACTGGGTCGTAGTTGAGGTCGATGCCGTGTCATACCCATCTTCCTAGCCAGGACTCATGGCCAAGTCGCAAACATCTCGTTCGCATTCTCGCGTACCGGTCAGTTGCTTCCTCTATTACCTGGGGGAAGGCCTGGTTGGAACGGGCAAGGTCTGCGACCTCTCCGTCAAGGGCTGGCGAATCGATGGGGATAAGCCGGTCGCGGTGGGTATGAAACTCACGCTACGCGTTTTTTTGCCCGATCAGCCGAAGGCGATCGATGTCGATGGGGTGACGGTTCAGTGGGTGCAAGACCGTGTATTCGGACTTGAAACCGTCAGGTTGAGCGCCACCGCTGAAGCACGAATTCGCAAGTTTGTCGAGTCGGTGCTCAAGGCATCGGGCTCCTCCCGCGTCGCTTGAGTCGCTGATGCTTCGTTGGTCGTCGTTCGGCCATCGGATCGAGCCTGATTTCGGATTCTCCCTGTCCTCTGTCCTTTCCCTGTCATGCTTAGTCAGACCCTCACGCTGCGCCCGCTGTCTGTTGTGACCGGGACAGATGTGATCAGCTCATCGAGGTGCCCCCACTTTCGGGGACTATCGGGCTATCCGTTGTTTTTCATATCCTGCCGAGGCGTTGGCTTGGAGGAATGGATGGAACAACAGCATCGTCCGCGCTTTATCGTCGAGTGTACCGGATCACGTTCCGAGGATGGGCTTCTGGTTTGGAACGGCCGAATGCTGGATCTCTCGATCCCGGGATGGTCACGAACCGGACTCAAAGGTTTGCAAGCCGGGGATCTGCTTCAACTGCATCTGCATATTCCAGGACAGTCCAAGCCTCTCTCGGTGAGGCTAGCGACTATTCGCTGGGCCAGTGAGTCGCGACTAGGAGTCGATCCCATTCTCATGGATGCCGACGACCAACTTCGTTTGAACGACTTTGTCAGCGCCCATGACACGATTCTTCCGTTCAGTACGGACGGTAAAGAACAGATCGTTATTTCCGACGCCGGATAATCGCTTCATTCGTCCGCGCTAGGCCACGTGCGTCCTCGCTCTCCCCTGTCAGTTCGCACTCTCTACTCGATGCATGACTGAGGTCGTCGAGGTCTCACGCCCACTCGGCCCTGTCGGCGTCTTTCTTATGGAAGGAGAAGGATCGTCTATCGCCTGTGCCCAGGTCTGGTGTGCCAATGGGAGGTCGAGGGTGTTCGCGCGGTGGTGTCGACGGAGGATTGCTTGACATCATCAGGCAAGATGGTGTCTCTTATCGGGAACACATTGCCACACACCAACCTTTCGCCCGTCCAGTTCGGTCATGTCATTCAGTGGTGTCCCAGGGCGGGGGCGTGCGAGACTTGACGTATGACGTCCGGCCCTGATCTTCCTGACACAATCCACACCACCCCACTGACGCCTGAAACAGAAGCGCAGGTCGACCAATTTGCCCATACGGATATTCTGGTCGGCATTCCCAGTTTCAACAATGTCGAAACCATCGGGCATGTCGTGAAGGCGGTGAGCGCCGGCTTGGCAAAGTACTTTCCCGAAGCCCGCGCCGTCTTGGTGAATTCGGATGGCGGTTCGACGGACGGCACGCAAGAGGTGGTCGCGCAGACCGTCGTTGATCTCAAAACATTGTTCATCGGCGATCAACAGAGCTCCCTTCATAAGATCATCACGCCTTACCATGGCATTCCCGGAAAAGGGAGCGCATTTCGCACTATTTTTGAGATCGCGCGTCGCCTGAAAGCCAAGGCCTGTGCCGTCGTGGATTCGGATCTGCGCAGTATTACTCCGGAATGGATTGAGCTGTTGGTCAGTCCGGTTTTTGAGCGGGGGTTCGACTATGTCGCGCCGTATTATTTGCGCCACAAATATGACGGAACCATTACCAACAGCATCGTCTACCCGCTCACGCGAACGCTCTATGGCCATCGAATCAGGCAACCCATCGGCGGAGATTTTGGGTTTTCCGGTCAATTGGCCCAGCACTATCTGGATAAGCATGTGTGGGAATCGGAAGTGGCCAAGTTCGGCATCGACATCTGGATGACGACGGAAGCGATTGCCAGCGGGGCGCGGGTCTGCCAAAGTTTTCTCGGCGCGAAGATTCACAATCCCAAAGATCCGGCGGCCGACCTGTCGGCGATGCTGGTTCAGGTGCTTGGCGCGGTCTTCGCTCTGATGGAAGAACACCATACCGTATGGGGTAAGACGGACGGCTCGAACCCCGTGCCGCTGTTTGGGTTTCAATATGAGGTCGGTGTTGAACCGGTCAACGTCAACGTCGATCGCATGATCAGTACGTTTCGTCAGGGGCTGAGTGATTTGGGGACGATTTGGGATCAGATCCTCGCTCCCGGAACCAGACAGAGTCTGCGGCCGCTGGGGACGTGCTCGTTGCAGGATTTTCGAATCGCCGACAATCTGTGGGCCCGGGTCGTGTATGACGCGACCGTGGCGTATCGCAATCGCGTGCTGCCGCGCGATCACGTATTGAAGGCCTTTACTCCCTTGTATCTGGGGCGAACCGCCTCGTTTGTGTTGGATACACAGGGGCTCACATCGAACGAAGCCGAGGGCCGCATCGAAGCGCTATGCCAGGCGTTTGAAAAGGACAAGTCCTACCTGGTGGCACGCTGGAATGAGCCACATACCAGTTGAGGTTCGTGGCTCGATCCATCTGAAGGCGGGTGCAATTTAGGCCGGAGGAGGGAAGTATGAAGGAGTTTTTTGAGAAGGGGCTCCTCGACCCCTTGGAGTTGATGGCGCGGCAGGTGCTCGCGGTGTTGCCGAGCCTGTTGGCAATGTCGATCATTTTCTTCTCGGGATTGGTGGTCGCCTGGACCGCGAGTCAGGCGCTGGAGCGGTTGCTGCGAGTGGTCGGGCTGGATCGACTATTCGATCGATTGGGTGTTACCGGCGCACTGTTGCGCGGCGGAGTGAAGACCGATCCGTCGCGGCTGGTCGGGCAAGCAGCGTATTGGCTGGTCATGATTTTTGCCACCGTCGCAGCGCTGGGCGCGCTCAATCTCCAGCCGATCAACGATTTTGCGAAGTCGTTTCTGGCCTATGTGCCGCATCTCGTGACGGCGGGTCTGATTCTCGTCGCGGGCTGGCTGTTGTCCAACTTTGTCTCACAGGCGGTCCTCATCGCCGCAGTCAATGCGGGCCTGCCGCCGGCACGACTCGTGGCCACCTGTTCGCGTTGGGGCATTCAGCTATTGGCGGTGGCCATGGCGCTCGAACAGCTCGGTATCGCACAAAACATTGTCGTGGTGGGATTTGGGATTACACTGGGAGGTATTGTGTTGGCCGGAGCGCTCGCATTCGGGCTGGGCGCAAAAGATTTGGCCAAAGATTATCTCGAACGGGGGCTTTCGGTCCGTATGCGAGACGGGAAGCCCGATGACTTGCGTCATTTGTAACCAAGGAACTCGCGATGAATCGACGCGGAGTGATAAAGGACATATCATGAAGCACAACATCCCGGATGTCGATGGTGAGGCCAAAGCGCGTCGCTGGCTGGGTGGCGAAGCGGCCGTGCCACGCTATCCGCAACGGCGCCAGAGCCCATTTGTGTTCAATCGCTCGCTCGTGGGGCTCGTGGCGTTTGCCGTCGGACTGGGGTTTGTCGGCGGGATAGTGGCGGGGCTTCAATTTCGGCGGCGTCCCGCTGTTCTCTCGAAGGGGGAATGATGCGTCGGCCGATGCAATGTTGGCGTCGAGTGGTCCGAGAATGTCAACCGGCCGGCCGTCAGAGGGTCGGTAAGAGATCGATGAGGCTGCGGTTCCATCCGACGGGACCCACCCCTTCGGCGCGGGTGAGGTGGGGAAGCTGCACAGCCGGGTCGTAGGAGCCATCCGGCCTCTGGACGAGGATGGGGTGGTCTACGGCTTCCAGCATGGGGAGATCATTCAGGCTGTCTCCGATACCAACGGTGGTCAGGATGTGCCCTTCTTGGTGCGCACGCCGTCTATACCATGTGATGAGTCGGCGGCTCGCAATTCCCTTATCGTTTCCTCCCATCAAGTGATAAAATCGGCCCCCTCGCGTGCAGCGCAGACCGTGAGCTGCCGCTGCCTCTAGCAGGCGGTTCCATTCAAATCCGTTCCCCTCCATGACAAAGGGTTCGTCGTACTCCCGTTGAGTGGCCAATTTGGTATCGGCCGACGACAGTCCCGTGAGTTCAGAGACGGCGTCGAGGGAGAGATCCCCGAATCCCTTCAAGCGGCAACCCAGCTCCCGTCCGATGTCTGTCAGCGCGGTCCTGAGCTTGGCATAGGGGATCCCGATCTCGACCATGTCATAGCCTCCGGAGGCTGTTGCCTGCTCCAAGGGAAAGGGAAAGTAGCCTTTCGGGATGAACAGCGCGCCGCCGTTTTCGACGATAAACGGATGGTGATTGTCCAAGCGAAGGCGAATCGGCTCCATCTCAGAACGGGTCTTGCTCGAGACCAAGATCAGCGTCGCGCCTCGGCGCCGAATGGCCGACAGGGCGTCTGCTGCCGCTTCATAGGAATAGGTGGTAGCGTCGAGCAGACTGCCGTCGAGGTCTGTGAGGATGAGGATGCGGCCTGTCGTCAATGAGCAACTCCTTGAGCACACAGTATACGGAACCCCCGGTTGCGGATAAACACCATTCTGGATAGCCGTCACGGGGCTCTCTATCACAACCCCCACAGAGACTGCGTTTTACTACGGTTCCTAGGTTGTCGGATACCTCGGTTTCTATGAGCGGACTTGTGCGTCCGTTGCAGAGAACCATTCGGGACTCCGTGGAGGAGCGGCGGGAGAGGTGAGGCCTGCAAACAGCCAGGCCCCTCAGGCCTGTGTCATAAGCGGCACAGGAAAATCCCTCAATCAAGATCGTACCGAATAATGCCGAAAAGGATAGACACATGGCGTTGTCAGATTCCCGAGCGATGACATACGGGTCCATGGCACGCCTCTCTCGTCATCCGTGCATGATCGTTCAGAAGAGGACCATGTATTGGCCAAGACACTTCCCTTGCTTCTCCCTGAACGTTGTTGCTCTCTCAGGCGGTGGATAGCCCTTTCTGGCTCATCCCCCTGCCGGCTCAGTCGTGTGTGCGTAGCATAAGCGGGATAAAAGTCTGTAATTTTATAGGTTTATACTGTGCGATCCGACAAGAAATCTTCCCTCAAATCCGATAAGAAATCCTCCCCGAAGGTCCAGAAGAAGGGGACCATCGGCTTCAACAAGAAGTCGGCGCTTCTCGAAGATGCGATTACACAAATGAACGCCGGCAAGTATGGTCGGGCGTCTTCCGCGTTGAAAGATCTGCTCGCCCTCGATCCGCTCAATACCGAAGCTCGGCGCCTATTCGCCACGCTCCATCTGCGGCTCGGCAGTCTCATGAGTGCCAGGACGGCGTTCGAATCGCTGGCTCTGGAAGCGATGGAGCGGCAGGATTACTGGCTGGCGGAGTCGCTCTTGCGGGAATACCTGACGGCGGGACCACGTTGTGTTCCTTTCTTGGAAATGCTGGGGCGTGTCTATGAAGACAAGGGCGACGTCATGGCGGCGGTGGCTGAGTACGGCAAGGCCGTCGAGGTCTTGCTGGAAGACCCGGACATCGATAATCCGAACCGACCCAGTGACCTCTTCGCACGGATTCGCTCCATTGCCCCTGGGAGTCCGGTTGCCTTCCGCTTTGCAACCATGTTCGACACGGTGACCGGGCAGGTCTTGCAGGCGACGCCTCATCCTGCCGTAGTCGCGACCAAGAGCGAGACGCCTCCAGCCTCGGCATTGCCGGTTTCGCCTTCCGCTACGGACCCAACGGCGGCAATGCCATGGGAACAGGTGGAGACGACCTCGAGCGAGGTTTCCCTCGAACAAGACGCGCAGGTTTCGGCACCGGCGCAGTCGCCCGAGCCCATGGACTCAGGCGCGCGGCAGGACGATACAGGGGGGGGAACGGAAGCCACACGGGAGGCAGACTCGTCCCCGGAGTTGAACGTTCAATTTCAAGCCGAGTCTTCATTGTCCGCGGTGACTCCGATGATTGAGGCGGTTCAGGTCACCAGTCAGAGTGAACCGCCTGCCATCGATTCGGTTCCTGCCCCGCTCGCAGACGCAGAAATACCTTCTGCGCCGACCGTCGAAGTGCTTTCTCTCACGAGTGAGGTGTCGGCACAAACCGGTAGCTGGCCGATTGCCGACGCACCGATGGGCCCGGCGCCCATGCCGTGGGACCAAATAGAAGATGCCGCCACGGTGATTCTCCCGCGGGCGGAGGAGCCAGTGTCGATCCACGGGGACGTAGAAACGATGCCTTCCCCCGAAGAGGTCGAACTCCCGCCACCAGCGTCGGAGCCGATAGCTCCCCCGCTCCTGGTCCTCCCGCAGGCTAGTAGTCATCCGATCGCCGACCCGCCGGCAATCCACGCCCCGATGCCCTGGGACCAGGTTGAAGAGGCCACGAACCCCATGACGCCAGCCGCCGAGACAGTGTTGGAGGTGGGAACGGTCGAGGTCGGCCAGGCGAGCGAGTCTCCGGCAGCGAAGCAAGTGCTCGATACAGGGTCGATAACGGAGCCACCCCCCGTAGCACGCCCTTCCGAAACCACCTCGTCGGGACTCACGTGGGAGGAAATTCTCGCGGCGGTGTCGGCCATGCAATCATCCACGGTGTCTCCTCAGACGCTTTCAAGCGGGGGGCAAGACCTTGATCCTGGGGAGTTGGCCGAAACCCGCCTGGTTCCTCCGGATTCTATAGAGACAGGGTCACCGCTGTGTGAGGCTACGGTGTCGGACGCTCTGTCTGATCTCGCCGGTACGGCACCATCCCTGTCGGCTCCCATGCCATGGGAGCAAATCGAAGTTGACGACGTCACGATTCCGCGCCAAGAACCTGAGCCTGATTTCGGTCCAGTCCCTGCCGCGGTTGTCGTGGATGCGCAGGATTCCACAGTAGTCATGCCCGTTGTGCCCGAGGCGCCTGAGGCAACGGCTGCTGCAGAATCTCCTGCAGCTGACACGGTGGCCGATCGTTCTGTAGAGATGAACGCCACTGCCGTCTCGGAATTCCGCATTCTCTCTCCAGATGCTCCCATCCACGCGCGCCGACATTCCAGTCATATTCCCGTGGAAGCGTACAACATAGCCGAGGAGTCGACCCCGGCCGCCGTGCCTGAGCCCGAACAACCGGCCGGAATCACGACCGATCATCCTGTGGAGCTTCCGTTGCGCCTGGCCGACAGTGAATCGGTCGCGACCACAACTTCGGTTGGGCCATCTCCTGCTTCGGTCGAACCAGTTACGGATTTCGCGATTGCCGACGACAACGATGTGCCGTCGCCGGCGTTGAAAGAGGGCGGCCAAGCGGAGAGTCAGGTCCCTATCAGCGAGTCCGTAGTGGTCGTGTCCTCGGATCCATCTCCTCTGATGGACCAGCCTGCGGAGGCTATCTCCCCGCAGCAGGTCAAGACGCAGTCAGTACCAGAGGCGGTAGCGGAGGGCCTTGCCCCGGTGGTCGAGCCATCGCTCATCGATGATCAGCCGGTTGCACTATTGTCACCGACTGCTCTCGATGCCGCACCTGTACTGGAGTCGGAGATGGCGCTGGTGGATCCAGAGCTCTCCTCGGCGTCAACTGGCGAGGCCTATGACGCTGGCGATGTTCCGATGGGTGAACCCGTTGTTCCCCCGCTGGAGGCATCGTTCACCCCGGCAGTCGCCTCTCCGCAGCCGGCTTCTCCGTCGAGCAGTGCGTCAGTGGAAGAACCGGTATTACCCACGGTTGAGGCGGCGCAGGATCAGGAGGCGGTCCCGGCAAGAGATCTTGTGGAGGTACCAGCTGACTCTCCAGCTTCTCCCGAAGAACCGGCGACAATCCTAGGGACCTCGGCTGCTCCTGCTTCCGACGCGAGTGGGGGGCTGCGAATTCTGTGGGATGACTCGTCGTCAAAGCCTACCCCAAGCGTCTCCACTGGAAACATGCTGACACGCTGGCTCAGAAAGCCGGCGGATATCGTTCCTGCTGAAGCAGGCGAGGCGAGTTCCTCGATGACGGTTCCAGCTGAACCGCCGGCACCTCTCCCCTCGTGGCCTGTTGAGCGACAGGAGGCCGCGGTCGTCGTGACGGACCGTCCTCTCGATCCACCGGAGCGTTCTGCGCCTCTGTCCATGGAAGCGCCTGTCGATCGCCCTCAACCGAGCCGGCCTGCCGTGGCCCCTGCGTGGCGTCAAGTCGGGGAGGCGATCGCTTCGCTTCTCGGTGCCGGGGTGTCGACGACGCGCTCGCTGGTCGTCTTGCTTCTGGCATTGGTCGGGCTCGCGCTGGTCCTGAGCGCCGGGGCGGTCTGTGCAGTGGCATTGACCTGGCTGGTTCTAGAGGAGCAACCCAGTGCGGCGTATCGCAACGTGACGTCGGTTCCACAACATACCTTGGAGGATTCCAGCAAGAATGGATACTTCCTCCTTCTTGGATTCGGTGCTCCGGCGACCCAAGACCCAGTGCAGGCCGGGATGGACCGACGGGCCGAGGGTGCCGATCGTGTGTTTGCCCACACCTGCCTGACCGGAGACGGACAGGCGTCCGGTGGTGAACAGAGTGCATCGGCTGAAACGGTGGGCAAGTGGATGAAGACCTCCGATCCGGCGGCGCAGATGCGCGTGGAAGCGACTGGCGTGAAGGCGTGGGTGGCGCAGGCCGAGGTCAGTATGGGCCGATACCGGCAGTGGCTGGCCAAGCCTTTTGAAGACTGGGGGTACGGGCAATCCATCACTCCCAACTGCGGCCTGATTCTTTCAGCCCATCGACTGTATGTCGCGGAGGGGTTCGCGCAGGATGTCGACGCGGGAGTCGCGCGGCTTGAATCCGATCTCACAGCATGGCGGACGGTGTTGGGACAGGCCAAGACGCTGTCAGTGAAAATGCTGGCCAGTACTGCGATGAATGACGACGTCAGGGTGGTGGGAGGGCTCTTGTTGCGGCCTGAACTCGACGAGCGATTCGTGAGCCGCTTGGCCAAACTCGCGCGGCCGCTTGAACAGGCTGAACAGTCGGTCCGTTGGCCGATGCAGAGCCAGTTCGTGTTGGCCACCAAGACGTTGGAGGAGACGATGAGTGAAGGCGGTGGTGAGGATCGCCCATTGTATGGCTCACTCCTAGCGGCGCTGCCGTTGCCGAAGCAGCGTCGGTTCAATGCCTATGCGCAATATTATGAGGCCGCCGGAAAGGCCGCCGGGGAAGGTCGGTATGCAGACTTGCCCAAGCAGTCTCAGTTTGTGCACGCTCCGCCCTATGGTCTGGGGGACATAGTTGTAAATCCTATTGAGAGCCTGGTCGGGGTTGCTCCCCTTCCGACATGGGAAACGTACGCGGGTCGAGTGTTGGAGACGGATGCACGCTTGCGGCTGGCGTCCCTGCAGGCCTGGTTGCGCCGGACTCCGCCGGAACAGGATCTGCTCACCAGGATTGCCAAGGCCGGGCAAGGCGTCTACGATCCCTTCACGGGTTTCCCGATGCTCGTGAATATGAAGAAGGGCGTCCTCTATAGTGTCGGCCAGGACCTGAAGGACAATGAAGCGCAGGACCGGTTCGATCTCGTGGCGCCGATCCCTTCGTCCGCATGGGTGGAGGGCAAACGACCTGACGACGTGGACAAACTCAAATAAGCCCTCGCTCTCAGCCTTCCCTCATCTACGATTGAACCCCTGCCGAATCGAACGCTCCGTCCCCGAGAGTCTCGGGTGGCGCTATCTGAGCCCCTGACCGTGCACTTCAATTCAGTCAACCGAACAGGGTCTGGTGCGTTTTCTCCTGCCAGGGGATGGTTCACAGTTTCCTCGGAGGAGAGAGTCTATGAGTACCTGCCCACAGGTGGAGTTGTGGAGTGAGAGGGTGTGCAGGAGTGCCGAGGGCTTGGCGGGTGGTCACTTGATTTCAGGGTGGTTCGAGTCGACAATCACAGGGATTTCGATTGCTTTCGGGCTGAACGTGCAGTCGCCATCAGGAGTGCTCAATGCGGGCCTTGCCATAGGCAGGGCCCCGTTTTCAGCGCTTCCTCTGGTTGTCCTGTCGTCGGTCACCGGATGCAAGTCGGGTAGGCAGGGATGAGCGGCTGGCATTCCCAGATCGCCATAGATGGGCAGCCAGGCAGTTGTTGTCTGGGTGAGAGGGTGGGATCACTGGATCGAACCCAGGCATTGGATCGGTTCCTGGCCGGGATTGAGCGGCGCGCATTCCGCATGGCACATATTGCCACGGGGAATGAGGATGAGGCGCTGGATCTGGTGCAGGATGCCATGTTGAAACTTGCCCAAAAGTACGGCGAGAGGGACGAAGGTGAATGGGGACCGCTGTTCCATTGTATTCTGCAGAGCCGAATTCGAGACTGGTACCGACGGGAGAGGGTGCGGAATCGCCTGCGGCAATTTTTCCACGGTTCCCAGGATGAAGAGGAGAGGGAGGATCCGCTGGAGCAAATCGCCGATGCGACCGCCGTAGCGCCGGACGAGGAGGTCCAACGCAAGCGTGCCTGTTTGGCGCTTGATGTCGCGTTGCGCGCCTTGCCGTTACGGCAACAGCAGGCCGTTCTCTTGCGTATCTGGGAAGACCTGGATGTGGCACAAACAGCTCGTACTATGGGCTGTTCGGAGGGGAGCGTCAAAACGCATTTGTTCCGGGCCCTGCACGTGCTGCGAAAGCGGCTGGGGGAGCATTGGCCATGAAGGACCAATCGGACGAGCACCTGGATCGGCTGGCGGCGGGGTGGAAACGTCTGCTCAATGACAGTGTTCGGGATCTCGATCAGAAGACAGTGCTGTCGTTGCAACGCGCCAGGCTGAATGTGTTGGACGCGGCATCGCGGCGGCGGCAGCCCTGGATTCGATGGGCCGGAGGTGTGGCGCTGGCCTCCATGGCCGTGCTGGCGGTCACCCTATGGTTGTGGCCATCCAACGGCGTCACTCACTCCCATCTCCTCCTCGAAGATCTCGAATTGGTGCGATCGCCGGAGAATATCGAACTATCGGAAGACCTTGAATTTTACGACTGGCTGGCTGATGGGACCACCACGACCGGCTAGGCGAGGACTGTTGTTCGGCTTCTGTCTGGTTGCCTCGCTCGCACAGGGAGCTCCGGAGCCGGCGCCGCGTCCGGAAGTGGTCGATGCCGAGTTCCTCGACTTCCTGGGGTCTTGGGGGACTGATGCCGGCCGTTGGGTGGATCCGTTCACAATGTGAGGATATGCCGCCGGACTCCCATCCGGAATCCATAATGGATACCTCCCGACCGGGCGCGAGTGCTCGTACGCCGTCCAGAGGGAGTGAGCCGAATGACTATCAGGCACACCACGTGATCCGATAAGGAAGCAGGCCGGCCCATGAGAGTGCTGCTTGTGTGCGTAATAGTAATGGGATGCGGGGTGGCGTCCGCCTGGGCAAAGAGCGACCCGGCCGGAGTGCCTTGGAGCCAGCTGAGTCCCGGCGAGCAGCAGCTGTTGCAGCGGTACGGTCAGACCTGGGACCAGCTGCCACCACGCAAACAACAGCGGCTGCGTAACGGGGCGCAGCAGTGGGGGACGATGACGCCTGAGGAGCGTCAGGAGGCGAAGCAGCGGTTCAAGCAATGGCGGACGCTTCCGCCTGAGCAGCAACAACAGCTGCGCGAACGATTTCAGCAGTTTCGTCAACTCCCGCCTGAACAGCGCGAATCGGTGCGTAATGCCCGGCAGTGGTTTAAGTCCCTGCCGCCCGAACAGCGTCAAGAACTGCGGGAAAAATTCAAGAGTATGTCTCCGGAGGAACGCCGCGCGTACCGGCGGGAGTTTCGTCGTCAGTATGGCGGAAACGGCGGCGGACCAACACCCGACGGGTCATTGTCGCGGTAACGATTGGAATGATCCGATCGGATGCTCTCGAGGGCGCCCTCTTCCCTCTCCTCGCCTAGCCGGTACGGATTTCGGTTCCCGAGTCGGAAGCCTCCGTCCTCCGGTGGTCTTTCACATAGACGCTGCCGGGTCGGCTCTTGGCGACCTTCTTCAATTCCGAAGCGATCTTGCTGACGTCGCCTGGGTGGGAGATGGTGCACTGTTCATTGGTGACCACGGCGATGGACAGGCTCATGATGGGAAATCTCTCGTGGTTGCCGCGACGATCGATGGAGTCGATATACCCGGCCTGCCGATCCGCTGGGTCGTAGAAATCCGGGATGACCAGATCGAATCGCTTGATGAGGGTCTGGCAGATCGCATCGATGCTGGAAGGGTCGCTCATAAACACAAAATCGTCTCCGCCCACATGCCCCACGAACCCATCGATGCCGGTCAGTTCGCTGACCACGGTCGTGAGGATTCTGCACGTGACCACGAGCACTTCATCGCCTCGGGCATAGCCGTATCGGTCATTGAAAGATTTGAAGTTATCGATATCAAGATAGGCCAGGGCGAAAGAGGCCCGACTTTCGATGCGCGCCGTCGTTTCGTGAAGAATGGTGCTGTTGCCGGGGAGCCTGGTGAGGGGATTGGCATCCAGGGAGCGCTCCAGTCGGCTGAGGCAGAGGCGCACCCGTTGCGGCACTTCGTTGGGTCGGTAGGGCACCGCAATATAGTCGTCCACGCCGAGCGTCGCCCAATCCAAATCGTTGACCCGGATATCCCGCACCAGGATGATCAGCGGCAGTCGTCCCAAAAATGGGTCGGCGCGCATGTCTCGAGCCAGCGTATCTGCCGAGCGGCCGTTCGTGCCTTCGGCAGCCAGGACGAGACAGGGCGGATCATGCACCAGTTCGTGCATGACCAAGTGCCCGGGATCCGCCGCCACCACCGCGAATCCGGAGCGCGTGAGGCCGGCCGTCAACCGCTCGATCTCGAGCGGGTCGCTGTGCAGCAACAGAATGCGCCGGTTGGAAGAAGGCCCGCTCATAAGTAATCGTCGATAGTCTGAAATTCTTCCGTGGCTTGGGCGAGGCACTGGGCGAGACTCTGCGCGTCCAGGCCCACCAGATCCCAGGCCTGCCGAGAAAGCGGCGGGACCAGGTTATCCCCGGGGTTGCCGCAGGCCAGGCCCTTCACCAGCACATCAGCGACATGCACGATGGACGTTTGGAGCTTCGCGTCCTGGGCCGCCGTGGGGGTGTGGTGATGAAGAATGGGCTCGCGCAGACTGGTCGGCAGATGCCAGGCGCTCGCGAGCCATCCTCCGACATCGG
This sequence comes from uncultured Nitrospira sp., assembly GCA_902500785.1. Classification (GTDB taxonomy): domain Bacteria; phylum Nitrospirota; class Nitrospiria; order Nitrospirales; family Nitrospiraceae; genus Nitrospira_A. The sequence continues at coordinate 36,851 of CABVRW010000007.1, forward strand.
CATGAGTCACCTCGAACAACTCTCGCTCCGTGTCCATGAGGGGCCGGGACGTCCCCCTGGTGGCGGATGTAATCTCTCGGCCGACATCGGGCCATTTGACATACAGCACCACCTTGCCCAGGTCGTGCAGGAGCCCGGCGACAAACACTTCCTCGGGATTTTTCATCGCCGCTTTCGTCCCCAGAATGTGCGCGGTGATCGCGACGCCCAGCGAATGACGCCAGAGGTCGTTCATGCCGGCGTTGCGCATCATGTCGAAGGCGGTCGCGCAGAGTGTGAGGCCTTTTACGACGTTCAAGCCCAGCACCACCACCGCGTGGGCGACCGACGCGATACGCGAGGGAAAGCCGTAAAACGGCGAGTTGGCCAGCCGCAAGACTTTGGCGGACAGCACTTGGTCTTTTTCGATCAGCGTGCCGATCTCTTCCGCCGACACATTGGGGCGGCCGATCATTGAGGCGAGCTTCTGGACGACATGCGGAAGGGTCGGTAACTCACCGACTTGTTCGATTCGCCGCCGCAGATCCACTTTTCCTGAAGGATTCATGTTGATGGCGCCGGTTTCGGATCGTCGGCGATTCCCTGCCGGTTCCGGAGGTGGAGACGAATCGCCTCACGAAGTTGGCATTGAATCGGATCGTGGGCCACCAATCGAAAGCGGTGGTCGAGTTCGGCCTCCAGTTCGTCGAGGGTTTTGCCGCTCGTGTCACCTGCGTCTCCCTCGACATAGACGGACGTCAAGCCGAGGCGCTGCAATCGGGAAAGGGTCGCGTTGTCCAACTCGGCGCCGACGGGAAGCACCACCAACCCGGCACTGTTGGCGACCGCTTTGGCGAGGATCATGCCGGGCGTGAGTTCTTCGATCACCACTCGTTTCATGGGCGCGCTTGCCTGTGTTCGATGTATTCAACCGGGAGGTCAGTCATAGCGGCAATCCATGTGGTGATGATCCACCCGTCCGAACATGAGGGCGTCCCTGTGGTCTCTATCGGAGGAAACTTCACCGATCTTGAGAGAGCGACGGAGCCGAGCACCGTCCTCGCATGGGAAGTCCGACGCAACTTGACAGGGCCGGGGACATTCCACAGAATCGGGCCAGCTATCGGGAGCTGGTATGTCTATGAGGCGACCACAAAGCATGAAGAGCGGCAAGGGCCTGAAACAAGGCGTCTTGTCCGCGTCACCCATCCCCACCCAAGTGGTGTCGAACGAAGAGTTCTCTCCGCATCCGCAGACAGCAGCCCAGGCGCTGGTCGAACACCTGATCGATGAGGCGGCCGATCGGGCAGGCGCCGGCTTGGGCGTCACGCGGCGCGACTTCCTGCGCCGGTCCGGCGGGATGGCGGTGGCGTTCCTGGCCATGAACAGCGTATTCGGCAGATTCTTCGACGTGCTGGACGTCGAAGCGGTCGAACCGGCTGCCTTTGCGGAACGAACCGGCAACCCCTATTTCATTTTCGACGTGCAAACACATTATGTAGGGTCGCACTACGATCCGACCGGTGCTGAGGCGACACGCAAAGGGGCGGTCACCAAGCAGGGCTTGTTGGCGTTGCGACGGCGAATCCGAGACGCGGGGTTCAATCCGAAGTTGTCCGCCGATGGAGGCACGATCGACGACCTGTCCTGGCAGAACTTCATCAAGGAAGTGTTTCTGGACAGCGAGACCTCGATCGGACTCATCAGCACTCCACCGGGGCCCTATCCCCAACAGGCCGTGGTGCCGCCGAGGGAAATGGCGCATATTCGAGATGAGGTCAACCGCCTGGCCGGTTCGCAACGGATGCTGGCGCACGGTTTGGCGACGCCGCAACTGGGTTCCAAAGACTTAGAGTTTATGGCCATGCAGGCTGAAACTCTCAAGGTGGATGCCTGGAAGTGTTACACGGGCTCCTGTCCGGTGGGCTTTCAGCAGGGTTGGTGGATGGATGACGAGAAGATTGCCTACCCCATGCTGGAACAAGCGCGAAAGCTGAAAATCCCGCGCATCTGTGTCCACAAGGGCCTTCCGCTTGGTCCGGTCCCGGAGTACAACCATCCGCGCGATCTCATCAAGGCGGCCAAGGATTTCCCCGATCTGCAGTTTCTGGTCTATCACTCCGGCCTGCTGACGTCGGCGTCGATCGACGAGACTTTCGCCAAGACCGGCGCCATCCCTTGGACGACGGAGTTCTGCCGGATGAAACAGGCTGAGCCGTCCATTCAGAACATCCATATGGAGTTGGGCTCGACGTTCGGGCAGCTCGTGACGGCACATCCGGCGGTCTGCGCCCATTTGTTGGGGCAGATCATCCAGGCGTTTGGGGTCGACCATGTGTTGTGGGGGACCGATTCGATTTGGTCCGGCACGCCGCAGTGGCAGATCGAGGCCTTCCGTCGGTTCACCATCCCCGCCGAACTCATCGAGCGCGATCGTTACCAGCCGTTGACGCGCGAAGTGAAGGAGAAGATCTTCGGGTTGAACGGGGCGAAGCTTTTCGGCGTCGATGTGGGCGCAACGCGTAACGTCGTGCCATCCGACTATCTGGGACGCATTCGGATGAGTTACCTGGAGGAAGGTCCGGAGCCGAGCCATCGGTTATATGGGTGGGTACGCAGTTAGATCCTGTTGTGTTAAGGAGGCAGCCACATAATGAAGTGTGAGATTTTGTATCCCGGTGCATTTCCGATGGTGCGTGTGTATTTGAACGAAGCCGAGACGGTGAAGGCCGAATCCGGTGCCATGGTGGCGGCGTCGCCGACGATCGACATTGAGAGCAAGATGGAGGGCGGCTTCCTCGGAGCGTTGTCGCGGAAGATGCTGAGCGGTGAAAAGTTTTTCTTTCAAACGCTGCGGGCCAGCCGCGGAGCGGGAGAGGTGCTTTTGGCCCCGACGGTACCAGGCGAGATCGTGCTGTTGGACCTCGACGGCGTGAATGAATACATGGTGCAGAAGGATGGATTTCTGGCCGGCGCGGAGGGTGTGAAGATCGAAAGCAAGATGCAAAGTTTCACGCGGGGGTTACTGGGCGGGGAAGGGTTTTTTATTCTGAAAATCGGCGGGAGCGGTCAGCTGATCCTCAACAGTTTCGGCGCGATTCATAAAATCGAGCTCAAACCGAATGAAGAGTATATCGTCGACAACAGCCATCTGGTCGCCTGGACTTCCACCACCACGTACAATATCGAAAAGGCTTCCTCCGGCTGGATCGCCAGCCTGACGTCGGGTGAAGGGCTGGTGTGCCGTTTTCGTGGCCCCGGCGTCGTCTACATCCAAAGCCGAAATCCCGGCAGCTTTGGGAATTGGATCAGACAATTCATCCCGGTGTCGGAATAGCGGCTGGTGAAAATGCTCGTGCACTTCGTTCTCGGCTCACGACAAATCCTCAACGTACCCCCGAGGGTACGCTTCCGGTTTGCGTTCACCTGCGGCCTCGTTCACAACCATTTTGATCAGCCTCAAGATCGCATCCGATGAACCTAGCCTCCAACGCTCTTTGCTTCGGTGATGGCTTGCCGGCGACCGGCGCGCCTTGCCATGTCACGGTGTCGGCAGATGGCCTGCGCATGGGACCGGTCAAGGGTTCACAGCTCAGCGAAGAATCCGTGGCCTTTGTCGGCATGTCGGTCACGGCCGGGGGGTTGGATCATGATCAGTTGGTGGTGTCGTGGGGAGGGGGCACCTCGGCCCGGACGGTCTATCTAAAAGAACCCGCCCTGATCATTGCCTTCCGTCGCGCGGCTCCGCCTACGTTGCTGGCGCATCTTGAGCGGGCGGCTGAGCAGGTGCGGCGTGCGCGCCACAGCCATCGGGCCTGGTGGGGCAGCGCCGTGGGAGTGGTGGTCGGATTGGGGCTGCTGCTGTGGTTCGGCTCCGATCTGATCATCGAATGGGCGGTCGCCAGGATTCCCGTCCAGTGGGAACAGACGCTCGGCGAAACGGTCTACCAGGACTTCTTGTCCAAGGAAACGGTGCTCAAGGAAGGTCCGGCCGTCAGTGCGGTTCAAGAAATGACCCAGCGCATGACGGCTCAGATTCCCAACAACCCCTACACGTTCCGGGTGTCGGTGGTGCAGAGCCCGGTCGTGAATGCCTTCGCGTTGCCTGGAGGCTATGTCGTGGTGTTCACTGGTTTGATGAAAAAGGCGGAGAGCGGCGAAGAAGTCGCGGGAGTGTTGAGTCATGAATTGAACCATGTGTTGCAGCGACATGGGATGGAACGCATGGTGAAAATGCTGGGGTTAGCCGCGGTGGTGAGCATTCTGTCAGGCGATCAGCAGGGCCTCATCGGGCTGGCCAGGCAGCTGGGTTTGGAGTTGGCCACGTTGAAGTTCGGCCGTGAACAGGAGTCGGAGGCGGATGTCACAGGCATTCGGCTCCTGTCTGACGCACGCATCGCGCCGGACGGCATGATTCATTTTTTTGAACGTCTTTCGGAAACAGATCAGGCCCGTGTGGAGCTCTTCTCCACCCATCCGATGAGTGCGGATCGTGCGAAACGGTTGAACGCGGAATTAGCGGCGTTGCCAAAACAGACTCCCGAACCGTTCACCTTTGACTGGAAGACCGTCCAGAATTCGTTGCCCGCGTCTGAGCCAAAGAAATAATGCTGGGGGAGGAGATGCGCATCGGGGTGGTCTCGGATACGCATGGATTGTTTGATCCGGCGATCGCTCGACACTTGGCCGGAGTCGATCACATTTTCCACGCCGGAGATATCGGCCACAGCGATGTCGTCGAGCAGCTTGTCAGGATTGCTCCAGTCACAGCCGTATCCGGCAACGTGGATGGATTCGAGGCGAGCGGGTTTCCTGTGGAGCAAGTAATCGAATTGGCGGGTCATCGGGTTGCCGTGTATCACCGGCTGTATGAAGGGGGCCGGCTCACGCGCGCCGGTGCCGAGTTCCTCGCGCGCACGCGCCCATCTATCTGTGTGTATGGGCATACCCACCAGCCGAAGGTCGAGTGGAAGGATGGAGTGTTGCTGTTCAATCCCGGCTCTGCCGGACCGAAACGGTTTCACCTGCCGCGCGCCATCGGCATATTGCTGTTCAGCAATGACACGGTCGAGCCGAAGCACATCATGTTGGCCGATCGGGCGGAATGACGGGCGCAGGCGAACGCGGGATTTTTTGCTCTACATGACCGAGAGCGTTGGCTATAATGCGGGAGGTTCTTATATCAATGGGTAGTCGATCGGGCGGAGTCATTCACTTGTTTAAAGGAGGAGGACTTATGCTGAGACAAGTTATCGTCGCGTTGGGTGTGGTCGCGGTTGTGTCACAGGCCGGGCTGGCCATGGCCGCCAATCCTGATACCGGACCAGGTTGTGGTCTGGGGAAGTTGGCGTGGGCGGATTATAAGAATCAGAAGAACATCGCGCCGCAGGTCATGATGGCCACCACCAACGGCACGTTTGGGAGCGGTACGTTCGGCATCAGCTCCGGAACGTCGGGCTGCACGAACGATGGACAGGTCATGGCGGATCAGAAGACCACGATGTTTGCGCTGTTGAACTTTGAGAATTTGACCCAAGAGATGGCGCAGGGAAAGGGTGAGCATTTGGCCTCCTTAGCTGCGCTGATGGGGATTCCGGACGAGCAGCACCCGGCGTTTTTCGCCTTGACTCAAGAGCGTTATACGGCGATGGTTCAAGCAGGTGAAACCTCGTCGGTCGCCTTAGTGAAGACGTTGAATGACGCGGTTTCCAAGAGCCCCGTCCTCGCCCAAGTCGTCAACCGCTAATTATGTCAGGGCTCCGGTCAATGACCGGGGCCCTGTTCTCTGCTCCGTTTCCGATCGTGCACATCCTATCGTTCCTGCTGGTCGGTCTTTTCCTGGCGACCCCTGTCGCGGCGGAAGACGCATCCACGTCGTATCTGTCGCAACTCCTTCAACAGGCTCGCCGGGATCAATTGGCTGATGCGCGTGACTGGCATCTCCTGCTGCACTATCGCGCCAATCTGTTCGGCGGCTATACGAGTGAGCAGGATGACCCCGGATTCTTTCTTGCGCCGGACGGCAAAACCGATCCCCAAGCAGAACTCGATGCGACGCTGAGACAGTTTTTTTCGTCAGATCTCGTCGGTCGCTCCAAGCAACCGGCGCAATGCGCGTTTGTCGCGCGGTATGCCTGGCTGACGGAGCGTCTGAACGTTGATCCGACTCGGCTCTCTCCCATGGGCTGCGCGCGGTTCGAGCGTTGGATCGAAGAGTTTCATGCCCGATCCATCACGCTCGTCTTCCCGTCGGCCTTCATGAACAATCCGGCCTCGATGTTCGGCCATACCTTGCTACGGGTCGATCAGGAAGGGCAGACGCCGCAGACCCGCATTCTGGCCTATACCATCAATTACGCGGCTGATGTGCCGCCCGAGGAAGGCCTCGCCTATCCTGTGCGCGGCATTTTCGGCAGCTATCGAGGCTATTTCTCGACCATTCCCTATTACCTGAAGGTGCAGGAATACCGGGACATTGAAAATCGCGACATCTGGGAATACCGGCTGAATTTTGACGAGCGACAGATCCGCCGGCTCCTCATGCATGCCTGGGAACTCGGCAATGCCTCGTTTGATTATTTTTTCTTCAAGGAGAATTGCTCCTACCACTTGTTGTCGTTGTTGGAATATGCGGACCCGTCGCTGCATCTGACCGATCAGTTTCTGTTCTGGACCGTTCCGGCCGACACCGTTCGACTGCTCGCGGCCCAGCCTGGTTTGGTCAGCGATATCGCATTTCGTCCCTCCCGCGTGACACTCATTCGCCGCAAGCGCGAGCTGCTGTCGGAATCCGAACAGGGGCTGGTGAAGCGCTTGGTGCGTGATGCTTCGGCCAGTCAGTCGGAAGAGGTGCGAGCGTTGCCGTTGCCCCGGCAAGCGTTCGTGCTGGATGTGGCCTCCGACTATGTGCGTTATACCGGCGAACGTGACGAGGACCTGGCTGTCGTTTCGAGAGAGCGGAACCGGCAGATTTTGACCGCACGGAGTCTGTTGCGGATTCCCTCGAAAGATCTCACGATTCTCCCGTTCGCCATGCAGCCTGAGCTGGGCCACAAGACATCCCGCGTGACGGTGGGCGGTGGTTGGCGCAATGACGACACCTTTGAAGAGCTCAGCGTGCGGGCCGGCTACCATGATCTACTCGATCCTGAGCCGGGATACACGCCGAATGCGCAGATTGAGCTCGGGTCGATCAGCCTGCGGCACTACAACCGGGCCGATCAGACGCGGATCGAACGGGCCACCTTGGTAAATGTGTTGTCGCTGTCACCGATCGACAATCTGTTTTACGCGCCATCATGGAAATTGAACGTGGGGATGCAGACGATCACGCATCGTGGATGCCGACTGTGCAGCAACGGGCTGTTCAACGGCGGGATCGGTGCTGCAACCGAAACGCATTTGCTTCGTCGTGAGGTCTGGTTCGCGTTTGCCGAAGTGGAGGGGAACTACAGCCGGGCCTATGAGGAGCGGCATCGTGTCGGAGGGGGTGCGTCGGTAGGGCTCTATGCCGACCTCGCCGAGCGGTGGCGGCTATTGGCCTCGACCAGTTACTTGCGGTATGCGTTGGGGGATCGATCCGACGATGTTCGTTGGTCGGTGGGGCAGCGGTATACGCTCGCGCAGAATTGGGCGCTTCGCTTGGAGTATAGCCATCGCGACGATGACAACGATGTGCTGTTCACCGTGCAGGCGTTCTTTTAGCGCGCCTGCACGGCCAGGTCGGACATTCCACTCGATTCGGACGGTGCGTTTCTGGTTCAGGGGAGAAGCACATCGTCGCGCTGGGTCTTGGCCTCACCTGTTGAGACGACTCATCAACGGTGCTGTCGTGGCAGGACCATATGGCCCTAGGGTTTGTACGGTCTGGTTCGCAGGCTATCGATCGCGAACCAGCTTGGCGATTGACAAGCCTCGAGAGGTTACCTATACTCCGCCCACAGTAGAACCCCCCAATGCTATGGGCATAGTTGGGAGAGTCCTTAACCATAACCTCGAGAGGGAGGCATTATGAAGAAGTTGACCGCGTTGTGTTCCTTGACTTTGATCGGCGCCGCATATCTCAGCCTCACGGGCTGTCAGATCGTCGCGTCTCCGATGCTGGGTGGTATCTACACCGAAGTGAAGTATGGTGATACGGCGACAGACCATGCCACTGCCACGAAAGAGGGCAAAGCCTGCGGCACGTCCATCCTGGGCTGGGTAGCAACGGGTGATGCCAGCGTCTCGGCGGCGAAAGCGGCCGGCGGAATCACCACGGTGGCGTCCGTCGATCATACGGCCAAAAACATTCTCGGTATTATCGGCGAATGGTGCACGGTCGTGAAGGGCAGCTGAGCCTCGTTTCTATTCTTCCCAAAAAGGGTCTTCGGGATTCATCCCGAAGACCCTTTTTCTTTCTTCGTTCCCCTGCTCCCGCATGGTACGGTACGACGTGTATGTGGCTTCCCATCGTCGTCGGTCTTCTCTTCGGCTCGCTGTGGGCCCCGCTCTCAGCCGGAAGCGTAGAATTCGGGGATATTGACCTCAGCTTTTATGCGCTGGGAAGCTGGCCACGGGACCAGCCCATCTACATCCAGGGGGCGACGGTCGACGCCTCGATGAAACCGGGAGCCGGCGCGGGCATCAAGGTGGGGCTGTTTCCGCATGTCACGAAGAACATGCTCGGGCTTGAACTCGATTCATCCGTACATGGCGGAGCGCTGTCGTTTTTGAATAATGCGAACGGCCGCAACAACGGGATCGGCCATTCGAATCTGCTGGTTCTGAATACGATGTTTAACCTGGTGCTGCGGTATCCCGGCGAGACGTTAGCTCCGTATGTGGGTATCGGTGCCGGGTGGTCTCAGGGCACGTTGCTCAGTCCGAATATTCGCGGGCGAGACGACAAGGATTTTGAATCCGCGCGCGCATTCGGTCACCAGTACCTGGCCGGAGCTCAAATCATGGTCGGTCCGAAGGTATATGTCTTCGGAGAGTACCGGTATTTTGCCGCCAACTACCATTGGGAAGGTTTGGCGGTGGATTTTCGGGCGCACTACGGTCTGGTCGGGGTTGGGCTGCGGTTCTAACAGGTGCGGAAAAAGTCCGGCGCATGAGCTGATCGCAGCGTCTTGCGCCACAATCGAGTTTTTTCATAGTCTGCTAATCTGGGATGAGTTTGCTCGATCAATTCTTCGTCTATCATCCGCACCCGTGGGAGGAAGGCGATTGGTCCACGGTCGGTGGGGTGCCCTTGGAGGATGTCTGGTTTCAGGCTGCCGACGGGACGAAGCTGTTCGGATGGTATGCGGAGCAGTCTGCCGCTTCTGCGGTCCTGCTGTGGTGCCACGGCAATGCCGGCAATATGACCCACCGGCTGGAGAATCTTCGGGCCTTGTATCGGCTGGGTCTTTCGATTTTTCTCTTCGACTATCGAGGGTATGGAAAGAGTCATGGGCGTCCCTCGGAAAACGGGCTCTATCAGGATGCGATCGGGGCCTATGACTACCTCACTCGTGTTCGTCGCATCAGGCCGGACCGGTTGGTGATTTTCGGTCGCTCGTTGGGCGGGGCGGTGGCTGGAGAACTGGCGATGCAGCGACCGGCTACGGGTCTGTTGCTGGAATCCTGTTTTCCTTCCATCGAAGCGGTCGCTCGGTATCATTACTTGGGGTTGCCCCTGCATTGGCTGTTGGGTGCCACGTTTCGATTGCAGGACCGGCTTCCGCACCTGTCTCTTCCCAAACTCTTCGTTCATGGAGATCGTGACGACATCATTCCGATGGAGTTGGGGCAACAGGTGTTTGCCCTCGCGAGGCCTCCCAAGGAGTTCTACGCCGTGCGCGGGGCCGATCACAATGATGTGCCGACGGTCGGAGGACGGGCGTATTTTGCGAGATTGTCCGCCTTCGTCTCCACAACGCTCGCTCGGTGAAGGATGGAGAGACGCTTCGTACCATCTGTGTTTTTTCTGGTCAGGATCGGCTCGCTTGGTATGATGCGTGACGGAGGGAGAGCATGCGCGTTTGATCCTGTGGTCAGCGCGAGGCGTCCCCACCTGGCAGCTATCCGTATATTCTGGTAGAGTGCGTCCGCTCGCCGCCTGGTAGAGATGCGGCGGTTGAGTCGAATAAGGGAGTGGCCTTGCGGCGAGGAGGCATGGTGCATCGGATAGGTGTGAACGCGGGAAGATTGGTTCAGGTTGTGAGTGCGGTTGTGGTGCTGATGGGGGTGGGATGTGCCGGTGGGCCGTCTCGACCCACGCTGAATCCCGATGTCGGAGTTGACCAGGCGGCGCAAGCGGATCATCGAGTCGACGGTGCAGAGGCGCTATCGGTCGAAGCCGTCTCATCGGTGTCCTCTCCGGTGGTTCTGGCGGCGAACAAGAGCGCTCCGCCGACGGCCGTGGAACCGGACATCGAACCGGCGGAAGATCCGTTCTACGATCCCTTCGCGAAGAGCGACGAGCCCGAGGGGGGAGTGGAGTACGATCCCTGGGAACCGGTCAATACGAAAGTGTTCGAGTTCAACCGGCAATTGGATCGATGGGTACTCAAGCCGGTCGCGCAGGGGTATAATGCGGTCGTGCCCAACGCGGTTCAGATCGGCGTCAGCAATTTTTTCTACAACCTTCGTTTTCCCCCGCGATTCATCAATAATCTGGCCCAGGGAAAGTTATCCGGCGCCGGGACCGAGGTCGGCCGGTTTCTGCTGAACAGCACGTTCGGGCTGGCCGGGTTCGTCGATGTGGCGAAGTACATGGACATCACGACCCCGGAAGAAGATACAGGCCAGACCCTCGGATATTACGGCGTAGGGCCGGGGCCCTATTTGATCGTGCCGTTCCTTGCTCCGTTCACGCTGAGGGATTTCGTCGGATATCTCGGGGACATCGCGTTGAACCCGATAAACTGGCTGGTCTTTCCGGTGATCGAGGTGGACGGCGTTCCATCGTTGATCGCCCATCATAATCGGACGACGACGTCCCTCGCGCAGATCGGCGGCCGGGTCGAGGAAATCCTGAATGATCGGTCGTTGAACCTGGAGAAATTTCAGGGAGTCGAAGAAGCCACGCTGGATCTCTACACGGCCGTGAAGAACGCCTACATCCAGAAACGGCGGAACGCGATCAGAGAGTAACCGGTTACCCGATCACCTTGAGTTCTCGTCCCACCTTGGCAAACGCGGCCACCGCCCGCTCGAGTTGCGCGCGGGTGTGAGCCGCAGACAACTGCAGGCGAATGCGAGCCTGCCCTTTCGGCACCACCGGATAGCTGAATCCCACCACGTAGATCCCTTCCTGCAGCAGGCGATCGGCCATCTGCGTCCCGATCGTGGCGTCCCCGAGCATGACCGGAATGATCGGATGGGTGCCGGGAACGAGGGTGAAGCCGAGTGCGGTCAGCTGCCCTCGGAGCCAGCGGGCATGCTCCAGCACGGTGTGGCGTAAGCGGTCGCCTCCTTCTACCAGCGTGATGGTTGCCAATGCGGCTGCGGCAATGACCGGCGGGAGACTATTCGAAAAAAGATAGGGTCGCGACCGTTGCCGGAGTAATTCGATGAGTTCTTTCCTGCCGGTGGTAAACCCGCCGGTTGCGCCGCCCAGCGCCTTGCCGAGGGTGCTGGTGATGAGGTCCACCCGCTCGGCGACACCGAAATGGTCGGGGGTGCCGCGCCCACCGTTCCCCAAGACGCCGGTCGCATGACTGTCGTCGACGACGACCGCGGCATCGTAGCGGTCGGCCAACTCCACGATACGGTCGAGTTTTGCCAGATCACCATCCATTGAAAAGACCCCGTCGGTCACGATCATTCGCGCGCGGCTCGATGCCGATTCGGCTAGCCGCGTTTCAAGCTCCGTCATGTCGGCATGGGCATAGCGCAAGCGGGCGGCTTTGCAGAGACGAATGCCGTCGATCAGGCTCGCGTGGTTCAAGGCATCACTGATGATGGTATCACGTTCGTCGAGCAGGGTTTCGAAGAGCCCGCCGTTAGCATCGAAGCAGGAGCTGTAGAGAATGGTGTCGGCGGTGCCGAAGAACAGGCTGATCGCCCGTTCGAGTGTCTTATGCAGTTGGTGCGTCCCGCAGATGAATCGGACAGAGGCCATCCCGTAGCCGAATTCACGAAGGCCGGCGGCGGCCGCCTCCCTCACGGCAGGATGATTCGCTAGCCCGAGATAGTTGTTGGCGCACAGATTGATGACGTCCCCCTGCGCCACACGAATCTCGGTGTGCTGTGGGCTCAGGATCTGCCGCTCGGTCTTATAAAGACCGGCTGTGCGGATTTCCGTCAACTGCTGATCGACGGCCTTTTTGAGCGAGGTGTATGCCATGCAGTGTGTGAGACGTGAAATGTAGGACCTCAACCGTGAACCGTCAGGCGTGAGGGGTCACGAGGTGGCTCCCGCACCGGTTCCGGTATCCTTCACGGAAACAGGACTACTTTGCCGCATTGGCCGGATCGGATCAATTCAAATCCTTGGGCGAAGTCTTTGAGCGGAAAGGTATGGGTGAGGACCGGGCGGATATTGAGACCAGCTTTGAAGAGACCGGCCAAGCGATACCAGGTGCTGAACAGGCGACGGCCGGTGATCCCGTGGACGCGAATGCCTTTGAAGATGACCTCGTTGGCAAGGTCGCAGGTGACAGGACCGGTCGGAATGCCGAACAGGCTGACCCGGCCGCCGTTCTTCACGGACCGAAAGGCATGCCGCAAGGCCGTGGGGTGTCCGGACATTTCCAACGACGCATCGACGCCTTCTCCTCCTGTGATGTCGAGGATGGCTGCGGCGATGGCCTCCGACCCGTCGGTGTCGGCGTTCAGCACGTGATCGACCCCCACCTGTTTGGCCAGGGCGAGGCGGTAGTCGCTCACATCGGTGGCAATAATCGTGGCCGCTCCCGCGGTGCGGGCGACGGCGGCGGCGAACAGGCCGGTCGGGCCGCAGCCGGTGATCAGGACGGTGTGGCCCGTTAGGTCTTCCGTCAATGCCGCATCGACGGCATTGCCCAGGGGTTCTTGCAGAGAAGCCAGCTCCGGCGGAATGTCGGGGGATGTTTTCCAGAGGACGGTTTCAGGAAGGACGACATAGTCCGCAAAGGATCCGTCCAGATCGACGCCGAGAATGCGATAGTTTTTGCACACGTGCGCTTGGCCGGTGCGACATTGAAAGCAAGCGCCACAGGTCAGATGGGATTCGGCCGCCACATAGTCTCCGAGGCGCACGAGGGTGACATCTGCCCCGACGGCCACCACCTCGCCGCACAGTTCGTGTCCGATCGTTCTGGGAGGATGGATGCGACTGTGAGCCCAGGCATCCCAATTGTAAATATGGGCATCGGTTCCACAGAGCGATGTGGCTTTGACCTGGATGATCGCGTCTGACGGGCCGGGCGTGGGATCGGGACGATTGGTGTAGGTGAGTCCGGGTTGAGCGGCGGTCTTCACAAGTGCGCGCATGGCCTCATTATAACAAGACGGTATGAAATGCCTAGTTGAAGCGAGAACTTGTCCGTCGGTCGCACCTGCGTCCGCCTTGATAGACCTGCGTGGCCTCGTCGGTCTAAAGGGCACGGCAAAAAACGGGTTGAACTGGGTAGGGCTCCTGGGTAGGATGCCATGATGCGATATATGGTCGACAAGGTGCTGCGTCCCGCCTTCGTGGGACTTGGGCTCGTGCTAGGCCTTTCTTTGGTCGGTGACCTGGCTGTAGCCGGTCGCTCCTCCGCTACATCGTCGGCGCCCGTGAAACGATGGGCGCAATTCGAGTTGATCAGCTCTGAGCCCGATGGGTCGGTGCAAGCAGGCAAGGACATCGTGCTCGGCGTCACACTGGGTGGAATGCCTCGAGGGGCAGAATCCGTCATGGCGATCATCGAGTCCTCTAAATTTCAGAGTCAGACGGTGTCGTTGAGCGAAGACGCCGATTCGGCGGTGTATCAAGGAACGGCGATTCTGGAGCCCAATTCGACCTTGAAAAGCCGGACGACCGTGCATCCGAAGGCCGTGCGGATTCGGGTCACGTTCGCACGGGCAAAAATCACGGGGCTCGAAGAGTTTCTCAAACGCGACCTATATGTGACGCTCGGAGAAAAGCCGGCTGACGAAATCGAGACAGAGGTGCCTCCGGGGCCGCCTGTCGAGAGCCCTGAGGCCGATGCGGAGGCGGTGCAGAAGGCGACGGAGCAGGTGTTGACCGTCAACGCGACGATTGCCGAGGAAGATTTGTTGCCCTTGCCTCCGCCGGGAGAATCCAAAGCCTACTGGAAGCAAGTGAGTGATTTGATCAGCCGGAACTGGAGCCGTCAGATACGCTCCATTCGGCGTGCCCCCAGCAGCGAGACCGTACGAGTGCATTTCAAAATGTATGCGAGTGGTGTGGCGCAGCTGATTCAATTGGAGAAAGGCTCAGGCGCGCGGGACGTCAATGACGCTGGGTTGCAAACCATTATTCACGCGCACCCGTTCCCTCCGATTCCGCCGGACGTAGGCGGTGATATCGTGGATGTGCATGTGCGAATGCGAACGGGGGCGAAAGTGGCGGCCCGCGACGTGCAAATGACGGTGGATAAGAAGTCGTCTAAGCCGTCCGCGTCGCCCTCACCTCCATCATCGAAAGAAGGCGCTGCGGCAAGCGGTTCTACAAAGGAGTAATTATGACGAATCGGATCGGTCGTGCGATGGCGATGTGGTGTATGGGTGCCAGTGTGCTGCTCGGCGCAACGCTCGGACATGCCGAGATGGCGCGATACGATGTAGATTTGGATCATTCGATCGTGGAATTCAAGGTCGCCCACATGGTGATTTCAAAAACCACCGGACATTTTAAAGACTACACCGGATTCATCGAAATGGACCCCGATGCCGGAACGGTCAAAGCGATTGAAACGACGATCAAGACGGCCTCGGTGACCACCAACCACGAAAAGCGCGACGCGCATCTGCGGAATCCGGACTTTTTCGATGTCGAGAAGTACCCGACGATCACATATAAGATGAAAAGCTACAAGAAGACCGGTGACGGCTACACCGCCGTAGGAGATCTTACGCTGCATGGCGTCACGAAAGAGATCATGCTGACGGGCAATTTCAACGGCGTGACCAAAGATCCCTGGGGCAACACCCGCGCGGGTTTTTCCGCCGAAGGTAAAGTGAACCGGAAAGACTTCGGCATGGTGTGGAACAAAGCCCTCGATAGTGGAGGGCTCGTGGTCGGAGACGACGTGTTTATCAAGTTGGACATCGAGTGCATTAAGGCGAAATCGTAAGTCGAACATCCTTCTCTCTGGGGACGCGAGCCTGCCCGGCCACCCTGCCGGGGCAGGCGGTTCCAGCAGCGGCGCATGTAGCCGGTATCTCTGAATTCTGAAGAGGGATACAGGCCGCCCCATCCTGTGACGCCGGTTTCTGCCGACACAGCAGCTGGTTGAGGCATAGCGGGCATGCCCTCGGATATCGGCCTCGTATTGGAACTGGTCCTGCACCGGACTCAGTGTGCGAACTGATGGCACGGCGCCTGGTGCCGGCTCGACGGAGTGATTGTGCGGTCGAGCGGAGGGGGGCGCGCTCTTGGGAATCATGTGGGCTGGAAAAATCCGGTCACGCCTCGGTAGGATGGATAAAATGTGGACGTATAAGTCGGTCGTATTGATAGCGGTGCTCTGGAGTTTCGTTGCCGTGGAGGTCGAGGCCCTGGAGTTTACGGCCGATCAGGTCACGAAGATCAATGGTCGGACCCACAAGTCCAACATCTTCTATCGGGATAACATGTGGCGCATCGAACATCATTCGATGGGTCCCGTCAACATCAGCATCGTGCGCAAAGACAAGAAAGTAGTTTGGCTCCTCTTGTCGCGGATGAAGCATTTCAAGACCGTGCCCTATAACGCCGAACAGGACCTGAAAGTGTCGGAGCGGCTGGAGGGCGAAGTCTCGCGCGAAGAGATTGGGACGGAAACGCGCGAGGGTCATCCGACGACGCTGTACGAAGTGACGGTGAAGGATGGGGAGCGGACAGACGTCTATTACCAGTGGCTCGCAACTGATATCCGGTTTCCGATGAAACTGGCCAAGAAAGACGGGAGCTGGATCGTCGAATATCAGCATGTCAAGCTTCGATCGGTCACCGATTATCTTTTTCAGTTGCCGGTGAACTTTCAGCCGCTGGAGGACTTTGATCGGCCGCCTGCCGCGACGGAGTCGAATGGGCCACCGATGTAATGTGTGAAGCGACACAAGGAGGATGGTGATTGTGCGAAGGGTAGCCATGTCTGTATGGATGATGGTGGTGGTGGGGATCTTGGGAATGAGCGGTCCGCTCTCTGCGCTCGACGTGTCGGATGTGACCAGGGAATGGACGCCGGACGGGAAGAAACTGGCAGCCGAACGCATCAAGTTGCCGGCGCATGACGACATGATTCGTGTCCCGGCGGGCGAATTTCTCATGGGGAGTGACCGCAAGGTCGACAAAAATTCCTATGTGGGGGAGTTTCCACAGCGGAAGGTCTATCTCGACGCGTACGAGATCGATAAACACGAAGTCACCACCGTGCAGTTTTTGAAGTTTGTGCTGGCCTCGAATCGAGCGCCGTTGATCGATTGGCAGTATGACGGCGGGAACTTTCAGGAGACGATGGCGAATCACCCGGTCATGCATGTCTCCTGGTTCGATGCGGATGCCTATTGTACGTGGGCAGGAAAACGATTGCCGACTGAGGCAGAGTGGGAAAAGGCTGCGCGTGGTGAGGATGGGCGCATTTACCCCTGGGGGAACCAGATGGCTGGACTCTCGCGCGCCAACTTCGGGCGGACCGGCCTCTCGGGTCCCGTGCGCGACCGTCCTGAGCGGCTGTTGCTCTATCCGCCGATCATCTCCGTCGACAAATACGACAATGCGGTCAGCCCCTATGGCTTGTTTCAAATGTCCGGCAACGTGGCCGAATGGGTGTCGGATTGGTTCGACCAGAAATATTATGCCGTCGCACCGAACAGAAATCCCAAGGGCCCTGAGACCGGCACCCAGCGAGGGTTTCGCGGCGGCGGCTGGATCGACAGTACCCCGACGGTGCGCGCCGCACAGCGCAACGGCACGGATCCCAACACGAAGATGAACTGGATCGGCTTCCGATGCGCGCGGGATGTCAACGAAGGGACGGGCGGGCAGCCGGCTGAATCACAGTAAGGGCGGATGCGCCACGGCGAAGTGTTCTGGCGGCAGTGGTGAAGCAGGCGAGGAGTTCAGGCCAGCCGCTTCGGTTCCAAGAGTCGGTCGGCTTGCTCGCTCGTTTCCTTCACCAGAATGCCCATTTTGCCATGGGAAGGCTCGAAGTCCACCGGTAAGCCGTGGCTGCGGATCCGTTCGCTGGCCGTGGGACCGATCGACGCGATGACGAGTTTGTTACAGATGACTTTGAACGGCGCCGTTGTGTTTTCTTCTTCCAAGATCTGCATTACGTGATCGATCTGGGCCGCGTTGGTGATGAGCAGCACCTGAACCCTTCCGGCAAGAATCTCACCCAAGACTTGTTTCAGTGGGGCGGTGTCTTCCGGGAGTGCCCATCGGTAGACAGGCACCGGAAAGACATGGGCCCCGCGCTGCTTCAATGCGTCCAGCAGATCACGGTTGGACAGCCCATACTCTTGCACCGCCACCCGCAATCCGTTGACAGGTCGGTACGCGTCCAACGTCGAGACGACATCGACCCAGGTATTGGGTTCCGGGACCGTCAGGGTTGGCTGGTAGCCCAGCGCTTTGAGCGCGGCGACTGGCTTGGGGCCACGCGCAACGAGCACGGTGTCTGTCAGTGCGCTCGCGAGCAAGGCGTTGGAATAGCGGCTATGCAGGATTTCGAAGAGGGTCGCGGTGCCGGCCCCGGTCAACAGGACCAGCACATCGAGCCCTTCTGTCATGAGCTGTTTGCCGAACCGCAGCGCGGCAGAATTGTCCTCGAGGGGAATTTCGCGCAGGGCCGGCGCCACCAGCGGCCTGCCGCCATGGCGCTCGATCAGCCGCGTCATTTCCGCAGCCATGCGCGATTCAAATGCGGCGACGGTCAATCCTTTGAATCCTGCCTTGCCCATGAGGTTCAGCTCTTCGACCACTCATCGTCCCGTGACGTGGGTTATTTGGCGTCCCTTGCGCAGCGAAACCCGGTTGATTCGTTGCGAATGGTGGGATCGCTGTCCACGCGGGTGAAGATGCGCACCGTGGGAGTCTCATTCTGCCAGCCGGCCCCACGAATGACTCGCTTCGTGCCGCTCTCCGGTCCCGGCGGATTCTTCTCGGGGCTGTGCTCATAGTATTTCGCGTCGTACCAATCGTTGACCCATTCCCACACATTGCCCGCCATGTCATAGACGCCGTAGGGGCTCTTTCCGCTCTCGTAACTGCCCACCGGCATCAGCGTCTTTTCGCCGATCCACTTCTGGTTGAAGTTGAGATGTTTGTCGGTCGGTTCCACATTTCCCCACGGAAAGCGCCAATCGTTGTTGCCCTTGGCGGCTTTCTCCCATTCGGCTTCTCGCGGCAACCGTCTGCCAGCCCATCTGCAATATGCATCGGCATCGGCCCAATCGACATTGATCACCGGACGGTCGGCCAGAGATGCGGGAATTCCGATTCCTTCCCAGAGGTTGCGAGTCGGGTTTTTGGGGTTTTGTGGGACGCGATGATTCGTGGTTTTCACGAATTCCAGGTAGCGTCCATTGGTCACTTCATATTTGTCCATGTAGAAGTCAGTTACCTCGATGACGTGGCGGGGGTATTCATCGCGTCCGCCGTCCCGGTCTCCGAGCGGCACGCCCATGGGGTACGAGCCCGCGGGAATCAGGACCAACGGGGCGCCGTCCTTACCGATGATCTCTTTGGGGATAGCATCCTGTGCCGCTGATGCATGCGAACTCACACCGCTCAATCCGATGAGCGCTACCACTATTGCAAGGACGGATCGTGCCACCATAGCTCAACACTCCTTTAGTTCGAGACAGTCGATGGGAGATCGTACCACAGCGGCCGAGGGGAGAGACACGGCTTGTTGCGCGAATGTGAGCGTTGGGGGGCGATGAGGGAGAATGAGGATTGACGAGGCGACGGGCCCCCACCTACTATACGGCGAAGGAGATCTCGACGTGCCGACCCATCGAGGCTTGCGACATGTGGCCCTGCGCGTGACCGATCTGGCCCGGTCGCGCGCCTTCTACGAGCGTTTTCTCGACATGAAGGTCGTGTGGGAGCCGGATTCGGACAATGTCTATTTCAGTTCGGGGTCCGACAATCTGGCCTTACACCAGATCGCGCCTGCGGAGCTGGCTCAGTATCAGCCCCCGCACGGGCAGCTGCTCGATCACGTCGGTGTTATCCTACAAAGTCCGGCGCACGTGGATGAAATGTTTCAGGACGTCCGGCAAGACGCGGCCCAGTATGGGGCCACCATCGCCAAGCCACCCAAGCACCATCGCGACGGCAGCTATTCCTTCTACTTTACCGATCCGGATGGGAACGTCATCCAGGCGTTGTATGAACCGACATTGAGCCGAATGGAGTTCATGCCTTCCGCCTGACAAACGCATGAGTATTTGGGACACAGTGCCGCGCGATCAGTATGTGGGATTGGCTCCCTGGGTCTGGGTGCAGCTCGAGAGCAATCAGCCGCCCGGGCCTTTCCCGTTCATCGGCGGGGTCGCTCCGGAAGTCGTGGCGAGTCTGCACGAAGCCCATAGCCTGTTTCTCGCCTGTGTGGAAACGGCTATCAGCGATGTGTTCTCCCGCCGCGCGACGCTCGGCGATCCGCAGACCAAGGTGCGGTTGGAGGATGCCTATGCCGAGCTGGTCAATTCCCGGCAGCAACTGAGTCAGCACATCACGGCGCGGCGGCAGCCGGATGGACAGTTTCAGTGGTCGCATCCATTCGATGCGACCAAATCCGCAACGGTGGTCAACACCGGCCTTCGTATTTTCAATGCCGTGAAACGCCAGGCGATTCCTGTGCCGTTCGATCGTCCGATGGGGCCGGTTGTGGGGAAACTGCTGGGAATGTTGGATGGCACGCATCAAGCCGGGGCGATTCAGACCATCGTGGCGACGGCCGGTCGGGACGGCGAGCGCCTGTTGACCAAGTTGATGGAACTGTTTGTCCAATACGAATGTCTCACACCCACGGGGAAGACCTCGATTCGGGAGCAGTGGCTGTCGAATACCAGGGATCAAGATACGATCCATCTCGGCCATGCGGCGTTGATGTATCGGCAGCGCGACAATTTCCTGTTGTTCGATCCGTGGCTGTTGCCCTGGTTTGCGGAGTCGAATGTACCGAGTCTCTGGGTCTCGATGCTGCCGAAGCCGGCGGCGATCTTTTTGACCCATGACCACGACGACCACGTGGATCCTCGGACCCTGCTGCATGTGACCAAGGACGTGCCGATCGTCATCCCCAGCCGGCGGAACCGCAAAAAGTTTTTCTACGATTACCTCCCGCTGCTGCGGGAACTGGGGTTCACGCACATCATCGAACTGGCGCACGGCGAGACATGGAATTTCGAGGGCGGCGCCGTGGTATCGGTCCCGTTTTTCGGCGAGGATCCCTGCGATTTGGAGATGCCCAGAAACTGTTACCTTGTGACCGATCGAGGGCAGAACGTTCTGGTGCATGCCGACAGTGGCCCGACCAACAGCGGCCGGTCGGCCATCAAGGAAGGTGTGATTCAGGAACTCGTCCAGAAATATGGCCCACTTTCATTGGTGTTGGCGTCCCAACAGCAGCTCCAGGAGATCCGTAGCTATGCCGCCCATGCGCCCTTGTCTCACCCCGGCCTCTGGCTTGATGTTGGGGAGAACGGCTACCTGACGAATAGTTATCTGGAGGAGCTGTGTGCGTCCGCCCAGGCGCGGCTGTTTGTCTCATACGCCACCGGGGGCGCCGACTGGTACCCCGATCATTTATCGTTCATGTTCAGTCAGCGCAATCCGGCGCGCACGGCGCTGCTCACGGCGAACTGGGAGCCGCCGGAAAAGCTGAAAGACCTTCTCGAAATGCGAGGGTGCGGGTATCATCGCGCGCAGGCGCTGGATCTGTTCCACACCGGCGGCAACGGGTCGGTCCAGGTTTCATCCGCGGCCGACGCGTTGGCGCCCCTGTCGCTCTATCGGCTCGATCATGGAGATCCGGCGTTCATGAAGCGCGGCGGGCGATAATCAGTCAGCAGGTTGTTCAACACGCTCGTCCAGCAAGGCCACAGGAAGCGAAGAGGCGAATCGTACTTGTGCAGTACGGGGAGCTTCTGAGGTTCACGACGCGCTGAATAAAGCGCGTCACGTGTGTGAACGCCGCCGAGACGGTGAGGCGGCAGTGTTTTGCGAGAACGAGGCGGGCGAGGTTTTCAACAGCCTGTCGGGAAAGGGAACGCGCGATATGGAGTCTGCGAAGGGAGTAGTGCTCGTCACCGGCGCCGCCGGATTCATCGGGTCTCATGTGGTCAGACGTTTGCTGGATCGCGGCGATTCCGTGCTCGGGCTGGACAATCTTAACGACTACTATGACGTTCGCCTCAAGGAAGCGCGGCTCGCGCGCCTGCGGCCCCACCCGCAATTCCAGTTCGTCAAGCTGGATCTGTCTGATCGTGCGGACGTCGCCGACCTGTTCAAGCAGCATCCCATTCGACGTGTTGTGCATCTGGCCGCGCAGGCCGGTGTCCGGTATTCCTTGGTCAATCCGCATGCCTACACCGCGAGTAACATCGATGGGTTTCTGAACATCCTGGAAGGGTGTCGGCATCACCAGGCCGAGCACCTGGTCTACGCCTCGACGAGTTCGGTCTATGGCGGTCACACGAAGATGCCGTTCTCGGTGCACGACAACGTCGATCATCCCGTGTCGCTCTATGCCGCCACCAAGAAAGCCAACGAGCTCATGGCGCATTGTTACGCGCATCTGTATCAATTTCCGATTACGGGGCTGCGATTCTTTACGGTGTACGGACCGTGGGGACGTCCGGATATGGCGTTGTTTCTCTTTACGAAGGCGATTCTGGAAGGGAAGCCGATCGACGTCTTCAATCACGGACAGATGCAGCGGGACTTTACCTACGTCGACGATATCGCGGAAGGGGTGCTCCGCACGCTCGATCGGCCGGCGCAGGCTGATCCGGCCTGGGCGAGCGACAATCCTGATCCCGGCAGCAGCTCGGCGCCCTATCGGCTCTACAATATCGGCAATCACCAGCCGGTCGAACTGTTGCGATTCATCGAGGTGCTCGAGCAGACGCTCGGGAAGACGGCCGAGAAAAATTTCCTGCCACTTCAGGCCGGTGACGTGCCGGCCACCTATGCCGATGTCGCGGATCTGATGCGTGATACGGGTTTCAAACCCGCCACGTCGATCGAGACTGGCATCGCACGTTTCGTCGAATGGTATCGGGACTATTACAAGGTGTGATCAGGACCGGAGGGCCTGCCCAGCCGCATGTGTCCTGAGGCTCACAGGAACTGTCTAGTCAGGGCGTTCCGTCACCTCCGACACCCATCGGGTGTCGTATCGCGATAGAAACCGACACAGTTGTTCGAACGCGTGCATGCCGTCTGCGATATCCATGCAGAGGGGATGGGCGACGATGGTGGCGATTCCGCCCAGCTGTTCGATCGTCTGAACTTGATGCTCTACGGTTTCCCGCCATTCCTGGATCGTCCGTCGTCCTTGGAGCTGTGCGAAGCCGGTGCGCCCGGTCGTGTAGCGGCCGTGCAGGAGATGCTCATGATCGGACAGGGTATTGATCGGGAGTGACAGCAGTTCCTGACTCACACGTTCGACTGCCGTGGAATGTTCCGTGACTCGATCCGATACCACCTTGATGCCGCAGGCTCCGAGCAGCGGATAGGTGCGGACATTGTAGAGGGAGTCATGGTTGCGCCAAGCCGTGATCCGCTTCCCCGTGACGTCCTGAATGGCCGCGATGGTTCTTGCAATATCATGGCGTTGCATGGCCGCCGATCCCAGCACAGACCCGCCGAGGTGTTGTGAGAGCCAATGCCGGATCGATTGAAAGGCGCAGTAGGTGTGTCCGCCGATCTCGGTGTTGGCGAGCCGGCCTAAGTCTGCCACAGAATCCTGTTCCTCGAGGCAGGCTTTCCCGGTGATGAAGATTGTCGCTTTCACGTTGTGTTGAGCGGCGATGTCGCAGTATCGCAGTGCCGACTGCACTTCGGTGTGTTTCGCATACTGCCTATCGACACTGCGATAGGACCGATGGCGTATGTTGCCGGTCAGGCAGATCATGGAAACCCCGATGGACCAATGTCGCGCGTGCGGTCGTGCCGTTCCCAGGCACGACGCGCAGCAGAGACTGTGCTTCCGGCAGAGTAATAAGACGATTCGGAAGAATCAAGATCCAGCGAGATGTGTACCGTCCGAATGGTTGAGAGGGGAGGTTCAGACGTGACGGATTGGCTACTTGTTGCGGCGTGACGTATGGAGTACAGTGGAACATATGCACGCGACGGGCGGCACAGGTCTGAGGAAGAGCATGATACGTAATCGAGTGATTCGATCGTTACTCGCCGCAGGATGGCTGATGGGTGTCGGTCCGGGTCTGGTGTTGGCGGAAGCGCCGCTGATCGAGAGCCCGGTCCGAAGTGAGATGCGGAGCGAGTCGGCGACTACGTTGTCTCAAGTTCCAGCCGTCGGCGATCGGGATGGCGACATTTTTCGGCAGACGCCGACACTGAGCGGTCGTCTGCAAGTCAGTGAGCAGACGTTGATCCCCTATGTCGGCGCCGGATTCGGTGGAGGGTATGTGACGGATCGAGATCGGGCCCTTGGTCCTGCATCCGGGTTTTCGCAGCAAAATCTCTTGGGCACTTCGTTGGGCCAGGGCATGATGCCGAACGAATTTCAAATGGGCATTCGCATTCCTTTCTAACTCCCGCCGCTGTGTGAGTCTCACGGTAGCAACTCTTCCCCAGAGCATTGGTTAAGCGAGCCGACGGGCGAGGTCGTCCGGGGTGCCTCCGTCCAGAACCGGGCAGAGCAGGTGCGTATCGGCCAGTTGGGCCGCCGAGGAGGCCTTCGGAATAGCGAGGCCGGGCCTTCCGCCTTCAGGCCTGCCCGAACTCCCGCGCGAGACACTTCATCATCAGCCCCTCGCCTGCCCTGGACAGTCTGAGAGTGAACGTAGGTTCTCGTTCGATCATCCCGCTAGGAATCGTCACGCCGACAAGCGGAACTTCTTGTTCGGATAAGTTCCCTACGGTATGCTGCGTCACGGCAGCGCGTCGGCTCCTATTCAAGACCACAATCCTGTCCCCAGACACCATGAGTGACTACGCAGTACTCGGCGACCTGTTGGTGATCTACACCGTGTCCACTGTTGTGGTTTTCGTGTTTCACCAGTTCCGGTTGCCGTCGATCGCCGGGTTCTTGGTCGCCGGAGCCCTGATCGGTCCGCATGGGCTTCATCTGATTCCCGATGTGTCGCAGGTGCAAGTTCTGGCTGAAATCGGGATCGTCCTGCTGTTGTTCACTATCGGGATGGAGTTTTCGTCCGCGCATTTTGCGTCGGCCCGCCGCATTCTCATGGTCGCGGCGCCGGTCCAAACCGGAGGCGTTCTGATTCTGGCGCTGCTCGGCGCCTTGGCCCTGGGCCTCTCGTATCAACAAGGGATCTTCTGGGGCTTTCTCCTCTCGTTGAGCAGCACGGCTATCGTGCTGAAAGCCCTTTCGGAACAAGGGGAGAGTGATTCCTTCCACGGGCGCGCCACCGTCGCGATTCTCATTTTTCAGGACCTCGCCGTCGTGCCGATGATGCTCATTACCCCGGTGTTGGCCACTCCCAGCGGGAGCGCGATGGGGACCGTCTTAATAACGTTGGTGAAGGCGGCGGTGGTCGTTGGGTTGATCGTCGCGGCAGCCTGGTATCTCGTGCCGCGCTTGTTGCGGCACATCGTGCGGAGTCGGAGTCGAGAGCTGTTCCTGCTGTCGATCATCGTGCTGTGCCTCGGCATCGCCTGGTTGACCTCGCTGGGCGGCCTGTCATTGGCGCTCGGCGCGTTTATCGCCGGGCTGGTTATTTCTGAGTCGGAATACAGTCATCAGGCCCTCGCGGAGGTGCTGCCGTTTCGTGACAGTTTCAATAGCCTGTTTTTTGTGTCGATTGGGGTCCTGATGGATTTGCGGGTCGTGCTGGAGCATCCATTCATAGTGTTGGGACTTCTGGTCGCGGTGTTGGTGGGAAAACTGGTGGCGGGGAGCGGCGCGATGCTTGCGGCCTCGGCTCCCCCGAGGTCGGCGGTTCTGGTTGGGGTCGCGCTCGCGCAGGTCGGCGAATTCAGTTTTATCCTGGCGCAGCAGGGGCAGGATGCCGGTTTGTTCACCGCGGCCCAGTACCAGTTATTTCTTGCCGTGTCGGTGTTGACGATGGTGGTGACGCCATTCTTGATGCAGTGGTCGCCTCATTTGGGTCGGCGGGTCGAAGCGATGCAACGGGTCCGGGGCTGGATGCCGGCCCGCACCGCCGCTCATGTGGAGCAGCTGGAAGGGTCCCAGATCCGGATCAAGGACCATGTGATCATTGTGGGGTACGGGCTCAATGGCCGAAACTTGGCCCGCGTATTGAGCGAAACCGAGATTCCGCACGTAGCCCTCGATCTGGACGGCGAAACGGTCCGCCGTGAGTCGCGTCATGGCGTGCCGATTTACTACGGCGATGGTTCGAACGCCAACGTTCTTCGACACATGAAGATTGAAAACGCCAAAGTGCTGGTGGTGGCGTTGTCCGACCCGTTCACAGCCCGACGAACAGTGAAGGTGGCGAAGGGATTGAACGCAAAATTGCACATCGTGGTGCGGACGCGATACCTGCGTGAGTTGGAAGAGCTGCATCAGTTGGGGGCGGACGACGTGGTGCCGGAGGAGTTCGAGACATCGATCGAAATCTTCGCGCTGGTGCTGCGTACCTACAGTTTGCCGCAGGAGTTTGTGGCGCGAAAGGCGGAGCAAATCAGGCGGGAGGGCTATGCGCTGCTGCGTCGTAGTGAGATGCCGGAATTAGCTCATCATCTCCGCGGGGGAACCTTGACCGATGTCGAAGTGGAGACCTGCCGAATCGACGACGAGGCTCCGGCAGTCGGCAAGTCGCTGGCAGAGCTCTCCATCCGGCCCCGGACCGGCGCGTCGGTGATCGCCTGGACTCGCAGCCAGGTCACTCAGTCCAATCCATCCGAAACCGTGCGTCTGCAGGCGGGCGACGTGGTCACGCTGCTCGGCTCCAGGGACCAGATTCGTCGCGCCATGGCGCTGCTGAACGAGCCGAATCATGGCACCAGTCAGCCGGTCAGGTAACGCAGTCGGCTAACTTCTCCACCGAAGCGTCACGCGGTTTTTGAGCGGATGGTCCAAGGGGCGTCCGGTTTGGGCGGCGGCGAGATGGGCGGCCTTGAGTTTGTAGTACCACTTGGCAGGGGTGTCCGCGTCATCGATCAGCATCAGCGCCGGTTTGTATTTTAATCCCACGGCTTGCCGCTCCATGGCCTGCTTATCCTGCCGCATGAAGATATTGGCAAAATAACGGAACAAGGGTTTGGCGAAGGGCAGCCAGGGAAGAATGTTCCAGGCGGCGGCAAAATCGATTCGACATTGTTGCTCGCCGACCGGCGTCACGGTGGCGCGTGAGGAGATGAACATCGAACCGCATTGCACCAACTCGAACCGTTGGTTGGGCAGGACGAAGTCGATGGTCGTCGTCAGCGGGCCGCCGTATAACTTATTCAACAATTTATAGGGCCCGCTGTTCTTCGAGGGCGCATGGGGAACCATGCGAAACCCGTTGGGGATCGGCTCAAAGGTCTTCGCTTTGTCGTGCATGCTGGCTTTGGTCCGCCACCAGGAGCTCTGGTGAACGAAGGGACCATGAGCCGGATCCATGAGCCCGACGATGCCGTCGTCGATGGTGCAGTCCAACAGTGTCGAGATCTGGATCATGCGATAAGATTCCGACGGCAAGGGAAGGCGCGGGAGTTCCGGAACGGGTTGATTCGGATGGTGCGGATCCGCGAGAAACACCCAGACGTACCCGTCCTGATCCTGACAGGGGTATGAGGTGATGCCGATCTTGTCGGGTTGGAGCGCAGAGCCCTCAACCAAGGCCGGGATATGCCGGCAGCGGCCACCCATATCGAATTGCCATCCATGATAGGCGCATTCGACTCGGTCTCCATCAAAATGTCCGAATGACAGCGGCATCCCGCGATGCGGACAAATGTCGCGCATGGCGGCGACCAGTCCCTGGCGGTCACGGCACACGAGAATCGGTTGTCCCAGCATCACCTGAGATTGCATCTGGCCGAACCCCAGCGAGTTGCTCGTGGTGGCCGGGTACCAGAATCCAAACAACGGGGCGCTTTTGGTCGGTTTGAGTTCGGTGATGAGGTCTGTGCTCATAGGGTGTTGCGACAACCAGGTTCGAGGGTGTGAGGAGGCACTGCACGCACAAAGGGACTATAACGGTGGGCCTGCAGCAGGTCAAGCAAAGCGACGGCGCGGGGCGAAGGCTGCCGCTCGCGGTCCGGAGCCTTCCGCATGGGGAAGCCTCTGTCGTGGAACCCCATTTCTTGACAAGAAAAAGAAGCGGAGACTATAGTCATTTTTGATGGCGTGTCGTGCCATATCCGTATTCCGAGAGGCGAGGTAACCGATGACAACCGCACAAATCGAGCCCACCGCCGCCCTGGCGGAACTCCGTGAATCGAAAGCTGATCGCGTCACGATCGTCCTTCTCAGCGGAGACCTCGATAAGGCCATGGCGGCCTTCATTATCGCCACTGGAGCGGCTGCCATGGGGATGCGAGTGACGGTCTTCTTCACGTTCTGGGGACTGAATACGATCCGCAAGAAAGGGGTCAGCAGTTCGGCTACGGACTGGTTGCGTCGCATGTTCGGATTCCTCAATAAGGGCGGAGCCGATACGTTGCCCTTGTCCCGTTTTCATTTCGGGGGTCTGGGCACGAAGATGATGCAGGTCGTGATGAAACAGAATCGTATGCCGGGTGTGCCTGAATTGATGCAAATGGCGCTGGATCTTGGAGTTCACTTCATCGCATGCACGACGACCATGGGGCTGATGGGCATCACAAAAGACACGTTGATCGATGGAATCGACCAATTCGCCGGTGTGACCACCTACTTGGCCGAAGCCAAGCAGGGCAACGTCAACCTGTTTATATAAGCGAGGGGGCTGAGGGGACGGCATGATGCAGGCTGATGTGAAACTCGATACGTTGGGGTATTTCTGCCCGATGCCGATTATTCTGACCTCGAAGAAGATCAAGGAA
Source organism: uncultured Nitrospira sp. (assembly GCA_902500785.1). GTDB lineage: Bacteria > Nitrospirota > Nitrospiria > Nitrospirales > Nitrospiraceae > Nitrospira_A. The sequence continues at coordinate 65,127 of CABVRW010000007.1, forward strand.
CTCACGATGGGTCAGGTGCTGGAAGTCGTCTCGGACGACGAAGGCATTAAGAAGGATATGCCGGCCTGGTGTGAGACGACCGGCCATGAAATGATGGGGATGGAAGAGGAGCAGCGTTCCTCCAAGCGGATCTACAAGGCTTTCGTCAAGAAAACCAAGTAGCATTCAGCGACAGGCGCGCAGCTGCGAGACTGTCATGGTCTGCAAAGCCGGAGGGCATCATCACCAGCCCCCGGCTTTTTTCTTGCCTCAATCTGTCGTAGGGCCAGGCTCCTGTCGGCTAGGGTGTCAGAGGGAACCCCGTGAGCCAAGTTGTGAAATGTGTGCCGAATTTCAGCGAGGGCCGGAACGCTGATGTTGTCCAGGCGTTAGTCAGGGTGGTCCGATCCGTGCCCGGCGTCGCCTTGCTGGATGAGACGATGGACCCCGACCATCATCGGGCAGTCTTGACCTTCGCCGGTCGACCCTATGCGGTGGCCGAGGTCGCCTTTCAGATGGCGCGGGTGGCCTCCCAATTGATCGACCTACGAAGCCATCATGGCGAACATCCGCGCGTCGGTGCGACGGATGTGATGCCGTTTGTGCCTATTCGTGGCGTCAGTATGCAGGATTGTGTGCAACTGGCTCGCATGGTCGGCCAGCGTATCGGAAATGAATTGAAGATCCCGGTGTTTCTCTATGAACAGGCGGCGTCGAGGCCCGAGCGGAAACAGCTGGAGTGGATTCGCAAGGGTGGTCTGAATGGGCTGGCGGACCGGATGGGAAGTGATCCTGCCTGGGCGCCCGATTTCGGTCCGAAGCACCTGCACCAGACGGCCGGAGCCACGGTCGTCGGGGCGCGGTGGCCATTGATCGCCTTCAACGTGAATTTGAAGAGCCAGGATCTTTCGATAGCGAAGGCCATCGCCAAGGTCGTGCGTCAGTCGAGCGGAGGGCTTCCGTTCGTCAAGGCGATCGGCGTCGAACTGAAAAGTCACAGCCTCGTGCAGGTGTCGATGAATTTGACGAACCATGAGGAGACGCCGCTCCATGTCGTGTTGGCCGCGGTGCAGCGGGAGGCCGCGGTTCATGGTGTGGAAGTCGCTGGAACAGAAATCGTGGGGTTGGTTCCCGAGCAGGCGCTCATGGAGACGGCTCAACAGGCGCTATGCCTGAACCAATTTGACGGACGACAGGTGCTCGAAGCGCGATTGGACAGTTCCGAGTCGCGAGAGGCGATTGGGCGGTTGGCGGCGTCGAAGCCCGGGAAGGACCATTTCCAGCCGGCGGCGAAGGCCGCAGCGCCGGAAGTGAAGATCACGGATTCTCAGGGGCTGACCGGGGGCAGCGTGGGGGCGCTTTCGGCGGCGTTTGCGGCCGGGTTAGGGATCATGGTGGCCAAGCTGACTCGCGCGCGAGCGGTTGAAACTCGGTTGTCCGAGATTCGTACGCGCCTCCACGAATTGGCGCAAGCGGATCGAGATGCCTATGCACGAGTGCTCCAGGCGAAAAAACTTCCGCTCAACCATCCAGACCGTCCGCTCCAACTTTCATCGAATTTATTAGGGGCCATAGAAACGCCACTGGAAATTGTGAAACTGTCTTGTGAACTCATTCCGCTGCTGCGTGGTCTTTCGGCGCACGCGAAACCGGAACTTCATCCTGATCTGACCATGGGCCTGCGTCTCGCCGATGCGGTGATCGATGGGTGTCTTGGGATGGTCGATGAGAACATGAAAATTCAACCAAATCAGCTACTTATTGCCTCAATCCGAGAGCGGTTCTCCGTCGCGGAACAAATGCTTGTGGATGAGAAATCGCTATGCTACACTCCGCCCTTCGATTCGTGGCCCCAAAACATGTTGAATATCCTGAAACTTCGCTGAAAGAGAGTCGAAGGTAGCTGACGATGGAAATTAAGGTTTTCAATAACAACGTCGAAAAAGCCCTGAAGGTCGCCAAGAAGAAACTGGCGGGCGAAGGATTGTTCCGCGAACTGAAGCGCCGCCGGTACTACGAAAAGCCGAGTGTTCGCAAAAAGGCGAAAGAGCGAGAGGCTCAGCGCCGCCGGCAGAAGTGGCTTGCGAAGAGACGGCCGGAATAGACGTTAGGCGTTTTCCCCCTCCGTCGACCGGTTCGACCGCTCTCTCTTGAGTCCCCCATTTCGGTAGATCCATGCAGGCGCGAGAGATCCATGCCGTCATCAGAACGGTCAAGTGGGAAGTCGCCCGCTGGCCGGAGCCGGTTGTCGGCGCCGTCGCCAGACAGTCCGGCCGTGATCCCTTCCTCGTGTTAATCTCCTGCTTGCTCAGTCTGCGCACCAAAGACAAGACAACGGCTGAAGCCAGTGCGCGTCTCTTCGCCGCGGCTTCGACGCCGACGGCAATGCAACAGATGACTCCGGCGGCGCTTGAGCAAGCGATCTACCCAGTAGGGTTCTATCGGACCAAGGCAAAACAGATCGGGCAGATTTGCACTCAACTCCTTGAACGGTACCGAGGTCGAGTACCGGACCAAATCGAGGAGCTGCTAACGTTGCCGGGAGTGGGCCGGAAGACGGCGAATCTGGTGGTGACGGTCGGGTATCAAAAGCCGGGGATTTGTGTCGATATTCATGTCCACCGGATCAGCAACCGGTGGGGATACGTGAAGACCGAAAGCCCTGATGCGACGGAGCAGGCACTCCGCGACAGACTTCCACGCAAATATTGGATTACCCTGAATGATCTGCTCGTGCCATACGGGCAGAACCTATGCCAGCCCGTCTCACCCTTCTGTAGCCGGTGCAAGATTGCGCAGTACTGTGATCGCGTCGGCGTGACACACTCGCGTTAAGCTTCATCCTCGACGCAACCTCGTGTTTCGACAATCCCGCGGACGGCCCGGCAGAGTCCCGCGTACCCTGACTACTTCGCCTATGAGGCCGGTTTTTTGTTTGGCTTGCCTGGCGCTGGGCGTCCTGGCAATTCCATCATTCGTCACGTACCATGACATATGGTAAGGGTTCGTCGGCTTCCCTATGTATTGAAGGAGGCATCTATGTCTATGCGATCCAGGTTCGATAGAGCAGCAATCGGTTCGCTGGCCCTGCTGGCGACCGTGGCGTTCCTTGTGATTTCGATACCGGTGCTGGCAGCGGAGATGCCGGCCGGCGGGAAAGTCAAAGTGTTGTACCATGTGGATGGGAAGGATCCGGAGGTCGCCAAGTATGCGTTGGCGCTGATCAATAAACACATTGAGGCGGAAGGGGGACCGGATAAGATCGATGTGGAGTTGGTGGTACATGGTCCGGCGCTGGAACTGTTTGAGAAAGACAAAATGGACGCTGAGATGACCAAGCGATTCGAGCAGATCATCGACAAGGGCGTGAAGGCGGAAATGTGTCAGGTGTCGATGAAACTCTATAACAAGACGCTCGACAATCTTGTGAAGGGCTTTGTGGGGACCCTCCATCCGGTGGCGGTTAAGCGCATTGCGGATCTTCAACAGCAAGGGTATCTGTACATTAAGCCCTAGAGAGGTCTGTTGCGATGTGGACGATCGGCACGCGCCGGCTCTCGCTTGTCTTGTGGCTGATCATGGTGTGGGGCGGTGTCTTGAACGTGAGTCATGGCGCCCCGGGTTTGCCGTCTGCGCCGGAGTTCGAACTGGTGACGTCGGCCGGAGATGCGGTCAGCAAGACCACGCTGCGCAACCGGCCGGCGCTGCTGGTGTTTTGGGCTCCTTGGTGTAACGTGTGCCGGAAGGAGTTGCCGGAACTCGCGAGTTTCTATCAGCGGGACAAGCCGGAACGGCTGCAAGTGCTCTCGATTGGCTTTGCCGACCTCCGGTCGAATGTCGAGGCGTTCATTAAGCAACGGCCTGACGTGTTCGTGTTTCCGACGGCCTATGACGAAGACCGGTGGGTGGCCCAGGCGTTCAAGGTGCGGGTGACCCCGACCTATGTGGTATTGGATGCGAACGGGCAGATTGTGATGACCCACCTAGGCGCCGGTCTGTTGCAGAATGAAGAGTTCCGGGAATTTCTGTCGAATCTGAAGCAGGCGTAACGACGAGGAGAGGCAGATCGGCGTCGCTCTCCCTGCGTCGACGGGTCCGTCACGATCGGCTAAATAAATAATTTGGTTTCCGCCTGCGCCGTCAGCGAGAGGATGGAGGGGAGGCCGAGGACTTCGTCGACATTGCGTTCGACCGCGCCCGCTTCCACGCCCATATATTCGAGTCCGGCGCTGCAGGCGATGAGGCGAAACTGACCGACGAGACGGGCTTCGTGAAACATCTCTGAGATTGTCGGGACCCGCTTCTCCTTCAAGAGCCGAGCGACTTCCTCTGCCGACGCAGCATATTCAGGCGGAAAGTCGATCTGGTCGATCCTGCCCTCGGCCAGCTTCTTGATCGTCCAAAACAACAGCACCACGATGACCTCCTTGCCCATGGCGGCGGCGGTGAGGCCCAGGGTGGCGACCTGGTGGAGTTTATCGTAGGTGGCGTTATGGGCAAAGATGACGAACTTGGGTTTGTCGGCCATGGCGGCTATTGGACCTTCTGTCGGGTTTTGACGCTATTCACAAATTCGGTGATGGCCGCATCCACTTCAACGGGTGTCATGGCGCGATCGTGCATCTCGCTCTCGTCGAGCAGGTATCGGTTCCCGTCTTTTTCTTGTCGAACCACCACGGAGTTTTCAGGGGTGACCTCGACCCGCATGAACCATTCCTTCGTGCCTTGGGTAATGACGACTTCCTTGCCGAGCCCGATTTTGGTGATGTCGATCTGAAGGTCCGACTCTCCGGTAGAGGAGGCGACATCGGCGGCTTGTGCCCAATGATCACCCAAGCCGAGGGTGCCAAGAAAGAGAGCCAATGCGAGAACCGCCATCCGGAAGGTTGGTCGGTGGATGCTCTTCAACCTTACGCAGCTGAGTCGCTTGGGCAGCATGGGCGGAATTATAGCTGGAGGCGCGAGGAACGTAAACCAGCTTTGTCCTGATGCCCTTTCCGCCGCGCAAAGCCTCATGCTAGGATGCGCCGGTGATAAGTGAATTCCTGTCGCAGATCGAATCCTACGTGCCGGCGAATGTGTTGATCTGGTTTGCCGTATCTTCGGCCGTCATGTTTGTGGGGACTCTGATCGCCATTCCCATCATTCTGATGCGATTGCCGGCGGACTATTTCGATATTCGTATTCCGCGCCCGTGGATGGAGAATCACCACCCAGTGCTTCGCCTGTTCGGGCATATCGCTAAGAACGTCGTGGGGGCGATCTTTCTCTTCGCGGGCCTTCTCATGCTGTTCCTGCCTGGGCAGGGACTGCTGACGATGTTGATCGGCCTCTCGTTGATCGAATTTCCCGGCAAGCGGCGGGTCGAGGCGAAGATCGTGGGACAATCCACCGTCCTCAGCACCATCAACGGCATGCGGGCGCGGTTCGACAAACCACCACTCATTATTGCTCCCGACTGAGATCGCCGTCGTTCAATTCGGCGCTGCGTTGCTCCACCGGTTACGTTGTCTCAGCTATGCCCACGCTCTATTTAATCGACGGCAGCGCATACATCTATCGGGCATTTTTCGCCCTGCCGCCCCTCTCCAATTCAAAGGGTCTGCAGACCAATGCCGTCTATGGGTTCACGACCATGCTGCTGAAAGTCCTGCGGGACCATCGGCCGGACTACGTGGCCGTGGTATTCGATGAGAAGGGCCCGACGCATCGCCATGAAGCGTTCAAAGACTATAAGGCGCAACGGCCACCCATGCCGCAAGGCATGAGCGCGCAGATCCCGTACATCCATCGCGTGGTGGAAGCGTTGTCCCTGCCGGTGATTCGGCAAGCCGGGTATGAGGCCGACGATCTGATCGGCACCCTGGCGAGAAAAGGGGAGGTCGAAGGGCTCGACGTCGTGATCGTCACCAGCGACAAGGATATGTTCCAACTGCTCACTCCCCGCACCCGCATCTACGACCCGGTGAAAGATAAATGGTTCGGCGAGGCGGATTCGCAGGTGCGATTCGGCGTGGAGCCGGCGCGCGTCGTCGAGATCATGGGTCTGATGGGCGATACCAGCGACAATATTCCCGGCGTCAAAGGGATCGGCGAGAAGACAGCGGTCAAGCTGATCACGCAGTTCGGCACCATCGAAGCGCTGCTCAATCGAATCGACGAAGTCACGCCGGCCAAAACCAAACATCTGTTGTTGGAGCAGGGCGAGCAGGCGCGCATGAGCAAGCGCCTGGCGACCATTCAATTGGATTGTCCGGTCGAGTTTCCCCCCACTCATTTTCATGCGAAAGCACCGCGGATCGAGACTCTGGTGAGCCTGTTGCGTGAACTGGAGTTCATGACTCTGGCCAAAGCTTTCCAGGGAGATACCCCTGAGCAGGATCGGCTGGGGGCTGACGTCCAACAGATTCACGATGAGGCCGCGGTGGAAACGTTTTTGAAGCGGCAACCAGTTGAGGCGATGCTGGGGTTCGCCTGCCTCTTGACCGGTGAGGCCGGAGTGCGAGCCGATATCCAGGGCTGCGCGTTGAGTGGGCCTGATGGTGGTGCGGCCTTCGTACAAGGCGAAGCGCGTGGCTGGCCAGGGCCGCTTCTCGAATGCCTGCGAGATGGGAATCGGCCGAAAGCCGTGCAGGATCTCAAGCCGGTGTTGTTGGCGCTTCACCGACAGGGCATCGACCTGTCGGGGCCTTATTTCGACACGATGGTCGCCGACTATCTGTTGAACCCGAATCGCCGGGCCCATACCTTGGAAGCGATCGCCATGGACCTGCTGAGTTATCAGCTGGGCGCGGGCGAGCGCGACGAGCCTGGCCAGGAAACGCAATCTTTGTTCGATGTTGATGAGAAGCTGGTTCGTCGAACCGGTGAGACTGCGGCGGTTACGGCCAAGGTGGCACCGATGCTCCGCGAGCGACTAAGGGAGCAGGGAAGCCTGTCGTTGTTTCACGACGTGGAGATGCCGCTGGTGCCAGTGTTGGCCGAAATCGAACGGAACGGCTTCCTGCTCGACGTCGAGGGTCTGCGCGGTCTCAGCAAGGAATTGGAACGTGAGCTGGAGCAGATGGTGGGGACGATCTACCGCCTGGCCGGCGGGGAATTCAACATCGGTTCGCCGAAGCAACTGGCGACCGTACTCTTTGAATCCCTCGGCCTGAAGCCGTTGCGAAAAACGAAAACCGGCTACTCCACGGATGAAGACACCCTCACGCAACTCGCCAGCCAACATGACCTGCCGGCGCAGATCCTGAACTATCGGACGCTGACGAAGCTCAAATCGACCTATGTCGATGCCTTGCCACAGCTGGTGAACCCCGACACCCAGCGGCTCCACACCTCTCTGAATCAGACTGTGGCGGCGACTGGTCGACTCTCCTCTACTGATCCGAATCTGCAGAACATTCCGGTCAAGGGTGACTATGGCCTCCGCATCCGCGAAGCCTTTATTGCCCCATCGGGGCACCGACTGCTCTGCGCCGACTACAGTCAGGTCGAGCCGCGTATTCTGGCGCATTTGTCGCAGGACCCCCGGCTGCTGCAGGTGTTTGAACAGGGCGAAGACATTCATATGGCCACGGCCATGGAGATTTTCAACCTGCCCGCCGGAGAGGTCACGAGAGAGATGCGTCGCGCGGCGAAGAGTGTGGTGTTCGGGATCGTGTATGGCATCAGCCCCTTCGGTCTCGCCTCGAACATCGGCGTGTCCCAAGCCGATGCCAAGAAATACATCGAGACGTTCTTTGAGAAGTTTGCAGCCGTCCGGGCGTTGATGGATCGGAATATCGACGACGGCAAGACCAAAGGCTATACGACGACCATCCTCGGCCGTCGTCGGCCGATTCCGGAATTGCAGAGCGGAGACCCATCGCAGCGCGGCGCTGGTGAACGAATGGCGGTCAACAGCCCGATTCAAGGGTCGGCGGCGGATCTCATCAAGGTCGCGATGATCAATGTCCATCGTCGTCTGCAGTCGGAACTCCCTCACTGCAAGATGATTCTCCAAGTGCATGATGAACTGATTTTTGAAGTGCCGGACCAGGAACTGGAACCGGCGAAGCAGCTCGTGAAGCAGGAGATGGAAGCCACGGGAGCGGCCTTGGGACTGTCGGTACCGCTCAAGGTGGACTTGGGAGTGGGGTTGAACTGGCGAGTGGCCCATCCGTAGCGGGCTGTGCAAACCGGCTGTCCAACTGCCTTTTGAATCGCATGACTCGCTGCGGCCTTGCTCGACAGCCGGTTTGAACGTCTGCATCTGATTCAGGCCATACTCTTCCCTGAAGAAGACCGCGGGAATCGCGCAGGGCTTGAGCAGGGTTCTTTCAGCTATGTCGCCGCGAAAACGCACCTTGACCATATCCGAATCCGAGTTTCAGTCCCTGGTGCAGGAAGCGCTGGATGGCCTGCCAGACGAATACGTCCCACTCATTGCCAACGTCGCCGTCGTGGTGGAAGAGGAGCCTACGCCAGAACTTCTAGCCGATCTGGAAATGGAGGAAGACGAAGATCTCCTCGGCCTCTATCAGGGGCTCTCGATCGACCATGAATCCTTCTTTCAGGCCGGCGGGCAGCTACCGGCCAAAATCTCCATCTACCGCGGGCCGATCCTCCGAGTCTGTCGCACCAAAAAAGAAGTCGTGCAAGAAGTGCGTGATACCGTCGTGCATGAGATCGGGCACCACTTCGGGCTGAGTGACGACGAGATGCCGTATTAGCAGAACGGGCGACTTGCCCTGCGGCTCAACCTGACGAAGGAGGGTAGAAATGGCGCGACCGTGGATCGCCGCAAGCGGCGCTTTGTTGTTACTAGTGATGGCGGGTTGTGCGAACCCGATCAATATGCACAATGCTCAACGATACGCTGTTGCCGGCCAGGTAGCCGCCCGAAACGGAGCTTGGGCAGAGGCCAGAAAGAATTTCGGTCGAGCTATTGCCAACGTGCGGATGGGACATGGCGACGACAGAACGCTGGCAGTGCTCTATTACGAGTATGGGCAGAGAGAGGCTCAATGTTAGAGCAAGCCAAGCCCATCGCCGATCGGATGGCAGTGGCGGCATGGTGAACTCGTCAATCAGGAGATTATGAATAAAGCCGAGCGACGATCTGATTGAAGTTGAACAGCATTGCGTTCGTGCGCGTGTAGGCGGCGTGGCCGTAGTAGTGGTCGCGGACGTTGGTGGAACTCGTGCAATCTTTGTAGTCGACGAGTAAGCACTGCCCTTCGCTCGGGAAACGTCCGGCGCGGCGCGCACATTCCACCCAGCGTTCGAAGCCATCATAGGGCTCCACCAATTCCCACACGGCTTTATTGGCGGCCTTGGCGGCGTCGCTCTTCGGAAGGGCATCGCTGCCGGCGGCGGCGAGTTGCTGCACGTGGTCACCGCCCCAGGCGATCGGCATCTCGACGGTGATTTGCGGCATATCTATTTTTGAGAGCCAGGTTTTCCCGTCGGTCCGCAAATTGCGGTGGTTCACGATGTGCAGCAGTTTGCCGATTCCGGACGGGTCCCAGCCGTACCGCACCGGCGTGCCGAAGGTGACGATATCCAGCTCCACGCCATTGAGCAAGGTCGTGTTAGTCAGCAGCGGCTCGATGCGGCGAATCGCCTCCGCGTCCGGTCCTTGCGATTGCGCGGCCAGAAGGAGTTCGAAGAGCGTCTTCCGTCCTGTGATGGGTGAAGGGCAGAGTAGATTGGAGGCCAGCGCAAGCACGAGTCCGGCCTGGCCATGGGCCTGGACCAGGATACGGTCGCCGGCTCCCAGATGGTGCTCGGTGACGAGGGCCCGCAGCCGGTCCAACAGTCGGCAAGCGGCCAGAGTGCGGCCGAGGTGATGGTGCTCGCTGGACCAGAGTTCCCGGATGCAGGTGATGGGTGTGGGTAGTGTCTGGTTTAGGGCTTTCCGACATTGTTCGACCGTGGCGGTCGTAAAGTTCCCCGCGTCGCCGATCTGACTGTCGAGCAGGGTCTTGGTCGCGTCATCATTGGCCAGCGGGGGTGTGAGGCCACCAGGCAGCGGGGTGATGCCATTCGTGCCTTCCCGCATCAACGAGAGGAGTGAGTCCAGGCCGGAGATGCCGCGTGAATAGCCTCGCTTGAGCCCGCCTACTTCGTCGAGTCGTCCTAAGCCGAAGACATCGGTGCCAGGGATAGCTCCATGTAGAAACATGATCAGCCGCACGCCGGCCCCTGACAGCTGCTGTCCGAGCAGCCCCATCGCGTCCTGCCAGGCGGGTGAGTCACTGTCGGGCGGCGTCGTCCAGTCGGCGTAGGTCAGCCGGTCGCCGGGGTTCTTCCGCGAGAGTTCGTCGTGCTGGAAGTTGTTTTCAATGGGCATGGGAAGATTGTCTTACCCGAAACGGAGCGCGAAGTTCAATGGAGGGGCAGAGGATTCGGCCTGGAAGACGGTTCAGCGATGCGCGGCTGGATTGGAAGCGGTCGGATCCGTGGGCATGGGTACGGGCAGGCGGGATTTCGGCATGACGGCAGTCGCTGAACAGGTTTTGGCTTCTTCGTCGGTGCGGTGTTCGATGATCTGAACGCCCTGCAGGTATTCCTGAACGATTTCTTCCCGCACGACCTCGATGTCCTGTTCGACCTCACGACCGGTGCGTTCTCGCAGGCGGTCGGTGGCATGTTCCTTCACCAGCACCCGGATTTGTTTGGCAATATCGGCTCGGGCCGCCAGTTCGGAGACTCGCTGACAGACGAGTGTGCCTTTGTTCAGATCGCCCTGTCCCTGGCCGGTCAGAAACTGCTCCGCGCTGGACGCCGTTTGAGCGGGCCTCGCCTGCGATGCGCTCGCGGACGATGCCGTCTTCTCTCGTGTTTGGAGGTGTTGGAAGGCTTGGTCGGCGTGATCGCGCACAGCCGGTGTGGTCAGGTCCGCAGCCGGCGTTGGCGATGCGATCAGTAGGGCACCCAGAAGAAGCCACCATCCCGAGCGAACATGTCCTGATGTCTGCGACATGGCTACTTTCCTTCCTGATTGGTCCACTGATCGGGGATGCGTTGCGAACGGGGTGGCGGGACGGTCACCGGTGTCTGCGGAACCTGGTGCATGATGACGGGCGGGGTTTCACCCGGCGTGACGGCGGATGGTTCCGGAGCGGCCGGCGAGACCAAGTCGACCCCTGCTTGATAGGTATGCAGCGTCGGCTGGGTGCCCTGCCTGTTTGGCGCGGGGACTTGCCGATAGAGAGGCATCGTAGCGCGCCCTGAGGGCGGGAGAGGCGTCCCTGGATGCGTAGGCACTTGGATCATCGTCGAGGTGCTTCCCGGCTGCGGCGGCTGACCAGATGAATTGGGCGGCAGCGGCTGCAGGTGATAGGCACTTGAACGCTGCTGGGAAGCAGCCGGTGGGGTCCCCTTCGGTTGAGCCGGTTGCTGCGGGGCGACGGAGTAGCCGGGCAAATATGGAACGGTATGCGGCACAGGCGGTCGCGGAGGCCGGGGCGGCGCCGGGGGTGCGTTGGCGCCCACGGTCTGTTGGGCAATGGTCAGGTGGGGATTGTTGGGATTCAATCTCGCTGCCAGAACAAGCAGTGCTTGGACCTGGGCCAGGCCGGCCGATGGATAGGGCTGCGCGAATGGAGCGACCAACACCCAGTCGGTCCAGGCTTGCGCCACCATCGCGTCAGACTCTGCGCGGCTGAGCAATTCCTTCCGCTCATGATGTAGTTGTTGGGCCTGTTTAGGCGACGTGGTTGCGGCGAGAGCTTCGTTCGCTGCATCGAGTTCCTGTTGCAGGGACTCGACATCCTGTCTGAGCGCAAGCAACTGCTCGCGCGCATCCTCGTTGTGCCGCAAGGCGGCAATGGCCCGGGCGACCTCGTCGGTGTCCACTTGCGCCGCAAGATCGACGCGGATCACGACGACGTTTCCATCCAGCGTCGTCTTCACTTGCTGATCAAGGACCAGGACCATCCCAGCGGTGTAACTGCGGATTTCATCTTGGGTGACGTCCAGATCCCGCACCACCGTGACGCTTTCCAGATAGGAGGCGACCTGCTCCAATGCCTGTCTCTTCGCCTGCTCCGTGGCGAGCCTGATCGCATCCGCTTTCGTTTCTCGATCGTTCATTTGATGTTCGCCCGTCCCGGTCACGACTCGAACCTCGGCCTGGACTGGAAAGGGGCAAACGAGGAGAAGGAGTAGACTGACCGTGATCAGGCCGAAGCAGGGATGAACGGATGGCCTGCGCAGGGACGTGGCGGTTATAGTAAGGCGAAGGCCTTTGTGAAGTGGGTTTTGGGACATCGCCTCACACCGTGGACAAGCTTGTCTGAGCGCGGTTGCCGGCAGACTTGGGCCGACTCGCTCAGGATAACATTGATCCCCATCAGACGCCATGACGAGCAGGGTTCGCGCCTTGCCTTCGCGGAAAACAGCATGCTAAGGTACTTTCTCTTCGCTTCTAAATAGATCGTATGGTGAGGCAGGTTATGAGTCCTATCCGCAGCATTGGTACAGTCACGGCGGCCTTTTGCCTGGTCGTGAGCCTGAGTTTGGTCTTCGTGGTGTCCCCGTCCCCATCTGTTGTCCTTGCGGCCCGCGGAGGCGGGGAAATTTCCTCTCCTGCGCCGGAAAGCATGGCGGAATACGTCATTTTGTTCGCGCTCGAAGGGTTTGGACAGGAATCGTTAAAGAGCGGCGCGATGCCGGTCTTGTCCACCCTCGTGAAGAACGGGGCGGTGACCTGGTCTGCCACAGCCGTCGCGCCTGCGCGCCGGTTGCCGACCATGGCTTCGCTGGTGACGGGAATGCCGGTCGCCAAGCACGGAATTAACTGGAACGTCTTCGAATTCAGTCGCGGGTACCCTCGTGCGCCGACGGTGTTTGATTATTTGGACCTGAGCGGTGGCCGGGACAGCGCGATATTTTATATGGACGAGTCTCTCTACCAGCTCGCGAAGCCGGAACCCTATACGGATTATCAGATGTGCGGTCCGCTCCGGGCCGAGTGCAATCCCGACCGTCTCATCAGCTATGTGCGGGACTACTTCAAAAAGGCGACGAGTGGATCGGGTTATGGCCATGCGATTCCGGCATTGCCTCATTTTCTGGTCGTCCATCTGCCCGCTCCCGGGCGCGTGGGGGAAGCCCAGGGCTGGAATTCAGCCGCCTATAAGGATGCGCTGAAGGCGGTGGATAAGGCCATGGGAACGGTGCTCGATTTGTACCGAGAACATGGTTTGATCAAGCGGACCACGGTGTTTGCCACCTCGCTCAGTGCGTTCGGCGAAACGCAATTTTCATCCGGTGAGGTATCCGGTGAGTCGGCGAACCACCTTCCCGTGGTGCCTTGGATCGCCTCAGGGGTCGGCATCAAGCCTGGTCACATGATTCATCAACCGGTGTCGATTATCGACACGGGCGCAACGGTGTTGCGCGCGCTCGGACTTGACACCTACACGGAATGGGAGAGCCACCCGGTCGAGGAAATCTTTAAGACCGCGTTCATCGCGGCTCCAGTCAGCCCGCTCCTGCAATAAGAGGATACCTATGCGTTCATCGTCGCACAGAGCTTTCCCCGGACGTCAGGTGTTCAGTTGGATCATGACGCTGATATGCGCGGCGCTCGTTGGCCAATCGGAACGGCTCCTGGCGGCCGGTCCTCCTCCTGCCTACGGTAAAGAACATACGATCACGATTGATCCGACCCCGCTGGTGCCGCAATCGTGGTGGCAGGTACCCGGTATCACGCCGCAACTCTGGATTTTGGATCCAGAAACCTCGGATGCCTACCGGACGACCGAAACGCGGGAGTTGAAGCTCAAGCCGGGACAATACAAGTTCATCAGTTTTACCTTCGACTTTCCCTTCACGGTGAGTTTGGACGGGAAGCTGGAATACTCCAAGTCACTCGATCAATGTGTGGAGGGCCGCGGGACTCAGACCTTGGTGGTACGGTGCAAACGCACCTATCCTCATGGCGGTCAACGTGATGCCTATTACGGGAATAGTGAGGTGGGTGATGGCACAGGCTCTCGATGATCTGATTGATTCCCTTGAAGATGCGGACGATGCCACGCGTGAAGAGGCCGCGAAAGCCCTCGCTGAGTTAGCAGACCCGACCACGCTGGATGCATTGATCGGAGCTTGCGGCGACGAGTATTGGTCGGTGCGGACTCGCGCCGGGTGGGGTGTCGCCAAAATCGGGGGCGTGAAGGCGATTGAAGCGCTGATCATGTTATTCAACGATCCCATCATGGAAGTCCGCAACGAATCGGTGGCGGCCGTTGTGTCGCTGGGCGCGGGTCAGATGGATCGATTGCTTGCGGCAATGAAGGATGAGCGGTGGCGGGTTCGGGAGCACGCGGCCAAAGCGTGCGGCGATCTCCGCGATCCGCGCGCAGTCGATGGGTTGATCTTTGCCTGCCGAGACCGCGATGGTGCCGTGAAGAGTGCCGCAGCGGAGGCGTTGGGAAAAATCGGCGACCCGAAAGCCATTCCCGCGTTGATCAAGATGTTCCGGGATTCTTCCAAAATCGTCCGTGAAACTGCCGGCATTGCCCTAGTGTCAATCGGGCAGCCGTCCGTCGATTTGCTGCTTGAGAGCATACACGACAAAGATTTTGTCGTGCGTTGCCATGCAGCTCGCGCATTGGGAGGCATGACGACGGACTATCAAATCGGCCGGAGCTGGGTGCGGGAGCCACGCGTGGTGGATGCCTTGATCGGGGCATTGAAGGATCCGGATCGAGCCGTCCGTGAAGATGCCACGATTGCATTGGGCATGATCGGCGACTCCCGTGCCATTGACGGGTTGCTGGAGGCCATGAAGGATGGTGCGGTGAAGCGTCATGCGATCGCTTCTCTCGGCATGATCGGTGATCCCCGTGCCCTTCCTGCAGTGTTGGCGGCTCTCAAAGGAAAAGGCGTTCGTCAGGAAGGGACTCCGACCCCCGGGTGCATCGTCAGTGAAGACGCATTTATTAAGGAAGCGGCGGCCACCGCGCTCGGACATTTCCGCGATCCGCGCGTCATTCCCGATCTCATTATGCTGTTGAAGGATGGGGTCTTGCGGGAAAAAGTCGCGGCGGCGCTGGTGCTGATCGGTGATTCGGCGATCGAACCGTTGATTTCATTTCTCTACGACCCTAAGGCATCGGAAGTTGAAGCCGAAGGAGAACGCGTCCTGTCCTATGCATCAGTCCGATTGACGGCCAAAGATTCTCTGCGGTTGCTGGTGGTGGAAACGTTGGAACAGCTTGGTTGGACGCCTCCGGATGAAGAGACGTCGGTTGACTCCAGTCAAGCCGATAATCTTCGTGTCGATCGTCCGCTGGGCGATATCGGTCGATTCGGTCCGAGCGGTGATTTCGCGAAAGGATCGGTGCGGTAACCCGCGAGTCCTTCCCGTGGGATCCGTTTCAAGCGAGGAGCGTCCACGGCGCTCCAACCGTTTCTTCTCCTCTGTTTCGACCAGCTGGGCGGGGAAGGTTCGATGCCAGGTCGCTCCGCCGACCCCGCGTTGACCCCTAAAAAAATCCTGTGTTAAGGTCGATGGCCTCACCAGAGGCCGAGGTACCATGGCCGACACTGTCAGTGAACAGATCGCAGCCCTGTCGGATGAAGATTGGGCGATTCGGGAGGAAGCTGCGACCCTGCTTGGAACGCTCAAAGACGCTCGGGCTGTGCTGCCCCTGACGAGTGCCCTCCGGGATGCTGATCGGGCCGTCCGTGAAGCGGCCATCGGGGCGCTCTCTGCCCTCGGTCCTGTGTCGGTGCCGGCTCTGGCCGGCTGTTTAGGTGATCCGGCGTTGCAGGTGCAGGAATCGGCCTCGGCTATTTTGGCCTCGATCGCCGATGCTCGGGTATTTCGTCCGCTTATTGATGCGCTGGGTAGTCGCGATTGGATCGTGCGCATGCACGCCGCGAAGGGCCTGGGACGAATCGGAGACCCGGAAGCCGTCGCTGCGCTGATGCCGCTGTTGCAGGACAAGGTCAAGGCCGTTCGCGAGGAAGTCTCCGGCGCGTTGGCCGCTATCGGCACCGCCGCTGTGGAGGGATTGATCCACGCGCTGGAACATGATGACTGGTTGGTTCGCCTACATGCCGTGGAGGCGTTGGGTAAGCTGAAGTCTCCGGCCTCCGTCGATCCGCTGCTGCGGGCCTTGTTCAATGAACGGGACTCGGCGATCCGCGAAGATGTCGTGCGGGCTCTGGGTGCGCTCCGGGATGCGCGCGCAGTGGATTACCTGGTAACGGTGATGAAGGAGCCTGGTTTGAGGCTCTTGGCCGTCGAGGCCCTCGGGCATATCGGCGATCGTCGCGCCGTACCGCTTCTGCGGCGGATTGTGGAGGGGGCGCCGCTGGGTGAGCCGAGCGATTCAGTCACTCCTTGCGCCGATGGGTGGACCGATGAGATGGCGACCATGGGGATGGCGGCTCGTGCGCTGGGGATGATTGCCGATGGGGTGGCCATTCCGTCGCTGATCGTGGCGCTACGGAATACGATCACCCGGTCGGAAGCGGCTGCGGCCCTGACCAAGTTTGGACCAGTGGTGATCCCGTCCCTGTTGCCTATGCTGGCAAAGGAACAGGATGAAAATGTTCGTTATCACCTTCGAGAGACGCTGACGGCCGTCGGGTGGCGTCCGGGTCGGGTCTGACAGGTTGGCAGTTCGTGATGGGGGATGTATCGGAGGCGGTCTTCGCCTCGCGCGATCGCCCAGTTGAAACGCATGCACGTATCGAAATTGATGAATGCCTAAAGAAAGCATCGACACACTCGTTTCTGAATTGACCCACGAGGAAGAGTGGCGGCGCATGCGGGCGACGGCTGCCTGCTTAGCCGGTGGACCTCGGGCGGTGCAGGCGTTGACGCAGGCCCTGGGGACGGGTGATGTTCTTCTCCGCGTTGAGGCGGCGGCGATGTTGTCGCGGATCAAGGATCCGGCCGCGGGCCTTTCTTTGGTCGCCCTGCTTCGGGATTCCGAGGAGACGGTTCGGCAAGCCGCGTTTGCCGCGCTGGAACAGATGGCCGGCAACCTGGATGACGAGACAGCGGCGGGCTTGGTGCGCAATCTTCACGAGTCTCCCGACGAGGATGTTCGGAGCCGGGTGCGGCAACTCCTGGGGTTGATCCCCAACGCGATCACCCCGTTGTGCGAGATGCTGGCCCATCCTGAGGTTGAAGCGCAGACAACCGCGGCAATGATCCTCGATCATTTGCTTGATCCTCGTTCGGCAGACGGATTGATTGATGCCATGGCGTCTCCGGCCGTTCGCGACAGCGCCGTGCGGACACTGAAGAAGCTGGGGGCGATCAGGGATCGAATCGATGCGACGTTTAACGCGCTGCGCGACGTGGAGGGGGCGAGCGAGCGTGAAGAAGCCCGCATGTCCACGGTCATGGATTTATTGGGAATCGGGCGGCCCGCGGTCGAAATTTTGATCGAGTATCTGGAAGATGACGATTGGGTGGTGCGTGAAGCGGCGGCGGATTTGCTGGGCAAGATCGGGGATGTCCGCGCAGTCGAGCCGTTGATGAAGCGGCTTCAGGTAGACAAGGATACCGGAGTCAAAGAATATGCTGTGAAGTCGCTGGGCCTTATTGGGGACCCGCGGCCGGCGCAATTGTACATCGAGGCGATCCCCATCAGGCCGTTACGCGTGATGGCCATCGAGGCGCTGGCCAAAATCAAAGACGTCGAGGTGTTGCGTCCGTATAACGAGTTGTTCAACCGATTGCGGACCGACCGGGACGGCATCGTGTCGTACAGCGCCGGTCTCATTGCGGACAAACTTGCGGCGCTTGAAGGCGCACAACCGGTCGGACAGGAGGAATCGGACGATCATGAGTGATGCCGAGCGAATTGCACAATTAATATCCGCGCTCCGCGACGACAACGAGGCCTTGCGGGACCATGCGATGGCGAGTCTTGGACAGATGGGGATCGACGCCGTTCCACAACTGATCGGCCTGATGGCGGATGAGGATGTCGTGATTCGTGAAGCGGCCGCGACGGCCGTGGTGCGCATCGGGCCCGTCGCGTTTGATCAGATGCTGGAGGCACTGGGTGACGATGAATGGGCCGTTCGCGAGCAGGCGGCGAATGCGCTCGGACGCTTCCGCGATCCGCGGGCGGTGGATCCGCTCATGGTGGCCTTGAAGGATAAGGACGGGGCAGTCAGAACGGCGGCGGTGTGGGCATTGGAACGGATCGGCGACTCACGGGCAACGCCGGGATTGATCGACGCACTTGGTGACGGCACCGTGCGTGAAGATGTCGCGCGGGTCCTCAAAAAGATCGGCGATACGCGGGCCGTTGATGCACTGATCGGCGGCCTGTTGGGTTCCAATTGGATGGTGCGGCGCCATGCCGCAGAAGCGCTGGGAAAAATCGGCGATCCGCGCAGTGCCGATGCGTTGATCCAGTCGCTTCAGGATGAGGACTGGCTCGTGCGTCGAAATGCCGCGGAATCGTTGGCACGGTTGGGCGCGAAGCAGGCGATCGAGCCGCTGCTTCCCCTCTTGGAAGATGAAAATACGATGGTGCAGGAAACAGTCGAAGGTGTCCTTGCGAGCTTGGGATGGAAACAGGCGACCTCGTCATAACCCGATAAAGGAACTCTACTATGGCAGAAGAAGCACCGGCAAAATTGATTCAAATCGGACCGAAGGGCGGCACCAAGAAGGACGGGTTCAACTTGGTGACGGAGCGGGTCGTGGCCGTTAATCCCGAAGCCAAGCAGCTGGAGGTCGAATTGCTCGCATACGACGGAAAAACCGTCGTGCTGGATGTCGGCGACGAGGCGCTCGAAGACTTCCTCAAGATCAAGCCCGGTGATGGGGCGACGATCCGCGTTGTGGAAGAAGGCGGCAAACGCATCGCCAAGAGCTTCCGGATTCGTGCGAAGGATCCGAATGCAGCGAAGGCCGATGCGATGTTGATCGACCTCAAGGATTCGCACTGGCTCAATCGCAAGTATGCAGCGGAAGTCTTGGGCGAGTTGAAAGATCCGCGAGCCGTCATGCCCCTGGTGGGAGCGCTCACCGACGAGGTCGGCGATGTGCGGCAGCGGGCGTATGATTCGTTGATCAAGATCGGTGGGTCAGCCGTCTCGTCTCTCGTGCCGTTGTTGGCGGCAGAGGAAGACGATGTTCGCCAGTCGGCGACGGAGATCATCCGGAAGATCGGAAAGCCCGCCGTCGAGCCCCTTGCCACGGCCTTGGCCGAAGCCGATGATCGACTGAAGACGAAGATTATGAAGGTGCTCGATCGAATGGGCTATAAGCCCAAGTCCAAAGAAGGGGTCCAGGCCGAACCGGCAAAGCTGCTCAGCTAGTGTCGCCGTCCAGCCTTCCGGTTAGGCGACGGGATCTCTCGTGGGGCGACCGACTGAGACGTGACGGAAACCGAAGCCGATCACGCGATCTGATTCATAGGTATTGCGGAGATCCAGGAGCAGTGGCTGCCGCATGAATTTCTTGAGCCGTTCGAAATCGAGATTTCGAAACTGGTTCCACTCGGTCATGATGATCAGTCCGTCGGCGCCTTCCGCGACGTCATAGGTATCCTGGCAGGGCACCATGCCCGGCAAGAGTTTCGTCGATTCTTCCATGGAGGCTGGGTCGTAGGCGCGAATCGTCGCCCCTTCCTTCATCAATTCGCCCAAGATCGTCAGCGAGGGGGCTTCCCGCATATCATTGGTGTTGGGTTTGAAGGAGAGGCCCAAGACGCCAAGTGTTTTCCCCTTCACGCCTCCGCAGGCTTCTTTGACCTTCTCGACCATCCGCAGGTGTTGTTCATAGTTCACCTTGGCTGCGGCCCCTGCAATCTGAAACGGGTATCCTACGCGCTCACCTGTCTGGACGAGGGCGGCCAAGTCTTTCGGGAAACACGAGCCTCCGAATCCTGGCCCGGCATGCAGAAATTTGTTTCCGATGCGAGTGTCGAGGCCCATACCCTTGGAGACCAACTGCACGTCGGCGCCCACCTTTTCGCACACCGTGGCGATTTCGTTGATGAAGGAAATTTTGACGGCGAGAAACGCGTTGGAGGCGTATTTGATCATTTCAGCGGTCGGAATGTCGGTCACGACAATCGGCGTTTCCAGGAGGTACAGCGGGCGATACAAGTCTTTCATGATCGCGACGGCCTGTTCACTGTCCGCGCCGATCACGACGCGGTTGGGCCGCATGAAGTCTTCAATGGCGGACCCTTCGCGCAGGAACTCCGGATTGGACACGATGTCGAATCGGAAGCGGCCGGTTTGATTGGCCTTGATGACCTCGCGTAATTTTTCACCGGTGCCGACAGGCACCGTCGACTTGGTGACAATGACCTTGTAGCCGGTCATGTTTTTCGCGATTCCGCGACCGACTTCCTCGACATAAGACAGGTCGGCCGACCCATCTGATTTGGGAGGAGTTCCAACGGCGATGAAGATCACCAGCGCTTTGTCGACGGCTTTCGCCACGTTGGTCGTGAAATGCAGCCGGTCCTCTTTAATGCCTTTGGCGACGAGTTCGGTGATGCCCGGTTCGAAGAAAGGGACTTCACCCTTCTCAAGCCTTGCGATGCGGCGCTCATCAGTGTCCATACACGTGACGTTCACGCCGAATTCTGCGAAGCAGGCACCGGTCACGAGGCCGACATAGCCTGTTCCTATCACGCTGATATGCATGGATGCGTCTCCTCCTGAAGAAAAGCTGAGAGATGTTCGTGTGAGTGTGTGTGCAGCGTCGTCAGTATAGCAATGCATGCAGGCGTGAGCAATCAAATCGAAGGTTTTGGCCTTGGACCCAAGATGAGCGAATTGCAGATTGCGGCGCACTTCCAGTAGAATTCGGCACTCTTCGAAGGAGAGACCAGCGAATGGCAGGTGCAGGTGGGCCCATCCAGCGACCTTTGGCGATGATGATGCGTCCCATCACCAGGACCGTGCACCCCGATGACACATTGTTGGCTGTGGCACGGCAACTGCGCGATGCTCGCGTCGGGGCGATGCTCGTCGCAGAACATGGCGACTATGTGGGCATTGTCAGTGAGGCAGATCTTGTCCGTAAGGGCATGGCCGGTGGAGCAGCTGCTGAGCAAATCATGGCTCGCTCGGTGATGAGTACGCCGCTGATGACGATCGATATCGCTAAATCCGCGCATGAAGCGAGCGATATCATGGCCGAGCAGGGCATCCGGCATTTGGTCATTACCGACGAGGGCCGTGTGGTGGGGATGATTTCCGTGCGCGATCTGCTTCGATACTTCAAGAATTGGGGAGCGTTGTAACATGACATCGTGCCACGCTGAGGGCTGCCGCTGTCCCACCCGGTCTCCAATGGTCCGTCCTCAATGACCGGACCGGGCCCTGCTCATCATTCTACTCCGCGGTTCTTTTTGCTCATGACGGCCCTGGTGACAGGCGCGATTGTTATGGCGCTGGAAATTCTGGGGAGCCGCTTATTGGCGCCGATATTCGGCAACTCGCTCTATGTCTGGGGAGCGTTGATCGGAATCATCCTGGCCGCCATGAGTTCAGGCTATGCGTTCGGTGGTTGGGCCTCGGATCGGTACCGCGTGGCGGCAGTTCTGGCGTGGCTCCTGCTCGGGTCAGGAGCCTGGACTCTATTGATGTCCTGGATGGGACAAATCACGATTCTTAAGGTGGCGAAAGCCATTGAGGACCCACGCTGGGGTCCTAGCCTTGCGGCCTGTGTGCTGTTGGCCCCTCCCGCATTCGGATTGAGCGGCGTGATGCCGGCGCTGCTTCGATTGGCCGTGGTCGACATGGGATATCTAGGCCGCCACGCCGGCAGCATGATTGCCCTGTCCACGGTGGGAAGTTTGGCTGGGACCTGGGGCACCGCCTTTTTCCTTCTTTCGTGGTTAGGAACCCAGACGCTCGTCGCGTCCTTGGGAATGATCCAAGTCCTGCTCGGCCTCCTGTGGCTGCAGCGAGGCAGCGCACGGGTCACGAAACTGGCTGGTCTCTTCCTGACTGGTCTGCTCATCGTGGTCTGGTATGTGTTTGGCCAGACTCCGGTTGTCGCCGGAGTCGTGCACCAGGAGGATAGTCCGTACCAGCAAGTGCGCGTCCGCGACGACGATCTGTTCCGATACCTGGTGCTGGATCGAACTTGGCATGCCGTCATGTGGCGGTCTGACCCGACCACGCTCTTTCTGCCCTATAGTCAGCTCATGGTTGCTGCGGTCGCGCTGACTCCGGAGCCCAAACGGGGACTCATTTTGGGGCATGGAGGCGGGTCGATCGCCAAGTGGCTGGCTTTCGTCTGGCCGCAGTTGGAATTGGATGTGGTTGAATTCGATCCAGTCGTCGTTCAGATGGCGGAGCAGTACTTCGAGTACCACCCTCCCGCCAATCATCATGTGTTCGTCAAAGATGCCCGAGTTTTTTTGCGGGATACGACTGCAACGTATGACGTGATCTGGGTCGATGCGTTTGCCCGCCACCTCCTTCCCTTTCATCTGACCACGGTCGAATTTTTTGCGGAACTCAGGCGTAAGCTGAATCCCAATGGTGTGGTATCGGTCAATCTTGCCTCCTCGGGAGGTGGCGGGGATCTTCAGCGAGCGAGTGCAGTCGTGCAGACGCTGAAGACGTCGTTTCCAACCATCCAGTCTTTCGGCGTGAAGGGGCCTTGGCGGGCGCATCTCACAAGTTCTGAAAATCTCATCTTTTTCGGCGGGGCTCCCATCGATCGGATGTCCTTTGATGACATGGTGACTCGTATTCAATCTCAGGTGGAAACCCGTCGGCTCCCACCAGAGGCCACTGCGCTGCTGGCAACGCATCACGACAAGCCTTGGCCGCCAGGTTTGACCCTGACGGATGACTATACGCCCTACGATCTGTTGGTCGGGTCGCAGGTTCTCGAAATACCACTCGATGGGAATCCATAGCCATAAGTGCCTGAAATGATTTACGGAGCGACGATGACGGCATCTTGGATACCCGAAAGATTCTATGCGCAAACTAGGTTCGCGTGAGGCCAAGAACTTTCTTGCTTCCCTTTTAATCCCTATGCTATAAGGTGTCCCTCATCAGCCTATTATTTAGGACATCTTCGAGTAGTGAAGGCTAGGCTCCTGGGCGGAGCTTCTAGTAGAGGGTTCAGAGCGCGGTGGTCATTATTCACCAACCTAATCGCATCTCTTCTTAATCTCTTTAAGGAGGTAGGTCATGGGTAAGACGATGGTAGCA
Organism: uncultured Nitrospira sp.; assembly: GCA_902500785.1. Classification (GTDB taxonomy): domain Bacteria; phylum Nitrospirota; class Nitrospiria; order Nitrospirales; family Nitrospiraceae; genus Nitrospira_A. Next base: position 88,275 of record CABVRW010000007.1, read on the forward strand.
GTATTTTTTGGCCTGGTCATGCTGGTGGCTGGGGCGTCCGGCGCATATGCGCTGCAGGCTGGCGGCGTTGAAATCGGTGATTTAGACACTGGTTCCGTTGTCGGCCAGCCGTTTAAGGAGTTGCTCGTGGATGGGGAACTATATGCCGTGGAAATCGGCGGCTTGAAGGCGTGGTATCCTCCTGTCACCGTCATCGATTTCAAGGTTCGGCCAGGCCGTCCGGTTGTGCTGAAAGTGACGAACAGCTCCACGGCCGAGCATGGGTTCCAGATGACCGACGCGACCAACGCTGGGTCACCGTTTGTGATGAAGGCGGAAGTGGTGTTGAAGCCAGGCGAAACGAAGTACATCGGCGTTCCGACCAGTGACATGTTCTACGCCACGCAGGGCAATACGTTGAACTATCGTTGCCATTTGCACCCGGCCCATGTCGGTGGCAAGATTTTGATGCTTAAGTAGTCAATTCGTCATATATCTATCGCAAAGTACAGCGCCCCGCCGGCATTAATGCCGGCGGGGCGCTGCCGCGTTGAGAGCATAGGTTATTGTGAAATCAAACATGACCTCATGCCTGCTGTTCCTGCGTGCATTCAGTGGCCGCATCCATAGGAATGCTCTGTGACGCTGTGAGGTTTCCGGCTACGATTAGCAGAAGGAAGCGGCTTGCTGTGGGTTCGGTCTGTCGGCGATCTGTGATGATCGCAGCGACATCGACAACCATCTCATCCCCGTCCCACTGAGTCTCGTTCACGACCCAGAAGTGGTTGGTCGCATCCGGGAATTGTTTGGTCACGAAACTTTCGATGATTGTCCCGATATCTCCGGTGTCTGCCATGGTTTGGGCGGGGAAGAGGGCAATGGCCAGGCCGACAGATAAAATCAGGCGAGTCACTTGTGTCATGGACACCTCCCACTAAGAGGATGGCGAATGGGCGGGATGCAGTGAGGCCTTGTGGGTTGGATGGCCTGCGCAGGCCGCCTAGTTCAAAGTCTACAGCGATCGATCAGGGAAAGCCAGAGAACCCGTCTCTTTGCGCACGTATAGAAACGGCGAAGGCTCCCGGAGGAGCCTTCGTGGTGTCACGCATTTGATAATGGCGTAGGTTGCCTAGTTGCGAACGCCGCTCCAGACTTTGGCTGCATCAATTTCTTTGTCGGGATTCAGTGTTTTGGCCTTTTCCAACAACACATCAGTTGTTTCGGGATAGGCCGGGTCGGCAATGCAGCAATTGTCTACCGGGCAGACTGCTGCGCATTGAGGTTCGTCAAAGTGTCCGACGCACTCCGTGCAACGATCATGGGTGATGACATAAATATTGTCGCCCTCTCCCTGCCCGTCGCCAACATGGTTGCCCTTACCTTCGGCGTCGCTTCGCGTTTCGAAGATCGCTTCGTTGGGACATTCTGGCAGGCATGCCCCGCAGGAAATACACTCATCGGTGATCAGAAGCGCCATGGCCTGTGCCTCCTTCTCAGTTTCTTTAATGACGGATAAGATGTTGACAATTTCGTGCCGCCGCGACCATAGTTCGCGGCGAAACAGGTCCGCATTCTATTCCGCCGTTCTTCGGCAAGTCAACAGAGTGAGACTCGGGAAGAAGGCCTAGCGCCAGGAAAGACATGGGGCTTTGGGCCCAATGTACATGCGGCTCTGCGCGTGTGTGAGCACATGAGGATGCAGCCATGTTCGATAGTAGTTGGTTATGGTGAAGCGCGCGAGTGCGGCTGAATCGGAGCAGCGTCGCAAGAAAATTGTGACGTTTGTGCTCTTAGTAATTTTGTTGGTCAGCGTGGGCCTGTTTATCGGGGGACCGAATGAGTCCGAGGTCATCATCGTGGAATTTCCTAATGGAAAGACCATGGAAACGGAAGTGGCCAGCACCCCTGAGAAATTGCTCTTTGGCCTGGCGTTTCGTGAAGGATTGCCAGCTGATACGGGGATGCTTTATATCTTTGAGTCGACGGGATTGCATCGCGTACAAACCAGACAGTTTCCCATCGCCGTCGATATGCTATGGATCGATGAGAGCCACCATGTGGTGCACCTCCTCGAGCAGGTGCCGCCTTGCGCACAGGATCCTTGTCCGCATTACGGGCCTCCGCCCGAACCCGTTCGCTATTTGATTGAGACAGAGGCCGGCTACGTACGGCGGGCAGGCATCGCGACGGGGATGGAACTCAAGTTTACGCTACGTATGTAAGAGAATCGGAGTCGTCTATGGAAGGGTTTGAGTGCGTGGCCAAAGTTGAAGATATTCCCCCGGGGCAGGTGAAGGTCGTAAAGGTGAATGAGCGAGCCATTGCTGTGTTCAATATTCAGGGCCAGTTTCACGCCATTTACAATTCCTGCCCTCATGAGGGCGGACCTTTAAATAAGGGGCGTGTGAAGGGACATGTTGTCTCCTGCCCCTGGCATGATCTGGCGTTTGATGTTCGCAATGGACAGGGCACCGACGGAGGGGGGTACTGTGTCGGCAGCTATGACGTGCGTGTGGAAGACGGACAGGTGTTTGTCGGAGGGCGGCGTAAGGTATAGTAGCCGCTCCGGCTATCGCTGAGGAGTTGCAAGAAAAGCACTATGAGTCCATTAAGCAAGGCAGTTCCCACAGGTGCGGAGCAGGAGCCGGGTGCCAAGGCGCTCACGGCACGGGTGGGGGCATCGGTTCACATTCGTCTCTGGGAAGATCGCACGCGCGGGGAGCTATGGGTTCCCACCTATGATGCCACCGTCATGTCTCTCGTCGAGGACGATTTTCTTCGCACCGCCAGCAACAATGCGATCGACGCGGGTCAGCGTACGTTTGAGTTCATGCCGCTGGCCATCGGGATCCACCGACTGGTGTTTGAGAAGCGGATGGGGTGGAAATTCACGGCTGAGGATCGGCAGATTTTTTATGTGACCGTGTCCTGAGATGCGGGGCGGTGAGAAAGTAATGGGTTATGCCTGACATTGCCTGCGTGAACGGCTGCTTCGGTCCATTGTCTGATGCTGTCGTCAGCATTGAGGACCGTGGGTTTCAGTTCGGTGACGGTGTCTACGAGGTCCTTCGTACCTATCGCGGCCAAGCCTTCGCCGTTGACCCGCATCTGGCTCGGCTCGAGCGGAGTGCTCTGGCGCTGCAACTGTCGGTCGGCCATACGAGCGCTCAGTGGATCTCGTTGATTCAGGAAGGCCTTCGGCTGAGTCGATATCCCGAGACCAAGATCTATCTCCAGATCACCCGTGGGCAAGCTCCTCGCGATCATCCCTTTCCTGCATCGCTCGCGCCGACGACCGTGATGACCTTCCGCGAGTTTCATCCGCTTGATGCATCGGTGCGCCATTCCGGAGTTGAGGCCATCTCGATAGACGACATTCGCTGGGGACGCTGCGACATCAAGAGCGTCAATCTCTTGGCCAATGTGCTGGCGCGGCAGCGGGCCAAGGAAGCAGGAGTATTCGAAGCAATTTTGGTCCGCGAGGGAGCAGTCACGGAGGGGTCTGTCAGCAATGTGTTTATCGTACGAAACGGTGTCCTTCACACCGCTCCGGAAGGGCACAGAATTCTGTCTGGTGTCACGCGCGCGATTGTACTGGAGATCGCTCGCAAAGAAGGCGTGCCGGTCATCGAGGCCTTTGTTCCCAGGGACGAACTGCTTGCGGCCTCGGAAGTGTTTCTGACGGGAACGACTGTGGAGGTGTTGCCTGTCGTGCGTGTCGACGGACATGCGATAGAATCCGGATCGCCGGGTCCTGTTTCTCGGCTGATGTCTCGCAGTTTTGAAGTGCTGACCGGCTAGCGGACCCTTGCTTTCACTGCTATGGCATGGTAAGGTTCTCGCGCTGTAAGTGGGCCCAGGCCCACTTTTTTGTTTGAGCAACTTTTTTCTATGAGTGATGCGGGAGCGGTGTCGGCAGCAAAGCCTTCGGTGAAACGCGCTGAGGCGTTGAACTTCCGCGTGCAAGAAGTCGCAGCGCCTATTTTACAGTCCCATGGACTTGAGTTGGTTGAGGCGGTCTGTGTCGGTGAGGGGCCACGGGCGGTGATTCGTGTCTTCATCGACAAACCCGGAGGAATCACCCTGACAGATTGCGAGCAGGCGCATCGTTCCTTGAGTCCGGCGCTTGACGTGATTGATCCGTTTCCGCATGCCTATACGTTGGAAATCTCATCGCCTGGACTGGATCGTCCTTTACGGGGAGTGCAAGATTACCGACGGCTGATTGGGAAACCGGTGACGCTTAAATTGCGCGAGCCGATTCAGGGGCAGTGGCGGCTTGTGGGGATAGTGGTGGATGTTGAAGACCGTGCGGTAACGCTTGCGGTTCAGCAGAAGAAAGTCACCGAGACGATTCGAGTTGAGTTGGATCAAATCGCCCTGGCGCGTCGGAAGGTTGAGTTCTCTTAGTAACAGAAGGTGCCACGGTGGTGTGTTAACCATGAGGTGTGAGCTATGAACCGAGAGTTGATCGCCGTCATCGATGAAATCGGCCGCCAAAAAGGGATTGATAAGGCGAGGGTCATTGGCGCGATCGAGTCAGCCCTTCAAACCGCGGCGAAGAAACGATTCGGCCAAGCCGAAAACATCCAGGTAGAAATTGACGGCAAGACCGGCGAAATTTCCGTGGTCTCGAAGAAAATCATTGTCGATACGGTGGCCAATCCCAAGGCTGAAATTTCTCTGAAGGAAGCGCGCGAATATGACGAGGGCGCGGAGGTCGGCGATGAGATCGGCTCCCTGATCGAGATGGACGAGTTGGGTCGGATTGCGGCTCAAACGGCCAAGCAGGTTATTTTCCAGAAGGTGCGCGAAGCGGAGTGGGAAGCCGTTCAAAAGGAGTACTCAACTCGCCAGGGCGATCTCGTGAACGGCATTATTCTCGGCATGGAACGAAGAAATTTTTTGGTCGATCTCGGCAAAACCGAGGCGATTCTTCCCATCCAGGAGCAGATACCGCGTGAAACCTATCGGCGTGGAGACCGCGTAAAGGCGTTGCTGTTGGAGGTGCGTCGCACGCCCAAGGACGTACAAGTCATTCTTTCGCGCAGCCACCCCCAATTTGTGGCGAAAATGTTTGAGCTGGAGGTTCCGGAGGTCGGGGAAAAGATCGTGGAGATCAAGTCGATCGTACGGGAGCCGGGCGATCGCACGAAAATTGCGGTTTCGTCTCGGGACAAGGCTGTGGACCCTGTGGGGGCCTGCGTCGGGATCAAGGGGTCGCGTGTACAAGCGGTGGTTCGTGAGTTACGCGGGGAAAAGATCGACATCATTACATGGACCCAGGATCCGCGTGTCTTTATCGCTGAGGCATTGAATCCGGCTACCATCGAGAAGGTGGGGATCGACGAAGAAAAGAAGTCGGCCTTGGTGGTGGTGGCGGATTCGCAGTTGTCCCTGGCGATCGGCAAAAACGGGCAAAATGTGCGGCTCGCCGCGCGTTTGACCGGCTGGAAGATCGACATCATCAGCGCGACCGAATATGAGAAAGAGAAAGCAGAGCGGGATCGTGATATCAAGGCGGCTCTGGCAGAGGAGACTGAGGCTCAACGTCAGCAGGATGAAGCGCGGGCTGCGGCGCAACAGGCGGAATAAGGCGGCCCGACATGCACGGGCTGAATGGTAATTATTTATGCGGGTGGAGCTGAGCGGTACTGTATGCGCGTGTACGAATTAGCAAAGCAGCTGGGGATGGAAAATCGGGAGCTGATTCCTGAACTGAAACGGCTCGGGATTCCGGTGGCGTCCCATAGCAGCGCCTTGGATGACGATTCGGTTCGCGTGGTGTTGGAAAAACTGAGCTCAAAGGCCCGTGGGGGTGAGGCTGCGTCCGGCGGGCATGAGCCGAAAAAAGCGATTCGTTCCCCGAAAGAGCCGGGTGTGTCTCACGAGCGGGGACATGCGGTGGCGCACGAAGAGCCTGCAAAGCTAGACAAAAAACGTATCCTCATTAAGAAGAAAAAAGAAGAGGGCGCTGAAGATTCGATGGCGTCTCTGGCTGCCGCCGAAGCGGCCTTCGCCGCTGCGGTCCCTGCGGGAGTTGATGTGGCAGCCGTGGCGCCGGGAGCTGGTTCCGGTGTGGAAGCGGTAGAGATGGCCCCGGTTGAGCCTCTCGTGCCAGAAGAGTCCGTGTCCCAGCCCTCCGTCGTAACGGCTTCGGAGGAGTCGCCGGTCGAGTCGGCCCAGGCGCCCTCGGTCGCGGCGCTCCCTCTCGATGCGCTTGCGGCGGCAAAAAAGAAAAGCTTGGCCACGGAGGCATTGGAAAGCGAAGCGGCTGCGCGAGAAAAACTGAAAAAGGCCAAGAAGGCGCCGCGGACCCGTGAAGAAGATGAAGCAAAATTTAAGAACGACGCCACTCGATGGGGAGATTTGCGGGCTATCCCGGTGCAGCGGCGCGAAGATCGATCCAAGCATATTCACCATGCCTCGCCAACGGAAGTCACTAAGCCGAGAAAGAAAAGCGTGAAACTGAGCGCAGGAGTGAGCGTCAAGGAATTCGCGGAACTCATCGGTCAGCGGCCTGCGGACGTGGTCCGGAAGCTGATGGAGATGGGGCAAATGGTGACCTTCAACCAGTCGATCAATCTCGAAGCGGCCTCATTGATCGCCGAAGAGTTTGGCACCAGAGTGGAAGTGTCGACGGAAAAGATTGGTGAGGCGCTGCTTGAAGAGGCCGCGCAATCGACGGGTGAAGAGCATGCGGTGTTGCGGCCCCCGGTCGTCACGATCATGGGGCATGTCGATCACGGGAAAACGTCTCTGCTTGATGCGATTCGCGAAACAAAGGTGGCGGAGGGCGAGGCCGGAGGGATTACGCAGCACATCGGCGCCTATATCGTCGGCGTTCGAGGCAAGCACGTGACTTTTCTCGATACCCCTGGTCACGAAGCATTTACGGCCATGCGCGCACGGGGTGCGAAGGCGACAGACATCGTGATTCTGGTCGTAGCCGCCGATGACGGCGTCATGCCGCAGACCGTTGAAGCCATCCACCACGCCAAGGCTGCCGGAGTGCCACTGATCGTGGCCATCAATAAAGTCGACAAGCCGGGAGCAAATATCGATCGCGTGAAGAATGCGCTGACCGAGCACGGACTGGTTCCCGAGCCCTGGGGCGGCGATACGATTATGGTTGAAGTGTCCGCTAAGCAGCGGACGGGACTGGATCAGCTGTTGGAAATGATTCTCTTGCAGGCGGAAGTGTTGGAGTTGAAAGCGGATCCGTCACGCATGGCGAAGGGTCTGGTGATCGAGGCGAAGCTGGACCGTGGGCGTGGACCGATCGCGACGGTGTTGGTGCAAAGCGGGACGCTCCACGTCGGGGATGCATTTGTAGTCGGCAATTTCAGCGGTCGTGTTCGCGCGCTCATCACCGACACCGGGAGCAAAACGACTGAGGCTGGACCGTCGATTCCTGTCGAAGTGATCGGTCTACCGGGAGTGCCGGCCGCCGGCGATTTGTTCACCATTGTGAAAGATGAACGAGTGGCGCGCGAGATAGCCCAGGAGCGGGCCATGAAGCAGCGGGCGGCGGATTTGGCCGGACCTGCGAAGGTCAGCCTGGATGATCTGTTTGCCAAGATTCAAGAAGGCAATGTCAAAGAGTTGCCCATCGTCATTAAGGCCGATGTGCAGGGGTCGGCTGAAGCGTTGGCCGCGGCGGTGGAAAAGATGCCCGCCGGCGCCGTCAAATTGCGGGTCATGCACAGCGGTGTCGGCGGGATTACCGAAACCGACATCCTTCTGGCGGCAGCGTCCAAGGCAATTGTGATCGGGTTTAACATCCGTCCGGAGCCGAAAGCGGCGGCATTGGCCGAGCGAGAAGGCGTCGATGTGCGTCTCTACAGCATCATTTACGATGCACTTAACGATATTCGCGCCGCGATGGAGGGGTTGCTCGAACCGACGCTCAAGGAGCGTGTCCTTGGTCGAGCTGAGGTTCGGCAGATGTTTACGATTCCCAAGGCGGGCCTGGTGGCCGGTTGTTATGTGGTGGATGGCGTCATCTCGCGAGCCAGTGTGGGCGTGCGAGTGATTCGGGACAGTGTGGTGGCCTATGAGGGCAAGCTGGGCTCGCTGCGGCGTTTCAAGGATGATGTGCGTGAAGTGCAGCAGGGGTATGAGTGTGGTATCACGGTCGAGAACTTCAATGATCTCAAGGCCGGAGATATTATCGAGGCGTATGTTGTCGACAAGATTGCCGCCAAGCTTGAACCGGCGAATCGTGGTACGTCTCCGCAAAGTCATCGGGCATGATCGTCGGGCTCTGCACTGTTGAGTTGTTCATTCCCGACGGGCATTCATTGAAAGACAAGCGGCAGGTCCTGCAAAGCCTCAAGGCCCGGTTGCGAGACAAGTTTAATCTGTCGGTCGCTGAAGTCGGGGACCAGGAGTTGTGGCAAAAAGCGATTCTGGGTTTGGCATGCGTAGCGAATGAATCGGCGCATGTGAATCAAGTGCTGGATCAGGCGGTGAATTTGATCCAGGCTGTGCCCGCGATTCAACTGCTGCGCTCGCGAATCGAGTTGCTGTAAGGTAGCGTCATGAACAAGTCGACGTATAACCGGGCCGATCGCGTGGCGGATCAGATTCGCATGGAAGTGGCCGATATTCTGATGCGGAAGATTAAAGATCCGCGTGTGCGCTCGGTCACCGTGACCGACGTGGAGTTGACCAAAGATCTCCGTATCGCGCGCGTCTATGTGACGACCATGGAGCAGAATCAGGATGAGCGGCATGTATTCGATGGGTTGGCGAAGGCGAGCGGCTTCGTCCGGGCTGAGTTGGGACGACGACTGGCATTGCGGTACTTGCCGGAGCTGATATTCGTGAAAGATATCAGTGGTCCCAGGGCTGATCGAGTCCTGAAGTTATTGGAAGGATTGCACCGCGAGCAATCCCACGAAGACAGATTGGCTGAGACCCCCCGCGCCGATGCGTAACTCATGACCATGATCGCCTCTATGGAATCACATGTCGCGGCTGTGCTTCAGGACGGAGTGCTGAATGTCCGCAAGGAAGCCGGGTGGACGTCGCATGATGTGGTGGCGCGCATTCGCAGGACATTGCGCGGAATAAAATTGGGCCATGCCGGAACGTTAGATCCCGCCGCGACCGGCGTCTTGCCGTTGCTTGTGGGGCGCGGGACGCGTATCGCTGAATATTTGTTGGAATGGGACAAGACCTATCTCGCAGGATTGCGCCTCGGTGAAACGACCGATACGCAAGATGCCACGGGAACGGTGCTCCGGCGCTTGCCGATTGAATCGTTGACCGAAGCCCGTATCCGTGAGGTCGTGGCAGGGTTTGAGGGGCGCATTCAGCAAGTTCCGCCCATGTACTCAGCGGTCAAGGTCGGGGGAGTCCCGTTATATAAAGCCGCGCGCGCCGGCCGCGAAGTGTCCCGGAAAGCTCGTGAAGTGACCGTGTTTCGTCTCGAGATTGCGGACATTCAGATTCCAGAGGTGACGCTCCGCGTGGCCTGCTCCAAGGGCACGTATATTAGAACGCTCTGTGCGGATATCGGGGACAAGCTGGGGGTCGGCGGTCACATGGCAACGCTGATCCGCGAACGCGTGGGTCCGTTGACCGTGGAGCAGGCGTTGACGGTTGATGAAGTCGAATCACGGCTTGAGCAGGGAACGCTCGCGGCGTCGATGTTGACGTTGGACGAGGCACTGGTCGGACTTCCGGGCTGCACTGTGGGAGCGGAAACAGCCAGACGGGTTCTGCATGGTATGCCGGTTTCTGGTTCAGATGTTCTGGCCTGGCACGGTCTGCCGTCTGTTTTTCCTGAGGGGGCGAATCGAGCTATCCGTATCAAGGATGGTTCGGGGCGTCTATTGGCCATCGGTACCATGCCGGTCGACATGGATATCCTGGCGCAGGGCGTGAGTGAGCGGCCGATCGCTGTGTCGAAGGTGTTGATCACAGAAGCATCACCGGGTGGTAGTATCGCGAACTCAATAGAGGAGTAGAGACGCATGGCACTGGTAAAAGAAGTGAAGACGGAATTGGTGAAGAGTTTTCAGCAGCATGACAAGGACACCGGATCGCCGGAAGTACAAATCGCCATCCTGACGAACCGGATTACGTATTTGACAGAACATTTTAAGTTGCACAAGAAGGACCACCATTCCCGGCGCGGCCTATTGACGTTGGTCGGCCGACGTCGACGACTGCTGGACTATCTCCGGCATATCGAAGAAGGGCGGTATCGCGCCATCCTGGAACGGTTAGGTATTCGTAAATAGTCGTGTGAGCGAGTCGGCCGCCACCATCGCGCGTGGCGGTCGAACTATTGTCCCCGCAGGTGAACACTGAAACAAGTTCAAAGATACGGTCGACGTGTATTAGAGAGTCAAGGGCTGTCGTAGGATGTATGGCATGCCGATTGAACTTGTTTCTGTGGGCATCTGTGGGATTTAACGGAGGAGACCATAGATGAAACATGTTGTAGATATCGAGTTGGCAGGTCGCCGCTTGACGCTGGAGACCGGTCGTATCGCGAAACAGGCGGACGGCGCTATCTGGGCCACGTACGGCGACACCGTAGTGCTTGCGACGGCGGTGGCGTCACAAAATGTCAAACCGGGAATAGATTTTCTGCCGCTGACGGTGGATTACCAGGAAAAGACCTACGCGGCGGGCAAAATTCCCGGCGGCTATTTTAAGCGGGAAGGCCGTCCTTCGGAGCGAGAAGTGCTCACCAGCCGGCTGATTGATCGACCGCTTCGTCCGCTGTTCCCTGAAGGCTATTACTTCGAGACCCAAGTCATTGCTTCGGTGTTGTCTGCGGACAAGTCTGGAGTGTCGGATGTCATCGGCATCATCGCCGCATCCGCAGCGTTGGCGGTGTCGTCGATTCCGTTCAATGGACCGATCGCCGGCGTCAAAATCGGTCGAGTGAACGGACAGTTCGTGGTGAACCCCGATCTGGAAGCGTTGGAAACCAGCGATCTCCATCTCGTGGTGGCGGGGACGGCCGACGCGGTGATGATGGTCGAAGCCGGGGCCAATGAATTGCCGGAAGCCACCATGTTGGAAGCGATTGAGTTGGCGCACAGCGAGATCAAGAAAATCGTCGCGAAGATCGAGGAATTGCGCACGTTGGTCGGAAAGCAGAAGCGGACCGTGGTGCAGGAGCCGATCGATGCTGCGTTGACCGAGCAGGTGCGTGCGTTGGTGGCCGGTCCGATTCGCGAAGCCATCCTTATTCCGAATAAGAGTGCGCGACAAGAACGCTTGGATCAGGTGTTGGCCGAAACGGTTGCCAAACTCAAGTCGGACGAGCCGAATCGGGATCGGCATGTAAAGGTCATTTTTCATGGTTTGGAGTATACCGAAGTTCGCAATATGATTCTCGAAAAGCGGGTACGTGCCGATGGGCGCGGTCCGGCAGACATTCGTCCGATCACCTGCGAAGTGGGTGTGCTGCCCCGTGCGCACGGATCCGCGGTTTTCACCCGTGGAGAAACGCAGAGTTTGGCGGTGGTAACGCTGGGTACGACCGACGATGAACAGCGTATCGATGCCTTGGAGGGCGAGTATATGCGCTCCTTCATGTTGCATTACAATTTTCCGCCCTTCAGCGTTGGGGAGGCTCGGCCGCTTCGGTCGCCGGGTCGCCGCGAGGTCGGACATGGGGCCCTCGCGGAGCGAGCGCTTAAATCAATCCTCCCCGGCAAGGACAAATTTCCCTATACGGTACGGATTGTTTCGGAGATCCTGGAGTCGAATGGATCCTCTTCAATGGCGACGGTGTGCGGCGGTACCTTAGCGTTGTTGGATGCAGGCGTTCCGATCAAGGAGCCGGTGGCAGGTATCGCAATGGGGTTGATCAAAGAAGGTGACCAGGTGTTGGTCCTGTCCGATATTCTCGGGTTGGAGGACCACTTGGGCGACATGGATTTCAAAGTGACGGGAACGAAGAACGGGGTTACCGCACTGCAGATGGACATCAAGATCGGCGGGATCACCTCCGATCTGATGCGTGAAGCGCTGGCTCAAGCGAAAGCGGGCAGGTTGCACATCCTGGGATGCATGGCCCAGGCATTGACGGCTCCGCGGACCAAGCTGTCGGCCTTTGCCCCGCGCATTTTTCCATTGAAGATCAAGCAGGACAAGATTCGCGACGTCATCGGTCCGGGTGGCAAGATGATCCGCAGTATCATTGCGGAGACCGGCGTGAAGATTAACGTCGAAGACACTGGTGATGTGACAATTGCGTCCTCGGACGAAGCGTCGGCGCAGAAGGCCATCGATATGATCAAGCGTCTGACCGAGGAGGTTGAGGTCGGGAAGATTTACCTTGGGACCGTCCGGAAGATCATGGATTTCGGCGCGTTTGTCGAGGTGCTTCCTGGCACAGATGGGTTGGTGCACATCTCACAGCTGGCCCACCATCGCGTCAAGGCGGTTACCGACGAGGTGTCCGAAGGCGACCAGGTCATGGTGAAGGTCCTGGAAATTGATAAGCAAGGCAAGATTCGCCTAAGCCGGAAGGAGGCCATGCCGGCGCCAGCGGGTTCTCCTGCTACCGAACCAACGCCTGCTGGATAATTGATCGTGTATCGCAAGATCGTTCTCGACAACCGGTTGCGCATTGTGGCCGAACTGCTTCCGACGTTGAAGTCCGTCACGATCGGGATTTGGGTCAACGTCGGGTCTCGGGATGAACAGCCTGGGGAAGAGGGCCTGTCTCACTTTCTGGAGCATATGTTCTTCAAGGGGACGCGCAGCCGGACGGCCACGCAGATTTCCCGTGAGATTGATGCGCTGGGAGGTGAGATGAATGCGTTCACCACCCGAGAAACGACGACCTTTTATGTGAAGGTGCTGGACCAGCAGTTGGAAGCAGCCTTGGAACTTCTCTCGGATCTATTCTATCGCTCCCGGTTTGAGTCGAAAGAGGTCGAAAAAGAAAAACAGGTGGTGCTTGAAGAGATTCGGATGGTTCAGGATGATCCGGAAGATCTGGTTCAAGAGCTCCATATGAAGCACACGCTCGGAAGCCATCCGTTGGGCAGGCCTATCCTGGGTCAGGCTCCGAGAATCCAGGCCCTGGGTAGAAATGATTTGGTGTCCTACGTGGGCTCTCATTATGATCCAGAGCGCACCGTGGTCGCCGTCGCAGGAAATTTTACGTGGAGACGCCTGGAGCAGCTGCTGGCACGCTATTTTTCCGACTCTCACAAGGGCATGGCGACTCGGATGACTCGCCGTCCGCCTGAAGTCCGTGGCGGTGTGTTGGTGAAGCGCAAAGCACTGGAGCAGGTCCATCTTTGTTTGGGTCTGCAGGGGCTGAGTGCCGGGCACAAGGATCGATATGCGGCGCATGTGTTGAATGGGGTCTTGGGTGGAAGCGTGAGTTCTCGCCTGTTTCAGGAGGTGCGGGAAAAGCGCGGCCTTGTGTATTCAATTTATTCCTTCCTCTCCACTTACTCCGATGGAGGCATGACCACCGTGTATGCGGGCACGCGTCCGAAAGAGGTTGAGCGTGTGGTGGAGGTCGTCTGTCGGGAACTGAAGAAGCTACGTACGCATGGGATCGATGCGAAGGACCTGGCCCGAGTCAAGAACCAAATGAAGGGCAGCCTGATGCTTAGCCTTGAGAGTTCGCACAGTCGGATGAGCAAGCTGGCGAAGGATGAACTAACGCAAGGCAGCCACGTCTCGCTTGAACAGATGATCGGGGAAATAGATCGCGTGACGACCGATCAGGTGTATCGCGTGGCGCAATGTTTATTGGATCTGCGCTGTCTTTCGATTACGGCCCTCGGTCCGATCCCAACCAATGGTTTGCAGGCGTTTGCTTCATAATTGGTCACAGGCATCCGGGTTCGGTAAGGACGTGGCCATGGCTCACCGAATAAAACTCGCTGGCGATGTCAGGCTGCTGACAGGGCTAACAAATTGATACGCTTGGGATTTATCGATGAGACTCATGGTCGAATTTGGGCAAAACATTTTCTTGACACGTTTCGTGGATTTAAGTACCATGGCGGCGTTTTCATCCTATACGTTTGAATTTATTTCGACTGCATTACAGGGGAAGGTAAGCAGAGTGAAAGGGGGTGTCTGTCGCACTTCCTCCTGCTAGCGCGTTCTCTGGGTTTTCGTTTTTCTGAACTCTTTTTTTGGATACTGTGATTCAACGGTTCTCTGGTCATCATTTTTCCAAGG
>CABVRW010000008.1 GCA_902500785.1 uncultured Nitrospira sp.
ACTGGCGGGTGGATGTGGAGACCGAAGACGGTCGCGTGATCGGGCGGGTCGCGGTTCGAGTGGTAGAGCCAGGCGAAGCATCCCGGTCGCTGACGACGATTGTGTACTGACCGGCCGATGGGAGGCGCGGTTCGGCAGCGCCGTACTCATCTCAGGTCATGAGGTGGATAGGCTTCGGTATGAACCGTGGAATTAGGACCATATTTTCGAAGACGCAGTCGTCGCCCCACCTGGCCTATCCCGTTAGGGCGCTCTCGATCAGCGACAGCCTCAAGCATGAGACAATCACGGTGAACTCGTGTACAATTTTCATCTGTGACATGAAGGACTCCCATCAGTGAGAGGGAACAACTCGAACGCATGGTCTCAAAGCTTTCCCCGAAAGATCTGCCAAATTTCGGGTGTGGTTTCTCGAGTTTGATGCGCGGGTGTGGGGCGGGCAGATTGAATCCGATCTCAAGGCCGGGAAGCTAGATAGGCTGATAGCTGAGGCTCGCGCTGAGCACGACAAGGGGAAAACGCGTCCTCTGTGAGGCATACCGCTTCATCACGATTCTGTACCGGTTATCAGGCCCTTCAGGAAGACATCCGTTCCCTGACTGACAAGCAATTCCGGCTGTTGAAATCCAACCCCGTCATCCTTCCCTCCACCTCACAGCGTCGTGGGAAACTATGGTCTGCACGAGTCGGTGATCACTACCGAGCGCGTGGTTCCGCTGTTCAGGACGGGTACCAACTGGTTCTGAATCGGCACTCACGCTGACGATGACAAGATGATGGCTCCATAATTTCCATCAGAGGAGGCCCAGCAATGGGAATTCGACATGTCCGACTCATGATGACCATGGGGATCCTGCTCCTCTGGCTCGGCTCCTTGCCGGCTCTGGCTCAGGAGTCCTCGCCGCAGGCGCTTCCGTGGCAGATGGGGCCGACTGAGGCCAAGTTGGGTGAGCAGGCGCTCCTCACGGTGCCGAAGGGCTATCAATTTCTCGGGGCCCAGGACACCCAACGGCTGCTCAAGCAGATGGGGAATTTCCCGTCCGGTTCCGAGCTCGGCCTGATTACCGCGACGGGTGAGGGGGAACAATGGTTCATGGTGGTTCGCTATATCGATGCGGGCTACGTCAAGGACGATGAGGCGTCCAATTGGGATGCCGATGCGCTGATGACCTCCATCAAGGAGGGGACCGACGAAGATAACAAGACCCGCCAGGCGCAAGGGTTTCCGCCGTTGGTCATCCGTGGCTGGGAAGAGAAACCGCATTACGACAAGGTGGCGAACAAGGTGGTCTGGGCCATCTCGGCGCAGGAGCGAGAGTCGGTGGGGGTGAACTACAACACGCTGTCATTAGGACGGCAGGGATATCTCAGCATGAACATGGTGGGATCGTTGGAGCAGCTGCCGCTGCTGAAGCCGCACGTCAGCCTGTTATTGGCCAACGTGGAGTTTATCGAGGGGAAACGGTATGCGGATTTTGACAGCACGACCGACAAGGTGGCGGCGGTCGGGCTGTCGGCGCTCATTGCCGGCGCGGCGATCAAGTCCGGCCTCCTGGCGAAGCTCTGGGCCTTCATCATCCCGTTGGTGATTGCGGGAAAGAAGCTGTTGATGGTGCTGGTGATCGCCCTCGGTGGATTGGCCGCCAAGTATTTCAATAAGAAGCCCAAGCCGGAGCAGGCGGGCGGGGGCGGGGGACTGTCGTCGTGAAAATCCTCCTCCTGCTCCTCGGGGGTCTCAAACTGGGCAAGGTCGCGCTCACCGGCGGGACGATGTTGCTGTCCATGGTGGCGTACAGTTTTATTTTCGGCTGGTGGTATGCGGTGGGGTTCGTACTGTTGATTCTGTTCCACGAGCTGGGGCATTATGCCGCCGCCAAACAGCGCAACCTGAATGTCGGTGCGCCCACCTTTATTCCTTTCGTCGGCGCCTGGATTCAACTCAAGGAACAGCCGATGGATGTCGAAACCGAAGCCTATGTCGGCATTGCCGGGCCGGTAGCGGGAACCGTGGCCGCCATGGCCTGCTACTACGCGGCGGAATATACCCACAGTCAATTGCTGCTCGCCTTGGCCTATGCCGGGTTCATGATCAATCTGTTCAACCTCATTCCGCTGTCACCGTTGGACGGCGGGCGGATCACGGCCATCATCTCGCCGAAGGTCTGGTGGCTGGGCGTGCCGATCCTGGTCGGCCTCTTCATCATGAACCACAGTCCCATGCTGCTGTTGATCGCGATCCTGGCCCTTCCGCATGTCCTGGCGACGTTTCGAGGTGGTCCTCACGGTCTGCCGGAACGCTACTACGAGGTGCCGCTCTCGACCAGGGTGAGCTACGGCCTGTATTACCTCGGCCTGGCGGCTTTTCTTGGTATCATGAGTTATGAGACGCATTTGCTGCTGCCCTCCTCACAAGGCTGATCGACCGCGCTCAGCGCGCCACCGGGAGAAAACCTGTCATCAGCGGAGATACTGTGGAACAGTTCACGGCTGAGGTGAGCCGCATCCAGGATTTGACGCACGACGTGCGGACCATTGAGCTGCGCCTTCTGGAGCCTGCCACCATCACGTTCAAGCCGGGACAGTTCGTGTCGTTTGACGTGCCGAAGGAAGGACAGCCTCGTCCGGTGACGAGGCCCTATTCCATTGCCTCGTCACCCGGCCAGGGGAACCGGATCCTGCTCGTCCTCAATCTCGTCCAAGGCGGTCCAGGCTCGAGTTATTTGTTCGGCTTACGGGACGGATCGAACACGTTGTTCAAGGGGCCGGCGGGGGCATTCTATCTGCGGGACGATGGCGCCAGAGACCTCTTGTTTGTCGCGACGGGCACCGGCATCGCCCCGCTCTATAGCATGATCCTAGCTCAATTAGAGCGGGGGCAGTCGCAATCCGTGACCCTGTTCTGGGGGCTCCGCAGCCAACGGGATCTGTATTGGCAGAACGAACTGGCCGCGCTGGCCTCCGCGCATCCCAACTTTTCCTTCGTGACAACGCTCTCCAGGCCGGAACCGGGGTGGGAAGGTGCGACGGGGCGTGTGACGGCACTGGTCGATGCCCGAGTCCCTTCTGTCGCGAATCTTGCGGTCTATCTGTGCGGTGGGAGCGGGATGATCCAGGACGTCACCGCACGGCTCAATGCCATAGGACTGTGTCCGGTCTATCGGGAGAAGTATTACGACGATTAGCAGGCGGATGAACGAGGTGTGTTTGAGCGCCCATGACGGTTGTCCCGACTATGAGTCAGGTTGCCGATCTCGTCGGACTTACAGCGCGCGCTTGGTCGTATGTTGAAACACGCATTTCGGGCAGGTGTAGTGGATGAACCGGCCGCCTGCGACCAGGCGTTTTGTCATCGCCACCTTGCACCAGGTGCAGAGGCGTTCAGGCAATTCGGCGGTCGGTGCGGGCGTGGAGCGCGAGGCGGCTGTGTCGGCCATGGTCGGCATTCTCGCTAAGGGGTCGAGAGTTTGTCAATGCGCGTGAAGCAGGAGAAATTTCCGAGATAAACATTTACAGTGTTTCGAACGTTGAGTATATTGCAAACATGTGTTCCCACTCCCACCATTCCCAACAGAAAGGTCGTATCGCATATGCACAACGCCGAAGGTGCCACCTCCGACGACATCTCATCATCTTCAGCCAGGATTGCTGACTCCGCGGTCCATCCGGACTCTGTCGGACCCGGCAAGGCCTGGGGCATTTGCACCTCCGTTGACCTCCACGATTGCATTCCCGAACATATTCGCGATGCGAAACACATCGAAGCCTTCGTCGTCCAGCTCTGCGAACTGATCGAGATGAAGCGGTATGGCACCTGCCAGATCGTCAATTTCGGAGAAGGGCGCGTGGCGGGCTACAGTATGGTGCAGTTGATCGAGACCTCCTTGATCAGCGGCCACTTCGCCAACGACACCAATAGCGCCTATCTTGATATTTTCAGTTGTAAGGGCTATGAGCCGGTCGTCGTGGAAGAATTTGCCAAATCTTTCTTCGGCGCCCGTCGTTCGAGCCACCGAGCCATGTTGCGGTATTAGTTCACGCATTCAGGCACTTCCGGTACCCGGCGGGCGGCGTGGCCCTGTCGGAGCAGTAGGCAATGAATCCGACACCACCAAAAACCGTGCGGGCGTTTTTCTCCACTCTCGCCGGCAAGCTGGATTCTGAGGCGGCCGAAGGACTGGATGCGGTCTACCAGTTCGATTTGAACGGCGCTGATGGAGGACAGTACCAACTGCAGATCCGGGACGGTGTCTGTCAGATCTCTGAAGGCATCCACCCGGATCCGCATGTGACCCTGGCCATGTCGGGGGAGGATTGTCTTCGGGTGTTGAACGGGCAGGTCAGCGGCACCATGGTGGCCATGACCGGACGCCTGCGTATCAGCGGCGATATGGGCCTGGCTCTGCAGCTGGCCTCGCTCTTTCCCAGCCTCCGCCCGTAACGGGCAATCGAATCCCCCGAGCGTGTCTATTCCCGGTCCGGTCTCGTGCCAGGCATACGTCAGCCGTCTGGCTCCCAGCTCAGGATACTTGTTGCATCGGTTCGGCGACTGGTCAGGCCGGCTGCGTGGTGGCTGTGTCCGGATCAGCCCCAGCCAGTTGTTCCGCGCTCCGAGGAAAGCGCTCCTCCAACATGGCATAGACGGTCGGCACGAGGAAGAGAGTCAGGATCGTTGATACGGTGAGGCCGCCCACGACGGCGCGCGCGAGCGGCGCATTGGTCTCGCTGCCGGTGCCGAGGCCGAACGCCATGGGCATGAGTCCCACCACCGTGGCCAATGAGGTCATCAGAATGGGGCGGAGTCTCGTGCGTGAGGCCGTGACGACGGCGGTGGAGAGGTCCAATCCCCGGCGTCGCAGCACGTTGGTGTAGTCCACCAGCAGGACGCCGTTCGAGACGACGATGCCGAGCATCATGATAATGCCCATCAAGGAAGAGGTGGAGATGGTGGTATTGGTCAGGTAGAGGATCACGATCACGCCCGGAATCCCCATCGGCACGGAAAACATGATGATGAAGGGGTCGATGAGTGATTTGAACTGAGCGGCCATCACCATGTACACCAGAATCAACGCCAGCGCGCTGGCAAACATGAGGCCCTCGAACGTCTCCCGCTGTTGCTGGATCTGTCCGGCGAGCCGGATGTTGAATCCCGGCGGCAATTGCATCTGGGCGAAAGCCGAATCCAGATCCTGGGCAATGGAACCGAGATCGCGGCCGACGGGGTTGGCGGTAATGTGGACGACGCGCTGGAAGTATTTGCGCTCGATCTTCACGGGGCCGGCATTCAGCTTCAGGGTGGCCAGGTTCTTGAGAAGTACCGGCTCTCCGTTTTTTGTCGTCAACAGCACATGCTCGATGGCCGTCAGATCCTTGCGATGTTCCTCCGCGAGCCACGCGCTGATGTAATATTCATTGCCGTTTTGGGGGTCGGTGAAGATGATCGGGTCGGTTTGGCCGTTGCCGTTCAATGAAAACAGGACCGCATTGGCCACGTCCGTTTCACTGATGCCCAGCAACGCGGCCTTCTCCCGGTCCACGACCACATTGACCTCGGGGTAGTTCTCCTCCCGGCTGACCTCAATATCCGCCATGCCCGGGATCTTGTGCATGAGATCCTGCACCTGGTGAATGACGGTACGAGCCTTTTCGAAGTCATATCCGTAAATCTCGACATCGATGGATTTCTGCGAGCCGAAGCTGGTCACGCGCTTTACCAAGCCTCCCGGATCGAAAAACATGGCGACACCCGGGAAGAGCTTGAGGATCGCAGGCCGGACGGCATTCATGATCTCGACTTGGGTGCGGCGGCGCTTGTCCGGAGACGCCAAATAGACGGAAATGACCGAGGTGTGCGGCCCGGTGTTGGGATTGAACAGGGAGGAGCGTCCCTGCGCCAAGACGCCGGTGCTGGAGGCGATCGCTTCCAGTTCTTCCGGTGGAATGTTCTCCCGCAGCACCCGTTCGACCTCAGCCACCTGATCGACGGTCTTTTCCACCCGCTGGCCGACCGGCCCCCGAAGGACGATGCGGAACTGGCTTTCATCGGAAACCGGCAAAAATTCGGTGCCGATGAACGGCAGGAGCGCAAGCGATCCCAGGAAGATCGTGACTACGGAAATCAGTAACGTGCGGCGGTGAGCCAAGACCCATCGCAGACTACGTTCGTATCCCTCATCGAGGGCCTCGTAGCGCCGCTGGCTCCACTGCATGATGGTGACGAACCAGCGGGGCAGGTTGCGATGCGCTTCCTGCTCCGATTGTAAGAATCGATAGCAGAGCGCCGGGGTCACGGTGCGGGAGACGAAGAAGGAGGTGAACAGCGCGATGGCGATGGTGAGGGTCAGCGGAATCAGCAGGAGTCGCGCGATGCCGACGATGAAAAACATAGGCAGAAAGACGACGACCGTGGTGACCGTCGAGGCGAAAATCGGCATGGCCACCTCGCGGGCGGCGTTGACGATGGCGTCCCATCGGTTCCGGTCGACGTTCAGATGGCGCTGAATGTTTTCCAATTCGACGATGGAGTCGTCGACCAGGCGGCCGATGCCCAGGGCCAGTCCCCCCATGGTGAACACGTTCAGGGTTTGATTGGTGAAGTAGAGCGCGATGAAGGTCACGAGGATGGAGAGCGGGATGGCGACCGAGATGATCAGGGTGCTGGTCAGGTTTCTGAGAAACAGTAGAATGACCGCCGCCGCCAGCAGTGATCCATGGAGGGCCTGCTCGATGAGGTTCTTGATCGACTGACGGATATAGACCGACTGATCGAAGGAAATTCCCAAGTGCACGCCCGGCGGAATGCCGATCATGTTGGGGATCGCCTTACGCAACCCATCGACGACTTCCACCGTGTTGGCGATCGGTTGTTTGTTCACCCGGAGATAGACGGAACGTTTGCCGTCGGTGCGTACGACGTTGGTTTGAATGTCCGACGAGTCTGTCAGGACACCGACATCGCGCACCCGGACCGGATTGCCACGGGAATCGATCTTGACCACGACGTCGTTGATCGGCTCCACCGTCTTGAATTGCGTATTTGTGAACACGTTGTAGTCGAGGTTGCCGGCTTTGAGGTCGCCCGATGGGAGGATCAGGTTGGAAGCTTTCACGGCGTTGACGACGTCGAGGATGGAGAGGCCGCGGGCCTGGAGCAGCGCCGGGTCCAGATTGATATTGATTTGACGGATTTTGCCGCCTTCGACCGTGGCTGCCGCCACGTTGGCGATTTGTTCGATCTGCGGAGCGATCGTGTTGTATGCCAGATCGTAGAGGGCCCGCTCATCCAGGTCGCCGCCGGAGGCCGTGACGATGGCCACGGGGATATTGGAGACGTCGAACTTGACGATGAAGGGCTGCAGAATACCGGGCGGCAGGCTGTTGAGAATCTGGGTGATGCGCTGCATCACCTCCATCTGGCCCACGTTGATGTCCGCGCCCCAGTTGAACCAGACCTGCACCGCCCCGATGCCTTGCTTGGCAAACGACTCGACATGTTCGACGTTCGACGCGGAGCTGACGGCCTTCTCGATGGGGTAGACCACGCTTTGTTCGATGTCGAGCGGGGGCGCGCCTTTATAGATGACGCCGACAAACGCGACGGGGACCTGAATGTTGGGGAAGAGATCGACCGGGAGCCGATCGAGCGAGGTGGCCCCCAGGATCACCATGGCCAAGGACAGCATCAGGATGCCGATGCGGTTACGAAGCGCGAGAAGTGTCAGCCACATAATGAAGGCGTCAGACGTGAAACGTCAGGATCGATGGGTCAGCGTGAGAGGGTTATTCACTTGGCACCACTTATGTTTCACGTTTCACCGCATCCATGGGTCGGACCTGAACCGGTGTGCCTTCGCTCACCAGATCTTTGCCGGAGACGATCAGCTCTTCGGCTCCGGTCAGGCCCTTGAGGACTTCCACGCGATTGTCCGCACGGACCCCCAGTTCAACCGGGACCTGATGGGCGTTCCCGTCCTTCACGACATAGACATACTGAGACTCTTCGAGTCGGCTCACCGCATCCAGGGGAATCTGAATCGCCTGGGAATGTTTCCCGACCAGAACTTCGACGCGGGCGAACATGCCGCCCTTCAGTCGATGGTCTTTATTGGGGAGGTCGACCTCCACGGTCATCGTGCGGGTGGCGCGATTCAATGCCTGCACGATGCGGGTGACCGTGCCCTCAAACACCTCGTTCGGATAGGCTTCGGCGCGCACATCCGCGCGTTGCCCGATCTTCACCAGAGGCACATCCTTCTCTACGACTTCAATGAGGGTGCGGACGATTTCGACGTCATGTACGCTGAGGATGCCGCGCGAGACTGTGGACGTACTGGTGGTGGTGCCGCTCACATACGCGCCAGGATCGAGATTGCGTTCCGCGATATAGCCGGCGAAGGGCGAACGAATGAAGGAATAGGCCAGATTGGTTTCGGCCTGGGCCAGGGCGACCTCCATCTGTTGCACCTGCGCGCGTAAGGAATCCTGCAAAGCGCTCGCTGCGTCGCGGTTCACCAGCGCCGTATCCAGGTCCTGTTGCGAGATATACTGGTCTTTGATCAGCGCCTGCATGCGGTCGAGCGTGAGGGCGGCGTTGCGCACGGCGGCGTCCTGCTGCGCGACCTTCGCTTTCGCGGACCGTAGATTGGCTTTGGCTTGATCGACCGCATGCACGTAGTCGGTGTGATCGATTTCAACGAGCAGTTGATTGGCCTTCACCAAGTCGCCCTTGTCCACGTAAATTTTGGCGATGTACCCATCTACGCGCGAGAAGATGTTCACGAGCTGATTCGGAATGAGGTCGGCGGTGTAGGTCAACCGTACGTCGAGGTCTTGCTTGATGGGACGCATAGTGCCGACGGTGAGGATCCGGTTTTTTCGAGGGTCGCTCTTGGCTCCGCTACTCAGCCGGAGCGCGACTAACGCCACGACGGCGACAAACAGAATGAGGCCCAGGGTGAGGATCGGATGTCGCTTGATGGGGTTACCCGACACGCGTCAGCCCTCGTTTCTTGGGTTTGGCAGGATGTTGCAGTCCGTTCAGAAAGAGCTCCACGTAGGTCGCCACAATGTCCTTGTGCGGGCAATGCAAAGGGACGTCGAATATGTCGTGCAGCAGGCGGTGGTGCACCACCATTCCGATGAAGGCTCGCGCGGCCAACAGCGGATCGATGTCGCGGAAGGCGCCCTCCGAAATCCTGGTCCGAATATATCCAGCCAGATAATCGTAGAAGCAGCGGTGTTGTTTGCCGAAAAACATATCGGCCAGTTCGTGGCCTTCCAGCGCGCTGAAGAGCAGCAAGCGTAGCATGGTGGGATCGGCGCCGGGCCGAATGCGGTAGCCGGCGATGAGGGTAAACACCCGATGGTCGTCCCGCCGACGGGCCGGTTCATCGACGGCGCTCAGGAGCTCGATCAGGGGCGCTTTTTCGGCCAAGATGGCGGTGTAGAGCGCCCGTTTGGTCGGGAAATATTTGAAGACCAGCGCTTCGCTCACGCCGGCCGCGCGTGCGATGGCCTTCGTGGTGGTTCCTTTGAACCCTTTGGCTGCGAACAAACTGGCGGCAGAGGAAATCAAGCTGGCCTGGCGGTCCCGACCGGGGCTACGGGATATGACGGTCGTCGGCTTCATGCGATCGGCAATCGGGTGAGTGAGTAGTTACTCACCTGTCAGGCTATCACGAGCCGATAAAGCAAGACAAGGAAGTCCACGATTCTCTCTTGCCGACTGTGGTCCTGAGCGACGAGAACATGCCGCGTCAAAAATTTGAGGACGAGTTACCCTCATTCAATTTCACGCGGAAGGCCTCGCTCTCGAAAAAGATGACACCCTGGCTGGTTCGTAGGTCGTAGCGGAGGATGATCGCACTGTCGGCTCCCTGCCAGTTGAAAAACTTGACCGCGCCGCCGGCAATCTGGCCTGGGGTCTGGTCGAGCGGACCGAATTGTTGTTGTAAGTAACTCAAGATCCGGTCGTGGGTATCCTTGCCGCTATAACGCACCATGACCCGCGCAAACTGTCCATCGATGGTGCTGAACTTCATGGAATCGACCGCCGCCGGCCCCAATGTCCTAGTAGCGGTTTTCAGTTCATAGGTTTGTACCCGGCCCGCGTCTTCGACCTTGACGAACGTCTCGGACTCGGAAAAAGAGGCGCCCCAGGGAATCCCTTCGAATCCATTCGGGTCGTTGTGCATGGGGACGGCCAGCGCCGTAGCGAGGGGCAACAACAGCACAGCGGCACACATCCTGAGGATCAGGAACCACCGGCTACCATCGATGGGGGGGTATATGGCCATCTTATTCCGCCGTATCCGCCATCCGGTCTTGAAATCGCGGCGCGAGGGTGCGGCTTTCGATAAAAATGTATCCACGATCCCGGTTCGCTTCATAGGTGAGGCTGATTTCGGTATCCGGTCCGCGCCACGTATATTGCTGGTTCAGTCCCCGCATCATCTGTCCCGGAAGCCGCTCAATCTTGCCATACGACCGTTCAAGAAATTGGAGTACCTGCGCGTGGATCTGCGCGCCGCGATAGCGAATGGTTACCCGTGCGAACTGGGCGTCGACGGTCGAGAGGTGTAGGCTTTCCACCGGGATTTCGGCATAGACCGGCGCCAGATCGCGAAATTCATAGTCGATAGTATGGGTATTGGCCCGGGTGACCGTGAGTTCCGGAATGCCGGTCAGCGGCATGCCCCATGTCAGATCGCGGAATCCGTGCGGATCGTTGGCCATGGTAATGGCCAAGGCCGGTCCGGCAACGAGGAGCGCGCTCCCGATCACCACAGGGCACACGACATTGAGGGCCGACCGTATTGTAGACACGAAGGGCATGGCCTGAAAAAAGATCCCGTCCGGCACGCTATCATGGTTGTCGAGTCGACGGCAACTCTTCGGCACGGTTCTTGTGAATGAACGACCCCTTGGCTATAATGCGCCCCTTGTGCGCGGGTCGGTCGGACAACAGGAGCAGGGTTCATGATCGAGAGCGACGTGTTTGTGCAAGCGCTCGAGAATCTGGGCGTGAATTTTTTCACGGGTGTGCCGGATTCGCTGCTGGGCGGCATCATTGAAGAACTCTTGACGCGCAAGCTCTATACGCCGGCCGTGCGTGAAGACGAAGCCGTGGCCATGGCGGCGGGCGCCTTCATGGGCGGGAAAATTCCCGCGGTGCTCATGCAGAACTCCGGCCTCGGAACGTCGTTGAACGCGCTCATTTCCTTGAACATGATCTATCGTCAGCCCTGTATCCTGCTCATATCGTGGCGGGGGTTCGAGGGCAAAGACGCCCCGGAACATCTGGTGATGGGCGAGACGATGCCGCAGCTACTCGATACGCTGAAAATTCCACGCCGGACGCTGTCGGAACAGACGATGACCGACGACCTTCGCTGGGTAGGGCAAACCGTGATGAAACAACGAATACCGGTCGCGCTCCTGATCAAGAAGGGCATCATCAAGGGGTTGCACCCATGAGACCTGAAGAAGGAACCATGCAGAGCCGGGCGCAGGCCATGGCGGCGCTACTCGAATTGATCACCGATCAGCCGGTCATCATCTGCAACGGATTTCCATCGCGGGAAGCTCACAAAATTGCCGATCGTCCGACTCATTTTTACATGATCGGGTCGATGGGGAACGCGCCGGCCATCGGGCTCGGTGTCGCGCTGGCCAAACCGGCCAAGCAGGTGATCATATTCGACGGCGACGGCAATCTCCTTATGGGGATGGGGACGTTGGCGACGGTGGGCGCTCTCAAGCCGAAGAATTTCATTCATGTCGTTTTCGACAACGAAGTCTATGGTTCGACGGGGAACCAGCCGACCATCTCCAACGTCGTGCCTTTGGAAAAAGTAGCCAAGGCTGCAGGGTACGTCCATGTCGAGCGCGTGCTGGACCGGGACGACCTCGTCTACGAATTTAAAGCCATGTTGAAAAAAGACGGACCCAGCATGTTGCTGGTCAAGGTCAACGAGTTTGTGGAAGATGCCGGACGGGTCGTGCACGAGCCGCCGGCGATCACCGCTCGATTCATGACGGCGATTGAATAGCACCGATGTGCTGAGTGCGATGTGTGGGGCCGCTCCGCTCAGTTCCGATCCACAGCCTGAGGCATGAACATGATACTTCTGAATCCAGGTCCGGTGAACGTGAGCGAACGGGTGCGGCAGGCGTTGTTGCGTCCGGATATCTGCCATCGCGAGTCCGAGTTCTCCGATCTCGTAGATCGAATCCAGCAAAAACTGTTGGCTGCGTTCGTGCCCGGTGCCGAAGCCGACTACGTCGCCGTGCTGTTGACAGGCTCAGGCACGGCCGCGGTGGAGTCCGCCGTAATATCCTGCCTTCCGACAGGCAAGCGCATGCTCATACTCAATAACGGGGTTTACGGCGAGCGGCTCTCCAACATGATCGGTCTGCACCGCCTGGGGGTGTCCGAACTCAAGTCGGAATGGCATATCAAGCCCGACCCCGAACGAGTGCGATTGGCGTTACGCCAGCATCCCGAGGTGCATGCGGTGGCCATGGTGCACCATGAGACCACCACCGGGTTGATCAACCCGGTCAAAGAAATCGCCGAGGTGGTCGATGGGTTGAACCGGGTCTTCGTGCTCGATTCGGTCAGCGGGCTCGGAGGAGAGCCGATCGATATCGCCGGGTCCCATATCTATATGGTGGCGGGAACTGCCGGCAAATGTATTCAGGGATTTCCCGGTGTGTCGTTCGTCCTGCTTCGCAAGGGATTCCTGGAGCGGATGCGCGGATATCCGAAGCGATCCTGGTATCTCCACTTGACGCACTATGTCGATGATCAGGGCAAAGGCATGGTGCCCTTTACCCCGGCCGTTCAAATCTACTACGCCTTTGAGGAGGCCTTGAACGAGTTGCTGGAGGAAGGCCTCGCCAACCGGTTTCAGCGTTATAAACGAACCGCGGGTCGGATCCGGGAGCGGATGGCACACTTGGGAGTCAAGACCTTGCTGCCCTCGGAGTCGCTCTCGAATACGATCACGGCGTTTCATCTGCCGCCCGGTGTCAGTTACGCCACGTTGCACGATCAGTTAAAGGCCCGCGGCTACGTGATCTATGCCGGGCAGGGACAATTGGAATCGAAAATATTCCGGGTCGCCAATATGGGCGCTCTCACCGAAGCTCAGATCCAGGGATTTTTGGACGCCTTCGAAGAGGTGGTGGCAGGAGCGGCTGCGCGCGCATGAAAGCGATCATCCTCGCCGCCGGAGTGGGCAAGCGCCTCTGGCCGGTGACCCAGCACAAGCCGAAATGCCTGATCGAGATCGGAGGGCAGACATTGCTGTCCCGATATCTCGACGCCTTGGCGTCGGTTCGGATCCGGGAAGCCACCATCGTCGTCGGATACAAGCAGGAGATGATCAGGGCCGCAGTCGGCTCGCATTGCCGGGGGGTGGACATCTCGTACCTGGTGAACGAAGAATTTCATCGCGGCAGCATTTCGTCCTTGTGGATCGCCCGGTCTGCGCTGAGCGACGACGTGGTGATTATGGACGCCGATGTTCTGTTCCATCGTGAGATCTTACGGCGGTTGGTCGCGTCTCCCTTTGAAAACTGCCTGCTGATGGATGACACGGTGAAACAAACCGGCGAAGAATGTATGGTCGTGGTGCAGGGGGACCGCGTGGTCGCCTTGAGCAAGAAGATGCCCGAGCGGTACGATGTCGCCGGCGAGGGGGTTGGGTTCCTCAGAGTGCGTCGAGTCGATACCGGTCACATGATCGGCTCGCTCAAGGCGTACATCGACCAGGACCGATGGGACATGGAATACGAAGACGGGTTGTTGCAGTATTTCCGAGACGTGAAAGTCGGGCATGAGAAAATCGGCGGATTACCATGGACGGAGATCGATTTTCCCGAGGATGTGACCAGGGCAGAGCGGGAAATCATGCCGCGGTTATAACTGCGCCTGAAGCAGAGGTCAGATGAGTGAACGTACACTGCAACGCGGCGCTGAACTGCAGGGGTTGAGCACGGCCATTCTGTTGCCGGGCGCGGGTCTTTTTGGAGATCGCCCGGGGCGTGGCCTGACCGACGTCGGGCCCTTGACCCCTATCGGGGGACTGAGCCTGTTTCAGCGCACCGTGCTGACGCTACAACGGGGAGGAATTCGCCAATTGATCGTGCTGGCAGGATCCGATGAGGAGTTGCTCAAACATGCGCTGGCGCGAGGGGCTCGGGTGACGATTCCTGTGCGCTGGATGCCGGTGCGGGAGTTTCCGCTCGATGATCCTCGGACCTGGGAGTCGCTGGCCACTGAAGTGCGCGGCTTTTGCTTGATTGCCGGGGTGCAGGCGGTGTTCTCCAAAGGCTTGATCGAACACCTACGGCAGTCCGTGCGAGACGGCGAGGCGCTGGTCGTGACGCGTGAAGCCGGAACGATTGAGCCGGCAATGGGGCGACGGAACCCGGTTGTGGCCTTTCAAGCAGGGCGACTGATCTCCTTTCATACGCATGCAGGGAAGGAAGGCCACCAGGTCGCGGCCGATTTGGTGGTGCTGCCGGCCAGCATTTTGAACCCGCCGAATGGGGCTGCCGCCTCCGAGGGCGTCGCGGAGCCGGCGGGCATGATCCCGGTGAGACGCTGGCTGGAACGAGCGGCGCTGGAAGGGCGCGTGCGAGTTGTGGCGGCTGCGGCCAATACCGGGCTGTGGTATCGAGACGTGTGGGATCACACCAGCGCCGGACTAGCGGAGCGCACCCTCTTCCGTTCGTTGAAGGGAGAAGCCGAAGGATTCGTCGACCGGTATTTCAACCGCACCTTCTCGCGGCTATTGACGAGACTGTTTTTGCGGATGAAATGTTCTCCCAACGGGATCACCATGGTGGCGACGGCGGTCGGGATCCTCTCGGCTGTGGGATTTGGCTTCGGGACCTATTCGGCCGGAATCATGGCCGCCCTGCTGTTTCAATTGGCGGCGGTCATCGACTGTTGCGATGGTGAAGTGGCGCGGTTGACGTTTACCGAGTCGCCGTTCGGCGCCTGGCTGGATATCGCCATGGATAACGTGGTGCATATGGCCATCTTTGCCGGGATTGCTTGCGGCGCCTATCTTCGGCAGGCCGGTACCGAGGAAGCCTGGGTTCCCTTGGCCTTGGGCGGCGCAGCGGTATTCGGCAACGTCATGTCATTTTGGCTGGTCACGAAGGCACAAAAAATCGGCACCACGCGCGGGTGGAATACACCCAAACAGGCGGCCTGGTCGGACTTCATTCTGAAAAATGTGGCGAGCCGCGATTTTTCCGTGGTGGTCTTCCTCTTTGCGGTGCTGG
This sequence comes from uncultured Nitrospira sp., assembly GCA_902500785.1. Lineage (GTDB taxonomy): Bacteria > Nitrospirota > Nitrospiria > Nitrospirales > Nitrospiraceae > Nitrospira_A. The sequence goes on from CABVRW010000008.1 coordinate 15,301, forward strand.
ATAAACTGGATTGGTTTCTGTGGATGGCCGCGCTCGGCTCAACCGTTTTCTGGTTGATGATGGTGTGGGTGATTCGACCCTCGGCCCGGGCCCGTGCTTAAGACGGCCCTCCTGCTTCTGGGGGCGCTGACACTCTCAGTCCTGGTCTGGCATATCGGCATCGAGCGTATTTACGCTGCGGTGGCGCAACTCGGTCCTGCCGCGATGCTGGCCGTGCTCCTGCCTTCTCTTCTCATGTATGTGCTGGAAGCGTACGGCTGGCTTGTCACGCTCGGGGCCTGGGCGAAGGACGTTCCGTTTTGGCGGGTGCTGGCGATCCGCACAGCCGGAGAAGTGGTCAACATGACGACTCCCGCCTACGTAGGAGGAGAACCGCTCAAGGCGTTTCTGCTCAAGCGACAAGGTGTGCCGATCGTGGAAGGGTTGGCATCGGTGGTGACGGCCAAAACCACGATGACGATCGCTCAGATTCTCTTTATCCTGGCCGGAATCGGGTTGGGGGTGTGGTTGTTAGGCGCGGGCGGATCGGCCGGCCAAACCATCACGGCAGGGTTGGTGAGTGTGGGATTGCTCGTATTCGGCGTCGGCGCCTTTGTGATCGTGCAACGACAGGGTATGTTCACGTGGATGCTGAACCTTGTCCGACGTTTCGGCTTGCGTCTGCAGTATGTAGAGTCGCGGGAGCAGAAGCTCCTCGACCTCGATCGCACGATTGCCCACTTCTACACCCATCGACGATCGGCCTTCCTGGCATCGACCGGACTTTTTCTCCTTGGCTGGCTCGCTGAAGCCCTGGAAGTGTTCGTCATGATTCTGTGCTTGGGGCAACCCATCACGGTCCTGTCGGCCATCGCGATCGGCGCATTGTCGGTGTTCATCAAGGGCGGCACGTTTTTCATTCCCGGCAGCTTGGGTGCGCAGGATGCGGGCAATCTGTTCCTGTTGACCGCCTTCGGGTATGGCGAGGTCACGGGTATCACCTTTGCGCTGCTCCGACGTTTTCGGGAATTCGTCTGGATTGCATTGGGACTCGCCTGTCTTGCGATCATGACCAAAGGCGTCGATCGCTCTCTCCCCGCCGACTGACGACCCCGCGCGATGTCTCCGGCAATTTCCTTACGAGATGTAGCTGAAAAAGACACTCTCGGCTACACTGGGCTGGAGTCGTCTTCGCTAAGTCTGTATAGAACCGGTTCAATCTATGCCACAACCCGATTATTCTGATCCGCACGGACTGCCGACCAGGAAGGATGTTCCGCAACCCCCAAGGCGAGAGCAACAATGCGAGCGTCTGATGCCTCCGACAGAAGATCCAGCCGAGGCACTGGAGTTCTGTCGAAACTTGGCCGCGGCAATGGAGCTTGCCGAAAAGGTTGAAGGTCGGCGGCTGCAACCGACACACAGGACCTCCAGGGCGGGGCAAGTCGTCGAGCCTCGGCCGTCGCCGATGTTGTCGATTGTCATTCCTGTCTTCAATGAAGAAGAGAACCTGCCGACCCTGCACGCCCGTCTGACGCACACGCTGACCGAGCAAGGCTTGGACTACGAAATTCTCTTCGTCGACGACGGGAGCCACGATCACAGTCCGGAGCTCTTGCGTCGTTTGGAAGAGACGGATCCTCGAGTCTTTGTGGTGGAATTCGCCAGAAACTTCGGACATCAAGTCGCGATCAGCGCCGGACTTGAGCATAGCCGTGGGCGTGTGGTCTGTATCATGGACGCCGATCTTCAGGATCCGCCGGAAGTGCTGCACATGTTTCTGGCCAAGTGGCAGGAAGGTTGGGAAGTGGTGTACGCCATCCGGACGGAGCGTAAGGAATGGTGGGGGAAGCGGCTGGCCTATGCGGGATTTTATCGCTTGCTCCAGCGGGTGGCCAACATCGACATTCCCTTGGACGCCGGGGATTTTTGCATCATGGACCGCAAGGTAGTGGATATGCTGGTCCGCATGCCGGAGCGCAATCGATTCGTCAGGGGCATTCGCAGCTGGGTCGGATTCAAGCAGATCGGGGTGCCCTATGAACGTCAGGCGCGCCATGCTGGAACGCCCAAATACACGTTGCGAAAACTCATATATTTGGCGCTCGACGGATTGATCTCGTTCAGCCACATGCCGCTGCGCATCATTACGGTGATGGGGTTCACGGTCTCAGTGCTGTCGTTTCTCGTCGCGTCGTTCTATATCATCAAGAAATTCACGCTGGGAACCGGTGTGCCCGGCTTCACCACCCTCGTTGTCTCGATCTTCTTTCTGGCGGGCATCCAATTGATGACGATCGGGGTGATCGGCGAGTACATCGGCCGGATCTCCGACGAAGTCAAACGCCGCCCGCTGTATGTGGCCCGCCGCGTGACCAGGAGATAACCATCATTCGCATCCTCATGCTCGACAATGAGTTTCCGCCCCTCGGAGGCGGCACCGGCGTCGTCAATTGGCACCTCTTGGAGGAGATGGCCGAACGGCAGGATGTGACCGTGGATCTGATCACCTCCTCGCGGAGCCGAAGGTCCTACGACACCGAACAGTTTGCCGATCGCATCACGATCTATAAGGTGCCGGTCGACAACCACAACATTCACCATGCCACCAATCGTGAGTTGCTCCGCTACAGTTGGCGCGGATTGTGTCTGGCTCGACGATTGGCCACCCAGCAGCGCTATGACGTGAGTTTCGCCTTTGCCGGGGTGCCGGCCGGTGCAATCAGTTACCTGCTCCACGCGACCCATGGCCTGCCCTATGTCCTATCGCTGCAGGGGCCGGATGTGCCGGGATTCGAGGCGCGCTATCACTACCTCTATCCTGTTCTGACGCCGCTCATCAAACGGATCTGGCGGCGAGCGGGAATCGTGACGGCGATCAGCGCGGAGCAGGCTGCCCTGGCGCATCGAACGATGCCCGAGCTGCAATTGGTGACGATTCCGAACGGAGTCGATACTACCTCGTTTGCTCCACCGGCGGTGATGTCGGAACGGGCATGCACGATTGTCTGTGTCGCGCGCCTGATCGAACGCAAAGGGCAGCACCATTTATTGCAGGCGTTCGCTCAATTGCGCGCCGTTTGTGTCGAGCCGGTGGAGCTGATGTTCGTCGGCACCGGCGATGCCGAACCGCAGTTGCGGGAATTGGCGACCAGTCTGAAGGTGACCGATGCGGTGACCTTCAAAGGGTTCGTCTCACGTGAACGGATGCCGCTGGTGTATCGAGAAGCCGATGTGTTCGTGCTCCCCTCCCAACAGGAGGGAATGTCGATCGCCCTCTTGGAAGCGATGGCGTCCGGGTTACCCGTCATCGTGACCGAGACGGGCGGGACGGCAGAGTTGGTGACGCAGGGGAAGAATGGGGAGATTGTCCCGTGGGGTGAGGTCCCGGCCCTGACCCGCGCGCTGCGCCGGTTGGTGAACGACGCGGCGGAGCGCCGGCGAATGGGTGAAGAAAGCCGAAGACGCGCATTGCAATTCGGATGGCCCGCATTGGCGACACGGTATCTGGAATTGTGCGCGCGCGTGATGGTGCCATCGGCCGAGCCGCAACGAGCGGTCGACCGCCAGTCGGTAGAGGCTGCCGGCGATGTCAGCAAGGAACGTCGGGCATGAAGCGGCTGCCTCATGTGTGTATTCTGACCAGCCAGTATTTTGACTGGGGAATTTATGGCGGCTTTGGAAGCATGTCGCGCAAACTCGCCGAGAGCCTTGTGTCGTCCGGACACCGGGTCAGCGTGATCGTTCCCGGGCGTCACGGCCAGCAGCCGACCGAAACGATCGGAGGGGTGGAGATCCGGAGCTTCTCGCCTCGGAACGTCGTGGCCGCCTGCCGTCTGATTCGGGAATCCAAGGCCGATATTTTTCACTCCCAGGATCCGACCGTGCTGACCTATTTGGCGCAGCGCATCCATCCCCGCCGCGCCCACCTGGTCACCAGCCGCGACCCGCGAGAGTTGAGCGACTGGTGGATCGAATTTCTCTATGCGACCCCGATGCGCCGTCTTCTGACGCCTCTCAATTACCTTACAGAGTCCGGGCTGCTGGTGAGACAGGCCGTCCGACGGGCCGACGCGGTGTTCTGCCCCGCACATTTCCTGAAAGAGAAGGTCAAACGCTTGTACGGACTGTCCGTGTTGCCCACGTTGTTGCCCAACCTGATCGACGTGCCCGCGACCGTGCCGCAGAAAAGTGCACGTCCGACGATCACCTTTGTGGCTCGATGGGACAAGCGCAAACGGCCCGGGTTGTTTCTGGAGTTGGCCGCACAGTTTCCGGACTATCAATTTGTGGCCGTGGGACAGGGCAGTGCCTCGGCGGAATCCGGCTTCGATGCCCAGTTGCGTCGGCGGTTTCGTGATGTGCCGAATTTGGACATGCCCGGACTGATTAATCGCTTTCGGGAGCCGGAGCGGATGCACCGGATCTTGTCGGACACCTGGGTTTTCGTCAGCACGGCGGTGCGCGAAGGGCTACCGTTGACCTTTCTGGAGGCAGCGGCTTACGGATGTCCTATTATCAGTCGGGTGGATCCGGACCAGTTCGCTTCTCGGTTCGGGAAGCAGGTTCAAGATGATGACTATGCGTCGGCGATCCGCAGTCTGCTCGCCGAGGGACCGTTGGAGAAAGGTCGTGCGGCGTATACCTATGTGCGGGAGACGTACGAAACCTCAAAGGCTCTGGCAGCCCATCAAGCACAGTACGAGCGGTTTGCGACCTGAGTCGATGTACGCGTCCCTCCAGCGCCGCTGATCGATGGCACGCGGCCGATCCCGGAGATTGCATGTCGGCGAAAGCGGTTTCTAAAGGGATTGTCTCTGTCGCCGGTTGGTCGGTCGCGAAGCTGGCGACCTCGGCGGTGGTGCTGCCGGTGTTGGCGCGCCTCCTCGGTATCGAAGGGTATGGGCAATATGCCTATTACCTCGCAGTACTCCTCCTCGCCTCTCAATTCGCCAACGTCGGCATGATGCAGACCATGACGAAGCATGTTGCGGAACGACCGGACGACCTTGCCTGGTGCCGAGCGGTGGCGCGAGCGGGTGCCCTCATCAATGGGCTGGGCGTGGCGATTGTCGGTGCTCTGGTAGGACTGCTCCTGTTCAGCACCGCACCGCAAGGAACGCCTGCGTTATTCATGGCTGCCGTTGTCGTAGGCGTCTTGGTGTTCGACCAGGTGTGGTTTTACGCCCGGGGAGTCCTGTACGGCTTGCGGCATGAGCAACGCGTGACGATTCCGGCCATGATCGGTGTCGGGGCGGCGGGGGCGCTTGGTGTGGCACTGGCCATCGCTAACCTGGGGGTGCCGGGCGTCCTGACGGGGCTGCTTGTAGCGGACTTTTTCGTGGCGATCGTCTGTCTCCGGTCGGTCCTGCGGACGTTGCGGGGAACCGAGCGTGATCGACTCGTGCCCGCAGTGCCGTTACCGACACGGCAGTTATTGCGATTCGGATGGTCTGCGATGCTGTTCTCGGTGTTGAACATGGCCCTCTGTTCGCTCGATGTCATCCTGGTGCGCCACCTGGCCGGAGGTGCCCAAGCCGGCCTCTATGCCGCCGCCGTGCAATGGTCCCAGTTCGTCTGGTTTATCCCGATTGCGGTGGAGGGTGTCATGCTGCAATCGACGGCTCGTTTGTGGGCCGAACAGCGAGTGGGGGAGGTGAGCGCATTGGTGAGCCGGCTTCTGCGGTATGTGATGCTGGGCACCGCGTTCCTGCTTCTGATCGTGTTCGTCCTTGGCGATCAGCTTGTCGCGCTGTACTTTGGCCCACAATTCGCCCCCGCCGTCATAGGATTGCGACTGTTGGTGCCCGGCGCCTTGGCCTATGCGATGGCGCGTGTGTTGTGGCCCGTGATCCAAGCGGGCGGCGAGGGAGGTCATTTGGTCCGGGTCATGATCGCGACGGTGCTGGTGGATGTGGGAATGTGCTGGGCCTTGGTTCCGCATTGGGGCGCCGCGGGGGCCGCGTTAGCCACGTCCCTGTCGTTCGGACTGGTGGCGGGCGGCTATGCGTGGGTCTTACGCCGGCGGCAGGTCCGCATCTTCGAGGGATTGGCGGTCTCCCGATCGATGGGGCTGCTTCTTGGAACCGGCGCCGCGATCGCCGGCGGAGCGGCATTGGTTGCGACGCCGATTCTGTCGGTCCTGGTAGGGTGCGCCATCGGGGCGGTGGTGTATTGGAGCGGAGTGTTTTGGTTGGGACTCCTGCGGGTGGAGGAAGTCGAGCAATTGATGCAGAGTTTGCCGGGCGCCTTCCGGCAGGTGGGTGTCAAAACCTTCCGTTGCCTGGCGCCGGTCCTGATGAGACTCAAACCGAACGGCACATGAGTGGAGCGCAGCGTATCGATCCGCAATCGAGTGTTTCCGCATCCTGATTAGGGGACGACTGTCGTTGCATGGCTCGTGATCAACATACCGTCTCGGTGGTCATTCCCACCGTAGGGCGCGAGACCTTGGCCCTGTGCCAAGCGGCCTTGGCTAAGCAGACTCGACCGCCGGACGAGGTCGTGGTCGTGATCGATCAAGCCCGACGCGGGGCGGCGTGGGCCAGAAACGAAGGAATCGGGCGCGCCAAAGGCGACGTGATCGCGTTTGCCGACGATGACGGGATTCCGCCTCCGGATTGGCTGGAGCGCTTAGTCGCGGCGCTCGATCGGTACGATGCCACCGCTGCAGGAGGGACCTTTCGAGAAACCGATCCCCTGTTGGATGCCATCCGTCGTCGGAATCCGCTCCCGATGACGGAGCAGCTCGACCCGGGAGGTTTGGTCGGGAACAGCGGCAATATTCTGTTCAGGCGAGCATGTTTGGATGTGTGTGAGCAAGAGGATGGCTATGTGTTCAATCCATTTTTTAATGGTCCAGGCGAGGATTGGGAACTGATCTGGCGATTGCGGAAACGGGGCGCGACGATGGTGTATGTGCCCAATCCGGTCACGCATCTGCGCCGGGCGACAGGGAGGCAACATCTCCGTCATTCGTTCCAACGCGGCGTCGGAATTGCTAAGATGTTTCGCCTGCTGCGCACCGATACGAGCGGCATCGTGCCGCAGGACAGTCTCCTGTGGGGCCAGGGTGGAAGAAAGGCCGATCCGCGCTGGGTCAAAGCCTTGTGGGAGAAGTCCATTGGGCCCTTTGAGTGGAGGCGTTTTCGAGAAAAACGACATTTTTGGCTGTTTTGGCTGGGCGAGAAAGCTCAAGTTGCCGGGTTTGCCTGGGAGCTGGTGAGGGGCAGGCTGAGCTCCGGCGGCACCCATCCCTGGACCGTTCAGAAACAGCCCGACATCTGATAAGGACGTGCGAATCATGAGTCAGCTGCAGTTGCGCACGAAGGCATGGTTTGGAGATGAGGTCCTGTCGATCGACCTCCCCGCTTCCTGGAAGGTCGTCGAAGTCGGTCCACAGGACAAGCCTGCCCTTACCATAGATGCGATGCGAGCGGTCTTGAACCGACCGATCGGCACTCCGCGCCTTTCCGAGATCGCACGAGGTAAGAGCAGGGCCGTTATTCTGGTGGACGACCTCACCAGACCGACTCCAGCCGCCGATCTGCTCCCGTTGCTCATTGAAGAGCTGACGCGTGGTGGCCTCCCCGAACAGGCCATCACCGTCATGCTCGCAGGAGGTACGCATCCGCCGGCGTCCGCCGAGGATAGGGCTAAGAAAGTCGGGTCAAGTCTCTCGTCGGCGATCAAGATCCTGGCACATGATAGTCGGGGAGACCTGGTGGATCTGGGAATGTCGCCCGGAGGCCTGCCGCTCAAGGTCAACCGCACCGTGTTGGAATGCGACCTCAAGATCGGAATAGGATGCATCTATCCCCACCCGATAGCCGGATTTTCCGGCGGTGCAAAGATCATTCTCCCGGCGGTCTGCGGCGTCGAGACGACCAGAATGATGCATGATTATCTGCGCGGATCTCGTGAGCGCGGCGGCTCTATCGATACGGAATTGCGGCGGGATATGGTGGCCGTCGCGCGAAAAGTCGGACTCGACTTTATTACGAATGTGATCTTGAACCATCGACGAGAGATCAGCGGACTGTTTGCGGGCGATATGGTGTTGGCGCATGAGGAAGGCGTCCGTTCGGCACAGCGGATGTACGGGATTTCTGTGCCGCCTGAAGCCGATGTAGTGGTGGCGGATATGTACCCCTTCGATACCAGTTGGCAATTCGCCCAAGATCGAGGGATGTGGCCGATCGAGGGCGCGAGGCCGGGGGCATCCCGGGTGGTCATTGCCGCTTGTCCTCTCGGCATGGGCAGCCATGAACTCTTTCCGGTCGCCAGTCCGCTCTGGTCGCGTATGGCCAGGCGCATCACGCACTTTCGACTGGCCGACCTGGATCGCCCCTTTGAGAAACTCCGGACGGTGGCCAAGCTGCTCCGACAGAAACAGCAGCAGATGATGGTCCTATCACCGGGCTTGAATCAACATGATCTACAATCAATGTTTCCCCATGCCCAATGGTACGGAGATTGGGCGACCCTTCTGGCTGAGCTGCGCGCGCGTCATGGCGACGGCCCGGTGACCGTGGCCCTGTATCGCTGTGCTCCTTTTCTCATTCCGGGAGCGACGGAGCAGACGCAAGAAGTCGGGGCGCCCGCAGACGCGCCGCAGCGACTCACCGCATCGACAGCATCGTGAGGACCTGATGAATACCGGCATCTGGCTGTTCCTTGAAGTGGTCTTCGATACGGTGATGTTCGCGCCCTATCTCTTGCGCGGGAACTTTTCGTCACGCCTCAAGGCCGGCATCCTCCTGACCTATGTGCGCCTGAGCATCAAATTATTGCTGATCCATCCGTTCCGGCCGATCACGGAGGAGAAGGTATTTGGATTTGCCATCCGGTGTTTCAACTATCGGACCATGCATTTGCTGTTCCGAGTGATTCTGTTGCGCAATGAATACTACTTTGAGTCCTCCAACCCGCGGCCGGTCATTTTCGATTGCGGCGCCAACATCGGCCTGGCCACGCTCTTCTTTAAGTGGTTGTACCCGCACGCTGAGATCTATGCGTTTGAGCCGGACAGGGATACGTTTGCTCTGTTGAAGCGCAATGTCGAGGCGAACAATCTGGCGGGAGTGCATCTCTACAATGTGGCCTTATCCGATAGGGTGGGCACGGCCGAATTTTATATGGATCGCGCGAATCCCGGATCTTTGCGCATGAGTCTGAACTACCAGCGCATGCCGAAAGATACGAGTACGGTCGAGACCCTCACCCTCTCTGAGGTGATCGGACGAGAGTTGCCGAACAGGGACATTGATTTTCTCAAGCTCGACGTAGAAGGCGCGGAAGATGCGGTGCTCGGGGATCTCGCAACCACAGGCCGGCTGAAGGCGGTTCGCGAAATGCTGATCGAGTTCCATCACAAAATCGGCGGCGAGCGCGCGAAGCTGGGGCCGTTTCTGACCGCCCTGGAGACCCACGGCTTTGACTATCAAGTCGATGCCGTGTGCATGCCGCTCTATGCCCCCGGTCGGTTTCAAAATATCATGCTGTATGTCTATCGCGCCGCGTGACCCGCTACCGCTCGGTCTTGACCTGGAGCCGGCGGCGACAGGTTCACCCAATCTCATGAGCCGGATTGAGCGCGCCCCCACTACGACAGACTTTATCACGGTCGGCCTGCTGTTGTTGGTCGTCATCGGCAGCGGGCTGGTTCACCTCGACAGTTTTCCCCCGCTCTGGTTCGACGAGGGATGGACGGTCTGTGTCGCGCGGACATGGGTCGAGACGGGGCATCACGGCTGTCTGCTTCGTGGCGAGCCGGCACCGCCCTCACTGGCGGCGCATTTTCCCGTGATCGCGTCGGTGGCGGCCAGTTTCAAGCTCTTCGGTATCGGCATCTGGCAGGCTCGGGTCGTCGGCTTACTCTACACATTCGGCGCCTTGCTGCTGTTGTATATAGTCGCGCGTCGCATCTATTCCCGCCCGGTGGCCATCGCCGCTCTCCTGCTCCTGATAGTGGTTCCGCTCAAATGGTCGATTCACCCCTTGTTCATCGGGCGTCAGGTGTTGGGTGAGATGCCCATGTTGTGTTTTCTCTTGGCCGGATTCGCCTGTGTGTTGCGAAGCGAGAAGCAGCGCGGCTGGCTGGCTGCGGCCATCGTCTGTTGGAGTCTTGCCTGGTGGACCAAAGGACAACTGGCTCCTTTCTTCGTGGCTTCGCTGACCGGCACGGCGATGTGGGCCGGCCTTCGTGGAGATTGGTTCACCCTCCGTCGGGTGGCTGTCCTGTTGGGCGGCTCATGGGCGGGGTATCGACTGCTGGTCGCGACGAAGGACCTGTTATTGGCCGGTCACACGATGCCGCATCCGCCGGTGGATGGCATGACGGAGGTCATCGCGCTGGTCCTCGTGCCGTCGATTCGCCTGGAGACGATCCGGCACATGCTGGCCACCTGGCCGGAATATACGATTGGCTTGGGATATGCGGCCTGGGGTCTGTGGAGGCCCGCCTCATCTTCGCGTAGCCGATCGATCGAGCCGGTTGAGCGGACGGTTGGGGTGATGCTGTTGATCCTCTCGATCAGCTGGCTGGCATGGTTTGCATTCCTTTGTGCGGGCGAGCCCCGCTATGCCGTGCCGGGGCTCTTTATCGCTGCGCCATTTGCCGCGGCCATGTTGTACGAGTTCACCCATGGCTTCAGTGTCACGTTTCTGTGGCGAGCCCTGTCGGCTCTCCTGCGAACCAGGCCCATCACGCGTGAGGGGATCCAGGCTGCGGTGGTCGTTGCACTGCTCGCCGTCATGGGATGGGTCGCCATACAGGAGCGCTATGCGTTTCGTGCGCGAGAGGATGAGCGAGACCTGTTTGCGCTGACCGACTATCTGCGTGCCACCACGCCTTCGACCGCGCTGATCGAAACGTATGACAGCGAGCTGTTTTTGTTTCTAGATCGTCCGTATACCTATGCTCCGCCCAAAGTGCTCGTGGATGTGATCGGGCACGAGCAATATCCGGAATGGCCGGTGACCTACGATCCACTGGAAGCGAAGCCGGACGTGCTCGTCGTCGGGGAGTACGGGCGCTGGGCCGGTTTCTACAAGCCGCTGATCCAGCAGGGTCGCATCCGGCTCGTGGCAACCATCGGGCGGTATCAGGTCTATGAACCGGTCGGTTCCGAGTAGAGGGAGCGACGCGCGATGCCCTGGGCGATGACCTTATCTCTTCGCCGTCGATTTCTGTCGGGCCGTATCGACGAGCCCTCGAATGGCAGTGATGATGAGCTCCGGTTGATCGAACTGAACAAAATGACTGCTCTGCTCAGCCAAGACTTGTCGACTATTGGATGAGAGTTTCGTCAAATCTTGCTGTAGATCCAGCCACATTTTCCTGAACTTGACGGGATTGACTTGGCCGGGCATGTCGGGCCACCAGACGGGCCCGGTCGCGGTGACGACGACCAACGGAAGGTCGCCGAGTGAACCACTGTGGCGGACCTGTTCCAATGTTTCCATCAGCGCATACCCTTCATCGGCCAGCGTTGAGACATAGCCGGTCCGTAGCCAGCCGGCGCGCAGCACCGGTCGGATGGCCTCCGGCACCTTCTCTTCCTGTCGGACCAACAACGGCGGTAGGGTATCGAAAGACGCCAAGAATCGGGGAATGCCCAGGATCGTCATCGCGCGGATGACAGGTAGCATCGCATGACCGGCGTTGGCGAAGGCTCTGAATTCGGTCTGGCGCATTTCCAATTCATGTCCCGCATCGACTAAAACCAGGCCCACCACCGCATGGGAATGTTCCTGGCGGTAGAGTCGAGCGACGAACCCACCGAGTGAATGGCCCACAAGAATATACGGGTCGGAGATGCCGGCGCGCGTCAGCAATTGATGGAGTTCTCGTGCCATGCGCTGTCCCGTGCGAGGCAAGGGGCCGCGCTCGCTCCATCCGAGTCCGGCGCGGTCATAGGCGCAGACCCTGGTCACCTTTGCCACTTCCGGCTGCACCAGACTCCAGTAGAGTGACCAGCCAGGCGCTGCGGCCTCCAGCACGACCGTGGGACTGCCGTTCCCGACGCAATAGAGATGGAGCCGGTGACCGCCGACATCGACCATCTGGCCGGGAGGCGGATACTCCTTCCGGTCTAAGACCAAGCCGACGATCTGATAGAGCGCGCCGATCAGCGCGAAGAGAAGGATTGTGCCGAACAACCACTTGAGTATACGCATGGGAGCTATGATCCAACGTTATGGGTGACGGAAGCAAACGAGGACCATCAGGTACACCGCCGTGGACCAATCTCTTGGCATTGTCCCAATCGGGAGTTCAGGAAGATTCTGATGCGCCCGCTCAGGCACTGGATGATTGCGTGGGGTCAGACCGTCCGGCGGGGAGGGCGTCTATGGCCCCTGTCGGCAGCTGCGGGTGCCAGGTTGACTAAGCCATGGACAGCACATCGCGCGTTTCAGACGGAATAGTGTTCCTGCAGATGATCGCGCTGGAAACGCACGATGTATCTGATCAACAGCTCCCGGTTCTGGTTGGTCATCCTGACGAAGCGGGCATGAAGGCGGTACGCATCACCTGGGATAGGGACGGGATCAAGCCGCAACACTTCGAGTGAGGACTTGAAGGGAACTTGGTCAGGAAGGAGGAGTGTGAGGGTAAGGACTTTGCCGGGCTTGTAGATTGTCGTGACCGTCACGCCGATACCGCCGCCACTGAGGTTGACGGATTTCTCCGAGAGCTCACCCCTCCGTGGTGTCCGTCTCGAGTTGAATGCAGATGGGCAGAATGGCGGTGATGCGATAAAATTCGCGGCGTTCTCTTCCGGACGACTGTGAGGGCCTGTCGGGTGGCATGGCGAGAGCAAGTATAACAAAGTCGGCGGATACGAGGATGTCCATATGCGCGTCATCGACCAGATCGACGCGAGGATGGAGGCTGAATCACCCCCGGGTTGATGTTCAGTTGGACTTCTTCATCGTGCGATGCCAGCGGCGCAGGTTCTTAAGGTCGGGCAACTTCGTTTTACCGTTGAAGAGATAGTTTCCGATCACGCCGTAGAGATCGTAATCGACGAAAAGCGGACGATCGGACAACAAGAATGGAGACGATGCCAGCATGTTATCGATCGGCATCAATAGCTCAGCGAATTGAGTGATGAGGTACTTGCGGTGGTTGGTCCATTCCTGGAGACAACCCTTTCCAAACTTCCGTTCCTTGTGACGGACCAGCATGACGCGTTCGATCAGGGGCCGGGAGGAGATCACGTAGGTATCGTTGACCTTGAACCCCACCATTTCTAAATCATTCTCGATATAGCGGGACAGAATCAGCTGGAGGCCCTCGCACTCTTTCGGGAACAGGCCGAGCTTGAAGCGTCGGTTAATGTAGCGCGCAACCTCCTGCCCGAAGTCCGTGACATCACAAACCGCTTGTTTCCCATCGACCACACAGGGCACCGTATAACCACGTCCATTCGTGGCTCTGACGATGGACGCCCGCTCGTGATAAGGGATGTTGCACAGACGAAATGGGATGCCATGCCGTTCCAGGATATGCCGCACAGTGATGGCGAACGGCGACCAGGGAAACTGAATCAGGGTAAGCATGGCAGCTATCTATATGAACGAAGGGTCAAATAACTTCAGGGACGGGGCCCTCTCCTGCAGCCGAGCCGATGCCCCATAACACAGACTGAATCGGTAATTATGTGTGATTCGAGCCTGATTCGTGAAATTCTCTCAGAATCTCTGCTTTCTGATAGAGCGTTTCGACGGTGCAAGTTGTGGCGATGGGATTATCTTGCGCGATGAACTGGTGGATGTTGTGCAGCCATCGTTCGGCTTCAGCCGTCCAGATCACTTCTGCCATGTCTTGATACGGCGTCCCATCTCTTCGTGGCTGATCGTTCTCCCGGCATCAGAGTCAGCAAGTCCCCTCTTGACCATTCGAGCGAAGGACAACTCTCGCAGGATCTCACCGTACGAACTATCGTCGGGCTGGTTTTGAAGTATCTTTGCGATCTGTTCTTTGGCGGAAGGCATAAACACCTCCCTGCAGTGTATGTCCAAGGGCACAACATTCGGTTGAATATCCCCTTATCCCGCGGAACCTTAGAAGAATAGCGAGAGGACCCTCGATTTACAAGCGACAGGTGGGTTGTTAGTATGCCGCGCATGAAAACGGTCTATCGTCTGCTTTGGGTGCTGCTCTCAATCCTTGGCGCCGTGGCGCTCGGCCATGTCACCGGGCTCGTCAATCCCCATGAAAAAGTAAATGGCCTGTGGCTGGTCGTGGCGGCGGCCTGCATCTATGTGTTGGCCTATCGGTTCTATGGCCGCTGGTTGGCTCGTCATGTCGTGCAGTTAGACGACAAGCGCTTGACGCCTGCCGTGCGTTTGAACGACGGCGTGAACTTTCACCCGACCAATAAGGTCGTGTTGTTTGGTCATCATTTCGCGGCCATCGCGGGGGCGGGCCCGTTGCTCGGCCCAGTGCTGGCAGCGCAGTTTGGGTTTCTCCCAGGATTTCTCTGGCTGGTGGTCGGCGCGGTGCTGGCGGGGGCCGTGCAGGACTTCATCATCCTCGTCGCTTCGATGCGGCGTAACGGCCGCTCGCTGCCGGAAATCGCCCATGACGAACTTGGCTCCATCACCGGAACGGCAACGGCGGTGGCGGTGCTCTTTATTGTGGTGGTGGCGTTGGCGGGACTGGGCTTCGCGGTGGTCAATGCGCTGTATCACAATGCTTGGGGGACGTTCACCATCGCCATGACGATTCCCATCGGCTTCATCATGGGTTTCTATCTTCAGAAGTTTCGCCCCGGCGCAGTGGCCGAAGTGTCGGTGATCGGGTTGGTGCTGCTGGTGGCGGCGGTGTTGTTCGGACGTGTGGTCGGCCAGTCATCTGTTGCCTGGCTCTTCGAGTTCGACAAGCCGGCGCTGGTGTGGCTGTTGGCCGGCTATGGATTTCTCGCATCGGTATTACCGGGCTGGATGTTACTGGTGCCGCGCGGCTATCTCTCCACATTTATGAAACTGGGCGTGGTGTTGTTGCTCGGCTTCGGTGTGATCCTCATGGCGCCGACGATCGAGATGCCGCGCGTGACCTCATTCGCGAACGGCGGCGGACCGATCATTCCCGGCACGCTGTTCCCGTTTCTCTTCATCACGATCGCCTGTGGGGCGGTCTCGGGCTTCCATTCGCTGGTGTCTTCCGGCACGACGCCCAAGATGATCGAACAGGAGTCGCAGGCTGTGGTGGGATATGCGGCGATGCTGTTGGAAAGTTTCGTCGGTGTGATGGCGTTGATTGCGGCCTCGGTGCTGATTCCCGGCGACTATCTGGCGATCAATACGATGCTCTCCGCGGAGACGTTGACCACGATGGGGTTCGCGCCCGCTCGGATTGCGGAACTGTCGCAGTTGGTCGAAGTAAACGTGGCGGGCCGGCCGGGAGGGGCGGTGTCATTGGCGGTGGGCATGGCGTCCATCTTTGCCGCGCTGCCGGGCATGGCAGGGTTGATGGCCTATTGGTATCAGTTCGCGCTCGTGTTCGAGGCACTGTTCATCTTGACGACCATAGATACGGGCACGCGTGTGGCACGGTATCTGATCCAGGAAATGGCCGGCAGGGTGTATGCGCCGTTTCGACAGATGAATTGGTGGCCCGGGGTCTTGCTGAGCAGCGCCTTTGTGGTAGGCGCGTGGGCCTACTTGATCGGGACGGGGAGCATTTCGACGATCTGGCCGATGTTCGGGGCGGCGAACCAATTGCTCGGGACGCTGGCGCTCTGCATCGGGACGACGGTATTGATCAAAATGTGGAAGTCATCCTATCTCTGGGTCACGGCGGTACCAATGTTGTTCGTGGGCGGGATCACGCTGGCCGGCTCGTATGAGATGTTCTGGATGTTTTTGGCGAAGGCGGCGCCGCTCGCGGCGGGGCAGGCCGTTGCGCTCTATCTTGATGCCGCGTTGGTGGCGGTGGTGGCGATTCTCGGTGTGGTCGTCTTGAGCGACAGTATGAAGCAATGGTATGGGTACGTGATTCTGAAACGTCCGTTCAGCAGCAGCGAAGTGATCGCCACGGCCGGCGGGGGCTCCGCCGGTTATATTCGGACGGCCATCCACCGGCACGATGAGCGCGGGTTCAAGCTGCCGGACGGAACCGGCTGTTGCTAGCAGCGGTTGGATTAAGCGGGATCCGTGACGCGTCACGACTTACGAGGAGGACATCATGGCTGACCAATCATCCTTTGATGTAGTGTCGGAAGTGAATATGCAGGAAATGAAAAACGTCGTCGATCAGGCAACGAAGGAGATCAAGCAGCGGTTTGATTTTAAGGACTCGAAAACCGAGCTCACATTGAGGGAGAAGGAAAAGGAACTGATGGTGCTGTCCGACGACGAGTACAAGCTCAATGCGGTCAACGAAATAATCAAGTCGAAATGTGTCAAGCGCGGGGTCTCGCTGAAGGCGTTCGAGTACGGCAAGATCGAGCAGGCGCTTGGCGCCACAGTCCGGCAGGTGATCAAGATTCAAAGCGGTATTGCCTCAGAGAAGGCCAAGGAAATCACCAAGGCCGTCAAAGAGTCCAAGTTGAAAGTGCAGGCGCAAATTCAGGGCGAACAGGTGCGCGTGATCAGCAAGAGTAAAGATGATTTGCAGGCGGCGATCGTCTTCTTGAAGGGGAAAGATTTTGGGATTGATTTGCAATTCACCAACTACCGCTAGGGGCAGGATGCTGACACGAGGCCCCAACTGCGATCTCGGTCGATCGTCCGCCTCAATGTGCAGCATAGAGCACGCCTCGGTGGCCGAACCTCGCTGCGGCCTGGATGGATGGCCCGTTTGAGCATCCTGGAGGGAGTCCGAACGCTGGGCATGACACAATTCCTCGCGCTCCTTTTGCTGACCTCGCTGTCTCTCGGCGGATGTACGGGCAGCGACCCGATCGTCGTCATTGAAGTGCACCCCACCAATCCGGACATTCTCTATATCGCCACCAACGACTACATCTATAAAACGCGTGACGGCGGGAAGACCTGGAGCAATCTCTCGAAGGGGATGAGTTATTCGCGGGTGATCGCGTTGGCGATCGATCCGGCGTACCCCGCGACGGTGTATGCCGGGACGAAGGGAGATGCGGTCTATAAAAGCTATGACGGCGGTCAACGCTGGACGTCCATGCGAGTTGGATTGGACGATGCCACGATTTCCTCCGTCGTGAATCAATTTGTCTTCGACCCGGCGGACGACACCCACATTTTTCTGGCCACCACCATGGGGGTCTTCGAGTCGAAGAATGCCGGTGAGCGGTGGGTGAAGCGGATGGAGGGCATGAAGGAAGTGCTGATGGTCGTGACGCTGGGGATG
This sequence comes from uncultured Nitrospira sp., assembly GCA_902500785.1. GTDB lineage: Bacteria > Nitrospirota > Nitrospiria > Nitrospirales > Nitrospiraceae > Nitrospira_A. The sequence goes on from CABVRW010000008.1 coordinate 32,615, forward strand.
GATCCCACGCGCTCGTCGGTGCTCTATGCCGGCACCAGCGGCGGTGTGTATAAGTCGAGCGATCAGGGGGCGCATTGGGTGCAGGTGAATCATGGCCTGGTGCCGGAGGGGTTGGTGAAGACGTCGCGCGCACTGGGCGTCACGTCCGTACAAGTCGATCCCTTTACGCCGGACACGGTCTATGCCGCGACGTTGGCCGGTCTCTACAAAACCACGGATGGCGCGGCCTCCTGGGTGCGCATCGGCGGATCGCTGCAGGATCAAATGATCGTGGCGATGGTGCTTGATCGTGTGCGGGCCGGGGTCATGTATGTGGCCGCACGAGATGGCATCCATCGGAGTGAGGACGGCGGGAAGACCTGGGCGGCATTGAATGAAGGGCTGTCGACCACCAATATACGGTCGCTTGCGCAGAGCGCCATGAATCCACGGCTGTTCTATGCCGGAACGAACGGCAGCGGGTTGTATCGGAGTATGGACGGAGGTGCCCATTGGGAGGCGCTTCCATCGGTCTTTCCTAAGGAATAGCGAGACGATCCGGCGGGCAGCGGTTTACCTGCGAGATTGGTGGTTGAGGGAGGAGTCGCCGATTGCGGCGCCGACACCCCGCATCTGCACGGATGACGAATTCTCGGCGTTTTCTGCTGAGTTGATATCAAACCCGAATGCATTCGGAAGCGTGGTGTCCTGTGTCTGAGCGCCCACTCGATCCGGCAAGTTGCTGTCTTTGAGATCCTCTCCTCTTCGTGGGCGCAGTGATTCGTTGACATTGCTATAGGGCGAGACCGTGGCTCCGATGTCGGCCCCGAAACTGGGATTGAGGGATCGATTCAAATTGGTATTTTCGATGTCCCCGCCGATTCTGGTCGGGATCGTGGTGTCTTGGATGTCCATGCCTGTCGGCGCTGAGGCCGGCGGTCTCCTGGGGCGGATGTCATGCGTGATCGCCGCACGCTCCTCCTCGATGCGCCGTGCTTCGCGCGCGCGCTGTTCGTCATCCAACGCATCAAGCTTATCGAATCGTTCGCCTAGTCCCTGGATCCGCGTCTTGATCTTCGTGAGATCGTCTCGCGCGATGGCGACCGTCCCGACGATTTCGCTCAGTGTCCACTGGCGCGCAAAGGTGCCGAGTTTGGGTGATTGGCCTGGTCCGCCGCCCAGTCCTTCTGCTCCGCTTCCCACGCCGAATCCCGCACTGTTGTAGATGCCCTTTTGTTGCACCGACATCAGAATGTGATTGGACTGTTCCAAGAGTTCGTCGAGGCGCTCCACGGAATCGAACTCACTGGCGCAGCACTCGAGGAATTCCCGATACTCGCGCGTGAACTTCGAGGCTTCGTTTTGGATCTCGACGATCTTGAGCGGTTTTTTCGGAATGGCCTCAGCGTGGTCGGCCGCGTCGAGCTTATCCGGCTTCTTGGCGTCGCGCTCCGCGTCGTACAGGGGGGTGCAGCCTGCATCGGGAGTGGCGGTAATCCGCTTGTCCGCCGTGCGGTTTGGACACCAATAGATTTTTCCAGGCTGGTTCAATGGGTTGTCCGGTCTGAATTCTCCCGCTTGTGTGGACGGCAGCAGGCCGACCAGGAGAAGCCCGGCAAGCAACGGGGTCAGCGGACGCGGATGGTGGATCGAACTCGTATGCATCATGAATGTGATGATGCCCCGGGGAGGGCGTTGTGTCAATAAAAGGGGGGAATTGCGATGCGCTTGAAAAGCTCGGTGCTGTTCGTTACCCTCCGGCCATGACACGGTTCGATCATGTTCTTGACTGAATAGGATTGCCAATGCCTGTGATGTATATCGATGAAGCGGCCGGCTATGCCGGGCAAGAAGTGACGATTCGTGGGTGGCTCCGCAGTCGGCGAGACAAGGGGAAGCTCCATTTCCTGATCGTGCGGGATGGGACCGGCGACATCCAGGCCGTCGTGAGCAAGGGAGCGGTGGGGGACGAGCAGTTCGCTCGGTCGGCGGAACTCACGCAAGAGTCCAGTCTCGTTCTCACAGGCACGCTCCGGCAGGATGCGCGCGCGCCGGGAGGGTACGAACTCGATGTGCTGCGGCTTGATGTCTTGCAGGTGGCGGAACCGTTTCCGATTCAGCCGAAGGAGCACGGCACGGGGTTCTTGATGGAGCATCGTCACCTCTGGCTGCGCTCCAGCCGGCAACATGCCGTGCTGCGCGTTCGGCATGAGATTATTCGGGCCTGCCGAAACTTCTTCGACGATCGTGGATTTACGCTGGTAGATGCGCCGATTTTCACGCCGAATGCGTGCGAGGGGACGACGACACTGTTCCAGACGCAATACTTCGACGAGACGGCGTATCTGACGCAGAGTGGGCAACTTTATAGTGAAGCAACGGCGGCAGCGTTTGGAAAAGTGTATTGCTTCGGCCCGACCTTTCGCGCGGAAAAATCCAAGACGCGACGGCACTTGATGGAGTTTTGGATGGTTGAACCCGAGGTAGCGTTCGCGCAATTGCCGGACATGATGGAGTTGGCTGAACAGTTCCTGTCCCACGTTGTGGCGGCGGTGCTGAAGACTCGTCGCGCCGAGCTTCAGCTGCTTGAGCGAGATCTCGAGAAGCTGGAGCGTGTGACGGCGCCGTTTCCGCGCATCACCTATGAGGAAGCCATTGAGATTCTTCAGCGGAAAGGGAATCCTGCGAAGCCTGGAGACGATTTTGGGGCGGATGATGAGACGATTCTTTCCAATGAATTCGATCGACCCGTGATCGTGCACCGATACCCCGCGGCATTAAAAGCATTTTATATGGAGACGGATCCGGAACGGCCGGATCTAGCGCTGTGCATGGATGTACTGGCTCCGGAAGGTTATGGAGAAATTATCGGCGGCGGCCAACGTATCCATTCCCATGAGAAGCTCTTGGCGCGCATCGAGGAGCATCATCTTCCCGCTGAAGCATTTCAATGGTACCTCGATCTCCGTCGATACGGCTCAGTCCCGCATGCCGGGTTTGGAATGGGTATTGAGCGGGCTGTGGCCTGGATTTGCGGCTTGGAGCACGTGCGAGAGACGATTCCCTTTCCTCGGATGCTCTATCGTTTATACCCGTAGCAGTGCGTCGTGATTGCTGCCTGGTTTTCGGCAGAAACGATCATTGAAATGCAGGTATTCAATCCGACTGATTTCTCAATCGTTCGTCCATTTTCCTGCCCAGTTTTCCGATCTGCCTCTCTGGAAATATAGGTCTACAGTGGGTTAGTTTCCCACAGAGTTGTCCACAAATGTGGATAACTAGGCGGTAAAATTCAGCCGAATACAACGTGTGTCTGAACTGAACAATATTCTTGATATGTAGGGGTAAATTCTGTTGACAGCTATTTGGTTGGGTGTATACTCCAGCCAATGTGTGGGGTGAAGTGGGTGGAAATGGAGATATGGATTCTGCTCGCGATTCCCATGAGCCGGTTTTAGTCGAAGAGATTTTATGTTGGCTGCAGTGTAAACCCGGTGGAGTTTACGTGGACTGCACTCTTGGATATGCAGGGCTGGCTGCTCGCCTTCTCGAACGCACCGCTCCAGATGGCATCCTTGTTGGGATTGATCGCGATGCAACGGCACTCGCGGAATCGCGCATGCGTCTGCAAGACGTCCGGTCTCGGGTGCATATTCGACATGGGAATTTTTGCGATCTCAAAGTTCTGGTTGCCGACTGTGGGGTGCGGCTAGTGGATGGCGTGATTTTTGACCTTGGGGTGTCCTCGCCTCAGCTCGATCGTGCGGAGCGCGGATTCAGTTTTCGGGAAGACGGCCCATTGGATATGCGCATGGATCAGCACGAAGGCCGCACTGCCGCGGATCTTGTCCGAGACTTGCCGGAGACCGAGTTGGCCGACGTGATCTATCAACTCGGCGAAGAGCGCTACTCGCGCAGAATTGCCCGCGCGATTGTGCAGGCGAGAATGCAGGGGGCCATCGAGACAACCGGGGCATTGGCGGCTGTGGTGGAGCGAGCCGTGCCGGCGTCGTATCGGCACGGTCGGATTCATTGTGCGACGCGTACCTTTCAGGCGTTACGGATTGCCGTGAATCGTGAGTTGGCTGTGCTGGAGCCGGCGCTCCGGGATGCTGTCGACATTCTGGCGCCTGAGGGGCGGGTCTGCGCCGTCTCGTTTCATTCACTTGAAGACAGAATCGTCAAGCATACATTTCGGGCGCTGGCGAACGGCCCCGAAGCTTCCGTGCGAGTGTTGACGAAAAAACCGGTCATCGCCTCGGACAACGAGCGTCGCCAAAACCCTCGATCGCGAAGCGCAAAGTTGCGCGTCGTGGAGCGAACTTCCAAGGAGTCTATGTCATGAAAGCCGTCGCGTTTGCCGCGGTCACGTTGCTGGTGTTGCTCTTTGTGTGGGAGCGGGTGGACATCGTTCGCATCGGCTACCACATCGAGCGGCTGAAGACGCAGAAGGTCCTCCTTGAGCGTGAGCGCGACGAATTGCGCGTCAAACTCTCGGGATTTACGGCGCCTGAGCGGATCGCGCGCTTGGCCAGCGACAAGTTGGGGATGATGCAGCCCGAGAAGGGCCAGGTCGTGGTCGTCAATATCGAGCCGGAAGCGCCGGCCAATCCAGTCGTGGCGGAGGGTGAGGTGCGGATCGCCAAGAACATCGTGACGCGGAGAGCGCGATAGTGACTGCGACACCTTTTCGTGGTCGCCGTCTCGTGGTGGCCTGCGGGCTGGTGGTGGCGTTTATGCTGGTGATTGTCCGCCTCGTGAACCTCCAGGTGATGCAGGCGGCGGAACTGACCGTGAAGGCCGACCGTCAACACCAGAAGAACGTTACCCTGGAAGGCGCGCGCGGGACGATCTACGATCGAAACAGCAAGGTGCTGGCAATGAATATGGATGTGCCCTCTGTCTTCGGAGTTCCCACCTCTCTCGGGAATCCCGGTCTCACGGCGCGCAATCTCTCGCCGATTCTCCACGTCAAGGCGACGGAACTCGAAAAGAAGTTGAAGCAGGACAAACATTTCGTGTGGCTCGCGAGAAAGTTGGAGCCCGAACAGGGGCGGCGGCTTGAGCGGCTGGCTCTCGATGGGGTCGGCGTCGTGATGGAGGGGCGCCGCTTCTATCCCAAGGGGCCCTTGCTGTCGCATGTGCTCGGATTTGCCGGTATGGATGATCGTGGGCTGGAGGGGGTGGAACTGCGCTATGAGCAATACCTGCGTGGTGAAAAGCGAGCGGTAGTGTTGCAGCGCGATGCGTTGGGCCGCGCCGTATTTCCGAAAGGACTCAACCAGGAAGGCGCGGCAGCGGGGAATAGTCTGACCCTCACCATAGATGAAGTGATTCAGTACATCGCCGAAAAAGAGCTGGATGAGGCCGTCACCGGGTCCAATGCCAAGTCCGGCACGATCATTGTCATGAATCCCAAGACCGGTGCGGTGTTGGCCATGGCTGTCAGCCCGCGCTTCGACCCCAACACGGTCGGTGCGCTGCTCCCGGACCGATGGCGCAACCGCGCGCTGACGGACACCTATGAGCCGGGGTCCACCATGAAGTCCGTGATTGCGGCGGCGGCGCTCGAAGAGAAAGTGATGACGCCCGGGAGTATGATCTATGGAGAGAACGGACAATTCTCCATCGCCAAAACGATCATTCACGATCACGAAAAAGCCGGATGGATGACCTTCGCACAGATGATTCAGAAGTCGAGCAATATCGGCGCGGCCAAAGTCGGCATGGCCTTGGGTGAATGGCGGGTATTCGATTATCTCAAGGAGTTCGGGTTCGGCGAAAAGACCGGCATCGATTTGCCTGGTGAAACAGCCGGGTTGCTGCGAGGACCACGTCAGTGGGGAAAGCGGTCCCTGGCTTCGATTTCTATGGGGCAGGAGATTGGCGTGACCCCGTTGCAGATGGTCACAGCCGTGTCGGCCATCGCGAACGGTGGCGTTCTGATGAAGCCCTACGTGGTCTCCGAAATCCGGAATGCCAAGGGACAATTGATGGCCGAAACCATGCCGCAGCCGAAACGGCGCGTTATCTCTGCCGATACGTCCAGGACCTTGACGACGCTGTTGGAGGGCGTGGTCACGGTTGGGACTGGTGGGAAGGCCGCGATTCCGGGCTTCCGAGTGGCCGGCAAAACCGGTACGGCTCAAAAGGTCGACCCCCGCACCGGTGCCTATTCTTCCACGTTGCTGGTCGGGTCTTTCCTCGGTTACGTTCCAGCGGAAGACCCCCGTCTGGCGATGATCGTGCTCATCGACGAACCGCGCGGTGAGGGCTGGGGTGGTGTCGTCGCAGCGCCGGTATTCCGTCGTGTCGGCGAGCAGGTGCTCAATTATCTGGGTGTGGCGGTGGATGAACCGATCAAGCTAGCCATGGCCGGCGTTAAATCCTGATATGACGCTTGATGAACTGATCAGTCCCATTCATGGGCGTCTCGGAGTGGTGGAGCTGACCGGAGACCAGCGCGTGACGGTTGCCGGCCTGACCGACGATTCTCGGACCGTGGGGCCTGGATCACTCTTCGTGGCCGTGCAGGGCGAGCGAGTCGATGGCCACGAGTTTTTAGATCGAGTGGTTGGCGCGGGGGCAGCGGCCGTGGTTGTGCAGCGACGCCTAGCGGTCGGCTCGATTCCTTCCGTTCGCGTGCAGGACTCGCGCGCGGCGCTGGGCATCCTTGGCAGCCGATTCTATGGGGATCCCTCCGTTGCGTTACGGATGATCGGTGTGACGGGGACCAATGGGAAGACCACGACGACCTATGTCGTCAAAACCATGCTCGAAGCCGTGAACCGGCAGGTCGGGCTCATCGGGACGGTCGCCTATCTTGTCGGGAAGGAGTCGATTCCCGCCTCCCATACCACACCGGGGGCGTTGGAGTTGCAGAAACTATTTGCACGGATGGTCGAGGCAAGGATGGATACGGTGGTGATGGAGGTGTCGTCTCATGCGCTGGCCTTGGAGCGGACCGCAGGCTCCGAGTTCGATGTCGCGGTGTTTACGAACCTGACCCAAGATCATCTCGACTTTCATCTCGATATGGAACGGTATTTTCAGGCGAAGCTCAGACTCTTCACCGAGTTGGGGCAAGCGGGGGCGAGCAAGCCGCGGAAGCGAGCGATCATCAATGTGGATGATCCCTGGGGCGCGAGGATCTCTCAGGCCTGTACGGTTCCGGTGTGGACCTATGGTTTGCGCCAGCAGGCTGATCTCCGAGCGGAAGACGTCACGTTGTCGGCGGCCGGCACCAGCTTCACGTTGCGCAGCCCCCTCGGGAACTGTTCCATCCAGAGCCGACTGGTGGGCGAGCATAATGTCTACAACCTCTTGGCCGCCATCGGCGTGGTTTTGCAGGAAGGGTTGACGCTGGATCAAGTCCTCTCGGCCGTGGGAGCGGTCTCCCACGTGCCCGGGCGGTTCGAGCGGGTCGAGGCAGGACAGGATTTCACGGTGGTGGTGGACTATGCGCATACGGAGGACGCTTTGGTGCGGTTGTTGGCAGCGGCCCAGGCGCTGCGCACCGGCCGCATCATTACCGTCTTCGGGTGCGGCGGGGATCGGGATCGGACCAAGCGCCCGAAGATGGGGCGTGCGGCCGTGCAGTATAGTGACATGGTGATTCTGACGTCGGACAACCCGCGTACCGAGGATCCCGCCGCCATCCTGCGCGAAGTCGAGGTCGGGGTCAAAGAGGCGCTGGCCGAGCGAGGTCATGTTCACTATCGCATGATTGCGGATCGTCGGGCGGCAATCGAATCGGCCATTCGTGAGGCGAACACGGGAGATATGGTGTTGATCGCAGGGAAGGGGCACGAAGACTACCAGATCCTGGGAACCACGAAACATCATTTCGACGATCGGGAAGTCGCGCGCGACGCAATCGGCACACTCCGGCCAGGAGCCTAAGCGAGGGAACGCATGCGGGAGCATGGAAGTCGGGGTCTCATGGCGCTGTTTACCGTGGAAGAGATCTGTGAAGTCTTGAGCGTCAGACCGCCGGCGGGGCTGGGGCCCGCAGGCTTAAAACAACGGATCCGACGCGTGGTGACCGATTCACGTTTGGTGCGTAAGGGTGACCTGTTTATCGCCTTTCAGGGCGAACGATTCGACGGGCATGCGTTCGTCTCGAAGGTGTTGGCGCAGGGTGCCGTCTGCGCCATCGTGCAGGAGGATTATCGATTGCCGCCGGCGCGGAAACATGCCGGGGTGGCCATCTTGCTCGGGGTCAGGGATACGCTCGAAGCCTATCAACGGCTGGCCACGCACTATCGCAATCGATTTCTCATTCCGGTCATCGCCATCACGGGGAGCAACGGCAAGACGACGACGAAGGAAATGGTCGCCCATGTGGTCGCTCAGCGCTGGAAAACGCTCAAGACCGAGGGCAATCTCAATAATCGTATCGGAGTTCCCCAAACCCTGTTTCAACTGGCGCCGCGCCATCAGGCTGCCGTGATCGAAATGGGAGTGGATCAACAGGGGCAAACGACTCGGCTTTGCGAAATCGCGCGGCCTAGGATCGGCGTGATTACCAATATCGGACCGGACCATCTGGAATTCTTTGGAAGTATGGAAGGGTCCGCCCAAGCCAAAGCCGAGTTGCTCGACCATTTACCGCAGGACGGTGCGGTGGTGTTGAACGCCGACGACGAGTATTTTGACTATCTCGCAGCTCGGGCGCAGTCTCGGGTCGTGGCATTCGGAGTGTCTCCGAAAGCCGCGGTTCGCGCCGTAAATATTCGGAGCGATGAAAAGGGCGGAACGGTCTTCGGGCTGATGATGCCGGGCAGAAGTCGTCAGACGGAAATTCGAATCCGGACGCAGGGCCGGCACAATGTGAGCAACGCCCTGGCGGCTGCCGCTGTGGGGTATGCATTGGGCTTGTCGGGGACAGCTATCGCCGAAGGATTAGCCAAGTTTCGCCCGGCTGCGATGCGATCTCAGATCAGTACCTCCCATGGGGTGCAGGTGATCAACGATTGCTACAACGCCAATCCGGCCTCAATGCAAGCGGCCATTCAGCTTCTGGCGGAACTCGGCCGGGGGAAACGTTCGATTGCGGCGCTGGGCGACATGTTGGAATTGGGCGCGGACAGCAAACGGATGCACCGTGAGGTGGGAGCGTTTCTCGCCGCTCAAGGGATCGGACATCTGCTGGCCTGCGGTGACTTGGGGCGAGAGTTGGCTGAAGGGGCGCGACAGGCTGGCATGGCGTCCGACCGGATCGCTGAACTGCCCGATGCGGCTGCCGCGGCCGCGGTCCTGGCGCGGATGGTCCGCCAGGGAGACGTTGTGTTGATCAAGGCCTCGCGAGGGATGCGAATGGAGCAGGTGGTGGAAGTCGTGACGGGGATGCGACGGGTCGCACGAAAGGCCTGCTAGTCGGCAGGGACATGCAAGGGAGCTTTAGGGTCCGCTGATCCATAGCGGGCACAGATGCCGTAGGATGCTATACAACTGGCTATACCCACTTCACACACAGTTTTCGTTTCTGAACGTCTTTCGGTACCAGAGCTTCCGGATTATCTATGCGGCGGTCACGGCGTTTCTGATCGCCTTTGTCATGGCCCCCTGGGTCATCCGGAAATTGCAGGAGATTAAGCTCGGCCAGCAGATTCGGGACGATGGGCCGAAGCGGCACTTGGCCAAAAGCGGAACGCCGACCATGGGCGGGATTCTCATCATCTTCGCGGTGGTGCTGTCCACTCTGCTGTGGGCCGATATGACCAACCGGTACGTCTGGATGGTGGTGGTGGCGACCGTGGGATTTGGGGCGGTCGGATTCGCCGATGACTATCTCAAATTCATCAAGCGGCAATCGAAGGGGCTCTCGGCAGGACAGAAGTTCACGTGCCAGATTCTGGTGGCGTTGACCATCGGGGTCTTTCTGTACACGTTGCCCAGTTATACGACCAAACTGAGCGTGCCGTTCTTCAAATACTTCACGCCCGATCTGGGCTGGTTCTACATCGTGTTCGTCATTCTTGTCATTGTCGGCAGCTCCAACGCCGTCAATTTGACGGACGGACTCGATGGGTTGGCGATCGGTCCGGTCATGATCGCCTCGCTGGCCTATACGATTGTGGCCTATGTGACCGGGAATCGGGTGATGGCCGAATATTTGCTTATTCCCTATATCGAAGGCGCAGGAGAAATCGCCATCTTTACCGGAGCCATCTTGGGATCGAGTCTGGGCTTTTTGTGGTTCAACACCTATCCGGCATCTGTCTTTATGGGGGATGTGGGATCGCTCCCCTTAGGAGCGGCACTCGGCACGGTGGCCGTCATTAGTAAGCATGAATTGCTGTTGCTCCTGGTCGGCGGCGTGTTCGTGATCGAAGCGCTGTCGGTCATCTTGCAGGTCGGTTCGTATAAGCTTCGGGGGAAACGTATCTTCAACATGGCTCCCATCCACCATCACTTTGAGATGAAGGGGTGGGACGAACCGAAGGTCGTCGTGCGTCTGTGGATCATTGCCATCTTGCTGGCATTGCTCAGCTTGAGCACGCTCAAACTGCGGTAGGCGCGTCGCATGAATGTCAAAGATCAGCACGTCACGGTCGTCGGGTTAGCGCGAAGCGGCGTCGCCGCCGCGCGGTTGCTGGATCAGCTCGGCGCAAAGGTGACGGTGGCGGATCGGAAAGAGCCGCAGGAACTAGATGCCGTGTTATCACAACTGGACCAGGGAAAAATCGCGGTGAATGTGGGGGCGCAGTATGAATCGGCGCTGGACCTGGCCGATCTCGTGGTCATCAGCCCCGGCGTTCCCACGCAGCTCGAGGCGCTCAAGCGAGTGCGGGCTCGCGGGGGGCGTGTGATTGGAGAATTGGAATTAGCCTCCCGATTTGTGACCGCGCCGATCGTAGCGGTGACCGGAACCAATGGGAAGAGCACGACGGTGACGTTGATCGGCAAGTTTTTGCAGGAGAGCGGGAAGCGCGCATTCGTCGGCGGCAATCTCGGCATCGCAGCCAGTGAAGCGGCACTCCACGGCCTCGCGATACAGTCGGGAACCGCTGCGCCCTATGAGTATGTCGTGTTGGAGGTGTCCAGTTTCCAGCTGGAGACGACCGAGCAGTTCCATCCCTGGATCGCGACGGTGTTGAACGTGACCTTGGATCACATGGATCGGTATGCCTCGGTGGACGACTATGTGGCGGCGAAAGCGAACATCTTTGCCAATCAAACGGCCGGCGACTACTCCCTATTCAACTTGGACGACGCGCGGGTCGCCGGGCTTCGCGGGCGCACGAAGGCCTCCGTGTTAGGGTTTAGCCGCAGCGTCGCCAGCGCAGCGGGTGTCGTGGGAGCTACGGTGCTGGACGGAGACTGGATCGTGACGACGGTTCGGGGGACGCGAGAGGAAATTTGTCGCCGGAGCGACATGCGGCTGATCGGACTCCATAACGTGGAGAATGTGATGGCGGCCGTGACGTATGGCCTGCTCTGCGGCTGTACCATCGAGGCCATTCGCACGGTACTCCGCTCGTTTCCCGGTCTGGAGCATGCCCTCGAGGTGGTGCGCGAGCGCCGGGGGGTTCGCTTCGTGAACGACTCAAAGGGGACCAATGTCGATGCGGTGCTGAAGGCCTTGGAGGGAATTGAGCAGCCGATCTGGTTGATTGCCGGAGGACGTGACAAGGGGGGCGACTTCTCTCGCCTCGAAGGCGCAATCCGAGCAGGGGTGAAGGGGCTCATTCTCATCGGCGAGGCAGCCGGCCGTATTCAGGCTGCGATGGGTGATTTTGACCGATGTCGTCCTGCAGCGACTCTCCGCGACGCCGTGGAGCTTGCTGCTCGCGAGGCGCAGCCCGGTGAGGTGGTCTTACTCTCGCCGGCCTGCGCCAGTTTTGACATGTTCGCGGATTATCAAGACCGGGGCCGGCAATTTAAGGCGCTGGTGCAGGCGCTGCCGGCTTGAGGTCGGATGCGCACGGGAGGATCGACAGCTGAACGATGGCACAACATGCGCTCGGGACACTGACGTTGCCCTGGTCGATCTCGAGCCCACGGGCTTCCAAACGCGTGCCGGTCGACCCGGCGCTCTTGGCGATCACGCTGGTGCTTGCGCTGGTGGGGGTCGTGATGGTGTACAGCGCCAGTGCGGTGGTGGCAGGAATTCGGTATCACGATTCATGGTACTTCCTCAAGCGCCAGCTGGCCTGGTTGGCCGCTGGTCTGCTGGTGATGCATCTCATTTCGAAGATCGACTATACCATTTGGAAGAAACTGTCGATTCCGCTGTTGTTCATGACGGCAGTGTTGCTGGTATTGGTGCTGGTCCCCTCACTCGGCAGTGCGGCCAAGGGGGCGCGTCGATGGCTGCATCTCGGTCCGATCAACATTCAACCGGCCGAGCTGACCAAGTTTATGGCGGTGATTTACGTCGCGGCCTATTTGAGCAAGAAGCAGGACCAGCTCAACCATTTTTCACGCGGGTTGTTACCGCCCTTGATTGTGCTCGGCCTGCTCAGCGGATTGGTCTTGCTGGAGCCGGATCTGGGCACCGTCGTGGTGATGGGTTTGGTCGTCGTCACCATGCTGTTTCTAGCCGGTGCGCGCATCAAACATCTCGGCCTCCTCTCGCTCTGTGCCTTGCCGGCGGTGGCGGCGCTGATTTTTGGATCGAGTTATCGGCGGCAGCGTATATTGGAGTTTCTGCATTCTGCGAAGGATCCGACCGGCGCAGGGTATCAAATCAATCAGTCGTTTTTGGCATTCGGCAGCGGCGGACCATTTGGTGTGGGGCTGGGCGAGGGGAAGCAGAAGTTGTTTTTTCTGCCGGAGGCGCATACGGACTTCGTGCTGGCGCTGGTCGGCGAAGAGTTGGGGTTGGTCGGGAGTGTGGCGATCGTGCTGCTGTTCGGTCTGTTCGTCATCAAGGGGTTTCAGATCGCGGGGCGGGCGCGGCACCCGTTCGGTCGGCATCTGGCGATGGGCATCACCATGCTGGTCGGTATGCAGGCCTTGGTCAATGCGGGTGTGGTGACCGGACTCTTGCCCACGAAGGGACTGACCCTGCCGTTCGTCAGCTACGGCGGGTCGTCATTGGTGGCCAATTTGTGCGGGGTAGGAATTTTATTGAGCATTTCACGCGATCGGCAAGGTGGGAAGGAAAGCAGCGGGCCGCGAGTCGTGCGCAAGCGTGGAGTGGTAACAGAATGAACGTGGTGATCGCAGCCGGTGGAACGGGAGGCCATCTCTATCCGGCCGTTGCCGTCGCGCGTGAGTTTTTGCGGCGCGATCCGTCCACCCATATTCTGTTTGTCGGCACCACGCGTGGAATCGAACGCAAAGTCTTGGCCCATGAAGGCTTCTCCTTACAGTGCATTGATGCCAACCCCTTGATGGGGAAGAGTCCTTTCGAGATCGTCAAGTCCGTGATGACCTTGCCGAGGAGTCTTTGGCAATCGCTGGGAATCCTCAAGCAGCAGGGGGCCGATCTCGTGTTCGGCGTGGGCGGGTACACCAGTCCGGCGATGCTCGTGGCGGCGTTTCTGCGGAGGATTCCCGGGGTGATTCTTGAGCCGAATGCCTATCCCGGCATGGCGAACAAAGCGGTCGCGCCCTTTGTGCAGCGGATATTTCTGGCCTTCGAGTCGACCGTGAAATTTTTCGATCGTGGCAAGATCAGCGTGGTGGGGACACCCGTCCGGCAGGCGTTTCTGGAATCGGTCGACCCGGATGCGGGCCGACCGGGCGCACGCGCCACTCGGCATCTATTGATTTTCGGCGGGAGTCAGGGCGCGAAGGCCATCAACTCGGCGGTGATCGACGCCCTGCCGATGCTCGCCGACATGAAGGACCGGCTCCTCATCACGCATCAAACCGGTGAGGCGGACCATGCCCGAGTCGTGGCCGCATATGCCGAGGCCGGGATCTTCGCGCAGGTGGTGCCCTTCCTCTTCGACATGCCGACGGTGCTTCGAAGCGTCGATCTCGTAGTGGCGCGGGCCGGAGCCATGACGATTGCCGAACTCACGGCCTGTGGAAAGGCGGCGATTTTGATTCCGCTTCCGAAGGCGATCTACAACCACCAACTGCGGAACGCCGAGGTCATGGCCCAAGCCGGGGCCGCCCTGCTCCTGCCGCAGGCGGATTTGACCGGTGCCGCTTTGGCGCAAGCCGTCACGGAGCTTCTGCGAGAGCCGCAACGCTTGCAGGCCATGAGTCGACACAGTTGGAATATGCGACGTAGCGATGCGGCGGAAACCATCGTTCGTGAGTGTTACGACGTCATAAGGAGGCGCCATGAGACCAGCGGGAGCGCTCGCGCCCTATGAACAACGAGACCGGGAGGCACAGCAGCATGACAAGAACGGCGCACACAGACCATTTCGCGAGCAAGGACTAAGGCGGACGGCCATGTTCAGAAAGACACAGCATATTCATCTGGTGGGGATCGGCGGTTCAGGAATGAGCGGGATCGCCGAAGTGCTGCTGACGCTTGGATACAAAGTCAGCGGTTCGGATCTGAGCCAGTCGGAAACGACCCGACGGCTTGAGGAATTGGGCGGGCGCATCGCCATCGGCCACCACGAGTCCAATATCGGCGAGGCGCAAGTGGTGGTGATCTCCTCCGCGGTGGCCGCCGCCAATCCCGAAGTGGTCGCGGCGAAAGCGCGGCAGATTCCGGTGATTCCGCGCGCCGAGATGTTGGCGGAATTGATGCGGTTGAAATTCGGTGTCGCGATCGCCGGCGCGCACGGCAAGACAACGACCACCTCGATGGTGGCCAATGTGCTGGCGCAAGGCGGGTTGGATCCCACCATGGTCATCGGCGGCAAGGTCAACGCGTTGGGGAGCCACGCCCGGCTGGGACGCGGCGATCTGCTCATTGCGGAAGCCGATGAGAGTGACGGGTCGTTCCTCCGCTTGGCCCCGACCATCGCCGCGGTGACGAATATCGACCGCGAGCACCTGGACCATTACGGAAGCATGGAGCGGCTCAACGACAGTTTTCTGGAGTTTGTGAACAAGGTGCCGTTTTATGGTTTGGCGGTCCTCTGCGCCGACGATGAGCGTTTGCGCAATCTCCTTCCGCATGTGGTCAAGCGGTATCAGACGTACGGGCTGGATGAGCATCCGGGTTTGGTGCCTGACTTTCGAGCCACCGACATCAATTTGCGGCAGTGGGGCTCGGAGTTTCGCGTGTTCTTTCGTGGGCGAAACCTCGGTCCGTTCCGGCTGTCCATTCCCGGCATCCACAATGTGTCGAATTCGTTGATCGCGATCGCCATCGGCGTCGAGTTGGATATTCCCGTCGATCTCATTCGGAAAGGCCTCGCGGCGTTCAGCGGAGTGGAGCGGCGGTTTCATCTACGCGGGGAGAAAGCCGGCATCATGGTCGTGGACGACTATGGGCATCATCCGACCGAAGTGCGGGCCACGATCGCAGCGGCGAAGCAAGGCTGGGATCGACGCGTGATCGTGTTGTTCCAGCCGCATCGGTACAGCCGTTCGCGCGATCTGATGGAGGAATTCGCCCATGCGTTCGATCAGGCGGATGTGCTCTTTATGACGGAGATTTATGCGGCCGGCGAACAACCGATTCCCGGCGTGTCCGGTGAGAAGCTGGTGGAGGCCGTGCGTGCCGCCGGGCACCCGTCGGCCACCTTTCTGGAGCGCAAGGACACGATGGCTGACCAGGTGCTGCCCACGTTGAAATCCGGGGATCTCGTGATTACCCTCGGTGCAGGGGATATTTGGAAAACAGGGTTGGCGATCCTTGAGCGGTTGCCGGCCTCGGACTAGTACGAGGCTTACGACGGTGTCGCGCGGAGCGGGCAAAGATGATCAGGCGAGAAACAGGATCGACTGGGAGCGCATGCTTGAAGGTGTCCGTGGATTGGTCACGTACGAGGCCTCATTGCAAGGCTACACCTCATTCCGCATCGGCGGACCGGCGGAAGTCCTGGTGGAGCCGGCCGATGTGGAGGACCTTGCCCGAGTGGTGGCACGGGCTCGTGCAGAACACCTTCCGGTTTTCGTGGTGGGGGGGACGAATGTGCTCGTTCGCGACGGAGGTATTCGCGGGATTGTGGTCAGCCTGCGGCAACTCAAAGGCATCCGCCAGGAGCCCGATCATGTCCTCTATGCGGAGGGGGGCGTGGGCATGCCGACGTTGATCGGATATGCCATTCGCCGTTCGTTGGCCGGATTGGAATGGGGCGCCGGTATTCCGGGCACGGTTGCGGGTTGTGTGGTGATGAATGCAGGGACGCGATTGGGTGAAATGAAGGATTCCGTGAAGGCCGTTCGTATGGTGGATTCGCGCGGCCTGGTGGCGGATATTCGTGCGGACCAGATTCCCTTCAGTTATCGACGGGCCCATTTGCCGCGCGGCGTCGTGGCGGGTGTCTGGTTGCAATTGAGACCTGGCGATCATGACCAGATCGAACACAGGGTGAAGGAGTATCTGCAGTACCGGAAGCATACCCAGCCGCTCACATTACCGAGTGCCGGGTGCGTGTTCAAGAATCCTCCTCAGGATTCGGCCGGTCGTCTCGTAGATGCGGCAGGTCTGAAGGGCGCCCGCATCGGAGATGCGCAAGTGTCGGAGAAGCACGCGAATTTCATGGTGAACGTCGGCCATGCGCGCGCGGCCGATGTGTTGGCCTTGATCAAAAAAGTCCGCGCGGCGGTGAAAAAAACGTCGGGTGTGAAATTGGAGTTGGAATTGAAGGTCGTCGGTCAGGCCTGACGCAGATCGATGAAGGGAGTGGACGTGACGGAACGGAAGCCGCTGACGCGTTCGAAAATAGGGGTGCTGATGGGCGGACAATCGTCGGAACGCGAAGTCTCGCTCAAGACCGGCGAGGCGGTCCACCGCTCACTGGTGCGAAGCGGTTACGATGCGGTGCCCATCGATGTCGGGCCAGGATTGTCGCGCACCTTAGAGAAGCAGGGAATTGAAATTGGATTCCTGGCCTTGCACGGCCCGGGAGGCGAAGACGGTGCGATTCAAGGATTCTTGGAGACGCTCGGCATTCCTTATACGGGCTCGGGGGTCCGAGCCAGCGCGCTTGGCATGCATAAGGTGGTGACGAAGACGGAATTGGCGGCGCAGGGCATTCCGGTGCCGAAGGGGACGGTGGTGTGGCGAGGAACGGCTCCCAGCCTGGGGCGCCTGCTCGCTACGTGCTCGTTGAAGCTACCGGTGGTCGTCAAGCCTGCGAGTCAAGGCTCCACGATCGGTGTGACCATTGTCCGTAGGCCGTCGCAATGGAAAGAAGCGTTGCGTGTGGCCCATCGATACGACGAGGAAGCGATGGTCGAGACCTTTATTCCGGGACATGAGGTCACGGTGTCGATCCTGGGTGGTGCCGAGGGGGCCGTCACCGGCTTGCCGGCGGTTGAGATTGTGGCTCCGGACGGATTTTATGACTTCTCGGCGAAATACGAGAAGGGTCGGACGCAGTACCTGTGCCCGGCGCCGCTTCCTGCCGCGCTGACTCGGCAGATCCGGCAACTGGCGATCCAGACCTATCAGGCCTTGGGTTGCAGCGGGGCGGCCCGGGTTGATTTTCGCATTACTCCCAAGGGCAAGCCGTTTGTACTTGAAATCAACACCGTGCCGGGGATGACGGAGACGAGTCTTCTGCCCATGGCGGCAGGGAAGGCCGGACTGTCGTATGACACATTGACGGAGCGAATTCTCCAGTCCGCGCTCCAGCGGGCCGGAGTCGGATCATTTCGCGCAGTGAGGTAGGGATGTCGGTGCGGTGGCGCAAGGTGTGTGCAGCCAAAGTGAATCCGCGGGCGAACGCCCGTTCGGAATCTGCGCCGGATCGCCAGCGGGCCGGCGAGGCCGGTGGGTACTGGTCGCGATTGGGCCGGGGGGTGTTGATCTCGTTGCGGGTGATCGCCACGGTGACCGTTCTGGTCGGCGGTTGTTCGGGGCTGTTCGTCCTCGCGCGGGAAGTGGGCCCCTTGACGCGGGAATGGTTTCTGGTGCGCTCCGTGACGGTGAACGGGCTGCACCATGTGACGAGGAAGGAAGTCATCGGCAAATTGGCATTGAAGTCGGATACCGCCCTCTATTCCATCAATCCGTCATGGTTGGCCGAGCGGCTCAAGGCCCATCCCTGGATCAAGGATGCGACGGTGGCGCTGAAGCCCTTGCATGAAATCCATATCGACATCGTCGAGCGGGAACCTGCGGTGGTGGTGCGCACGCTGGCAGAGAATCTGCTGACCGATTCGGAGGGCTTCCTGCTGGCGCATCTCGGAGCGGCGGATGATCCGACCTTGCCGATTTTGTCGGGTGTCGACGGGAAGCGGTTGATACAGGGGAAACGTGAGGATCGTCGTCCCGTCCAGGTCGGTGCGGCCTTGGCTCGCATGGTGGGGCAAACGACCGGGGGGCGACCGGATATCAATGTGGGGAACCTCAATAACTTGGTGGTGGTGGTCCAGGGCGTGACGTTTCAATTCAGCGAGTCGTCGATGGATCAGCAATGGTATCGGTTTCTCAAAATGCGGCCCGCATTGCGTGATGTGGCCTTTGACGGCGAGGGCGCCAGGGCGAATGAAATCGATCTTCGCTTTGCCGACCGCGTCATCGTTCGAGGAAGGGGGTGAGCCGAGTGTCTAAGCGGGATCATATCTTGGTCGGACTCGACATCGGGACCACCAAGATTTGTGCGATTGTCGCCGAAGTGCCGGAGGAAGGCCCGCTGAACATCATCGGTGTCGGCTCCTGCCCTTCGCGCGGGCTTCGCAAGGGTGTGGTGGTCAATATCGAGAGTACGGTGGAGTCGATCAAGAAGGCGGTCGAAGAAGCGGAACTCATGGCGGCCGTGCAAATCAATTCGGTCTACACGGGTATCGCAGGCAGCCATATCTCAGGAGAAAACCTCAAGGGCGTCGTGGCCCTCAAGAAGCAGGAAGTCACGCGCGACGACATCAGTCGGGCAGTGGAAAGCGCGCGGACCCTCGCGGTGATTCCTCACGAGCGGCGTATTCTGCACGTGTTGCCGCGCGAATTCATGGTTGATGATCAAGAAGGTGTCCGTGAACCGCTGGGCATGTCCGGCAACCGTCTGGAGGTCAACGTTCATGTGATCACCGGGGCCGTGACCTCGGCGCAGAACATCATCAAGAGCGTGAACCGGGCGGGACTCGACGTGGTGGATATCATCTTGCAGCCGCTCGCGTCGAGCGAAGCCGTGTTGAGCGCCGAGGAGCGGGAGTTGGGGGTCGCTATGGTGGACCTGGGCGGCGGGACGACCGATTTGGCGATCTTCCTCGACGGCAGCATCCGGCACACGGCGGTCCTCCCGATCGGCGGACAGAATCTGACCAAGGATCTGGCCATCGGGCTTCTGACGTCGCAAACCGATGCCGAAAAAATAAAAGTGCAGCATGGGATCGCCCGCACCGAGCTGGTGCTTGGTCATCAAATGGTGGAAGTGCCGTCCGTGGGCGATCGGCCGCCGCGGCAATTCACGCGCCGCGATATCGCGGAAATCCTCGAGCCGCGAGTGGACGAGATGTTCGAACTGGTCAAGCGGGAAATCGTACGAGCCGGGTACGAAGGGATGTTGGGCGCCGGGGTGGTGATTACCGGCGGCACGTCGCTCCTGGAGGGCATGCCGGATGCGGCGGAGCGAGGGTTGAATCTTCCTGCTCGGCGCGGCATGCCGACCGGCATCGGCGGGCTGCGGGATATTGTCAGCAATCCGATGCACGCGACCGGCGTCGGACTGCTGCTGCACGCGCGTCAACATGCCGACCACTTGGAGGCGGCCGGCATCCGTCACGGCAAAGGCTTGGGGAAAGTGTTCGATCGTATGCGATCGTGGATGTTCGAGTTTTTCTAACTTTCGCGGACGGCATGAGGCCGGGCCGCGCCATCGTCAAGGGAGGTGCCACGATGTTTTCATTTCAAGAGGAGCCGCAGTCACCCGTTCGTATCAAGGTGATCGGTGTCGGAGGGGCCGGATGCAACGCCGTCAATACCATGATTACCGGCGGATTGTGCCGAGTCGACTTCGTGGCCGCCAATACCGACGTGCAGGCGCTGGAGCGGTCCCAGGCATCCTATAAAATTCAGATCGGTCCGGAGCGAACCCGCGGCCTGGGCGCCGGCGCCAAGCCTGAAGTGGGGCGCGACGCGGCGTTGGAAAGCAAGGATGAGATTCGGGAGAGCCTGGTCGGCGCCGACATGGTGTTTGTCACCGCCGGCATGGGCGGCGGTACCGGGACCGGCGCGGCCCCGATCGTGGCCAGCATCGCGCGTGAATTAGGGATTCTGACCGTGGCCGTTGTGACCAAGCCTTTTCAGTATGAAGGCCATCGGCGGATGAGCCATGCCGAGGAGGGCATTCGCGATCTTGGTCGTCACGTCGATACGCTGCTGATTATCCCGAATCAACGGTTACTCGGGATTGTGGACAAGGCCACTCCGTTGCTGGATGCGTTCAAGGTGGCGGACGATGTGTTGCGCCAAGCGATTCAGGGGATTGCGGACGTGATTACGACCATCGGCTTGGTCAACGTCGACTTCGCCGACGTGCGGACCATCATGGCGCACACCGGACGCGCGGTGATGGGCATGGGGATCGGACGTGGCGCCAATCGAGCGCAGGAAGCGGCACAAAAAGCGATCTGCAGCCCCTTGCTGGAAGAGGGCAGTGTCGAAGGCGCGCGCGGGGTCCTGCTGAATATCACGGGTGGGCCGAACATGTCGCTGCATGAAGTGGAGGAAGCGGCCTCGATCGTCCAGCATGCGGCGGATGCCGAAGCGAACATCATCGTCGGACAGGTCATCAATCCCGAGATCGGCGATGATCTGATCGTGACCGTGATTGCGACCGGCTTCGAGCGGGAAGAGCAGCCGGTCTCGCGCCCGGTGGCGGCGGCTGAGCGCCCCGCGACGCGGACACCCAATGGACGTCCAGCGCAACAGGTGCTGACCGGGGTGCATGCCACAGGATCGGATCGGCCCCATAAAGATTTGGACCGTCCAACTTTCCTGCGGCGCATGGGTGAGACGCGGGAAGCGGTGGAGCGAATCGCGGTGGTCGGGGACGATGAGTGGGATGTGCCGACCTTCCTGCGGAAGCAGGCTGACTGAGTAGGCCGCGGCATCGGAATTTGTAGAGTCGGGAGAGCGGATGGCGTCAGAGGTCATCACCGTGCCGTCGTTTGCGACGCACGCGGATGGGGTAGAACATTTTTTCGGGACCCGGTTGTCGTGCGTGTCGGTGACGCCGGGCGGCGCCTCTGCGCCCGGATCCCGGCATCGCGATCAAGCCGCGACGGTCATGGTATCCGTCAAGCAGGTGCACGGGACGGATGCCTTGGTGGTCGATCGGCCGGTCGTGCAGGGAGAGGCGTTTGAGGGAGGTTGGGATGCGCTGGTGACCGACCAACCCGGGGTGATGGTGACCGTGCGGACGGCGGACTGTGTACCCGTGCTCCTGCATGATCCAGTGCGGCGCGTGGTGGCAGCGATACATGCAGGCTGGCGGGGAGCGGTGGCCGGCATCGTGCCGAAGACCGTGGCGTTGCTCGTCAGCCGTTTCGGAGCGACAATCGGTCGGTTGCAGATGGCGATCGGTCCTTCCGCCGGTCCCTGTTGCTACGAAGTGGATGAGCCGGTCCTTGCGCGATTGCGAGAGGTCTTTCCCGAGTGGCAAGCTGTCGTGAAGCCGGTGAGCCGCCAGAGGGCGCACCTCGATCTGCGTGCGTTTGTGCGTCGGCAAGCACTGGCTGATGGGCTGGATGCCGAACGAATCACCACGGTCGATGCCTGTACGATCTGTCAGCCCGACTTATTCTTCAGCTACCGCCGCGAAGGCGTGGTGAACGGGACGATGGTCAGTGGGATTGCTCTGGTGTCTCGCCGGTAGGGGTGCGATCGGCTTACTGCGGGCTTGATTCCCGGCGCCTGCCTGATACCCTGCCCACAGGGGCACGAGGGTAAGGAAGAAGATGGAGCAATCCGCAAGGTGGCAGGATGGATGCAGAGCCAGGGACGATTGCCGGTCGGGTTCGAACGGTGCTCGACGAAATCCGTCGTGCGGCCGTCCGTGTGGGGCGTGCCCCGGACGCGGTGCGTCTGGTGGCCGCCTCCAAGACCGTATCCGTGGACCGGCTGCGAGAGGCGGTCGATGCCGGCGTTCGACATGTTGGAGAAAACCGCCTCCAGGAAGCCCTGCCGAAAATCGACGCGTTAGGACGGGAAGGAATCGTCTGGCACTTTATCGGATCGCTGCAGCGGCGCAAGGTCAAGTCGGTCGTCGGACGATTTGAGACGATTCATTCGGTCGACAGCCTCGCATTGGCTGGGGAGATCGATCGGCAGGCGAAGGCGGCGGGTCTTCGGCAACGTATCTTGTTGGAAGTGAATGTCGGAGGAGAGGTGAGTAAAGGCGGGTTTGCGCCGGAGACACTTGTGGCGGACCTGGCCTCCTTGAATGAATTCGAGCATCTGGACATTCGCGGCCTCATGGCCATTCCCCCGCCCACTCCGACAGCGGACGGCGCGCGTGCTTACTTTCGGCAACTTCGGACACTCGCGGAGGCATTGACAGCGCGAGGACACAGGAACATTAATATGCAGGAACTCTCGATGGGCATGTCGCACGACTATCCTGTCGCGGTTGAAGAGGGCGCCACGTACGTGCGAGTCGGCACGGCGATTTTCGGAGCGCGAGGTGAGTAGGTCGATGCTGACGCAGCCGATCGCATTTCTCGGGGGCGGGCAAATGGCGGAGGCCTTGATCGGCGGTCTGCTGGCCGCGCGTGCCTGCGAGCCCGCATCCATTTGCGCGACGGACCCGGTTGCCGCGCGCCGCGATGCGTTGAAGTCGCGCTTCGGCATTCACGTCGGCGATAACAATACCAAGGCGGTCCGCGAGGCCGATCTGGTGGTCCTTGCGGTGAAACCGCAGGCGATGCCGGCGGTGCTCAGTGAGGTGGGGCAGGCACTGACCGGGAAATTCGTCGTGTCTATCGCAGCCGGCGTGACGACGGCTTGGATTCGCGAACGGGTTGTGGCACCCAGGGGAATCGTGCGGGCGATGCCGAATACTCCGGCATTGGTGCGCGAAGGGGTGACGGCGCTGAGCTATCAGGCGGATGTGCAATCCGACGATCTGGGAGCGGTACGGACATTGTTTGAAGCGGTCGGCTCGGTGGTCTCTGTCGAAGAACGACTGATGGACGCGGTGACCGGGTTGAGCGGGAGCGGCCCGGCCTATGTATTCGTGGCCATCGAAGCGTTGGCCGACGGCGGAGTCAGGATGGGATTGCCCAGGGCGACCGCTGAACTGCTGGCCGCACAGACGGTTCTGGGCGCTGCACGGATGGTTTTGGAGCGGGGTGAGCATCCGGCCCGATTGAAAGATCAGGTGGCGTCGCCCGGCGGCACGACGATTGCCGGGTTGTATCAGTTGGAGGCCGGTGGAATGCGGAGCTGTTTGATGGCGGCCGTTGAGGCGGCTACGAAACGTTCACAGGAGTTGGGACGCTGATGTTTGTGATGAGCAATGTGCTGCAGGGGACGGCGACGGTGTTGGACACGGTGTTATGGCTGTATATGTGGGTCATCATTGCCCGCGCATTGATTTCGTGGGTGAACCCCGATCCATGGAACCCGATCGTCCAGTTCTTGGAGCGCGCGACGGAGCCGGTGCTCGCCCCGATCCGTCGGCTGATCGGCTGGCGCATGGGCATGGATCTCTCGCCGATGATTGCGATCCTGATCCTTGTCTTTTTGCAGTATGCCGTGGTTCAATCGTTACGAGATATCGCCGTGCGGATGCACTAACCGTCGGGCAAGAGGTGTCGCATGAAAATCACTCCCATCGACATTCAGCAGATGGTCTTTCAGGTCAAGTTCCGGGGGTACGATCGGGACGAAGTGAACCGGTTCCTCGAAGAGCTGGCGCTGACCGTGGAGAATTTGAATCGAGAGAACGGGGCACTTCGCGAAAAGCTGACCGCAACCGAGCAACTGGTCACCGACTTGCGACGGACGGAGGCGACGCTCTCCAATACCTTGGTCTCGGCCCAGACGTTGGCCGAGGATGTGAAACGGTCTGCGCAGCGCGAGTCCGACCTGATTGTGAAGGAGGCCGAGCTGAAAGCGAGTGAGATTATCAGGCAGGCGCGGGTGAGTCTCTCCGATATGCAGCGTGGACTGTCGGACCTCCAGAAGCAACGCCTGATGATGGTGGAGCGATTCCGTTCAACCCTGCGCTCGTTCGAGCGCATGTTGGAAGTGGAAGAAAGCGACGCCTATCAGCCTGAAACGGCCTCGGTCGAAGGAAAGTTGGCCGGCGAGTCAAGCACGGCCCGTTGAACAGCCTACGCTCCCCCGGCATTCCATTCCCACCAGCGACCAGGGCGACCAGGGGAGTTCCACTCTTCCATCTTTCCTTCTCTCTCGCTGTATCACGCGTAGGCTCCTATCGATGGCCAGATTAGATCCAGTGCAGTCCGCGCTGCAGGCAGCCGTCGACGAGGGCACCTTTCCTGGTGCCGTGTTGGCCGTCCGACTACGCGGGACGGTGGTCTATGAGGGTGCCGTGGGCCGCCTGTCCTCGCAGGCTCCGAGCGAAGCGGTTACGGTTCAGACCTGCTACGACCTAGCCTCTTTGACCAAGGTGCTGGCGACGACCACAGCCTTGGTCCTGCTGATTCAACGTGGACTGGTGACGCTGGAGGATCGGATTGATCGCATCCTGATTGAACTTCAGGGAAGCCCGGTCGGATCTGCAACCCTTCGTCAGTTGCTCACCCACAGTTCTGGGCTCCCCGGCTGGCGCCCCTACTATGAGCGGATCGCTGCCAGGGGCGCTCCTCACTCTGAATTTCTAGGGCGAGTCGCGGCGCGACAGGCGATGGTGGGCTATATCGCGCAGGAAAGCCTGCTCTACGAGCCAGGCTCCCGCAGCCTGTATAGCGATCTGGGCTTCATGTTGTTGGGTTTCGCGGTGGAACGGTCGGCGGGTGAATCATTGGATCAGTTCTGTGGCAGTCAAATGTACGGTTCGCTTGGGGCAGAGCCACTCGCGTACGTTCCGCGAGGACCGAATGCGATGTTTGCTAGGGCATTGGGGCCGGACTGCGTGATGGCGCCGACTGAAGAGGATCCCTGGAGGGGACGCACATTGTGCGGCGAAGTCCATGACGAAAACGCTTTCGCTCTGGGGGGCGTGGCCGGCCATGCCGGATTGTTTGGAAATGTGCGCGCCATATTCGCCGTGACGCGAGCATGGATGGATGGCCGGCGCGGAAAGGCGGGGCTGCTGAAGCCGGACCTCGTCACCATGTTTACGACTCGTCAGCAGGACGTGCCGAAATCCAGCTGGGCTTTGGGGTGGGATACGCCGTCTGTGCCGTCTTCCTCGGGAACTCGCTTTACACCCGAATCATTCGGGCATCTCGGGTATACCGGCACCTCGTTGTGGCTTGATCCGGTCAAGGAATTGGAGGCGGTGTTGCTCTCGAACCGAGTCCACCCCACGAGAAGGAATGAACGAATTAAGGCCTTTCGCCCGCTGATTCATGATCTGATTTGCAGGGAATTTTTAGGAGACTAGGCAGGCCGGTCGGGATAGTCGGTCCAGGTTTCTTTTTCGGCTAGATATCGATTGCCCTTAAAGTTCAGGCGTGTGCGCAGCCGGGTAAAACCAACTCCCAGCAATTTCTCGACGACGGCCTTAACCGCAGCGCTCGTGGTGGAGTGCGCGGAGCCTTCAACGGCGTAGGCTTCATAGGTGACCTTCCCCGTATATCCAGCCGCCACGCGATTGACGAGGACGGCCCGATTAAAATATCGATCGCTCGGGTCGATCCCCTCGACTTGATGCCGTTCGATTAATCCCTCTTTCTTAAAGAGGAGGGGGAGTCCACTCATACAAACCTCCGTCGATCATCCGTAGGGGCCCGCCTCACGCGACCAGATTATAGGCACCTCCTTTCCGGAGTGCAACCGTCGTTGACAAGGTTCTGCAGGGGTTTCTATGATGCGCGGTTCGCGTAACATTGTCCGTTAGTCCGGACGCCGATTCGAGCACCGTCCACTTCGATGAACATGAATATCCCCAATAGCCTGACGATGCTGCGGATCCTGTTGATCCCGGTCTACGTAGGGTTGCTCAACTATGAGCACTTCGATTATGCGCTGGCGACTCTCTTTGTCGCCGGGCTGACGGATGCGCTTGACGGAACCATCGCCCGGGTGGCCAACCAGCGGACGAGACTCGGGGAAGTCCTGGATCCCCTGGCGGACAAGCTGATGCTCACGACCGGGTTTATCACACTTTCCGTGATGCACCTCGTCCCGCTCTGGCTCACGATTCTGGTCGTCAGCCGCGATCTGATGTTGATGCTGGGTGCGGCCGTCGCCCATTTCACCAACACGCAGGTAGATATTTCTCCGACTGTGTTGGGGAAGGGAACCACATTGATCCAGTTGGCGACGCTGGTGGCCATCGTCTTTTTTGCCTCTCGACAGCTCGATCTCACCACACTGGACCCACTGCTGTATCTCATGGGCGGGGTCACCCTGCTCTCCGGCCTGCACTATCTTTCCCGAGGCTACTGGCACATCACCTCCGGCCCGGCCTAGCGCGTCATGCTCGCGCGGAGTCACTGTCCATCGGCTCGCCGCCCTGTTGTGCTTTCACGCATTCGTTTGACAGTTTTTAGGTCGTCTTATAGACTTCGATCATAGTTTCCCGCTGCATCCGTACGTGTCCTGCCTGGCGTTCAAAGGAGTGAAAACAACGCTATGAGTACATTCGCCTATGTCGGCCGAAACCGCCAGGGTGCTGTGAAAAAGGGCGAACTCACCGCCAAGACGCGGGATGAGGCGGTGGACCAGCTTCGCAAGCAACAGGTCGTCGTCACCAGCCTGGAAGAGAAGTCGGGCAAAGGCGGAAAGTTCAAATTTAGTCTTGGGAGCGGGCTCAACGACAAGGATTTGGTGGTATTTACGCGCCAATTCGGGACGATGATCAATGCCGGATTGCCCTTGATCCAATGCCTCGACATTCTGGCCACTCAGTCTGAAAACAAAGTACTGCGAGAAACGGTCGGCGACGTGAAGAACAGTGTGGAAGCAGGATCCACATTCTCCGATGCGTTGAAGCGACACCCCAAGGTGTTCGACGACCTCTATGTCAACATGATCCATGCCGGGGAAGTAGGAGGACTGCTCGACACGATTCTGACTCGTTTGGCCAAGCACATTGAAAAGACGATGAAGCTGAAGAGCCAGATCAAGTCGGCGATGGTGTATCCCTCGGCCATCGTCGGAGTGGCGGTGATCATCATCAGCGTGCTGATGGTGTGGGTCATTCCCGTATTCGCGAAGATGTTTCTTGAAATGTCTGGTGGAAGAGTCGGATTGCCGGGTCCGACGCAGATCGTGATCGACGTCAGCAACTTTTTCCAGAGTTATTGGTATGCCATGGCTGGTGCCATGGTGGCCTCGGTCTTTGCGATTAAGCGCTACTATGCCACCGTGAACGGGCGTGTGGTCATCGATCGGCTGCTTCTGAAAGTTCCGATCGTCGGAGATCTGATCAGAAAAGCTTCCGTCGCGAAGTTCACCCGCACGCTGGGAACATTGATCACCAGCGGTGTGCCATTGCTCGAGGGGCTGAGCATCTGCGCCAAGACCTCCGGCAACAAGGTCATTGAGGAAGCGCTGATGAATGCTCGCGTGAGCATCAGCGGAGGAAAAACGATCTCCGAGCCGCTGGCCAAATGTAATGTGTTTCCCAAGATGGTCACCCATATGATCGCCGTCGGGGAGTCGACCGGTGCGCTCGATGCCATGTTGGGGAAAATCGCGGACTTTTATGAAGACGAAGTCGATCAGGCAGTCGAGACGCTGACCTCGCTGCTCGAACCGATCATGATGGTGGTGTTGGGTACGATCATCGGATTTATCGTCATTGCGATGTATCTCCCGATCTTCACGATGGCATCGGCCATCCAATAGCGACGCCATACACTCGCGTCCGGTTTCCGGCGCGTGGCCTGATCGTCTCAACGGGCCACGCGCCGCACATCCATCAGGGCGACGCGCCCCCCATGCTGTCCTCAACCTTTCCAACTCGAACCACCGGCGAAGAGACGTCCATGAACAGCCATGCGCGGTCTTCGCAACCTGGAGACGATCTGCATGCGTCGCCGAGCGCGCGCTCGATGCCGGAACTGAAGACAAGGCTTCAGTGGTTGATGGGCCTCCGGGTGGTCGTGGTGACGTTGATGCTGGGATTGTCCTTGGCGTTTCAGCCGTCGCGCGGCGAACTGGTCCCGACCTTCTCCGCCTTGATCATCTTCACCTACGCCACCACGATCGTCTACGCGCTCTTGCTGCCACGACTGACCGCCCCCGGTGCGCTGACAATCTTCACATATGTGCAGGTGGGCCTGGACTTTGTCCTGGAGACCGTCCTGGTGGCGAGAACCGGCGGGATCGAAAGTCCATTTGCGGTCCTGTACGTCATTACGGTGACTGTCGCCAGTCTCGTTCCACATCGACGCGTGGGGTTGGTGACCGGAGCGGGTTGCACGCTTCTTTTCGGCGTGGTCGTAGCGGTGCAGTATGGCGGTCTTCTGCAGAGTTCCGGCTGGCTGCCTGTCAGTAAGCTGGCGGGTGTGGAAACATTGCAAACGTTCGGAGTCTACGGGCTGGCGTTTCTGGTCGTCGGATTCTTGAGCGAGGTGTTGGCGGATCAGCTTCGTCATGCCGATCAGTCATTGCGAGAGAAAGAACAGGGCCTCAGCCGGCTTCAGATCTTCCACGAGAGTATCGTGCGAAGCATCAGCAGCGGCGTGTTTACAACTGATGAAGAGGGGCGCATCACATCCTTCAATCCGGCGGCGTATGAGGTGACTGGATTTGCCTTTTGGGACGTTCAAGGGAGGATGTGGCGGGATGTCTTCAATTGGCACCCCGGCGACCCGCAGGAGGACGCCGCGTTGACATCGCTGTCTCCCTTGCGGTTCGAGGTGGAATGCTTGCACGCGGACGGGAGTCGGCTTGTCCTGGGAATGACGGTGTCTCCGTTGCACGAGCAAGGCACGCAGCGAGGCCTCGTGGGCGTGTTTAAGGATCTCACGCAAATTCGATATCTGGAAGAGGAGATGCGTCGGCGTGAATGGCTGGCCAACCTGGGCGAGATGTCGGCGGGAATGGCGCACGAAATCCGCAATCCACTCGGCGCGCTTGCGGGGGCGATGCAGATGTTGCGGCAGGATGTCGGATCCGATGAAACCAGTCAACGTTTGATGGATATCGCCATTCGAGAGGCCAGGCGTCTCGACAATATCATTACCGAGTTTCTGCAGTACGCTCGCCCGCCTGCGTTGAATTTGGCGGAACACGATTTGAACAAAGTCCTTGCCGATACGCTGGATCTGATCCAACATGAAGCGCGGTCTCGAACCGGCATCACGATCGTCTCCCGCCTAGCGCCGAACCAGCTCGTGGCACAGGTCGATCAAGATCAGTTGAAGCAAGTCTTCTGGAATTTAGCCGCCAATGCCTTTGATGCCATGTCCGGCGGAGGCACCTTGACGATTGCCACAGGATTGCGGCGGGTGGAGGTCGGCGGACGCCGATCCGACGTGATCGAAATTGGGTTTCAGGATAACGGGGAAGGCATTCCCAAACAGAACTTCGACAAGATCTTTCTGCCGTTTTTCACCACGAAAAAAGAAGGCTCCGGGTTAGGGCTCGCCCAGGTCCATCGCATTGTGGAGTTGCACGATGGGTGGATCAAGGTCGAGAGCGAGGTCGGGCAGGGGGCACGGTTTGTCGTGTGTCTCCCACAGTCCGCAGAGACGGGTGTCCAATTGCGGCATGAAGGAAGGGAACCGTGGAAAAGATTTTAGTCGTCGATGACGAACAAGGCTTGCGCGAGGTGTTGAGCATCATGCTCAAGCGGGCGGGGTACGCCGTCACCGTGGCCTCGGACGGCGACGAGGCGATCGCGCAAGTTCAGAAGGAAATTTTTGATCTCGTCATCACCGACCTCAGAATGCCCAAAGTGGGTGGTCTCGAGGTATTAAAAGCCGTCAAGGCGTCCTCGCCGGACACCGTCGTTTTGATGATCACGGCCTTCGCGTCCGCCGACTCAGCGGTTGAAGCGATGAAGCACGGCGCCTACGATTACCTGACCAAGCCCTTCCAGGTCGATGAGGTCCAGCTGATTATACGCAACGCCATCGAACGACGCCGGCTGTCGACGGAGAATATGCTGCTCAAGCGGGAACTGGCCAGCCAGTCGTCGTTTTCCCAAATTATCGGGCAGAGCGATGCGATGCAGAGAGTGTATGACGTCATTAAGAAGGTGGCCGATTCCAAGAGTAATGTGCTGATCGGTGGTGAAAGCGGAACCGGCAAAGAACTGGTCGCTCGGGCCATCCACTTCAACAGCGCCCGCGCATCGATGCCGTTCGTGACGGTGAACTGCAGCGCGGTGCCGGAAACTTTGCTGGAAAGCGAACTATTCGGCCACATGAAGGGTTCGTTCACGGGGGCGATCTCCAACAAGGCCGGTCTGTTCGAAGTGGCGAACGGCGGCACGATCTTTCTCGATGAGATCGGCGATACGACGCCCGCCATTCAAGTGAAACTGCTGCGCGTGATTCAGGAACGTGAGTTCAGGCGAGTGGGCGGGACCCAGGACGTGAAGGTGGATGTCCGCATTGTGGCGGCCACGAATCGGGATTTAGAAAAGGCTGTCGCGGAAGGCGCCTTTCGGGAAGATCTCTACTACCGGTTGGATGTCATCCCGATCAAGCTCCCGCCGTTGCGTCTGCGGACCGGTGACATTCCGTTGCTCAGTCAACATTTTCTAGAGAAATTCGCCAAGGAAAGTGGTAAACCAGTGCCGACGATGAGCCAGGAGGCCATGCGCGTGCTGTTGGCGCATGAGTGGCGAGGCAACGTTCGGGAATTGGAGAACGTCGTCGAACGTGTCGTGGCCTTCACAACGGGATCGTCGGTGACGGATGCGGATATTCGCGGATGGCTCCATAAGCCGATGAGCAACCAGCAGGCTCTGCCCTCTGAGTTGCCCGAGGACGGCCTTGATCTGGAAGGGCTCATCAACACGATCGAGAAAGATCTACTGTTGAAAGCGCTCGAACGGAGTCAGTGGGTCAAGAAGCGAGCCGCGCGGTTGTTGCGGTTGAATACCCGGTCGTTCCGGTACCGTCTCGAAAAATACGAAATCAAAGGAGGCCGGGATTAGCGCCGCCCAGTAATCTGCGAGTGAACTCTACCATCCTGCGTGTTCGGACTCCTGCGAAAGTAAATCTCATCCTCCGCGTACTCGAACGGCGTCCTGACGGCTTTCACACCGTCTGGTCGCTGATGCACACGGTGGGACTCGAAGATGAGTTGACCTTCTCGATTCAGCCGAGCAACGATTCTCATATCGCCTTGCGCTGTGACCATGCCCTGCTGGGGGCGGATCAGAGCAATCTGGTGTACCGAGCGGCGCAGCTCGTGTTGGCGCGAGTCGATCGCGCCGTTGATCTGTCGATCACGCTCACCAAGCGCATTCCGCTGGGAGCCGGCTTGGGTGGTGGAAGCAGCGACGCGGCGGCGACCATTCTCGGTCTGACTCGCCTCCTGGAATTGAACTGGTCGATCGAGGAGATGGCGGAGTTGGGGCAACAACTGGGGAGTGATGTGCCGTTCTTTTTTGTGGGGCCTGCCGCTTGTGTCACCGGTCGAGGTGAAGAGGCGCGATCCGTGCGGATGACCGGAACTCGCTGGATTGTGCTGGTGAATCCCGGTTTTCCCGTCGAAACGAAATGGGCCTATCAACAACTCTCGGCAAGCAGATCATCCGTACGCCCGCTCTCCCCGGCACTGGAGCAATTGGGAAGCCGTTCGGTGCTGGATTGGTCGGAGCTCCTACCGTTAGTCGAGAACGATTTTGAAGCTCCTGTCTTTGCGCAACATCCTGTCCTGGCCGAGATCAAGGCTCAGTTGCTGGGCCAGGGGGCTGAGGCTGCCTTGTTGTCCGGCAGTGGCGCGACGATGTTCGGGGTCTTTTCTGGGCAGGTCGAGGCGGAACGAGTCGCGGCCTGGTTTGCCCGAGACCCGAAGACGAAGGTCTATGCCGTGCGGGCGGGAGGCACCTCGGTTACCAGTGTAGTCTGAGCGATGAGGCGGAAAGGCGCATCCGTAAGGGCGGCCAATGGATCAAGGGACTAGTGACTGGATCGTGGGTCTGACGCGCCGCAGATCCGACAGCGGGGTCCTTGCATGCCGCGAATTGGTTGACAACTTCCCAGTGTTTTCGCTATTGTGCTGAGCTTCGGTAGGCGTCCTCTTGTCCTGACAGTGCGCGAGGTCAGCGGGACTTACAGCGGGTCCCGTCCGTGCCCACCGTTTTTACGAATTCGACAAGCACCGTTACAGCATTGGCATCGCCTCGTAGGGTAGCGAAGGGGTGGAATGAATAGGGAACTCAAGCTCTTTTCGGGCAGCGCCAATCCTGCGTTTGCGCGCGCGATCTGCTCATATCTCGACTTACCCCTCGGTGCGGCCACGGTGTCCTCGTTCAGCGACGGGGAAATTCGGATCCGCGTGGAGGAGAACGTACGCGGAGCAGACGTCTTTGTCGCCCAATCCTGCTGTTCCCCGGTGAACGATTCGATCATGGAAATGCTCATCATGATCGATGCCTTGAAGCGCTCGTCGGCCAACCGCATTACGGCGGTGATTCCCTATTTCGGCTATGCCCGACAAGACCGCAAGGATCAACCGCGTGTGCCGATCTCAGCGAAGCTGGTGGCCGATATCATTACGACTGCCGGTGCGGACCGGGTACTCACGATGGACCTCCATGCGAGCCAGATCCAGGGATTTTTCAATATTCCGGTCGACAATCTCTATGCGTTACCGGTGTTGATGGACGACATTACGAAGCGGAAGATTGAGGATCTGATCGTCGTATCGCCTGATGCCGGCGGGGTAGAGCGCGCCCGGGCGTTCGCCAAACGGTTGCAAACCAACCTCGCCATCATCGACAAGCGTCGAGAAGGGCCCAATCAGGCGCAGGTGATGAATATCATTGGCGATGTGCAGGGGAAGAGCGCGTTGTTGCTCGACGATATGATCGATACTGCGGGAACGATCGTGCAGGGCGCCCAAGCCTGCTTGGATAAAGGGGCGCGTGAGGTGTGGGCCGGATGTAGCCACGGAGTCTTGTCGGGACCTGCATTGGAGCGGATTCAACAGTCCGGTCTGGCGGAAGTGCTGGTGACCGATTCGATTCCTCTGCGTGGCAAGGAACAGCAATGTCCGAAACTCAAGGTGTTGTCGGTGGCGCCTCTGTTCGGGGAAGCCATTCGGCGTATCCATGAAGATGAATCAGTCAGTTCGTTATTCGTGTAGGCCGTCCGCGTCGAGCGACAGGTCGAGGAGGAGTATCATGAAATTTGAATTAACCGTTGAAAGCAGAGAGGGCGGAGGCAAGGGACCCGCGCGTCAACTTCGCCGGGCAGGCCGGGTTCCGGCCGTGTTGTATGGGCAGGGGGAATGTCTCCTCCTTTCGGTCAAGCCCGAGGAGCTGGTGAAAGTTCTGCGGTCTCAGGCGGGATCCACCGCCCTCATTTCGCTCACGATCAACGGCGCGAAAACCAAGGCCAAGCGCACGGCGTTGTTGCGTGATTTCCAGGTTGATCCGATCGCGGGGAGCGTCCTGCACGCCGACTTTTTTGAAGTGGCGATGGACAAGCCGATTCGCGTCAAGGTTCCCGTGCACTTGACCGGCGGTCAGCCGCTTGGACTGAAAGAAGGCGGTGTGCTTCATCACGTGTTGCGTCAACTGCATGTCGAGTGTCTACCGTCGCTCCTGCCGGACTTCATCGAGGTCGATGCGTCGCAGCTCCAAATCAACGAGGGCATCCATCTGAAGGATATTCCGAAGACGGAGGGGTTGCGATTTCTGGACGATCCTGAACACATGGTCGTGAGCGTCGCCGCACCGATGACCGATGCCAAGCTCGAATCATTGCTCACTACCGGGGCTCCCGGTGCCGAAGGCGGCAAGGAACCGGAAGTGGCCGTGAAGGGCAAAGGCGCGGTTGAAGGGGCCGCCGGCGCGGAAGCCGGCAAGGCGGGTGACGCCAAGGCCGGGGCTGCTGCGCCTAAGGCCGGAGCAGCGCCCGCGAAGAAGGAACCGGAAAAGAAGAAGTAGTCGCATTGCACCTGCTCGTTGGATTGGGCAATCCTGGGGCTGAGTATGCCGACACACGGCATAATGTCGGCTGTTGGGTGATCGAGCGGGCTGCGGCGCGGTGGTCGATACGTCTCACCAGGAAAGGCGCGGCCCAGCGAGGCTCGGGTCGCGCCGGTTCCAAACTTGTCGAGCTTGCCTGTACGCTTGACTGGATGAATCTCAGTGGTCCACCCCTCAAAGGGCTCCTTCGCGAACTCTCCCTGACCCCCGATGCGCTCGTTGTGGTACATGACGATTTAGATCTCGATCCGGGACGTTTACGGATCAGGCAAGATGGCGGAAGCGGCGGGCACAACGGCATCAAATCTATCCTTGAAGCATTGGGAACGCCGCGGTTCGTACGTCTCAAAATCGGCATCGGTCGTCCGGCGCCGAGGCAGGATACGGCCGACTACGTGTTGGAGCCTGTCTCCCCCGAGGAGATGGCGGTCTATGACCCGTGCCTCGACCGAGCAGTGGATGCGCTGGAACTCCTGCTGAACCGCGATCTCGCCACTGCGATGAATCAATTTAACGTGCGAGAGAAACCCGAGAGCGAGGAGCGACCGAGTTAGCCTCACGACGAGCGTCTTGTGCGCAGAGTATCTGTGATAACTCCGAGTCGCCCGTATGAGCAAATCGGGAAACGTGATCGGCCTGGAGATCCGTGGAACACCACCTTTCGCAGGGCGTCCTGAGCGGCAAACAGCAGCGGGATTTCCAAGCACTCTGTCCGCAATACTCGGCGCGACTATGGTAGAGTGACCTATGCGCGTCTCCCATGGAAGAGACCATGACGACGTCTAGCCATCCACCCCTCTCGCTTTTGCAGTTCGATAGTTCCCCTGAGCGCGGATTCCTGCCGGCGACAGACCCGATGGAGCACCTTCCCGATGAACCGATTCTGAATCAGGTCGGGACAGAGCTGCCGAAGTTCTTGACCGCCCGACAGTTTCGACATTTTATCCAGGACCATCAGGAGGTCATGGGCCCGGTGGCGGATGACTGGGGCCTCGACACGTTTCGTTGCGTGATGCGTACCCTGTCTTTTGCCGGTCACGCCTATGTCTGGGAAGATCCCGACCATCCTGCTTCCCGCCTGCCGTCGAGTCTGGCCTTACCCTGGTACAGTGTCGCGCAACAGCTCGGACGTCCACCGGTGCTGTCCTATGCCTCGTATGCGCTGCACAATTGGCGTCGGCTTGATCCGCTGAAGCCCATCGAGTTAGGCAACGTCGTGCTCCTGCAGAATTTTCTCGGCGGCTTGGATGAAGAATGGTTTGTTCTGGTGCACATCGACATTGAGGCTAAGGCGGGGCCGGGCTTGGCGGGCTTGGTCCAGGCTCAGAACGCGGCCCAGGAGAAGAAGGACGAAGAAGTGCTCCAGGGCCTACGCGCGCTTGCCAGCTCGCAGGAAGCGATGCGCGACACCCTGCTCCGCATGCCGGAACGCTGTGACCCGTACATCTATTACAGTCGCGTACGGCCCTATATTCACGGCTGGAAGAACAGTCCGGCATTGCCGGAGGGGCTGATATATGAAGGGGTCGCAGACTACGCCGAACGACCGCAACAGTTGCGCGGCGAGACCGGCTCGCAAAGTTCAATTGTTCCGGTTCTAGACGCCGGCCTCGGCGTTCCCCATGCCGATGATCCGCTGACGCAGTATCTCCTAGAGATGCGGGACTATATGCCTGCGCGCCACCGGGCGTTTGTCGTCGCGTTGGAACAGCGAGTGGATGCGCGACAGCGCCCGCTGCTGCACGGCTATGTTCGCGATCGCAAAACGACCCATCCTGAATTGTGGAAGGCCTTCTGTGCCTGCGTGGACCTGCTCGCGCAATTCCGTGAGATTCACATCGGCTACGCCGAGCGGTATATCTTTCGACAACATCAATCGCACGCCAGTAATCCCACTGCCGTCGGTACCGGCGGCACGCCGTTCATGCCGTATCTGAACAAGCACCTCGAAGAGACGAAGCGCTTCATTCTGGACTAAGCGTCAGCTCGCGCCCCAATGCCGCTGTTCTGGAGTGGAATACTGGCGCCAGACTTCGTACACTCCGTATAGTGTCACTCTGACTTATGCGCAAACCCGGCGAACCAATCTACCTGCGGATTCACTTCATTGCCCTGACGTTGGTGATTGTGGCTACGGTGGCGCTACCACGCGCGGTGGAGTTTTTTGTCGGTCCGTTGGGTTTCCGCACCCGGGCACTGGCAGGGTTGGGTATTGCCGTAGCCGGTGGGATTGCCTTGTATCTTCTCTACAATTCCTCCGCCCGCAATGAGCCGTAGCGGGATGGCGGAATCATTCTCTCGATTCTCAGCCAGCGTGCGGACACCTTCAACCGTCATGCATTCGACATCCCTCGCTTAGGCGAATGGAAGTTGTCCAGTCTCCTGCGCCGATTGCCTGATATGATCAAGATATGCCTCGCCCATGGAGTAAGCACCATGGTGTGGAGAAGGTTTGCGTGCAGTTGGTTGAGTGCCGGGTTGTTTTGTTGTTTGCTTCTTTTCCTCTCGCCCTCTCCATTGAAGGCCGAGTGGTATGCGGCCGCTCAGCTAGGAGCAAATTTCGCCGATCCCATCCGGAATGTTCGAGGAAGCGGCACTCTTGCAGGTCGGGATGCCCCGAACTTCAATTTGAAAACCAGCCCAGCGTTCGGCGGCAAGCTGGGCGTCTTTCCCAACCATGGGATCTTCGGGCTTGAATTGGATGTCTCGCAGAGCACCCCGCACATCAAAAATCTCGATGATGTGCCGGGCATCCATCTTGCCGTCACCAATATCGGCGCCAACGTGCTGTTACGGTATCCCGGGGTGACCTGGCAGCCCTATATCGGCGGTGGTCCGGCCTTGCTCGTGGCGCGACTCGGCCGTTCCTCAACGACGGAACGTGATACACAAGTCTCGGTCGGTGGGAATGTGCTGGTCGGCATCAGGGCCTTTGTGACACCTAGGGTGGCGCTCTTTACCGAATACAAATATACCGACTCCACGTTTCGCTTCGGCGGCGCGTTTGGACCGGTGGGCGGGTTCGACGGCACCTATCGGGCACATCAACTGTTTGTCGGCCTGTCCTATCATTTCTAGGAGGTACAGCCATGACGCGCTCGATCGTTTCCATGTTCGTCGCAAGTGCGTTGTTGCTCCTGGCGGGCTGTGCGCAGTCGGTCCACCAAGCGCAGCGTATAGCCAACAGCGACGTTATGGTCGATCCAGGCTATGCGGGTACCCAGTCCTATTCCTATTGGCCGGGTCCTAGATATGGCCCGGGGTATGGGCTCGGATATGGCGTCGGGTACTGGGGAAATCCGTTCAGATACTATGGTGGTCCCTACGGGCCGCTGGGTTTCGGCTGGTACGGAGGATATGGTGGCTTCGGCGCGGCGCGTCCGCCATCTGGTTCGGCCGGGCCTCGTCCGACGCTTCCGCTCAATGCGCCCCCGCAGTTTAGGAAGAGGCCTTGAGTCTGGGCTCCCCACAGAGGTGGCACTCTTCGAATGTGATACCATCTCTCGCGGTCTGCGGCTGATGATGAATGGGGACGATCCTTACGGAACGCCTGCCCGCCTATTCTTTTAATGGCTCCGCTGTTTGACACATTCTTTGGGGCTGTGGTACCTTGCCCAGCTCATGTCGGCTCGTCCGGCATACCTACACCTCGCTCCCATCGAGAATGGGGGCCAACGCCCAGGAGGAATCTGCATGGAACTCTATGAGTCCCTGTTCATTATTCGTCCGACATTAAACGACGAAGAAACGACCGCGCTGATCGAGAAGATGAAGGGTACCGTTACGAAGAACGGAGCTTCGCTTGAGCGGGCTGAGAATTGGGGCCGTAAAAAACTCGCCTACGAGATTAAACGTGAGCGCAAAGGCACGTACGTCTACTTCTACTTCAAGGGTCCAGGCGCGGTGATCGCCGAATTGGAGCGCGCGTACCGACTGGAAGATTCGATCATAAAATTTTTGACCGTGAAGTTGGAGCAGGAACCTGCTCCGCCCAGAGGTGCCCCAGTCGTCGCGGCACAAGGAGCGACCGTTGGCGGGGTTCAATAAAGTCATTCTGGTCGGGAATCTGACTCGCAATCCGGAGTTGCGTTATACGCCCAGTGGGACGCCGGTGGCCAGCTTTGGGTTGGCGACGAGTCGGCGTTTCAAGCAGGGGGATGAACTCAAGGAAGAAGTCTGTTTCATCGACATTGTGGTGTTCGGGAAGCAGGCAGAACATTGCGGGCAGTA
This sequence comes from uncultured Nitrospira sp., assembly GCA_902500785.1. GTDB lineage: Bacteria > Nitrospirota > Nitrospiria > Nitrospirales > Nitrospiraceae > Nitrospira_A. Next base: position 71,059 of record CABVRW010000008.1, read on the forward strand.
TCTGAGCAAGGGCAACGGCGTGATTATCGATGGACGGCTTCAGCAGCGCCGTTGGGAGACCGAAGACGGGCAGAAACGTAGCAAACACGAAGTCGTGGCGCAAGGCGTGACCTTTCTGCCGAAGCGAGGCGAGGCAGGAAGTGAGAGCGGCGGCTCACACGAGGAACCTTCATACGACGACGAACAGTTGTAGCAGACGGAGGCGAGTATGGAACGAGGAGATCGTGGAAATAGCGGGGGCGGCGGCGGTCGGTTTTTTCAGCGCCGCAAGCCATGCCGGTTTTGTGTCGATAAGGCGCCGATTGATTTCAAGGATGTCGGCTTGTTGCGGAATTTCCTGACCGAGCGCGGACGGATTGTGCCGCGACGCATCTCCGGAAATTGCCTGCAGCACCAACGAGTGCTGACCGTGGCCGTGAAGCGCGCCCGCCAGATCGCCTTGGTTAGTTTCGCTGAAGAGCGATAGGGCGAGGGACAGATTTTGGTGAGTCTTGGATCAGGTGTTCGAGCCGTCTGTCCCCCCTTTCATCGGGGGGCGGTTCTCTCTGTCGTAACGGTGGTTATGGATACGCTCAATCCAGCGATTGTCGACATCGGCCCGGAAGGCCTGTCTCTCTCGTGCACGGCCACGGGGACGCAACTCGGCTTGGATGAGCCGGAAGAAAGGTTTCAGGGGCCACTCGCGATTCAAGCGGAACTTGTCCGGCAGGAAGGGCCGATCACGGTCACCGGAACATTAGAAGGGACGGCGATTCGCCAGTGTGTTCGCTGTCTCACGGATTATTCCGATCCCCTCTTCGTCACCTTGTATGCGGAGTATTTGCCGCAGGCGGGTGTGGCGACCAAGCCGGCTCCGGTGGAACAGGGGCGGAAAGGTTCGAGACGCGCTGCCGAGCCGGTTGAGCCTGATGAGGAGGCGGCAGAGGAAGATGAAGTGTATTTGTATCAGGGCGACCACCTGGATCTGGTTCCAATGGTGCGCGAGCAGGTGATCTTGGCTGCTCCGATGCGACCGTTGTGTCGGGAAGAATGCCTTGGTCTCTGTCCGCAATGCGGTCAGAATCTCAATGAGCGTCGTTGCGGCTGTCCTCCAGAGCAAGGGCCGAGTCCCTTTCGTGTGTTGCGGGGGCGCCAATCCAAAGGTGGAAACGCCTAGTTTGTTAACCGGGACATGTGCCCGTTGAAGGAGTCGTCATGCCAAATCCAAAACACAAACATTCACGGTCCCGGCGAGACATGCGGCGAACCGCCAAGACGCGGCTGGTTCCGCCTGGATTTTCGCTGTGTCCGCAATGCCACGAATTAAAGTTGCCGCACTACACCTGTATGAATTGCGGGACGTATAAGGGCAAGGCCGTCATCGTCGTCGAGGAATCCTAACTGCAGATTCTTTTCCAGGCGTGATTCGGGTACAATTGCGCACTGTGATCACGATCCGACGCCATGTCATGCGTGAGGCCGTTCAGGTCCTGGCCGGCAAGGCGTCCCTACACGATTCTTCATACCTCTATTCAGTGGACCGCTAACCGCACATGAAGATTGCCGTCGATGCGATGGGCGGAGACCACGGACCGGCCCCGGTCATTGAAGGCGCGATGCAAGCCGCGCAGGAACTGGGGGTCGGTATTATTCTGGTCGGCAAACAGGATGAGCTGGCCGCCGCATGCTGCAAACTCAACTGCACCGATACTCGGATCACCATTCGCCATGCGCCGCAGGTGGTGGAGATGCACGAGTCGCCGGCCACGGTGGCACGAAAGAAGCGCGACTCGTCCATTTGGGTGGCGACAGAGCTGGTGAAATCAGGAGAAGCCGATGCAGTCGTGAGCCCGGGGAATACCGGCGCTAGCATGGTGGCGTCGTTCTTCGTGCTGGGGTTGATCAAAGGTGTGGAGCGACCGGCGATCGCCACGATGTTGCCGACGTTGACGGGGAGCGCGGTGATGCTCGACGTCGGCGCCAATGTCGATTGTACGGCTCAGCATCTTGAACAATTTGCCCTGATGGGGAATGAGTTTGCCCGGCACGCGTATGCCAAGCCCACTCCGCGTGTGGGACTCTTGAGCATCGGGGAGGAAGATAGCAAAGGGAACGAGGTCACCAAGGAAGCCTTCAAACTTCTGAAGGCCAGTCCGCTGAATTTCATCGGTAACATCGAGGGGCGGGAAGTCTACAGCGGAAGCGCCGATGTGGTGGTCTGCGACGGGTTCATCGGGAACGTGGCGCTCAAGATCTCGGAAGGTGTCGCGGATGTCATCAAGAAATTGCTGATGAAGGAAATCTCAGGTTCGTGGCTCGGGCGATTGGCGTACCCGCTGATTGCGAAGCCGTTGCTGAACCTGAAGCGGAAAATAGACTATGCCGAGTTTGGCGGCGCCCCATTGCTGGGAGTCAACGGGACGACCATGATTTGTCACGGCCGTTCGTCCGCCAAAGCGATCAAGAATGCCATCCGACGCGCCAAGGGCCTCGCCGAGACTCGGCTGGATGAGCTCATTCAGCGTGATATTGAAGAGAGTTTGAGGCGGCACCAAGACGAAGGACCGGAAGGGAAAGAGGCGTGATACGAGCGCGAATCACCGGAACCGGGGCGTACGCTCCGGAACGAGTGATGACGAATGCCGATGTGGAGAAGTTGGTCGCGACGTCCGATGAGTGGATCCGTGAGCGGACGGGCATTCGCGAACGGCGTATCGCGGCAGAAGGGCAAGCCTGTTCCGATCTGGGATTGATCGCCGCCGAACGTGCCTTGAAGGCTGCCTGCATCTCTGCCGGTGAACTCGATATGATTCTCCTGGCAACCTGCACGGGGGACATGCCGTTACCCTCGACCGCTTGCCTGCTCCAGCATCGGCTCGGGGCGACCCGCGCAGCGGCCTGTGATGTGTCTGCTGCCTGCTGCGGATTCGTATACGCGCTCGGTGTGGCCGATGCGTACATTCGAACCGGCATGCGGCATGTGCTGGTCGTGGGATCGGAAGTCATGTCGACGATTACAGATTGGACGGATCGCAATACCTGCATTCTGTTCGGGGATGGTGCCGGTGCGGCGGTGGTGAGCGCTTCGGAGGGCGAACGCGGGGTGCTGTCCACCCATTTGCACTCCGACGGCAGTCTGTCTGATTTGATTGTGGTGCCCGGCGGTGGGACACGAATTCCTCCCTCCGAAGCGATGATGCGCGAGCGATCGCAGTACATCAAGATGAAGGGCAATGAAACGTTCAAGGTGGCGGTACGGACGCTCGAGGAGGTGGCGCGGGAGACGCTGGCTGCGCATCACCTGTCGGTCGAGGACATCGATGTGTACATTCCCCACCAGGCAAACTTGCGGATCATTAAAGCCGTGGCCGACCGCCTGGGACTGCCACTCGAAAAGGTGGTCTTGAATATGGACCGATACGGGAACACGTCCGCCGCGTCGATTCCCATTGCCTTGGATGAAGCTGTGCGCGATGGGCGGGTCACAGAGGGACAGTTGGTGATGTTCGGTGCCTTTGGGGCGGGACTGACCTGGGCTTCGGCATTGGTGCGCTGGTAGTCGGGAGAGACTGTGTCGACACGTGTCAGTCGCGATGGCTGCGCATTGATCGTCTCGCTTTTTCCCGTTGACATTGAGGTTGGTTTCTACGATACCTTACGCGGCTATGATGGCGTCACAAATTGGATTTTTGTTCCCCGGACAGGGGTCGCAATCCGTGGGGATGGGACGTGGGTTCTATGAGGCGCTTCCGTCGGTCAAGACGGTCTATGATGAAGCCTCCTCGATCCTCGGCTATGATATTGCGCAGCTCTGTTTCGAAGGTCCGGCTGAACGGTTGAATATGACGGAATATACTCAGCCGGCGCTGCTGGTCAGCAGCGCGGCGGCGCTGAAGGCGTTTGAACCAGCCGGGGTGAAGCCGCTGGCTGTGGCCGGGCACAGTCTCGGTGAATATTCGGCAGTCTATGCGGCAGGTGGGGTATCGTTTCGGGATGCCGTGGCGCTCGTGCAGAAGCGCGGCCGATACATGGCCGAAGCGGTGCCTCCGGGGACCGGGCTTGTCGCGGCCTTATTGGGGCTGTCTGCGGATGTCGTCATGGCGGCCTGCCAAGAGGCTGCTTCGGTGGGTGTGGTGGCGGCCGCGAATTTTAACTCTCCCGGCCAAGTCGTCATCGCCGGAGAAAAGGCTGCGGTCGAACGGGCGATTGAGCTTGCCAAAACCAAGGGATGCAAGAAGGCGATTCCACTCCCGGTCAGTGTGCCTGTTCATACGCCACTGATGCAGGGAGCGGCAGACCGGCTCGCCGCCGAGTTCGGTGGAGTGGCCTGGCGAGATTTGAGCGTGCCGTTGATCAATAATGCCGAGGCTGCGTCGCTGCAGCGATCCGAAGATATCCGTGCCTCACTGGTCCGGCAGTTGCCGTCATCGGTGCGGTGGGAAGAATCGGTGCTGGCGATGTCCAGGCTCGGGGTGACGACCTTCGTCGAGATCGGGCCGGGCACAGTGCTGACGGGGTTGGTGAAGCGGATTCTTCCGGGCGCCGTCACGGCGAACGTGAATGATCCGAAGTCGCTGGAGGCGACACTCACGATGTTAGGTGTAGAGGGTCACGCGTAAGACGTGTTGAGATTGCAGGGAGCAGGCTGATGTCATTACAAGGAAAAGTAGCGATTGTCACCGGCGGGGCTCAGGGGATCGGACGCGCCATTGCGGAAGCGTTGGCGGAGGATGGCGCAGACATTGCGGTGGCAGACCTCGATCCAGGGCGCTCGCAGGAGGCCGTGGCGGCGATTCAAAAGTTGGGGCGACGAGCCCTCAGCGTGAAGGTGAACGTGGCTGATTGGAACGATGCCAAGGCCATGGCCGGTCACGTGATGCAGGAGTGGGGTAAGATTGATATTCTGGTCAACAACGCCGGCATTACGCGCGACGGATTATTGCTCAGGATGAAAGAGGAAGATTGGAATCTGGTCTTGCAGGTGAATTTGAATGGAACCTTTCATTGCACGAAAGCCGTGTTGCTTCCGATGACCAAGCAGCGGTATGGGCGGATCGTCAATATTGCCTCGATCGTCGGGGCAATGGGGAACATCGGACAGGCGAACTATGCGGCGTCGAAGGCGGCGGTGATCGGGTTCACCAAGACGGTGGCACGCGAATACGCGAGCCGAGCGGTGACGGTGAACGCGGTGGCGCCGGGGTTTATTGATACGGCGATGACCCAGGGGCTGTCGACAGAGGTCAAGGAAGCCCTGCAGAAGCAGATTCCATTGGGACGTCTGGGGCTCCCGTCCGACATCGCGTCGGCGGTGCGATTCCTGGTGTCGGATGCAGCGTCGTACATCACGGGGCAAGTGTTGCACGTGAACGGTGGCATGCTCATGGTATAAATGAGTCAGGTCGGGTGGCCGGGTTGGTTCTCATCGATCCGGAATATCTCGGCGAGGAATGTGGAGGCTACGATGGGGAAGGAGGTGGGCAAGTCCATGGCTACAGTAGATGAACGGGTGAAGAAAATTATTGCCGAGCAATTGGGGGTCGAGGAAGAAGAAGTGACGCTTGAGGCCCATTTCGTTGAAGATTTGGGCGCCGATTCGCTCGACACGGTCGAATTGGTCATGGCCCTGGAAGAAGAGTTTGAGATCGAGATCCCGGATGAGGATGCGGAAAAGATCCTGACCGTCGGGAAAGCGTTGGACTATATTAAAGAGAAGGCCTAACGGAAGCGTAGATATGCACGATCGACCTGCCAGACGCGTCGTGGTGACCGGTCTCGGACTGGTAACCCCCCTGGGGACCGGAGTGGAGAAGACCTGGAAGGCGCTCTGCGCCGGAGAGTCCGGTATCGGTCGAATCACGAAATTCGATCCGAGCGGGTATGATGCGCAGATCGCCGGAGAGGTCAAGGATTTCGATCCGGCGCAGTTCATCGAGAAAAAAGAAATCAAGAAGATGGACACCTTCATCCATTATGCGGTGGGGGCGAGCCAGCTGGCGGTGGATGATGCGAGGCTCAAGGTGGCGCCCGAAGAAGCCACGAGGGTCGGGGTCTATATCGGGTCCGGTATCGGCGGGCTCGGGTCCATTGAACATTACCACGATGTGCTCAAGGAAAAAGGCCCAGGGCGGGTCTCCCCGTTTTTCATTCCGATGACGATCATCAATCTGGCCTCCGGGCAGGTGGCGATTCGGGTTGGCGCAAAGGGGCCGAATTCGTGTGCCGTGACGGCTTGCGCGACGGGCAATCACTGCATCGGCGATGCGTATCGGCTCATTCAGCGCAATGATGCGGATGTGATGATTGCCGGAGGCGCTGAGGCAGCGATTACACCGCTGGGCGTCGCCGGGTTTGCATCCGCGAAAGCCCTCTCTTTCAGAAATGACGAGCCTACGAGAGCCAGCCGTCCATTCGACAAGGATCGCGACGGCTTTGTGTTGGGTGAAGGGGCCGGCGTGGTCGTGCTGGAAGAGCTTGAGCATGCCCGTGCGCGTGGCGCACGCATCTATGCTGAAGTGATCGGATACGCCATGAACAGTGATGCCTACCATATTACCGCGCCGCCCGAGGATGGAGAGGGCGCAGTTCGCTGCATGGAAATGGTATTGAAGGATGCGGGCGTGGCTAAGGCGGACATCGGCTATATCAACGCCCATGGCACCTCTACCATGGCGGATGCCATCGAAACCAAGGCGATCAAACATGTCTTTGGGGAGCAAGCCTACCGTATTCCTGTCAGTTCGACGAAATCCATGACGGGCCATCTGTTGGGTGCGGCCGGAGGGATTGAAGCGGTGTTTAGTATTCTCGCGCTGCATCATGGCATGTTACCTCCCACGATCAACCTTGATCGTCCCGATCCCGCCTGCGATCTTGACTATGTGCCCAATACAGCGCGTCCTGCCAACACTCAGGTGGTCCTGTCAAATTCCTTCGGCTTCGGCGGGGTCAATGCCTGTTTGCTCTTTCGCAGGTGTGACCAGTAATCCTCTTCAGGGCACGAGTCAGGTCCTATGACGCCCGCAACGTCAATCGAGGCGGTCCAACGCCTTCTGGGCTACCGTTTCCATCAGCCTCGTCTATTGGAAGAAGCGCTGACCCACAAGTCGTACTCCAACGAGCGGCGCAGCAAAGATCGAACCCAGAACGAACGCCTGGAGTTTCTCGGCGACGCGGTGTTGTCGCTTGTCATGAGTGAGTATCTTGCGGCAGAATTTCCCGGTAGTAACGAGGGCGGCCTTTCCAAGCTGAAGGCCCACCTCGTGAGCGAGGCCTCACTCGCGAAGGCGGCCCGACGCATGAAGCTCGGTCGACTGTTGCGGTTGGGGAAAGGCGAAGAACTTTCGAAGGGACGGGAGAAACACTCGCTGTTGGCGGACGCGCTTGAAGCCTTGATTGCGGCCGTCTATCTGGATGGTGGGCTTGACGCAAGCCGAAAGTTTACGTTGCGCGTGCTGGAGGAGGAATTGCTGGCGACGCGTGCGGAACAGGCCAGACCCGGGATGGAGGATTACAAGACGCAGTTGCAGGAGGTCTGCCAGAAGCGATTCGACACCTTGCCGCAGTATGCGACGGTGCGGGAATCTGGTCCTGATCACGAGAAGGTGTTTGAGGTGGAGTTGACGATTCAGGGAGTCATGCGAGGAATCGGGTACGGTCACAGCAAGAAAGAGGCGGAGCAAATGGCAGCGAAGGAAGCGCTGGCGCAATTGATGTGAAGAGATACACCGGCGGCAGACCGACAAGAAGGAGGCATGATGGCACAACGACGATGGAACAGTCGGTTCGGACTCGCAGGAGTGATGAGCCTGCTCATGACAATCGGTATGACGGGGATCGGCTCGGCGGCGGCTCCGGCCGGCAGCGAGTCTGTGAGCGCCAGTAACGCGCGGGCGGTCATCAAGACGAAGTTCGGCGATATCGAGATCAAGTTTCTTCCGGATATCGCGCCGAAGCACGTCGAGAACTTCATCAAGTTGGCCAAGTCCGGATTCTACAACGGGACGATCTTTCACCGGGTGATTCCGGGATTCATGATTCAGGGCGGCGATCCGAATACAAAGGATTCGCTGAACAAGAGTGCCTATGGCCAGGGTGGACCTGGACACAATGTGAAAGGCGAGTTCAGCGACCTGCCTCACAAGCGTGGCGTGGTCTCCATGGCGCGGGCCCAGGATCCTGACAGCGCCGGCTCTCAGTTTTTCATCGTCGTCGAGGAGTCGCGTTTTTTAGACCGAAAATATACGATCTTCGGCGAGGTGGTCAAAGGGATTGGTGTGGCGGACAAGATCGTGGCGCTGCCGAGGGTCATGTGTCAAACCGGTGCACCGAGTCCTGCGGACAAAGGCCCCTGTGACAATCCGATCGATCGGGCAGAAATGACCGTTACGATTATTGACTGAGCCGAGGAGAGATGCGCCTGGTGCGGATCCCTCTTAGCGCGTTGGCCCAGTGTGGTGGAAACCGGTCAGAAGGGTTGGTCCTGTTGTTGTGCCCGCACCAACGTCAAGAAGTGAACAAGAGCTTTGGTGATTCGCTCGGCATGAGAGGCGGAGCGAAACAGCAAGGTGTCCTCAGGAAACTGTGCCTTGAGTTCCGTGACTGCGCCGGTACAGTAGCTGGTCTTTAGAACACAGGGTCCGCTGCTCTTGCAGGTCACACGGACTCCGTAGAGGACGAGGTTGTTCTCGCGGGTGTCTTGGCCTTGGTACTCGATCCTGTCGATGTCGTGCAGATCGAAGTGTGTGAACCCCGTATTGATGTCGTCATGTCCGTGATTGAGCTCGACCGTGCCAAGTTTGGTCCCCGTGGGAATCACGGTGTAGATCTCGGTAATTTTCGTCGGGGTCCCGGCTTTCGGGGTTCTGCAACTGAGGCTACGGACAAAGCCGTGAGTATTGGCCATATCGCTGATGAACTGCACCGTGTCATCCAGGGTTTGGCTAGTCGCTGCGGCAGGTAAAAAAATGACGCAGGCCAGCGCCCACGCAAGGTACACCGAACTGAGCGGCAGTGATCCTGGATTCCTCTTCCCCTCATGCATGGTCGTTCTCCCTGAGAGCCGTCGCCCGCGGAACGTCAACGGCAGTCCTTACCGTACTGAAACCTCATAGACACTGCAATCCCTACTTTGACGCAACGTCGGAAGCGACGCAATGCCACCAGTAGATTCGGTGATGCCTGCTGATGAGGACAACGGGTGCGGTCACGCCACGTCTTGTGCGATTTCGGCCGGGAAAATAGTCGGATCGAGGGGAATAATCGGGGAAAGATCGATCTGTTCCGCAATGGGTCCGAATCGGAAAGTATTCAGCAACGTTGAAATTCTGAATTCCATTTTTTCGAGATTCTTATAGTGGAATAGTCGAGAGAGAAACGGTCCTTCCATATGCGGTTGCTGCGGATCCAGTTCCCACGGATGAAAGTACATGATCAGAGGGCGGCCTTGTCGTTCAATCCGTCGCAACAATCCGCAGAGTGCCGGAAAAGGCAGGAGGCGGAAATAGCTGCCGCCGGCGATGGGGAGCCGTACTCCTCCCAGGTTGACAGTGGACGGTGGGAGTTCCCAGATGGGGCCGGAAGAGGTCTGTTTTAGATGGTGCCAGGGATCGGATCCGGGCACGCCGCAGTGGTCGTGCCGGATCGGAACGACACTGGAGTCATAGGTATGACCTTCTTCAGCTAAGATCGGCAGGGCCCACAGAGTTTCGCGAGTAATGGTGAATCCTGGTGCCCGATAGCCTTGGACCGGAGCGCCCGTGAGGTCTTCGAGAATCTGTTTCGCTTTTCTCACGTCTGCACGAAATAATTCCGGAGTTTGGGCGGTGACCAACTCATGGCCATACCCATGTGAAGCGATCTCATGGCCACATTCGAGGATCTGCTTGATGAGCCCCGGATGGCGTTCCGCGACCCATCCTAAGACAAAGAAGGTCGCTCTCGTCTGGTAGCGGGCGAGCAGTTCGAGCACCTTGCAGGTGTTCGGAGTGACGCGACTTTCAAAGGAGCTCCAGTGCCGTCGGCGAATCGGCGAATCGAAGCGGGAAACCTGAAAATGTTCTTCGATGTCGAATGTCAGACAATGCACTGGTGAGATCCTTGGGTGTAGGGTTTTGCCTACTAGGCGAGACAAGCTAGGGTTGTCATGCGGATGTTTGAGAAGCAGGTCACAGAGAAGACCCTTTCGACGTGCTTTGTATACTATGTGCGCATGACGAAGTAAAGCAAAGTTTAAGCCATACCATTTCATTAGGTATTTCAATCCGATAGTCTTAATAGTCGAGAAATATTCCCCAAACTGTATCGGAGAATTCACTGCATGAGTATCTTGAAAGATACACTCGCGGTACCCGTCAAGACCGATGAGGGGGAGACTCAGGGGAGGCAGGTCGCGTAGGAGCGTGCAGAGCTGTCGATCAGGCCGCGTGTCTCGTTGTGGCACTATCTGGTAGTTGTGGCTGGAGCGGCACGGTAAATCGGAAGACGGAACCGGATCCTGGTTCGCTTTCCGCTCCGATATGTCCACCCATTAATTCTACAAGCTGTTTGCAGATGGCTAGGCCCAGTCCAGTTCCGCCATATTTTCTGGTCGTGGACCCATCCGCTTGTACAAACGGTTGAAATAGTTTCGCAAACGCGCTGGGAGCGATACCGATTCCATTGTCCACGATAGAAAATCTAATGTGCGTGACCTGGTCATGCTGTCCTGACAGTTCGCCATATCGGGTGGCGGGAAATTCAAGACGTTGTTCAGGTGGTCGTTGATCGAGATCCACCAGGACGGAGACCCGTCCCTGATCGCTGAATTTGATCGCGTTCGCCAGCAAATTGCTGAGAACCTGTTGCAGTCTGGCTGGATCACCACACAAGGCGCTCGGCACGTCGTCGGCGATGTGAGAGGTCAGCAGCAGGCCCTTCCGCTGCGCCCGCTCCGCAAAGAGCGCCAGGACCCGGTTGAGAAACGTGGGCAGGTCGAAGTCCAGCAATTCGAGAGACAGTTTTCCTGATTCGATCTTGGAGAAGTCCAGAATGTCGTTGATGATGACCATCAAGGCATCGCCCGATGAGCGGATCGTCTGGGCACAGTCCAGTTGTTCGGCGGTGAGGGGCGTGTCGAGCAGCCAGTCCGTCATTCCCAGGACGCCGTTCATCGGGGTGCGGATTTCGTGGCTCATGGTCGCCAGGAATTCGGATTTGAGGCGAGCCCCTTCAACCGCGGCATCGCGAGCTTGCGTGAGGGTGGCCTGACTTTCCCGGAGTTCCTGGAGTACCTGGCTGGCGCGCACCATATAGCGAATCCGGTGCGTCAGCAGCATCGCATTCAGAGGTTTGACAATAAAATCGGTGGCGCCGGCATCGTAGGCTTTGGTGATGGACTCAAAGTCGTCCAGTCCGGTCATGATGAGAATGGGGGTATGTTCGCCGCCCGGCAGCCGGCGTAAGGCCGCACAGGTGGCAAAGCCATCCATGCCCGGCATCATGACGTCGAGCAGCACCACGTCCGGCGGGGACTTCTGAAAGACCGCGCACGCTTCCATTCCGTTTTGCGCCTCTTCCACCTCCCACCCGGCCTGTTCCAAAGCTTCGCGAGCGAACATACGCAGGATGATATCGTCATCCGTAATCAACGCATAAGGCAATCGTCCTGGTGTAAGCGGGTTCATGGCTGATTCTCCTTGGCGATCTCGTTTCGAAAGACGGTACAAGCGGCGAGATAGTCAGCGTGCAACTGTATGAACAACCGGTCGGCATCGACGAGATTGTTGCGGCTCCCCATGGCTTCAAGCTCCTTGCAGCCGGCTGCCACGGCGATGGCGCCGAGTTGAGCGCTGCTCGATTTAAGCCGGTGTGCGATGGCTTGGAGTGCCGTCGCATCGTTGGCGCGAATGGCATCCCGCAGCGCATCCACGCTCTCCCGCGAATTGTCGAGATACTTGCGCAGCACGGAGGCCAGCACATCCGGACGATTGGGGCGTTGTAGGGCACGGATGCCGTCCAGGGCCTTGAGGTCCATGCCGGTCGCCGTTGCGGTCATCTCCGGCACGGACTTGCTTGTGGTTCGGGGCGGTTCCGCCGTCTCCACCAAGACCGGAGCGGTTGTTCCCGTGACGGGTATGACGGGTGGAGGCAGTTCGTTCCTGTCCAGCCATCTGCGCACGATTTCCTGCAGCTGCATTTGGGTAAACGGTTTGCTCAGATAGTCATCCATGCCGGACGCGAGACATTGCGCCCGGTCCCCGTGCATCGCATGCGCCGTCAAGGCAATGATGGGTAACCGGCGTCGACCTGATGCCCCTTCACGACGGCGAATTTCTCCGGTGGCAGTGAGTCCGTCCATTTCAGGCATCTGACAGTCCATGAGCACGACGTCGAAATGGTCGCGTTCGGCGGCCACAAGGGCCTGCTGACCGTTCTCTGCCACCTCAACCTCATAGCCGAGCAGCTCCAGCATGCCAACGGCCACTTCGCGATTGACGGGGCTGTCTTCGGCCAGAAGAATTCGTCCGCCTCGCTTGGGGGCCGGGGTCTCGTGCCCCGCTGCAGGTGAGAGGGGACGAGAGGCCTCGTCGGGTTGCCCAGGTACGAATGCAGGCTCAAACATATGCAGAGCGGGTTCGATTTTTGTTGAACGCCCTGATCCCAGCGGTTGGAGACCGAACCGTGCCGTAAAGGCGAATGTCGATCCAGTCCCGGGTGTGCTTTCCACCGTGATGGAGCCGCGCATAAGTCCGACCAACTGCTTGGCAATGGAGAGGCCAAGACCGGTCCCACCGTATCGTCTGGTTGTCGAGCCGTCCGCCTGTGAGAACGCCTCAAAAATACGTGACTTGGCCGCCGTCGAAATGCCGATGCCGGTATCGGTCACGGCGAATCGCAACAACGCCTGAGTCAGGGTGCCTTCTACATACTCGGCGCTCAGCGAAACCGCGCCTGTTTCGGTAAATTTCATTGCGTTGCTCAACAGATTCATCAGGATCTGGCGGAACCGGACCGGGTCACCCTTGAGGTAGCGGGGGACCCGGTCGTCGATGTGATGGGTAAGGCGAAGTTGTTTTCGCCGGGCGGCTTCGCCGAAGAGTTCGAGGGATTCTTCGAGCACTTGCCGCAAGTCGAAGTCGACGTACTCCAGATCGAGTTTGCCCGCTTCGATTTTTGAAAAATCAAGAATGTCGTTGATGATGGCCAGCAGGGTTCTCCCGGAACGATGAACCGTCGAGGCGAGATGCCGCTGTTTATCCGTTAGCACACTATTGAGGAGCAGTTCGGTCGTGCCCAAGACTCCGTTCATCGGGGTCCGGATCTCATGACTCATGTTGGCCAGAAACTCGCTCTTCGCTTTGCTGGCTGCTTCTGCGGCCTCCTTTGCCGCACGAAGTTCCTGTTCGGTCTGCTTTCGATCGGTGGTGTCGATGTGGATGCCGACCATGCGCGCAGCCACGCCGTAGACATCTCGAATCAGACTGCCACGGGACAGGATCCAGCGATAAGAGCCATCTCGGTGTTGAAGGCGATGTTCGAACTCGAACTGAGACCGACGGCCATCGAGACAGGCTTGGATCGTCTCTTGGACCGGTTGTTGGTCATCGGGGTGGATCCTGTTCCGCCATTCTTCGAACTTGTCGGCGAGGGTGGCATCGTCATGGCCGAGCTGACTTTTCCATTGCGATGAGAGATAGACCGCTCCGGTGGTCAGGTTCCAGTCCCAAATGCCGATTTGCGAACCCTGCACGGTCATGGCCAGTCGTGCTTCGCTGGTGCGCAGCGCTTCTTCCGCCGTTTTTCGTTCCGAGATGTCGTCCACGAAGGCGGTAAAGGTGTAGGCGTTCTCAATACGGAGCGGAGTAATAGCCAGCTCGATCGGAAACTCCGTGCCGTCACGGCGTAACGCGGTAATTTCAATTCGCCTATTCAAGACCGGACCGTCACCGGTTTTGAGGAATCGCTCGAGCCCGCGCTGGTGGGCCTCGCGGTGAGCATAGGGGATAATGGTGTCCGTCATCGCGCGCCCGATGGCTTCCTGGCGCGTCCATCCGAAGATGCGTTCCGCCTGCGTATTCCAGGCGATAATGACGCCCTTGTCGTCCATGCCGACCACCGCGCTGAGTGCGGTGTCGATGATCAGTCTGGTCCGGGCCTCGCTTTTGCGCACCGCGCTTTCCGCCTGAAGGCGTTCGACGGCCTCCAACGCCAGAGAGACCAGGGAGGCAATCGCATGACCGAACTGCTGTTCCTCGAGCAACCAGGGACGCGAGGGGCCGATATGTTCATTGCAGAGCACCCCGACGAGTTTTCCTTTGAAGCGAATCGGGATGTCCAGCCTAGCGCTGATGCCGAGAGGGATGAAAGAGGTGGCCGCGAGTTCGGAGGTACGAGGGTCCGTATTGGCGTTGGAGGCATCGATGACACGTTCAGAAAGGAGCTCCTGAAAATAACGTGGACAATCACCCGCGTGAATTTCAAATCCGGACGAATGGGTAGGGGGAGAAGATTCGTAGAGGTCTTTGCAGCGAATGGCGCGATGGTTTTCGCTCAGGAGCCAGATGCTGGTACGGCTCACGCTTAGGGCCGTGGCCGTTGCGCGGGTAATCTCTTGGAGCGCCGGTTCCAGCACGCCGCTCTGGATGACGCTGTTGCGGGTCAGCTCGAAAAGCGTGGTTTGTTGCCGCCGCAACAGGCTCTCCGTCCGACGGCGTATGTCTTCTGCCTGCTTGCGGTCCGTGATGTCGCGAAAGACGAGTACGGCTCCTGCCACGTGGTTTTCGTGTACGATCGGCGCCAGCACGCAGGAGACGGGGAAGGAACGTCCGGTGGTGGATGTGAGGAGCCCATCATCCGTCCGAAACGAGTCCCCCTGCGCCGTTTCATCCAGGAGAATTTGGGTGAAGATCGGTTCCGTGAGATTCGCCCCGTATGACAAGGAAATGATTTCATGCAGCTGTCGCCCGACGACTTCTTGTTCGACAAGGCCACAGAGACGTTGGCCTTCCGGATTGAGCAGCAGAATCTTCCCGCACTGATCAATCACGCAGAGTCCGTCGCCGATGGAGCGAAGAATCGTATGCAGTTTGTCTCGTTCCTCGGCGAGCCGACCCTCGGAGCTGCGGCGAAGTTGCTCATTCAGGTCCTGCATTTCCTTCGAAGAGAGGGCGATCGAGCGTTCCAGGAGTTCGTGTCCCTGATCGGACTCCAGGTAGCTCTTACTTACACGTTCGAGGAACTGCCGCCAGCTATCAAGTGACGGGGGCGCGGTGGCGTCGTCCAGGCCGATGCGCTTGAGTTGTCTTTTGAGCAGCGGATGCATTGATCTTAGAGTTCGGCGATGGTCGTCAGCGTCATGGTTTGGTTGTGAAGATCGCAGGCTCCGTTCGCGTAGGGAGAGAGTTCGCCGTAGGAATAGAATCCAATTTGGCTGCTGCTTTTGGGCAGAATCTCCAGCGTGGCCTCGATTTCCTCTTCTGTCCGTTCCCCCAAGACCAATCGTCGGCCGACACAACTAATGGCGACGGAGAGGGTGGGCGATGTCGGATGCGAACTGCCGTGGTGGTTGGTCGTCAGCGCGGCGGCCTCGGATGCGCCCTGAATCAAGCGATCGAAATTCGCGCGCATGAGTTGCGCGAAGACCCCTTCCGGAATGTCTCCGGCGAAGGTCATGGATTGAGCGGCTTCGTCCACGGCTAAGATGGTGCGGACCAGCACCTTCCCTTCCGACGGTGAGGTTCTGATCGCAAGCGGGAACAGAAGTCCCGTGGCGGGCAAGCCGGCGGCACGATCCCCCAGATACTCTTTGTAGAGTTGCAGCGCGGGTCGGCCATCCAGCTCATAGAGGACATTGCTGTGGGATTTGGTGACCTGCCGTTCCGGGCCGAACTTGTCCCATCCGCCCTTGGAGCCATGTCCGAGACGGATGTGATCGCCATAGAAGCCGACGGCGGTCACATAGCCGCTCTGGGGAGAACGATCTTTGAGTACCCATGTCCGCTTGAAGCGGGTCCCATCACCGGCCAGGCCACCGGTGACGACGACGGTCTCTCCCAGCGTGTCATTCAATCCCTTGACGAGTTCGCTGCCGTTGACGTTCAGGCCGTCGGACAGGACCAGGACGCCTCGTAGTGACGGTTGTTTGAGCTGCGCGGCGATTGCGTGTCCGGCGGCGAATGAATCATTGGGTGATTGCACCGCCGCTTCGGCCGTGCGAATAGGCGTCTTCTCGAAGCGCACGGCGGCAACGACCAGGCTGTCATCCGAGATCTCGCAGCCGTGAATTTCGCCTGCGGTCGAGCAACCCATCACGTGACTCCGTGGACAGGCGTCGAGGAGCTGTCTGATGCGATCCGGAGCGTCGATCAGGCCTGAGGCACCGAAGAGCAGCAAGAGGGTCTGTTCAGAATCCAGGGTTGAAAGCGACGCGGGAGACCAAGGGCTGTCGGCGTTGATACGGGTGGTGGTGACATGCATGTGAGCGTGCTCCTTCTAACGATGTCTGTTTCGTGACGCAGCCATGTCAGGGGTGGTCGTTTTGGAATCGACGGGTACTGTGCCGTGGTGTTGGTGTGAGTCGGCATCGCGTGATGCGTTCCTGTCCGTGGATATCGTGAACCAAAAGGTCGTGCCCTGTCCTGGCGTACTGGTGAGACCGAGCTGTCCGCCCATCATGCCGACCAGTTGCTTCACGATGGCTAGTCCCAGCCCGGTGCCGCCGTACTTTCTCGTCGTCGATCCATCCGCCTGCGAAAAGGACTCGAAAATCTTTTCCTGCGCTTCCGACGGAATTCCGATGCCTGTGTCGCGCACCTCAATCCGCGCCCGTCCAGGATCATCCCTGTCGGGACATGCGGAGATCAGAATGGTTCCGGTTTCGGTGAATTTGAGCGCATTGCCGAGTAGGTTGGTCAGGATCTGACGGAGCCTGTGAGGGTCTCCGTGGACGATGTCGGACGTTTCCCGTGCAATCGTCGTCCTGAGCGTCAACCCCTTTTTCTGCGCCTGTTCGTGATAGAGCCCGGTGGTTTCGGTGAGCACCTCACGGAGATTGAAGGGGATGTGTTCCAATACCAGCCGGCCGGCTTCGATTTTCGAGAAATCCAAGATGTCGTTGATGATATGCAGCAGGTTGGTTCCTGAGGTATGCACGGTGTCGGCGTACCGGCGTTGCCGGTCGTTCAGCGGGGTGGTGAGGAGCAGCTCGGTCATGCCGAGCACGCCGTTCATGGGCGTCCGAATTTCGTGGCTCATGTTGGCAAGAAATTGGGATTTCGCCAGGCTGGCGCTTTCGGCGACGTCCTTCGCGCGACGCAGCACGGCTTCCTGTTGCTTTCGTTCTGAAATGTCCTGCACGAAGGTGGTGAATTGCTGTGAGCCGTCGATAGCGAGACAACTCATGGCGATTTCTGCGGGAAACTCTCGTCCCGAACTCGTCCGTCCCACCATTTCAACGCGGCGGTTCAGAATGGCTCCGGACACCAATCCAGCATAGGGAGTCGCGGGAGCTCCCGTTGATGATGGGCAGGGGTCTGACAGATAGATGGCAAGAAATTGTCCGATCGCCTCGGTACGCGGAACGTCGAACATCATCTCGGCTTGAGTATTCCATTCCGTAATAGTCCCCGAGTCGCTCGTGGTGACCACGGCGTCCAGGGCGGTTTCGATAATCATGCGCGTGCGGGCCTCGCTCTGCAGGACCTTCTCTCGTGCGAGTTCATTGACCCGCCAGAAGTAAAGGAGAGCCGCACATTCGGCCAGGAGAAAGCCACCATGGATCACGGCCCAGGTCCAGGGATGGGTTTGCCCCTCCGCATGTCCATACACCATGTCGGGCATAAGCGTACCGATCACTCCGTGATCGAGGATGATGAACTGGAGCCCGACGAGAAACGGAATCCAATCCTGGTACAGCACAATGACGGACATCAGGACGAAGAAATGAAAGTGCAGTTCGATCCGCCCCCCGGAGATGTGTACGAGGAGTGCCGCGGCCGTCATCAGGCCGCAGGTAGCGATGGCAGATTGGACTCGACGGCTGACGACAGAGAGTCGCGCGGCGACGGCGATGAAGGCCAACAGTCCTCCTCCTCCGAAGGAGAGACTGGGGCCGACTGTCATATAGGCGCCGTAGAACGGAACTCCCAGCGCGTGGAGCCACAGAAGTGAAAGGATTCCCCGATGACGGGAGGCCCAGGCCGGTTCGTCCAGCGCGTCTCCCTTCGGCAAGCCCGACAACAGATTCACAACGAAAGAGCTCATTGATTTTAAGTAGTTGTAGTGGTTCGCTTGATCGCGCTCCGTCGCTCAGTCGTGAGTCTTGACCTGCCTGTATCGGAAGAAATTCGGTGAAACTAAAGGGAAAACAGGCGACGGGAACGTCCCGGTATCAACGGGAGAGGGTGCTCAGCACAGACTCGTGGAACGGACGCGGCTCGAGGAGAAAGGGGTTGTCGTCAGTGGTGGTGATGGCGGCATTCGGGGCTATGAACATGGGCCGGTTCCTGGGGTGGGGGTGTCAATTGTCCAGGAAGCACGATTCGGCCGGCTTCGTGCTGCTTGGTCAAGTGTTCCGCAATCTCGGGGTGAAAGGTTTTGACATAGCCGATCATGCCGTTCAGGAAGCGGCGTGATTGGAAGTCTTGGCCGGAAAACTCGGTGAGCAGCGCCAGGGCACGGTCGAGAATTTCCGGGGCGGAGCCGGCGTCGGCGATCTGCTGAGGTTGTTGCTTGGCAAACGTGTCATATTCTTTTTTGAGACGCTCGGCGAAGACCGGCATCGGGGCTGACGGCACATGGAGAGGGCTCAAGGTTCGGCGTAGAGCCTGAACGGCCGCGAAGACTTCAGCATCCTGGCCGTCGCGGCGGTCATGGAAGTACCCGAAGGTGACGACCTCGATGAGGTTGAACAGCGCAGCCGCCTTCTCGCCTCCTGCCACACCTAGTTGACGGTAGAGCTCCCGCCGAACCGGGGCGAACTGTTCGCCGAGCCGCTTCTGCTGATAGTCACTTCCGGTATCCAGATAGGCGCAGTCCGGAGGGCAGGCAATCCGCGTCAGCCGATGTTCACCGCAACATTGGCTGCAAATCAGGCCGTTGAGGGCGGGGCAGGAACGTTTGCCCTTGCGTTGCTGGCAGTAGACACATCGGCTCATTTGCGGGGTGATCCTTCCGTCTCGGATTTTTTGGGTTCGATGAATCCATAGTCAGCCAAGGTGCGTTTGGCCCGATCACCCGACGAGGCGTTCGGCGATTCGAGGCCATTGACCTCGGCGGCGTTCGAGTCCTGGTACGGGACGAGAATCAGGTGGTTCACCCGATCGATCCCCAGATCGGATGGGCCCGGCAGGTATTCTGCGATCACCTGAAACTTCCCGTCCGGGAGCATTCGCCAGATCTTTCCCTTTGTGGCATCGGCGATATACATGCTCCCCCAGCGGTCAAAATCCACCCCGCTGAGATTCTGGAAGCGCGCGGTAAAAAACCCGTTCGAAACCAGTTCCGTGAGGGTTCCTTCCGGGGTGATGTCGAAGACTTTACCGGAATCCCAGCTCACGACCACCACATGTCCGGTTTTGGGATGCACGGCGACTCCGGAGGGACCGGCCAGATGTGCGCCCGATACATACAGTGACAACGTCAACGCCGGTGTCAAATCCACACGGTAGATCGCATTGCCGCCTTGGTCGGCAAGATACAGATGCCCATGACCGTCGGAGGCCACATCCATGAGGGACTGGGTGACGCCGACGGCGGGGCGTGGGAGCACCAGAGTCCCGAGGGGTTTCCCGGTCGTCTTATCGAATGCGCGTAGGGTATCCAGATCGGTGACGTACAGGATCTGATCGACCACGACCATACCCTTGGGAGCATGGAGCACGACATCTCCACGACCGCCCTCGATGAATTTGAACGCGGTGATCCGGCCGTCGTCGCTGAGCTTGGTAATGAATCCGTTGTTATCGCGTGCGTCGGCTTCCCCGTTGATGTTTGAAATGAAATACGATTTCGTCGCGGGATCGGCCAGGAAGCTATGCGGGGATTCCAGTCCACTGACTTGAAGGGCCCAAGCCCAGGGGCTATTGAGAAGGAACCCTGCGGCCAGCGCGAGAGCCAAGCGGAGCGCGCGGCGGCGCAGCGGCCGGTTGAATCTGTTGTGACGGATGGTAATGGAAATCATCAACGCAGGTGTCGCACAGAAGATTCTGTAGGTGCATCGTAGCCAAGGGCCTCAGAGGCTGTCAAGGAAGCCACGGGAGCATGCGTGGAGGACGGCCGGCGCGCAGCGTCGGTGCGGCAAGGAAGAAACTCCCGGAGCATAGGTTGGGCGAGGGGATTGGTCGAACGCCTCCCCGGCGCATCCAGCGTTGACTTGTTGAAAAATTGCCTGCTATGGTGCCGTCACTTTTCGCTTTTATTCAGGCCAGGGAGGATATCGTGGCAGCTCGAATTATCGATGGGAAAGCATTAGCACAACAAGTTCGTGAAGGACTTGCGAAAGAGTCCGCGGCGGTGCTGGCCAAGACGGGGGTGAAGCCGGGGTTGGCCACGATCCTGGTGGGCGACGACCCCGCCTCGCATCTGTATGTCAAAAGCAAGCAGAAGGCCTGCGACGCGGCGGGGATCTATATCGATGATTCGAAGTTACCCGCCGCCACCACGCAGGCGGAATTGTTGGCCCTGATTGCTCAGAAGAATGCCGACCCGAAAATTCACGGCATTCTGGTGCAACTGCCGCTGCCCAAACATATCGACAGCAAGGTCGTGCTTGACGCGGTCTCCGCTCAGAAAGATGCCGATGGGTTCCATCCCTACAACTTCGGTCGCTTGGTCGAGGGGAGTCCCATTTTTGAGGCCTGCACGCCGAAGGGGGTCATCAAAATGATCGAGTCGACCGGCGTCTCGATCGAGGGTAAACGGGCCGTGGTGCTCGGCCGCAGCAATATTGTCGGCAAACCTCTGGCGCTGATGTTGCTCCATCGGAATGCGACGGTGACGATCTGCCATTCGAAAACGAAGGATCTGCCGGCCGTCTGTCGTGAGGCAGACCTGTTGTTGGTGGCGATCGGCAAAGCCAAATTCGTCACGGCCGACATGGTGCGTGAGGGCGCCGTCGTGATCGATGTGGGGACCAATCGTCTGCCGGACGGCAAGGTGGTGGGGGATGTCGATTTCGAGTCGGTCAGCCAAAAGGCCGGGTGGATCAGTCCGGTTCCCGGCGGCGTCGGGCCGATGACGATTGCGATGTTGCTCGACAATACTGTTGAATCTGCTAAGAGAATGGCAGGGATGAAATAGGGCCGATCGGGATACGGCCGGCTCACTCGCTCGCCGGCCTGCGCAGAGGTGACGTTCGTGACGCCTTGCGTCGCGCACCTCGCGAAGTGAGACGGTTGCGCCCCTTCCGCTAGGGCCATGAAGAAAGGGCTGGGAACGATGTCTATGGATAGGAGACGCGCATGAGCCGAGAGCCGCGGCGACTCAAAGACGTGCTGGCGCAGGGGCAATTTGCCGTCACGGTGGAATATAACCCGCCGAAGGGCACGAATTTGACCCACGTGGTGGAGAGCGCCAAAGCCCTGGTCGGACGCGTACATGGGGTGAATGTCACGGACAATACGGCCGCGATCGTGCGCGCGGGGTCGCTGCCTGTCTGTCGGGTCCTGTATGAACTGGGGCATGACCCGGTGATGCAGCTGACCTGTCGTGATCGCAACCGCATCGCAATGCAATCTGACCTCATGGGGGCGCACATCCTCGGTATTCGGAACATCCTCTGCCTGACCGGGGACTATCCCACCGTGGGGGACCATAAAGACGCTAAGCCGGTGTACGACTTGGATTCCGTTCAGGTCATGCAACTGGTCATAGGGCTGAACAACGGCAAGGACTATGCGGGCAACAAGCTTGACGGGTCCACCGCGTTTACGATCGGCGGCGCTGTGACGCCTGAAGCGGATCCGGTCGGCCCGATGTTGGTGAAGTTCGAGGTCAAAGTGCGGGCGGGTGCCGAGTTCTTTCAAACCCAGGCGATTTATCAGCCGGAACAGTTCAAGACCTTCATGCAGGCGGTGCGTCCGTTCAAGGTGAAGGTGCTGGCCGGCATTCTCTTGCTGCGGAGCGCCAAGATGGCGGAATTCATGAACGCCAATATTCCGGGGGTCTGCGTGCCACAGGAGATGATCGACGAAATGCGCGCGGCAGGGGACAAGCGGGCGCTCGACGCGGGCGTGGAGATCGCCGTACGGACCATCAAGGCCGTGCGTCCCTATTGTGACGGGGTGCACATCATGGCGATCAAGTCGACGGAGCGGCTGCCTGAAATTCTCACGAAAGCAGAGCTCGGGTGATGACCGTCCCGGACTTGCAGAAGTGCAAGCGCGACAGGCGGAAGATTACGGTCGTCACGGCTTACGACGCGTTGTTTGCACGTATCGTCGAACAGTCGGGCATCGACGTGATTCTGGTGGGCGATTCCCTGGGCGTGGTGGTACAGGGCCAGGCAAATACTCTCTCGGTCACGATGGAGGAGATGCTCTACCATACGAAGTTGGTGGCCGGAGCGGCTCAGCGGTCGTTGGTCATCGGTGACATGCCCTTCCTGTCCTACCAGGTCAGTCAAGAAGAGGCGCTTCGAAACGGCGGCCGGTTCCTCCAAGTCGGAGCCCATGCGGTCAAGCTGGAAGGGGGAGCGGCGGTTGTGGACCGCGTGGAGGCGATGGCCAAGATGGGCATTCCAGTGATGGGGCATCTCGGAATGACGCCCCAATCCGTCCATCAGTACGGTGGATATAAGGTTCAGGGCAAGGGGAAGGACCGGGCGCAGCAATTGCTCGATGACGCCCAGGCCTTGGAGGCCGCCGGAGCGGTCGCGATTGTGCTGGAAGCGATTCCTGCGGCGTTGGCAAAGACGGTGACGGAGGCGCTGACGATTCCGACGATCGGCATCGGGGCCGGCCCGCACTGTGACGGCCAGGTGCTGGTGCTCTATGATCTCCTCGGTCTGTTCGACGATTTCGTGCCGAAGTTCGTGAAGCCGTATGCCCATCTCAAGGTCGACGCGCTGCAAGCCCTCCGCCGATACAAGGAAGATGTCGAGCAGGGCACCTTCCCCTCCGATTCAGAAAGTTACCACTAGCAGACTGTCGAACAAGCCCCTCATCTCGTGCTGGTTTCGAATCCATCCTTCCCGGAGGCAGGGCCGACGGCTTCGGCTACCTCATGCCTGCGCCCTCATCGGATGACCGTTTTGCGCGACCTGTGGGTGGTGCTGATCCCAGCAGGATACGCGCGTGTTCACGGCGTCTTCTTCCTCGATTGCCTGTTCCCACCCTTTGTTAGGTCGAGGCGTACGTATGACCGGCCGGTGTTGTGCATCCACGCGGCGATGTGTTCGGCAAATGTTTCGGTATCAAGGCCCATGTAGTGAGCGGGACTGTTCCGTAGGCGCCGGAGCCCGTTGCCGGCAAGGTTTTGGGCGGCGGCCTCATTGCCGAGCGCGCGTTTGAGGTTGGCCGCGGCGAATTGGATGAGGGCTTGAAAAAAGTTGCCGGCCGTAGTTTTGGGGCCGCACGCGTGCCACAACCCCTCAAAGACCTCGTGCGATTCCCACCAATAGGCGAAGTTGTAGAGATCGACCGCATAAAGATACTCTTCCGAAGCCGACCATGCCTCGTGCGCGAACGGGAGCGGGCATGGTTCCGGTCGTCCGAAGGAATGTCCCTGTGGATCGCGACGCGGGTGCGGGGTCAGTCCAGGGAGGAATCGATAGGTGGGAAGCGCCGTGGTACTGTAACGGGGCCACTCGGCCGTGACCGGCGCTTCACTTGGCTCCACGCGTTGCCTCGCAGCGCACTTGAAAGACCTTGCGATCCTCCAGACGCACGGCTGTCAGGTGTCGCCCATACACGCAGCCGCTATCCAGGGCAATCAGATTCGATGTGAGGTGCAGGCCCATGGCGGCCCAATGCCCGAACACAATCGTCGCGGAAGCACTTCGCCTGGTTGGAATATCGAACCAGGGATGAAATCCATGCGGAGCGAGTTTCGGTGGTCCGGAGAAGGATGATTCCATGACACCGCTGTCGGAGCAGGTTCTCAGCCGAGTCAAGACCTTCGTGATGCTGGCCAGGCGGACAGGGCCCGTCAGATCGGGAGTCCATTGCAGATGGCCGCTGGGGTGGAGGGCGCGCAGTGTGACGCTGAACTGGTCGCTGCGGAGCGCCGTTTCGGCCTCCGTGGCCAACTCTTGAGCCTCATCGACCGTCCAGTGCGGTAAAAGTCCGGCATGGACCAACACATACCTGCCTTCCCGATAGAGCAACGGTTGCTGTCTCAGCCAGGTCGTCAGTTCGCGGCAATCCGGGGCTTCCAAGACTTGGGCTAAGGTATCGTCCCGACGAAGGCTCGCCACTCCGTCCGCAACGGCGAGAAGAAAGAGGTCGTGATTGCCGAGCACGGTGACCGCCGCAGGGCCGAGCTCCCGAATGTAGCGAAGGACGTGAAGCGAGTCCGGGCCGCGATTGACGAGATCACCGACGAACCAGAGACGATCCTGTTGCGGAGTGAATCGAATCGCCTCTGTGAGTTGCCGCAGGGAGGCGTAACAGCCTTGCACATCGCCGATTGCGTAGGTGGCCATAAGTCGGCTCAGACTAGCGCGGACGCATTTCCGTTCGCAAGTCGTGCAAGGGGCGGATGGTCGGCTCAGTGCGCGGCGCGGTTCTGTAGTTCTGCGGTGATGACCCTGCAGGCGGCCTGATGCGCGTCGGTGAGCTGCGTCAGAAGCACGTCGGTCTGGTCGAAGCAGGCGAGACGTCCCAACGCCTCCAATTCCTTGCAGTGGGCGGCGGTGGCTAGGGCGCCGAGTTGCGCGCTGCTCGACTTCAGGCGATGGGCGGCCTGGTGGAGCGTCACAGGATCGCCGGATTGCACCGCGGTCCTGATTTGTTCGACCAGCATGCGGGAGTCGTCCAGGTAACGTGCCAGGACGCGGGCCAGGATGTCCGGATGTCCCGGGCGCTGGAGAGCGAGAATGGAGTCCCAGGCGGTGGTGTCGATACCGGACGAGACGGACTGCTCCTGGTTGCCGGCTGGCGAGTCGGCGCACGCAGCCTGAGTCGCAGGAGCCAGCTCGTCATCCGCGGCGGCGGGTTGTTTCGGTGTCACCCATTGAGTGAGCAGGGTCTGCAATTGCGCCACGGTAAACGGCTTCGCGAGGTAGTCGTCCATGCCGGCGGCGAGACAGCGCGCGCGATCGCCTTCCATCGCATTCGCCGTCAAGGCAATGATAGGGAGATGGCGAGCACCGACCGTCTTTGCTTCTTGCTGGCGAATGGCGGCAGTGGCGGCGAAGCCGTCCATCTCCGGCATCTGGCAATCCATGAGGATGAGATCAAAGCGTTGCCGCGCCGCCGCTTCGACGGCGAGACGTCCGTTTTCCACCCCCTCTACCTGGTGGCCGAGGAACTCCAGCATGCCGGTGGCCACTTCACGGTTCACCGGCGTATCTTCGACCAGGAGAATATGGGCGACGTTGGATTGCGCCGGGTCGGTGAGGGTGGCGGGAGTGGCTGCAGGGCGAGCATGAACCCGACGGCCTCCCTGAAGAAGGCCGAGGAGGGCGCGCCGGAGCAAGTTTTTTCGGATGGGTTTGGTGACCCAGGAGTCGACGTCCGGTGCGCCGGACGCATCGGCGTCATAGCTGACCGAGGTGAGCATCAGAAGGCGCAGTTCGGCCAACTGCTGGTCGGAACGAATGGCGCAGGCCAGCTGCAATCCATCCATGTCCGGCATGTGCAGATCAAGCACGGCCATGTCGAACATCTGTTGTGAGTCCACGGCCGCCTGCAGGTACTCCAGCGCTTCCTTTCCCGAGCTCGCCAGCGTGGGCAGGGCGCCCCATGCGCGGAGATGGTCGTCAAGAATCTCGCGATTCGTGGCCATGTCATCGACGACCAGGATGCGTTTGTCGACGAGAGTGTGCTCCATGTTCTGCGCGCGGGTCTCGACGGATTGCCGCGCAAAGACTGCGGTAAACCAGAATGTAGAGCCCTGTCCCGGTTGGCTCTCCACTCCCACCTGGCCCTTCATGAGTGCCACCAGTTCCTTGACGATGGTCAGGCCGAGACCGGTCCCGCCGAAGCGACGCGTCGTCGAGCCGTCGGCTTGCGAGAACGCCTCGAAGATGCGCCCTTGGGCCTCTGCCGGAATCCCGACTCCGGAGTCCCTCACCGCGAATCGAAGGGTGACGGCGGTCTCTGTTTCGTCCACGGCCTCGACCCGGACATGGATTTCCCCTCGTTGGGTAAACTTGATGGCGTTGCTGATCAGATTCAGGAGCGTCTGGCGCAGCCGAATCGGATCGCCACGAAGGGCCGGCGGAATGGTCTCTGGTATGTGGGAGGTCAGCTCCAAGCCTTTGCGCTGGGCCGGCATGGCGAAAAGCTCCACGGCGTTTTCCACCGTGTCCTGCACATCGAAGTCGAGCTGTTCCAACTTCAGCTTCCCAGCTTCGATCTTCGAAAAATCGAGGATGTCATTGATCACGGCGAGCAGGGCCTCGCCGGATTGCTGAATGGTCTGGGTGAGATGATGTTGCCGGACGTCAAGCGTGGTGGTGAGCAACAGTTCGGTCATGCCGAGCACGCCGTTCATCGGCGTCCTGATCTCATGGCTCATGTTGGCCAGGAACTGCGACTTCGCGCGGCTGGCGGCCTGCGCTTCCTCGGCCAGCCGTTGGGCGTCCTGCGTGGCGATTTCCAATTGGCGGGTTCGCTCGGCCACCTTCGCCTCCAAGTTCTGTTGGTACTCTTGGACTTGATTCTGCGACAACCGCAACTGAGCCGTCATTCGATTGAACGCCTCGGCCAACTGATTGACCTCATCGCTGGTTTGAACGGCGACATCGACGTCCAAATGTCCGGCCGCGATCTGTCCGGCCGCGTCCACTAAAGCCACAATCGGCTTGGTGATACTTCGAGTGAGGATCAGTGTGAGCGACAGCCCGAGCAAGAGGGCGACGGCGACGACTAGTCCCGTGGCGATGATAAAGTGTCGAAGGTTCTGGCGGAGTCCTTCTTGGCTGAGGCCAAGTTGGACGTATCCGATGACCGCGGTGGCAGACGATGTCGGATTGGATTCGAGAAACAGCGGGTCTGAGGACGCCGCCGGCCGACTGACCACAGGAACCAGGATATCGATGTAGGAGGCCTGCCCTGTTTGGATGGCGGCCTCGCCGAAGACGACCTGTCCGGAAGCGGGCAATCGACTTCGCAAGGCTGTCGGCAGAGTCAGCGGGCGTCCCCACGCCTCTTCTAAGAGCGCCTGGCTGTGCTGGTCGAGGATGGCTACGTAGGCGATGTCGGGCAAGGCCTGAAGCCCTTGGACCATCCGGCGCAGGGAATCCTGGTTCTCAGTGTAGACCGCGTACTCGCTGTTCTGCGCGATCATGGCGGCAGTGGTGAGCCCGGTATTGAGCAGATCCTGGTACCGGGTGGTAATTTCCCGATGGACGACGAATGCGCCGATGCCGGTCGCCGTCAGGATGATCAGCCCGATGCTCAAGAGGTTGAGCTTGTTGCGTAGTCCGATGCCTGTCCTTGTCATCTTATCCTCGTCTCGCCTATTGAAAGACCTGCGTGGCACCCTGGATCAGATCTTGGGGCAGTTCCAGGTGCATCGCACCCGCTGTTTTCAAGTTCACTGCGTAGGTCACTTTGCGCGGATGCATGGGCGGGAGGGACCCGGCACCGATTCCACCCAGTACCTTGCCGACGATCTCTCCGCATTGAATCCCAATATCCACATAGTCACGGTCCAGGGCGTAGAGCGCCCCTGCCTTGACCCACGACGTCGACAACCCTGCCAGCGGAATCTTGTTCCGGAACGTACTCAAGAGAATGGGCTCAGCGGTTTGAGGGGTCATGACTACCGAATCTGAAATCCCCCACAGGGCGTCGACGGTGCGAGAGAGATTCTCCAAGGCATCGGGCAAGGCACGAGGCGTGTCGACTGCCTGTGTGAGCAGCGTCAGTCCTGCGCCTTGTGCGATGCGCATCGCACTGTTGACTTTGGTTTGGTTTTCTTTGGGGTTAAAGAGTACTCCGACGGTGCCGGCTCCGGGGACCATGCGCCGAAGCCACTGTAGTTGAGTATCCAGCGGATATTCCAAGAGCACGGCTGTCGCGTTCGAGGCCGAGTGAATATCGTCCGCGCTCACGATCATCGTGGCCAGGATCGGGAGGTGGCTTACCTCGCGCACTGCCGCTTGCGTAGCCGCACTGCCCAAGGTCACTACCAAGCGGGCGCCGTGCTGTTTGACGTCACGCAGTACATCCTGCGCCTTCCCCAAGCTGCCCCGCAGGGAATGGATCTCGACGCTGAGAGTGATCCCTTGCTTGGTCAACGACTGCTGCAACCCCGCGAGGACATCTTGATAGGGTTTCAGGTCTTGGCCGTTCAGGATCACGATACGGCCGGACTCAGCGGAGGCCGGTTCGGCGATGAGCATGAACCCAAGCGCCCCGAGGATGATCCCGGTCCCGAGGCTCTGTACAAGGTGAAGCAGTCGGCGCATCGATCGTCCCGGTCTCTAGAAACGATACTTCAGCTTGACCCAAAACGTGCGACCATCCTGGTCGATGATATCTTGTAGATGTTCGCCGGATCCCGGATACCCGTATTTCTGATTCATGAGGTTGTTGATGTGTCCGGACAGTTCCCACCCCTTCACGATCCGTTGACTGAATAACGACACATTCAGAATGTAGAAGGGGGAGGCGTCGTTTCCCGCGAGGGTCAGGCGCGAGCTGGTGTAGCGCCCTTCGAATCCGGCGAACAGTTTGTCCGCGACCAGTGGAACAATCACGTTGGTTTTGACCAAATGCTGAGGGGAATTGGTGAGTTGCCGCTCGGTACTGTCATTGTGTGTCGTTTGCAGGGCATAGCTCAGCCGTCCTTCCAGGCCTGTCGCCCATTTGCCTTCCATGGTGAGCTCCACACCGCGCGCGGTAATGTTATCCACGTTGTCGTAAAAGAGCAGGCCAT
Source organism: uncultured Nitrospira sp. (assembly GCA_902500785.1). GTDB lineage: Bacteria > Nitrospirota > Nitrospiria > Nitrospirales > Nitrospiraceae > Nitrospira_A. The sequence goes on from CABVRW010000008.1 coordinate 100,063, forward strand.
CCGTGGGATCGGTCGTCTGGCTAATTAAGCCGGAGATGTCGTACTGATACAGACTTCCAAGGGCACGGAGATGTTCGCCCAGGTACTGCTCGACCACGAGTTCATACGTTTTGATTTTTTCAGGCTTCAGATTGGGATTCGCCTTGTTCGTCGTCGACGCCACGTAGAACTGTTCGAATGGATTGGGAGCGCGGAAGGCCTGTCCATACAGGAGCTTGATGGTGGTCTTGTCCCAGTTTGAGATCAGGGCCACCCGAGGGTTCGTGGTGCCGCCAAACGTACTGTATTGATCGTGACGGACCCCGGCATTCAAGACAAGATGGTCGGTGATCGCCCATTCGTCCTGCAAATAGGCGGCAATGAAATTGGAGCTACGCTTATCGTCGAAGTAGGTCGCCGGGGGATCGATGTCTACATTGTTTTGATTCAGTTTGAACTGATCCCGATACTCCGTTCCTAGGGTGATCTTGTGACGGTCGAACAGTCGTTTGGTGACGGTGAGTTCCGCGCCCCACCAGTCAGCCCGCGCCACATCCTGATTGATGGTAAACGGGGGAGTGCCGGCGTCTGCATAATCGAGCGGAAAATGGCCGCGATAGTAGTACCGATCGTAATAGAGCCGTGCTTTCACGTTGAGCTGATTCGTGAATTCGTGTTGATAGCTGAGATCTGCGTATGACCGTTCATCGACCGTGTTGGAACGGTTGTCGTTGAACACCGTTCCAAACGCCGCGGTCGGCACGTTCTTTTTGCGCCATTGATAGCCACCTGTCAGGGTGAAATCCGCATAGGTCAGCTTGCCGGTGTAATAGTTCAGGTTATCCCGATCGGCATCCTTGGCGATCCCGTTATTCGTGGACGCAAAGGCCGGATAGAACAGCTCACGATGGCCTTCGCTGTCCGAGAATGAACCCGACAAGAGCAGTTCAACGCCGTTCGAGAATTTGTTGCCGTAAGTGAGACGGCTTCGATAGGTATTGAAGCTGGATGCTTCGCCGGAGACTTCTGTGCCTTTGATATCCCGCCCGCGTTTCGTAATGACATTGATGACTCCGAAGAAGGCATTGGTGCCATACAGTGAAGAGCCTGGCCCCTTGATGATCTCCACCCGGTCAATCAAATCGACATCGATCGGCATTTCTGTGCCGGAGCCGCCTTGGTCATAGATGCCGTCGTTGAGCCGGTGATTGTCGATCAGCAACAGCACGCGTGTGGTGTAATCGCCGGGTCGGTTGAACCCTCGAATGCCCAGCGAGCCGTAATTGCGATCGTTGCTCGTAAACAAGCCCGGGACGCTGTCGAGAATTTGGGCAAAGTTGCGATAGCCGTATTTCTTGATTTGTTCGGCGGTAATGATGATGACGGCGGCCGGGGCTTCGTTCACCTTCTGGTCGTACTTAGCCGCCCCATAGACCGACGGAATTTCTTCGAACAGCGTGCGTTCCTGGCCGGGCGTCCCTTTGACGGGGGCCGGCTCCGAGGATGGCAGGTCCAAGGGGAGGTCCAGCATGGAGTCGGATTCAGCCGATCCAGGCACGTCCGGGAGTGGCTCGGCATACGATGATGATTCCCAAAGGGGCCACGTGGTGGCCGTCAATAGCCAGCAGGACGCCATAGTGAAGACCGTCAGAACATATGTGAATAGAAGACGTGGCATGACTCACTCCTCGGCTTA
>CABVRW010000009.1 GCA_902500785.1 uncultured Nitrospira sp.
CTAGTCCGGCTGGACGAGACCGGTGCGAATAGCTAAACGAACTAGTCCAGGGACATCGTGGATATCGAGCCGCTCCATGAGCTGCGCTCGGTGGGATTCGACGGTTTTTATGCTCAGATCGAGACGTTGGGCGATCTGCTTCGTTGAGCATCCCTCTGCGATCAGTTGAAGGATTTCACGTTGGCGACCGGTCAGCCGCGCCAGAGGGCCGGTCTGGGACTCCCCTTTTCGACAATAGGCATCAACGGCGAACTTCGCCATGCCTGGTGTCAGATAGGTCTCGCCCCGCCACACCGCTTTGATGGCTAATTCCAGCTCATTCCGATTTGCGTCTTTGAGCAGATACCCGGCGGCGCCTGCGCGAAGCGCCTCCTTAAGGTACTCTTCGTTCGTGTACATGGACAGCATCAAAATCTTGGTTCTCGGACATTCCTGTCGAATGCGGCGGGTGGCTTCGAGCCCATTCATGCCCGGCATGGCAATATCCATCAGCACCACATCGGGCTCGAGTTCTTTTGACAGCTTCATTGCGGTTCGACCGTCGCTGACCTCTCCGATCACGAGGAGGTCTTCGATTTTCTCGAGCAACACCTTAAAGCCTGCACGCACCAAAGTATGATCTTCGACGAGGAGTACCCGTATGCTATTCATATTCTGCCTCGGCCGTCCCAGAACTCGTCGGGAATGTCGCGCGAATTTCAGTTCCCATCGTAGGGGCTGACTGGATCACCATGCGCCCTCCCGCGAGGCGAACCCGTTCTTCCATCCCGGAGAGTCCTACACTGGTCCCTGCACGAGCTCCCGTACGGATCAGATTCGGGTCAAACCCGATCCCATTGTCGCGGACAATGAGGTCGAGCTTCCGGCGACCCATTGTCAGACGAACTTCCACGGCCGTTGCTTTCGCATGCCGCGCGACATTCGTTAAGGCCTCCTGGGTCAGACGAAAGCAGGAGATTTCTACCTCGGGAGAGGGTCGTGGCATGCCCTCATCGGCCAGAAACTGAAGCGTCCATCCGGCACGTTCCGCCTGTCTTCCTACATACCACCTCAGCGCAGGAACGAGTCCCAGTTCATCAAGCATCGACGGCCGCAAGTCCAACGCCAGATTGCGTATATGCTGGAGCACTTGATCGAGGATTTGCAGACTGTCGGAAAGCGGTTTGCCGTCTGCGGAGGCCCTCGAATATTCACGCTGCTCCCCGAGTTCACGGAGGTTCATTTTAATGGCCGTCAACGCTTGTCCGATCTCATCGTGCAAATCCCGGGCAATCGCGCGACGTTCCAGCTCTTGAATTTCCATCAGTCGTCGTGAGAGGACTCGCAACCGGCTATTGGCGTCACTCAATGCCGCCGTGCGTTCCGCGACACGATGCTCCAATTCTTCATGCGCGGCTTGCAGCGCTTCTTGCGCCTGTTTTTGTTCGGTAATATCCGTATTCAGCTCGAGACTTGCGCGAGGCACACCGTGTGAATTGTTGAGGAGCGTCCACCGGCTGGAGACCGTGATCCTGTCGCCGCTGCGAGTCGTATGCAGGAGTTCCCCTGTCCAATAGCCCTGGGCGAGAAAGATTTTTTTGATTTCCTCCAATGGCTGCGGAAACTCGGTCTTCAGGAAATCGTGAATGTACGCGCCATCGGCCTCCTCGCTGGTCCATCCATAGAGGCGCACCGCTCCGTCATTCCAATAGTCGATCGTATCGCGCTCCAGGTCACGGACTAGAATCGCATCGTTGGCGAGGTCGAGCAGTTCGGCGTGATGCTGGAGCACTTCGTTCGACGGTATTTCCCCGCGGATCTCTTGAACCACCAGGGCATACCCCGCGATATGGTCGGATCCGTCGGGTATCGCGCTGATCGAGAGGTGAACCGGAATGAGCCGGCCATTGCGGTGTCGGTAGGTCCACTCGCTCTCTGTCGTATGGCCCGGTTCGGTGTTCGCAACGATGATCCGAAATTCATCCGTCGCTGGGGTCGCCGGTTTGGCCGTGTCCGCGGCCACACGATGCGTCAACTCGGTTGGATCATGAAATGCAGCGAGGGACAATGTGCCCACGACCTCCTCCGCACAATATCCCAAGAGGCGTTCAGAGGCGTTGTCGAAGCTCGTAATGATACCGGTCGGGGAGATTGAGAGGATAGCAAGCGTCTGCTGCCGACTCGTGTTTCTCTCGCCCATCTCTCCCTCCGTTCTTCCCGCTTCTGTCTGGGGAGGAACAGGTTGATTGTCAGTCGACGCGAACCTTTAAGCTAACATTAGATTTCTTCCAATTGCTATCGGTGTCGGATGGTTGTCGGTTACAGAAGCCGACCAGTTCATTCCGGCGACAATCCGACAACGGAAGAGGGGCTCGCCGATGCTGTCTGTCGATAGGGCTGCATCCCTGTGAAGGATGCCCGCTGCCTTCTGACATAAGGATCGCAAATGTACGGCGGTGAATGGAGGATGGTGGCGTTGAGGCGGCGAGAGACCGCTCTCCGGATGTGGTCATAGCCGCACTATTCTGCTGGGTGCCGGCGATTCAAGACATGCGTGACCTGGCGCCAACGGCTTGATTGTCATGGGTGACCGTAAGCTCCGTTCCGTCAGGAAAGGTTGCGCCTAACCGAATCTTGCGCGAAGGGCCGCGTAGGGTCACGCGAATCGAATGTCCGTCCCATTGCCAATCCATGGAGCCGCCGGGGAGCGTGAGATTCGAAACCGTCATCGCTTGTGCGAGCCAGTCCCTGGGAACTCCCGCGCCGATCACTACCGTGGGCTCGGTTGCCTTGTTATCCATATAGGCCAGCATGTCTTGCTGCAACAGCAACAGCAATGCCGCCGTCTCATAGTCCGGGGAGACCACTGCAAGATTGTGCCACCCTCGGACGTATTGCCAGCCATCCGCGACCTCTGTGAACGCCGGACGCGGTACATTCCATGTATACAGCCCGGGGGAGGCCTGCTGATCCCACAGCTGGTTCAGCGCAACCCAGACGGCTTCCGGTCGCCCCAGGCGCAATGCCAGGTGAGCGTCGGCCAATCGCGCTGCGATCGTTGTCCTGTCGGTAGATGGCCGATACGTCGTCGGCAGTTGTCCCAACTCGTTGCGGCGGATGACAGGTGGGGACGAAGATTCCATACTCACGGTTGAGACCATGGCCTCGGGAGCGCCAAGAGGGCTCTGGCGCTGCCAGTTCTCATGTAATGTTCGGGCATGGGTCCGCCAGCGCGCCGCCTGCCGGTGTTTCCCAAGCCGTTCGGCGAACTCGGCTGCGGCGATCAATCCCTGGTAGCTGACGGCATTGACGTAGAGCGACGGCCACTCGTTGCCGACACGGCCCACGATCAGCCCGTCACGGGCCGGTCGCGCCAGCACGCGCACTTTCGTTTGTTGCGCGTATCGGAGGTCATAGGGGGAAGGCACGATAAAGGACTCCGTGATCGGGATGCGGGTCGTCAACATGTCCTCGATACGTTGGGCTTTCCGGAGGATGTGCGGCCACAACCACTGATCATGGTCGCGGTCGGCGATAGAGTCGGCGGAATCGGTGAGAGCCCAGAGAGTCAGGCCTGGCGCATCCGCCTCGGGCCCCGCGCCGCCGCCGAAGTCATGGGTGGCAAGATATTGAGAGAGCACCCGGGTCACGCGAAGGTCGCCGGCGCGAGCGAGGGCCGCCGTAATGTAGGCACCCTGCCGCTGCCAGGCGCGATGGAACAAGATGGGGTCGCCGGGCCTGGTTTCGCGGCCGACCAGGCTCATCATGAGATGATCGACCTGCGCGTCCATGGAAGCCTGAAAGCGTTGGTCGGGCAGGTCGAGGCGGACCCGATTCGGGGCATTTCTGTACCAGTGCTGCATTTGAATGGGAATTCGCAAATCGGAGAGGACAAGCCGGTATTCCTCCCCCCTCGCTGATGCCTCGTGAGGAAGCGCCAGCCGAGCATAGCCCCAGCCGGATTCACCGGTCCAGGACCGATGGTCCGATTCGTCCGCCATCCAGTTCACGGTCGTCTCATCCCCGAGCGAGACGTGCACGGGAGCGGGCGAGACGCGCACGGTCCAGCGATGATTGACGGCCACCTCTTCGCCGTCCCAATTCAGCGCGGTAATCGGTCCGCCTGCGGGCCCTACGCTACGAATCAGAATCGCGGGGCGGTAGGACGTGTGGTTCTTGAAGCGAAGTTCCCAATGCGTGGCGTCCAGTCGAGACCAGGTCGCGTCATATTGTGGCGTGTGAGTCACGATCGCAGGAACATGGGATTGCGTGGACGGTGCAAGTGTTTGTCGAATGTCGCTCAGCGGCACGGTCTGGCTGGTCACCACCGGGCGTCCATCGGAGGTGCAGAGCCAGAGCGAGACCCCAAAGCTCGGGGTTTGCGGACTGAAGTCTCCGCCCGGCTCGTGATAGGCATGTTCGGCTTCGGAAGAACCGGGAATCGCTAGGGGGATGTGTCCGACCGACCTCGGCCAAGGGCGATCCGGATCGTTCTGCATCATGCCGGTCATCGCGTCACGTTGCGGGGTGAAGTGCGTCGCAGACTCCACGGCCTGCTGGAACTGCTGCCAGTTGTTGAGGCCGGCGCACAGGGCCAGGAGGCCCGCAAGGACGAGCACCACCGGTCGTCCCGGGCCGAGCGCTCCCAACGCCGCCACGGCAAGGAGGAGCGGCATGAAATTCAGACTGTAGGTGAACGTCTCCTCTCCGTAGACCATGTGCAACGAAAGTTCAAACAGCAACAAGGCCGCCAGCACGAGCCGGAAGCGCAGCTGACGTTCCATTGTCACCAGTCGCCAGAGTCCGTTCAGGAGGAGCATTGACCACAGGCAGACGGCCACCAACCCCAGGGGGCCCGCCGAGCCAGGAGAGGAAAATTGAAAGGCCAGGCGTTGCGATAACCGGAAGGAATCGTCGCCGTACTGAATGTACCCATCATCGTCAATGAAGCGAATGCCCGGGGCGATGAGGGTGTGAAAGGCAAAGGACGAGGCGATGTTGTGCATGGCTCCCGACTGGGGATGATTGATCCAGTGCGCCTCTTTGCGGCTGCCGATGAAAAACTCCGCTGATGGGAAGATGGTCTTTTGCGCGCCCCACAGGAGCACGACCAGGCAAAACGCGTTGATGGAGAGCTGCACCGCCTGCTTTATCGGCCAGCGCGCCACGGTCGTCAAGAGGCCGGCCATCCAGTTGGTGACGGTCACACTGAGCGTGAAGGCGCTGGCGACCACATAGAGGGCGGCGCCGAACCGGCGTTGTTCGGCAAACAGGAGCAGGGCGAGCGCGAGCATGATCGACCAGGAGCCCCAGGTATAGGAGTTGGGCACGGGGAGCCAAAAGATCGCCGATGCACTGGATGACCCGAGGGCCGTGAAGACCGAGGCATCGAGCTTTCGGCAGCCCAGCAAGCGCAGCAAGAGGTACAACGTTCCGATCCAGAGGCCTCCGAGGAAGCTGGTTACATACAGAACGGCCTGGAGAGGAGGGAGGGCCAACGCGTGCCTCACCAGGTAGACGGGGACGAAGGTGAGGAGCGAGAACAGGGGGTGCACGGAGGTTCTCGAGTGGTCGTCGGTGACGGAGACCATATTGGAGACTTCACGGAGCGTATCGGATTCAAACCAGAAATCCATCGACTGAAGGAGAAAGGAGGGGATGAGCATGGCAATCCAGAGGCAGGTGATGCCGACCGAGATGGTCAGGAGCGCGGCAATGAACCAGTCTGCTCGATCCAACCAAGCCCTGTGAGGCAGTGCTTCTGGGGCGGGCGCCGGCAGGACCCTGGTTTCCCCATATGGGATGTCTGGCTCAAGATCGGGAAGCGCACGTGCTGTATTGCCGTCTTCTACAAAACCCATAGCTGCTCGAGCGGGCTTGGAATGGATGGACACGATTGCGTGCAAGCTGTCGATTGAGGAATCGGTCGATTCGGCGGCGGACTGAAGCGGGGAGAGGGTGATGAGCCGGATCGGATCGATAGGGTCGCTCGCAGAAGGGGGGAAATTGCGCAAACTTCTTGTCAGGCAAGGCCTTGACTGTTATGAAAATCTTGGTGCTGGAGGGCCATTGCTCCGGACGGCGACGTCACGGTGTAGCCGGGAGGACGATTCCCTCTCGTCAGGTTGGCGACTGGGGAGGCGAATAGAGGCGGTCATTCCATGTGGCAGTATGTCATCTTCTATGCGTCGGCCGCTCTGGTCGGTCTGCTGTGGTTCCTTGCCCTTCGAGACGCCTTCGACCGAAGAATGCTGCGTGCGTTCCTGGGCTGTGTCATGAGCGTGGTCGCGGTCTGGACATGGCAGATCTCCGAACCTTCGGTCCTGTTTTCGGATTTCAACGTGGCCTATTACCCGGCCGGCCGCGCCGTGCATGAGGACCTCCCACATCTCTTTACGCGTTGCTGGGATACTCCGGTGTGCGGCTTCGTTAATATTCCGATCGTCGCATTTCTGTTCACCCCGTTCTCGATCCTTACCCTACGTCATGCGCAATGGCTTTTTGTGGGCCTGTCGTTGATCACTGTCGGGATGAGTCTGTTCCTGCTCTGGTCCCTCACGGATCGGACGTGCTCGCGGAGATGGGCGATCGTCGTCCTGTTCGCGCTGAATGGACCGCTGTTCTATAGTCTCAAAGAGGGGAACCTGACTCACTTCACGCTGCTGCTGCTGATCGCCGGCGTCGTCTGTCTGGACATCGGTCGGGATCGAAGCGCAGGCGTCTGCTTCGCGCTGGCGGCGATCATCAAACTGCCGCTGTTGCTGTTCGCGGTGTATTTTTTCGGCACGCGGCGGTGGGGGGTGGTCCTTGGCTATGGCGTCACGCTCGTGGCCGTGACGGCCTTGTCGTTGTGGTATGCGGGTTGGGCCGGCCATGTCGAATGGTATCGCGAAGTCATCATGCCGTTTTCGAATAAGGGCCTCTCGGCCTTCAACGTGCAATCCATAGAGGGTTTTCTCCTTCGGCTGCAGGACGGCGCCGGCCTGTACGAGTGGAAGCCGGTGGAGGTGGCGGGACACGTCAAGATGGCCGGGCGAGTCTGCGCCGCATTGCTCGTGGGACTCTCGTGCCTCCTGTTTCTGCGGAACCCAGGCAGGCAGCCTCGGGAGGTGATGTTTCTTGAGTTGTCGATGGTGCTGTGTCTCTCGTTGATCATCAGCCCGATTTCATGGAGTCACTATTATCTGCTCTTGCTGCTGCCCTTGGGGCTGTATGCGGGCAAGCGGCTGCCGATCCAGGATCACAGCGGCTGGCCCCTGGCAATGGTCCTGTGTATCCTCTGCATTACTCCACCGGTTATGTTTCTGGGGGAGGACGGTGCGCTCCATGGTCAGCTCGCCAGAGTGCTGCTCTCTCACTATCTGATGGGCGCACTGTTGTTGTGGGGGCTATTGGCCTATGCGCGCTGGCAGGTTGCCGAGAGCCATCACCTCCGATTGGTCTCCGCAGTCCGCGAGACTCGTCCTTCAGCTCGGATGACGAATGGCCACGATCCCGAGGAAGACGATGGGTCATCCGATCAACAGAGAGCGGGATGAAGAAGACTGATGGTGATGGTCGGCTCAGTCCATGCGCTCGGCTCGTACGACATACCGTAAGGGGCCGCCGGCCTTGATCGCTCCAAATGGAAAACAGGTCACGAGCACAAGATCCTGTGTGTCTCGTCCCGTCAGAATGACATCACGCCTCGAATCCAGGACCCGCCGCTGAGTGACTCGATACCGCAGGGTCGTTCCGTCTCTTCCTGTCAGGTCGATCTGATCATTCAGTCGCACAGCTTTCAAGAAACGGAAATGCGTGTCCCGGTGACCGGTCAGCATTACGGTACCCTCCTGCCCGGGTGAGGCGCTGGAGGTCACATGGCCAGGACCGAACGCCAGTGTCCGGCCGTAAGCGCCTGCGAGCACGATCAGGTCCGCCGATGGGCGCTGCATGTGAAGGTGCGCGACCGGCCAGGTATCGGCCCAAGGCCAGGGTTTCGGCATCGGCTCTCCCGCCAGGGCGCGGGACCAGGCTCGCTGCAGGAGAAACTGCGCGAGCCTGGCCTTCGCATAGATCCACGACCCTTCTCCGATCTGCCAGCATCCGACGGCCAGGAGGCTCACCGTCACTATCGCCAGAAGACGTGTACTCAGACGAGTTCGACTCATGCGGCCTCTCTGCGGAGCCCCCACAACAGCCCGGCCAGCATGAGCGCCGTCGTCCCCAGCAGAATCTGCAGTTGTCCGCTGGTCGCGGTTTTCGGCAAGGCCATGAGTGCCGTCTGATCTTGCGAGCTCGCCAGGTTGGCCGCCTGGTCGCGTTCAACCCCGGGCTTGTCTGTCGGTCTGGCCGGAGTGATATCGACCGCAACCAGACTCGTGAATTGACTGACTAAATGATGGGCCAGCGCCACATCGAGCACGGCGGTTCGAATCGTGTCTTCCGCGACGCCTTTATAGGCCTCGTCCATGAGCGCGGAAATCTTTTGCCTGGCCCAATAGACGGAGAGACCTCCATGGCTGGTGGCGTGCTTGAAGGAAACCGGCAGCGACCAGGGTGTGGTTCCCGCCCGCCCGCGCAACATGACGTGTGGCGGGAGCGAACCGGCTTTGAGCGCGAGCACGATCGGCTCGGCTTCATATAGGTCCGTGATGCTCGGAGGGAACTGTTGCAGATCCGTCCATCCGGCCGAATCGATCGTGATGTCGTTGAGCACCGGGCGCTCAAGTTTCTTGAACAGGCCATCCAGCTTGTCCGTTACCTCATTCACATTGCCGATATAGGTGAACGTGCCGCGACCGAATTCGGCGGTCTTTCGCATGAGGTGACTGTTGGGTGTCGAGCCGATGCCGATGGTGAACAGACGTCGGTTTGCCAATCGATGGTGCAGCAGTTCGAACAGTTCCTCTTCATTGCCGACCTGGCCGTCGGTCAGCAGAATGACCTGCTGGAGCCGGGAGCTGTCTTGTGGGCTCTTGAGCGCTTGTCTCAACGCGGGAAGTACTTCGGTTCCGCCGTCGGCCGAGAGTTGTTCGGTGTACCGGATCCCCTGTTTGATCGTCGTGGTCGTCACCGGTTGCGGCGCAGGGAAGAGTGCCCGGACGGTGTCGTTGAATTGAATGATATTGAATCGATCCTGCGTGCTCAGCCGTGAGAGGGCGGTGACCAATGAGCGTTTCGCCTGCTCAATCGACCCGCCGGCCATGGATCCAGATCGATCGATGACGAAGGTGAGGTCTCGCGGGACGCGCGGCGCCTGTGCGGCATGCTGCGTCGGCGGGACGAGCATCAGCATGGCATAGGTCTCGCCGTTCTTCTGCTCCGTAAACACCGTGGCCATGGGTTCGGCGCGCGGCGTCGGATGCCAGATGAGTTGGAAGTCGCGATCCGCCGGCACGGTGTCCGCTCGCAGGCTGATCTGATATCCGCCGTCAGTGTCCGGAATCACGATGATGGGATGAAACGGTGACTCGACCGTATCGATAGGAAAGCCAGGATTCAGGGTCAGAGAAAGACTGACCGGGTTCATGGCGCCTTGGCCGGGTGATTGCGCCGGAGGCGTGATGCGGGAGGCATCGGGAACGCGATCGGTGTCCAGGCTCATGCCCGATCCCTTGGAGGCTTGATCTTCAATGATCACCGGCGTGCCGGGGATGTAGCGCGGGCCGACGGCCATGGGAAAGCGGAGTTGAAACAATCCGTTCTCGTATCGAACCGTCTCCTGGTATTCGATCTCGATGGTGACGCCCTCGCCTGGCCCGATATTGGCTACGGAGGTGGTAAAGATGTTCGGGCGTTCTTGCTCAACGAGGCTGGTCCGTTTCCCTTCCAGCTTGGCCTGTTCGTAGACCTTCTTGGCCTCGGTCCGCTCCTTGATCTGTCCTTCGATGATGCGGTCGCCGACCTTCATACGGAGGTGGTCCACTGCGGCGGTCTCCGGCAGCGGAAACACATAGACGCCCTCCAGCCAGTCGCCTTGTTTCCGGCTGGGGTTCGTAAACTCCTGCCGCACCGTTGCGCGCGCGATGGTGCCGGTCACGGCGAGATGCGCGTCGCTCTTCACGAGGGGCGCCGGCGTATACCGGCCTGCTTGCTTGGTCCGGAGCAGCAAGGCGCCTTCCGTGACGTCGTTGAGGCCCATGGTGGGAACGATGCCGGTATGGAGCGTGGCAGGCGGTTCTCCGGCTGAAGCGGAGAAGGGCGGGGTGGCCATGCTGAAGGTGGAGAGCAGCGCGCAGAGCGTCAGGCGCGCCGCAAATTGGAGCGTGCGGCAGCGACGGGCACAGAGAGAGTTATGGAGCATCATGTCCTCGTTTCGTATGGTTGATGGTCTGGTGGTGATGGATGGTCTGCGGACGGGCCTGGGAAAGACGGGTCGTCTTTCCCAGGCGTCGTCCCTGCCATTAATTGCCGTCGGTCGGATCCGAAGCGCCTTCTGCCGGGTCGGGTGTGGGGGCTGGAAGGCTCTCGTTGAGTGAGTCGGTTTGCTCGGCTTCGATCGGGAGATCGAGGCGGTTTGAGAAGGGATCGGTGACCGGTTCAGCGGCGAGGGTAGGAACCACCAGGTGTTCCCGGCCCACGTTCCGGAGTTCCAAGTGCACACGACGATTCATCCGTCGACAGACATCGCTGTTGTCGAGGCAGAGGGCTCCTTCTTCACCCAGGCTGACGGTGCGGATCGCAGTCTCGGGTACACCCAGCGCCATCAGTTGCTGCTTGACCGTCTCCGCCCGCTTCAGGCCGAGGATCTTGTTGAAGCTCATGGAGCCCTGTTGGTCGGTATATCCTTGGAGGAGGATCCCCCAATCCGGTTCACTCTTGAGAAACTCCGCATGGCGTAGTAAGGCGGCCTTGCCGTCGTCGCTCAAGCCCTTCCGTCCGATTTCAAATTGAATGTCATCGTGCAGAATGTCCGTACTTCTGGTTGCCAACGGGGCTGCGTCTACATGTGTCGATGGAATCGGGGCGGAGACCGGCACGTGGTCCGTGGCGTCCTTGAGCACGTGGGACACTTCGACATGGTTGAGAGTCTCTGCCGAACGGGTGCTATGGGCTTCCTCGTCTACCTGCGAGTAGTACCAGAATGCGGATACGACGACGGTAAGGAAGAACACCAGCCCGCCGAGGATATAGACGTCCTTCATGTCTTTATCCGGTCCGACGAGTGTGGGGGTGCCTGGTCCTGCGCTGACGGTAGCTGCGGGTGTCTTGTGCATGGTCGTCTGCTCCTTGTGTTACGGGCCGGTGATCCCGACTCGTTGGTTGTTGATCGATGACTCGACTGCCTGTTCCTGTGGGGGCCGCGCGTAGATGCTCACCTCCTTCCTGCCGGGCCCCCACGTTGGTCGGTGCGTAGAGCAAGGCGGAGACCAGACGTTGCCACGCGGCCGAAGAGAAAAAACTGTTGTGAGAACAGCGAGTTATAGAAAACGACTCGACGCGAGGGGCCAGCGAGTCATGCGGGGATCAGCGGGGATGCGGGGATAGCCCCGCAGGGACAACATGGTGAAACGGAAGGTCGCGCACCTCATTCCGCGGAGGACGCCGGAGGGCCTTGCGAGACGTGTGAAGTTGCATAGCACTCAGGTCTGCTCCTGAGGAGGAGAATCCGATTTCGCGTCCAGTCACAGATCGGCAAAAATGTTTTGACGGTGTTCGATGCTGGGGTAACATCGGAAGGCGAGGCAAGGGTGTCGCAGGGTGTGAAGGAACGTAGGGGCCGATGTGCGCAACAGAGGCTCTTGTACTTGGGGCGCAACATTGAGGAGCCGTTACATGGTGAAGTTACTCTTATGGGTGTTGGTCGGCTGGCTGGTGATGGTCCAATCGGCGAGTGCAGGCGAGTATCAATTGGTCATCGGCGAGGGGGTGGACGTATGCGAGACCTGTCAACGCAATTTGGAGCGAATGACTGTGCATCCGGCCTGCGAACGGGACTATAGCCGGGAGCTGGGGTTGGGAGCTCCCGAATGGAAGCCGTTCGATGTCCTGGGCCATATTAGCGTGATGGAGCAAGTTCTGACCTACCTGGCGACCGGCAAGGAGTTCGCTGAGGACCGATCCATCATGAGTGAGGAACAATTCGTCGATACCATACGCAGGATCGGCACAAAGGAAGAGCCATGGGCCTATTGGGCGCAAGTCGACATCAATAATGAGGGAACGCTAAAGCCCGTGCTCAAACTTCATTCATCGTTCTGTAATCTGAGAGAGGATGGATCCTTCGGTCGAGCCTATTCCGCTCCCATCGTCGTGCTCAAAGAGAATCTCAGCGGGATAGATCGCGCGATGACGAATCTGGTCATGCAAAATCCCTACAGGACTGGAGATCTGCCGGGTGAAACCAATTACCAGCTCTACGGGGTATTCAGCTACAAGGGAGAAACCTATTTTGACCGCTGGAATGACGCGGGGAACGAGGATGAGAGTGAGCGCTCGACGTTGAGTATCTATGAGTCAAACGGTGACAAGACCAGAAAAGTCTGCCAACTGAAAGAGTTACAGGTCAAAAGGTGGTTCCCCAATAAACCCTGCGCATTTCGTCACTGTTCCTCGGGAAAGTTAGTCCCTATCAGATTCACGCCCTGAGGTTGACCGGCTGCTCGCACTCCACGACACAACACCTACCCGATCATCGTATACCCAGCCACCAGAGGGACGTCATCTCCGCTGCGCGGGCGGTGCGGAGGGGGTCGGCCTGGTCGGAGGTATGGGGATGACTCGGCCGGACATTGATCTTCCCGATGATGATGAGCCCTGCTGCGTCGAAGTCCGCGAGCAGCTCTGCCCGTAACCGGAGGCCCCGGTGCTCGGCGAGATCCGAAGCAGCAGTCAGCCTTCGCCGTTCGGCTCCAGATGGGCCTCCACCCTCCTGAGATCCAGACACCGAAAATCGCACCCTTTGAGATCGAGTGTCTGTCGACTGCGCGAGTGTAGAGCGAACCTTGCCAGCTAGTTTGATCCTGTATACAATACAGCATTGTTATCACGTCAGGAGGTGGCCATGTCTGTGCGATTGAACATCACGATGGATGACGAGGTGTACGCACGGCTGAAGAAGGAAGTGCCGCCCAAAAAGCTCAGTGCGTTTATCGAATCTGCCGTCAGATCCAAGCTCCATCCCGCCGCAAACACGCTGGATGCCGCCTATCGGGCAGCCAGGAAAGAAGGGTGGAGAAAACAGCTGGCGGATGACTGGCAGGGCACCGATAGCGAAGGATGGCCCAAGTGAGGAAGACGCCTCGTCGAGGGGATGTGTATTGGGTGGCACTCGATCCGAGTCTTGGCTCCGAGATCAAGAAAACTAGGCCGGCCGTGATCGTCTCCAACAATTCGTGTAATGCCTTTGGGGCACGCGTCGTAGTGCTCCCTCTTACCAGCCAGGTGGATTCGCTTTACCCAGGGGAAGCGCTGATTACCGTTGACGGCAAACCGGCTCGTGCCTTGGGGGATCAGATTCGTTCGCTGGATAAGTCTCGACTGCGGGCCAGGATTGAAACATTGAGTCAGGATGAATTGGCGACCGTCGAAGACGCTATTCGCGTGACGCTCGGTTTGCGGCCATAAGCGCAGCGCATGGTCTCCTTCGACTTGGGTCGACAGGGTGGCCCTCAGAAAGTGAATCCACTTGTTACCGCACCCCCAGCCGCCAGAGGGACGTCATCTCCGCTGCGCGGGCGGCGCGGAGGGGGTCGGCCTGGTCGAAGGTACGGGGATGACTCGGCCGGACATCCGTCTTGCCGATGACCATGAGCCCGGCCTGTTCAAACAGAGCGAGTAACTCCGCTCTCGTCCGCAGTTCCAACTGTTCGGCCAGATCGGAAAGCAGGAGCCAGCCTTCTCCGCCTGGTTCCAGGTGGGCCGCCAGACCTTTGAGAAATGCGGACAACATGCGACTCTCGGGATCGTAGATCGACTGTTCAATGGGCGAAGTCGGCCGCGCCGGAACCCAGGGTGGGTTGCAGACAACGAGCGGTGCCTTGCCTTCGGGAAAGAGATCCGCCTGCACGACCTCCACTCGGTCGGTGAAACCCAAGCGCGTCAGATTTTCGCGGGCGCAGATCAATGCGCGAGGATCCTGGTCGGTGGCGACGATGTGTGCGACCCCCCGGCGGGCGAGGACCGCTGCGAGCACGCCGGTGCCGGTTCCGATATCGAAGGCCAGCGCACAGGGGGGCAACGGTGCGTCGGCCACCAGTCCTACATACTCGCTGCGAATGGGCGAGAACACGCCATAGTGCGGGTGGATGCGATCACCGAGCGCAGGAATCATGATCCCATTCTTGCGCCATTCATGTGCGCCGATCAGTCCCAGCAGTTCCCGGAGTGATACCAGCGAGCGTTCTTCGCCAGGACCATAGGCCTCCGTGCAGGCGAGTCGAAGATCGGGAGCGCGGCGGAGGCGAATCTCATAGTCGTCCTCCAGCGCCACCAGCAACAGGCCTAAGATCCGGGCTCGGCGAGACTGGGTCTGCCGATGAAAGTGGAAGGACTCCGCCGGGGATGCGCCTGGTTTAGGGGGATGACGGTCGACTCGCCGCGCCATGGCATTCAGTAACTGTCGCGCATTCTGGAAATCGCCCCGCCAGAGCAGGGCGGTTCCCTCGCAGGCCAGGCGAAAGGCTGCGTCGGCGGTCAGGCTGTCATCCGCGATGGTTATCCGCACGGGCGGAGGGGAGCCCCACTCCGAGCGCCAGCGCGCCGAACACGTCTGCTCGGTTTCGGTCCAGGTCACCGGCGAACGCGCACTCACGACCGGACCCTACCTGCCGTTCTCGATATTGCCGAACGCGTTTCAAGCACAATGTTTCCCATATATGTCGTTCTGGTTCTGTAGTCTGACTCGGTGAGTCTGGGCTATTCTACCCGAAATGTTGCCGCACCAGGGTTTCGACGGATTTGAAGTGCCGCTCGGGAAGGTTTTTGAAGCGCCGTTTACAATCGAGCAGGGCTTCGTCTACGGTCGCGAACGGTTCGATGGTTTCCATAAGGTGCCCATAGTAGTCCATCAGCTTCAGTTCGACGGTGCGCAGCAACGACGGGTCCCCGGCCAGGGCGGACGCCGCCCGAGCCTGGTCGTTCCCCGATTCCACGAGCGCTTGAAAGCAAAGGCCCTTGAGTCGCTGGGTGACCGTGCTGCGATCCCATCCCAGCGCTTTCGCGGTGGCTTGCATGTCGAACCGATACTGGCGCAATTGATTCAAGACGGCGGCATCGCCGGCCGGGTCAGGGAGGAGCGGTTGTGTCTCGGTCTGCAGAACGGCAGACGACGGCTTGCCGGGGAGGCGAAGATCGGCGCTGGTGAGGATCGGTCCCTCGCAGAGCGCGACCGCCTGTTCGAGGCACTGGCGCAGCTCCCGCACGTTGCCTTTCCAGGCTTGTTGCTTGAGCGTCGCCAGCGCTTCTTCTGAGAGCTGCACGTTAGCGTGAAGGGTTTGCCTCCCGGCTTCGCGCAAACAGGCCTCCGCGAGGGACGGGATATCGTCGAGGCGGTCTCGTAGCGGCGGTAGGTGCAGGACGAGGCCCTTGAGCCGAAAATAGAGGTCTTCGCGAAACCAGCCTTCCGACACGCCACGCTGAAGGTCTTTGTTGGTTGCGGACACGATGCGGACATCCACCGTGGTGGGGCTCGTCGCCCCGACACGGTAGAAGGTTTTGTCCTGCAACACCCGCAACAGTTTGCTTTGATGGTCGAGGCGGAGGTCGCCGATCTCGTCCAAGAAGATGGTGCCCTGATGCGCCAGTTCGAAATAGCCTTTGCGATCCGTGAGCGCGCCGGTGAAGCTGCCGCGGACGTGACCGAAGAGTTCGCTTTCGAACAGCTCCGGAGAGATGGCGGCCATGTTCACCGCGATGAAGGGCTTCGCCGATCGCGGGCTCAGGCGGTGCACGGCGCGCGCAAACAGCTCTTTGCCCGTTCCCGGTTCGCCGGTGATCAGGACCGTGACGGTGGAGCGGGCACCTTTCTTGAGATCACGAAACATTGTCAGGATGGCCGGGTTTCGAGTGACGATGCCGAGGTGCTCGCATTCTCGGCAGAACGCGTCCTGTTCCACATTCCCGAGTGGTGCCGCACTGAGGGTTGCGGCGCGCATGTGTTGGAGTTGTCGCTCGAGCTCGTCCATGCGCTGCCGCGTGGCGTCCTCTTGCGCCTGGGCGTCGGCGATTCTGAGCGCAAGGTCGGCGGCGCGCTTCGTCGACTCAGCCTCCTTGGAGGCGGAGTGAGACATGCTGGCACGGGCCGATTCCAAGTCTTCTGTCAAGGATTCCACCGCTGTCTCCCGGTAGACGAGCGCCTCGTGAACCGCCACCAAATTCTGCTGAACCTGCAGCATGTCCTGTTCCAACAGCGCTAGGCGTCGGGTCGCCACAATCTGCCCGAGCAGGCTGGTGGTCACGAGGACGATAATGGCTGCGGTGACGGGAATCACGAACGGCAGGACCCAATAGGCGTTGGTGAGCAAGGTCAGGGCGAAGACCAGATAGAGCACGAGGCTTCCCGTACCCAGCAGCAGCCCCTTCCAGTCCGGCCACCGGAGGACGATCCAGGCCACACAGAGACAGAGTGCGAAGGTGACCAGCAGCTTCTGAAGCGGGGAGAGTTCACGTATCCAGTTCTGGGTGAGCAGTGTCTGGACCAGATGGGCTTGCAAGAGCAGGTCCGACGCCTCCTGGCCCGATGGAATGGCTCGCTCAGGCGGGGCGCCCGGTTGGGTCAGCAAGAGCACGACTTTCCCGTTGACCAGCGTGCTGAGTGCCTCATTGTCCTTCTGGTCGATCAAGCGGGAGAGTTCGGCCATCGTCGTTGTCGGGAAGGCGGTGGGCCCTTGCTGCCCGACAAAGTTGAGGAGCAGTCGCCCTTGAGGGTCCAGTGGGATAGTCAGAGCGCGGGTGGCGCCACCCGGCGTCCGCGCGTTGTCCAGCCGTATTTCCCCCGAGCGGCGTTCCACTTGGCTCACTGGAACCTGCCAAAAAGTGGCAGCCAACGAGAAGCCCAGGGCTGGAAGTTCGTCGGCTCCATTGCCGTGAAAGAGCCGAGTTCGGCGCACAATGCGATCCGAGTCGAGGACTGTTTGGAGCGCGCTTCTGCCCGGCGTGAGGCCGTGAGCCGGTAGGGCAAGCAGCTCCGTGTTCTGTTCGAGGGGCGGAGCCAGGAATGCCGGATAGGCGACAGTTCCGGCCGATTTGACGGCTTCAATCACCAAGGCATCGCTGACGGCGCCACCGAGATTGGGGGGACTCGGCAGGTCGAGCGGAATATCAATCCCGATGGATGCGGCCCCCGCATCATGCAGCCCCGTGATGAGTCTAGCAGAGAGGCTGCGATCCCATAGGCCGGTGCCGAACTGTTGTTCGCTCGCCTGACCTCTGACGACCAGGAGGAGAGGTGAGTTCGGAGCCGGTTGTGAGCGAAGCCGCATCCAGGTGTCGTAGGGAGCCCATTCCAGCGCGGTATACGTCACGGGCGCCGGTGTCCACATGACTTCGGTGAGGGCGAGGGAGACCAACGCCATGACGACGGCTTGCAGCCAGACATTCCTGACGAACAGGCGGGTGGCTATTCGCATGGGTGGTGGCGCCTAGCAGAATGGTGAAACAGTATGCCGGCGTCCTGCTCGCGCAGGCACTGCCGGCTCATTGGCCGCGGACCTCGCTCTGGTCGCTTGGGACGATTGATCGAACATCCTCCGAGCGGACCTGGTCCTGCTTCTGAGGCATATCGGTCGATTTGTCGAGGTGACGGAACTACGGTTCAATAGCCTGCTAGGATTTGGGAGGCTCGGACGCGATCTCCTCGAGCATACGTTTCGCCTCATCCCGTGGCAGGCCTTTGAGATAGCTTTTCGCCTTGGCCAGGTCCGGCGCCAGTCCCAGTCCTTTGCCGTAGATGCGAGCCAGGGCCGTGCGGGAGGGAATGGCTCCATCGGCAGCGGTGGACTCCAAATAACTCAGGATCCATTGACCATGGGGCGGAAGTTGGCCATCGAGCCCCTGCTCATAGAGCTGGACGAGAGTCGCATGTGAGATGTCGTTGAGGGCATAGGCTTCCCGTAACAGCACCGGCAGGGCCTCGGCGGTGCGTCCCTGCTTGAGCAAGGTGGTGCCGACGGTTTCTGTTGCCTGGTCTCCTCGGTCGAGATCGGGAAAGTCCAGCCACAGCTGGTCGCAATAGTTCTTGAAGGCCTCCGCCGCCGCTTTGGACTGTTTCGTCTGGAGGGGACCTCTGACCGCCGCCAGCCGTCTGAGTTGGGTCAGCGCTTGCGCGGCTTCTGGAAGCCCTTGCTCGAAGGCTCGGGCCCACCAGGTGATGGCCATGATTTGACTCTTCTCCACGCCTTGACCCGAGCGATAGGCGTTTCCAAGAAAATATTGGGCTTTGGCCAATCCTGCCAGCGCGGCGGCCTCAAGCTCCTGGGCCGCGTCCTTCTCCCGTCCCGCCATTTTCAGCACTAGCCCGAGTCGATAATGGGCCTCGGCGAAGTCCTCTTTCAGGCGCAACGCTTCCTGGTAGGCCTTGATGGCCGATTGCACATGTCCCCGGGTGTAATGAATCGTGCCCATGCTGTAGTGCGCTTGCACAAGGTTTGGATCCAGACGGACGGCCTCCTGGAGCTCCGTCATGGCGGTGCGCCAGTCTTGTTTGGCCATGAGTGCAGTACCCAAGTCCAAATGGGCTTGCGCGACGGTCGGATGGAATCGCAAGGCGGTCCGATATTCATCGATCGCCCCATCGGTGTCGCCCAGCTGGAATAATGTTCGGCCCAGGGTGAGACGTGGTTCCTGGGCATCGGGTTCGAGATGCAGCGCTTGTCGTGCCTGGGTGAGGATTTCCAGTAGACTCAGCGGTGCAGGGACCACCGGTACTGGCGCCGGTTCCGGCGTTTCCGGCGGAGGAAGGGATTCGGGAGGGAGTGGTTCTTCCCGAATGGGTTCCGGTAGAGGGAGCGCGGAAGGATCTTCTTGCGCACCGGCCCACGCCGGGTGGATGAGCAGGGCCGCCGTCAGGATCAAAGGCCACCCTCTCATGGTGGCGCGGTGCAGGAACATAGGCGCTGACAAACCTCCAGGTGAAAAGACTTCTCTATATACACATAGATGAGCCGGAAATTCCATGGGAGTTCGGGTGGAAAACGCGTCCGGTCTTGTGCGGGCCGGTGCATGCGACTTCATGATCAGGAGGGGGAGTCGGCTATGGCGCCCGATCACTCACTGGCTGAGTAAGGCCAGAGCCACGACCATTGCGACCAGCAGACCCAACAAGCCCAGTATGAGATAGCGCCACAAGGAGAGTTGGTCCTGGACCGGCATGAACCCCAAGCTGACACCCTCTGCCAGAAGCCAGTTTCTGAATTCCTGCGGAGAGACATGGCTGAGGCCGCGGTCTGTGCAGGAGGCGATGAAGCGATCCACCACGACGCCCTGGAGTGCAGCGCGAATCAGCTTCTCCAGCCAACGTGGGAGTCGGAGTCGGTTCCCGGTCTGAGTCACGCAGCGGTCGACAATGGCTTCGTATTCCTGTCGAACCGTGGAAAGAGTTCGTGCTGCCGCTGGTGTCGTCCTCTCCATGGGGGGGAGGGTGTGAAGCCAGTCACGGAGGGTGAGTTCCAATCGCTCGACCGTGTGTTGGGCTGCGCTCAACACACCGGCGAGGACGCCGCCGATCAGCGCGAAGACGACACACAGTGCGGTGAGAGACCAGCTGCCCAGGGTGGCCCATGTGCCATGGGTTGAGACGGAAGTGCTGGACCAGACGGCAGCGCCTCCCACGATGGCGATCGCTGTGAGGACGTGCAGCGGCAGGGTCCAGACCAGCGTGCGGAGGAAGGTGCGGGGCTTCTTCGCGCCGGGGAGGGGTGACGGGGTGGACATAGTCACTAGGCGATGGGGTCAGGGCCTCTGCGGCATCTGATTCAGGTGAGCCGGCCAGACGTGTCGGAGACGGTCCACCTCGGCAGCAAGTGCGTCCGGTTGAAGCTGGACCGGTTCATGCGCGATACGCCACACCGGGTCGAGCGGCGCCGGATCGCGGGGAAGGCGTGGAATCAGATGCCAATGGATGTGGGGGACCTGGTTGCCGAGCAGCTCATAGTTGATCTTCACCGCCCGCCACGCCTCGGCGAGCACAGCGGCGACCTCGGCGACTTCTTCAATGAGGCGGCTGCGTTCGTCGCGAGAGAGGTGGAAGAGTTCCGTGGCATGGTGTTTCAGTACCAGCACGGTCCAGCCGGGGAAGAACTGGTCGTCATGCAGATAGGCCTGCGTGAGTCCACAGTCGGCGATGAAATAGTCCTGCTTCGGCCACAGGCCAACGCAGACTTTGCAGCTCAGCTGGTTCATGGCTGGCTGACGGCGTGGCCTTCTTCCGGAGTGATCAGGCCCTTCTTGATCAACAGCTGAATGAGTTTATCCGTAGTCGCTTTCTGCGGCGCGACGGCGGCCGCTGCGGCTGCGGCCGAGCTTTTCGGTTTAGGTGGCTCGCGTTTTTGTCCCATCACGCGGAAGGACGGGGTGAAGACAACAACATAGTCCAAGTTGCGGAGGCGGACGGTGGCGGGAAGGCTCTCGCTGTGGGGGGGGAGGTCGGGAGTGGCCCCGGGAGGAATACGAAAAAATGGTTTGCCGTCCTCTGTGTATCCATCTTGGCCGAGGACCTCCATTCGGCTCAGCAGGGATTCGTTCGTCAGGTTCGTGTGGTCGTCCCCCGCGATGTTGGTGATGCGATCCAGCACGAGGATCAAGGAGTCGGCGATGAAGGGGTCCGCGGAATTGTTGCGGACCGTCACGTCATATCGGTACTCGCTCGAAAAGTTATCCCGGCTGCGCAAGGTGACAAATGCGGCGGCTTTACCGGTCAGATCAGTCAGTTGCTCGGCTGCGACGGCGACCAGAGGCGTGCAGGTCTCCGCCAGCAGGAGGCAGACGCTTCCCACCAATAGCTGTATGGACCGCGTGTTTCCCATGATACCCTCCCGGTTGTCGCACCGCCGTGGACTCAGAATAACAAAGCCCCACAGTGAGTGCGAGGAAATCCTCTGCGTCGGTGGTGGTTTGCTTGACACGTTCTTTTCACGGACGATATTCTGCCCGCCGGTAGATGATCGACTGCGGTTTACCACACCTACATGGCCAAGACACGTATTACGTCCCCTCCGTTGATTCTCCCGCGCGCCTTAGTCTCCAACTTGTTGCGTCTCTATGACTATCCGGACCCGCGTCGTCCTGGACGGCTCATAAAGGGCTATGATTGTCCGCATGCACTTCGGACGGCCCGGATGTGCGCCGCCGTGGCCCAGAGCATGGGACACCAGCCGGCGCGCGTGCGGCAGTATCAAATCGCCTGTATCTTGCATGATTTGGGCCGCGCCGGGCTTGATCGACGACTCTTCGGCCGGATCTGGTCCTGGGCCCGCGCGCAGGGAATCCCCACGAGGCCACGTGAATGGCGGGCCATTCACCCGGAGACCCGTTATGGACGGGAAACCGAGGCGTTTGTGGCGCGGTATCGAGACGCGATGGAAGAGGCCGGCATCGCCCTGAATCCCTGGGCCTGTGAACAGGTGGAAATGCGGCTGGGGTATGCCCGCAGGCTGGCGGCTCGATTACGTGTCGTGAAACCGCGCTTGCGCGAGCTGGCGGTCGCCTGGTCACCGTGGATGAGCCGGATCATATTGTACTACTACTATCCTGAGAAGCTCAAGGGCGCGCAGCCCTGGGTGCGGCAGCTGGCCGAGATCTTGGTCGCTTGCGAACAATTTGAAGCCTATAGCAATCAGCGCCGGGGGCGTGACTATTATGGGCGACGGCGCGAAGAGTTGTCGGAGGCCTTCGCCTATTTGGATGCGTTGCAGGAGGACGCGATCATCAGTCGTCCGGTGGTGCAGGCCTTACGGGCGCTTGCGTCGGAAGGGGTGTTCGATCGCGTTCTGGAGGAGGCGAAGGGGGAGCCGCTGTCCCGACGCGAGCGCATGTTCTTACGCCGGGCGGGTCAGGAGTAAACTTATGCCGGTCAGGAGTGTGTCGATTCAGGTGACTATGCAGGGCGATTGCCGGGTGGAGAATATTACCGGACAGGTCCAAGCGGTGCTGAAGCAGACGCAGTTGCGCACGGGGATTCTCACTCTCTTCATCAGGCACACGACTGCTTCCGTCTTGATCATTGAGGATGAGCCGGGCATCCGCGCCGATACGAAGGCGCTATGGGAACGATTGATTCCGGCCGATCCCGGCTGGCAGCACAACACGCGCAATGCAGGAGAAGACAACGGCCATAGCCACTTGCGTGGTCAGTTGCAGGGACAGTCACTCACAGTACCCTTCAACGAGGGAGCGCTGACGCTCGGAATCTGGCAGCAGATCGTGGTGTTGGATTTCGATACTCGCCCGCGAACCAGGGACCTCGTGCTGCAGGTCATCGGGGAATAGGATGCGTCTGAGCGGGGCGAGTACATCGGGGCGCGGCGGGGGTCGGCGGGAACGTGGTCTGAAGGCGGCGCTGTTGGCGGTGGGACTGTCGTCACCCGCATGGCTCTGGATCGCCGAGGGAACGGACGGGGTGCGTCTGGCAGAATCAGCCGTCCAGACCGAACTTAGCTCGGAGGAATTGGCGACCATCGCCGTGTTCGAGCGCGCCACGCAATCGGTGGTGTTCATTGCGAATACGGCGATGCAGCGTGATCCCTGGTCGTTTAATCTGTTCGAAGTTCCGCAGGGATCCGGGACGGGCTTCGTGTGGAGCCGGCAGGGGCACATCGTCACCAATTACCATGTTATTTATGGGGCGGATGCCATCACGGTGACGTTGGCCGATCGCACGGAGCACAAGGCGAAAGTCATCGGCGTCGATCCCGATCACGACCTCGCCGTGTTGCAGATTCACGCTCCCGAGGCGGCGCTTCAGCAGGCTACCATCGGCAATTCCCAGTCACTGCGGGTCGGGCAGAAGGTCCTGGCGATCGGCAACCCTTTCGGCCTTGATCATACCCTGACCACGGGCGTCGTGAGCGCCCTTGGCCGCACCATCAAGTCGATGAGCAATCGGACCATCGAGGGGGTGATTCAAACCGATGCTGCGATCAACCCGGGCAACTCGGGGGGGCCGTTGCTGGACAGTGCCGGACGGCTGATCGGCGTAAATACCCAGATCATGAGTCCGAGCGGCGCATTCGCCGGTATCGGGTTCGCGGTGCCGGTCGATATGGTGAGTCGGATCGTACCTGAATTGATCAAGCATGGAAAGCTGATCAGGCCGGGATTGGGTATCTCATTGGTCCCCGATGCCATGGCGCGGCGCTGGGGCGTCACCGGCGTCATTATCGGGAAGGTCGGGCGAGGCAGCGCGGCCGAGCGCGTCGGGCTGCGTGGCGCGCGTGAGACGGTCAGAGGCCGGATCGAGTTGGGCGATATTATCGTCGCGGTGGACGGCAAGCCGGTGGAGACGGTTGAGGATTTGATGGACCGGATGGAGCAGCACAAGGTCGGCGACCAAGTGACGATCGAGTACTCCCGTGGCAACCGCCGATTGCAGGTCACGGCGACGCTTCAGGCTGTCAATTGATCCGTGGGGTGTGTGAACCGACCGCGACAGTGCGGTTGTCCTCTGTGTTAGGATGACCAAAGTTGGACCAGCCGGAGGAACGATACATGAGCGACCATAGAAAATCGGATCAGCCTGAGGCGGGTGGGCCGCAGCCCCCGCGACACGAGGCCTCGGCCTCTCCCGATCCGATCGAGTTGATAGAAGAATGTCTGGCTGCCTTTCCAGACGGCGACCCGCGCCAGAAGCTGCTCTACAAATTGCGACATGTGGTGACGGCCCAGTCGGTCGCCCAGGACCGGCGCGAAACTGAAGTCAAGAAACTCAATGAGGTGGTGGCCAAGTTGACGGCGCCCGCCAACCGGGTCGGACTGTTGCTCGAAGTGCCGGCCGAACATGTGGCGCGCATCGTCGTCGGAGGGGCGGAGTATTATGCCAACATCGATCCGCGCCTTCGGGCGGAGGACCTCAAGATCGGGACACAGATTCTGGTGAATGAAGCCTATACGGTCATCAAAGCCCTGGGGTATGACCGCAATGGACCGGTGCTCAAGGTCGCCGAGGTGTTGCCGGATGGGCGCATTCGTTTCGAGCAAGATATGGGCCGGCAAGCGTTGATTTTGCAGCGGTCCAGTGATTTGGTCGGGGCGGACCTCAAGGCCGGGGATGAAGTCCGCATTGAGCCGACTCATCGGATCGCCATCGAAAAATTCGAGAATCGTCAGGCCAGGACGCATCTCCTGGATGAAGTGCCCAACGTGACGTGGGAACAAATCGGGGGCCAGCATCAGGCGATCGAGGCGATCCGCAAGGCCATCGAATATCCCCTGCTCCATGCCGACACTTTTACGAAATATCAATTTACGCAGCCGAAGGGGTTCCTGCTCTATGGCCCGCCGGGCTGTGGCAAGACCTTGATCGGACAGGCCGCCGCCGCCAGTTTGGCTCAGCTCGTCCGTGAGTCGCAGGGGCAGGCCGCTTCAGCCGGCACATCGAAGAACCCACCGGTGACTAGCGGCGCGTTCTTGCACATCAAGGGGCCGGAGATTTTGAACATGTGGCTGGGCGAGTCCGAGCGGATTGTCCGGGATCTCTTTGCGAAAGCCCGCGCCAGACGCAAAGAGGGGGCGCTGCCGTTTATTTTCATCGATGAAGCCGAGTCCGTGTTGGGCACCAGGCGATCGATGCGGTCGTTCAATATCAACAATACGTTGGTGCCGATGTTCTGCGCCGAGATGGACGGCATTGAATCGCTTCAGGATGTCGTGATCATTCTGGCGTCCAACCGGCCTGATTTGATCGATCCGGCGGTGCTGAGACCAGGTCGAATCGACAGGAAGATCAAGGTCGCGCGGCCGAGTCGAGAGGCCGCCGTCGAGATTCTTGCGGTCTATTTGACGCCCGCGCTGCCGCTTGATCCAGAATTGCTGGAGCGTAACGGACAGGATCATGACGCGGCGCGCCGCGCGGTGATCGAGCAGGTCGTCGAAAGTCTCTTCTCACGGACGGATCAGAACCGCGTGTTGTCGATTCGTCTTCGGAATGGGCAGCACAAGGTGCTGTATCGCGGAGATCTTGTCAGCGGGGCGATTCTCTCCTCAATCGTACAGCGGGCGAAGGAGAAGGCGATTGAGCGGGTGGTGGCGCAGGCCGGGGTGCCTTCCGGCGACGGAATCCGTGCGCAGGACCTGCTCGATGCGGTGCAAGAGGAATACCGGGAAGGCGAGATGTTGCCGCCGGATGACGCCGCGGAGGAATGGCTCAAACTGCTGGATCATCATCCTGAACAGGTCGTCGGTGTCTCGTCCTTCCGCCGTGGGCGAGCAACGGAAGAACGATTGGTGAACCAGATCATCTGAACTGATGCCATGTCGGGTGTGAAACGTGACGGGTGGGCGGCTCGGAACAAGCAGGTGATCAGCTAGTTCTTGTCGCCTTTGACAGAGCTCCGGTAGGGACATATGCATCTCTTCGGCATCGAAACGGAATACGGTATTACCAGAGAAGATCTCGACACGGTCGATCCTGTCGAGGAATCGATGGAGTTGGTGCGCGCGCACCTGACCGGGAGCTTTGAACGGCGGTGGGACTATCGAGGCGAAGATCCGCATGAAGATGCGCGCGGATTCCGTGTTTCTGGCCTGCAGCAGGACAAGGAGGAAGATGACTTCGCCAAGGTCGATGCCCATCGACCGTTTTCATTTCATGAGATGAAAAGCGATCTGGTCTTGCCGAACGGCGCGCGGTTTTACAACGACCATACGCATCCCGAGTATTCCACTCCGGAATGTCGTACCCTCAAAGATCTTCTGGCACATGATCGGGCAGGAGAACGCATTGTCCAGCGAGCAGCGGATCGCCGCAATCATCAGCTCGGTGGTCCGCACGTGCAACTCTACAAGAACAATACCGACTTTCATGGCCACAGTTATGGCTGTCACGACAACTATCTGGTATCGCGCTCATTGCCGTTTCCACAATTGGTGAGTGGACTCATGCCGTTTCTGGTGAGCCGCCAGCTCGTGGCCGGAGCCGGGAAAGTCGGGATGGAAGCGCAGGAGTCAGGCTTTGTGCCGGGCCCGTTCCAACTTTCGCAACGGGCCGATTTTATGGAGGCGGAGTTGGGCGTCGATACGATGCACAACCGGCCGATTCTCAATACACGGGATGAACCGCATGCCGATCGAACCAAGTACCGGCGTCTGCATCTGATTCTCGGCGATGCCAATATGTGCGAATATGCGACTGCCCTCAAGGTCGGCACCACCAGACTGGTGTTGGACCTGCTTCAGCGCGGCGGCGCCCCGAGTCTAGAGTTGGAGCAGCCGGTTGCCGCCATCAAGCAACTCTCTAGGGACCCCGAACTGAAGGCGACGGTGCGATTGAAGGATGGCCGAAGCCTGTCCGGACTCGCGATTCAAAGGGAGTATTGGAATGCGGTGAGCCGCTGCTGCGCGGGTGATGATCCGGATACCGATTGGGTCTTGCGGGAATGGTCCGAAACCCTCCGCTTGCTCAGTCAGGATCGAGCACAATTGGTCGGGAAACTGGATTGGGTCACGAAGCAGTGGCTGCTTGAGACGTTTATGCGGGAAGAGCGGCTCGCGTGGGAAGATCCGTGGCTCGCCAGTTTGGATCTGGAATATCATAATATGAACCCTGACCGCGGACTGTTTCTGGGGCTCGAAGCCGAGGGGAAAACCTGGCGTATGACGAACGAGCGTGATGTTGCGCAGGCCCTGACTGCCGGTCCGGCGGATACCCGAGGCGGGCTCCGCGGGTTGTGTGTGACTCGGTTTCCGGACCAGATCACGGGCATGCAGTGGGAGCGGGTACAGTTCGCAGGCGGACTGCGTGCGCGAACGCTTGAAATGGGTGACTTGTTTGAGCCGGAAGCGGTGCAGGCCTGCGCCGCGTTGTTTGAGGCATCCGCGTCTCCAGCGGATGCGCTGGCGGCGTGGACGAGACGAAAGGACCAATAACCATGCGATATATGTTGATGCCGGAACGTCGTGAGGCCCCGGGAGATCCCATGCCGAAACCACCGGGTCCCTCGGAAGAAGGCGGCGGCCCTCGACGGCCAGAAACAGACTCTCCAGATAAGGATAATTTGCTGAAGCGGATGCGGAAGGTCGATCCGAAGCAGGCGGAGCGGTATCGGCAACGAACGGGAGAGTGAGGGGATGGTAACGGGTAAGGCGTCCGGTGGTCGGTCAGAGTCTGATCGCTTGACGATTCATGATTCACGAGGGGTTGGTGTCATGGGGATGCAAGGAGACTTTTTCCAGCTCTTGAAAGAGCAGGGGTATCAATTCGGCAATCCTGTTGCGGCCGCAGCCGGAATGGATGTTCCAAACGCCACCACGATTCTCGCGTTGAAGTATCGCGATGGCGTACTGGTCGCGGGCGATCGCCGAGCGACGGCGGGGAATATGGTGATGTATGACCGCACCGACAAAGTGTTGGAGATTGATCGTCATAGCGTGATGGCGATCGCGGGTGTGCCGGCGACTGCGTATGAGATGGTGCGGGTCCTGGAACACTCGTTCAAATACTACCGGCGCACGCAACTGCAGGAGCTGAGTTTTGAAGGGAAGCTTCGAGCCGTGTCCAAGCTGCTCAAGGAGAATGTGCCGGCCGCGTTGGCAGGGACCGGTGCCGTCGTCCCGGTGTTCGCAGGGTACGACCATGGACAAGAGACTGCGAAGATTTATTTTTACGATATTTTAGGGGCTGAATTTGAGGCCGTCGAGTATGCCGTTTCCGGTTCGGGCTCGCCGACCATTCGAGGCATCCTCCATTATGTGAATACATGGGGTCCGCAACCCTTGGCGAGTCTCCCTGAAGAACAGGCTACGATCCAGGCGCTTCGGCTCCTCACGAGCGCGGCGGAGTTCGATTCGGCCACCGGTGGGGTGAATCGGGAGCTGAATCTCTATCCGGTCGTTAAACTCATCACCTCCGCCGGCGTGCAGACCATTGCGGATGCCGATTTGAAACGATTGTATGAGCGCGAAGTGGTGCGTGGGCGCGAATAAATGAAAGGCAGGATAGTGAGCCCTATGTTGAAGGTGACACGTTATGTATGAGGAACCCTATCGGTGGATCGAAGCGGTCGGCAATCGACGTCAGTATCTCGATGAGCAATTTTCGAAGGGCTCGCCGGTTGTGGCCCTGGCGTATGCCGATGGTATTCTGCTGCTCACCGTCAGTCGGGGGACACCCAAACTCTACGAGGTATACGATCGCATTGCGCTTGGCGGAATGGGACACCCGGCTGATTTGGAAAAGTTGCGCTTCTCTCTGCTGGAGATGGCCCATGTCGAGGGGTTCAACCGGTCGCCGTCCGATGTCACCGGCGCACGTCTCATGAAGTATGGGCTGGCGCCGACCATCAAGCAGGCCTTTGAAGAGATTTACAAAGCGCCCTTTATCGCGAAAATTTTACTCGCTGAATTAGGTGTGAAGCCGGAGCGAGACCTGTTCCTGACGATCAACTACGACGGAAATTTCGAGGAGAGCCGAGGCTGGGCTTCAATAGGAGCGACGTCCGCCGTTCAAATCCGGATGCGGCGCTATTTTGAATCGCACTCTGCGTTGGCGCAGACCTCGTTGGCGCAGGCTATCGACACGGCCCTTTGCGCTTGGGCCGTGGGCTCTTTGGCTCAAGCTGCGTCAGAGGCCTCGGCTGGAGAACCTTCCGCGGAGCAGGGGTCGGAACCGAGGACGGAAGGGGACGCGTCTGGAATGCCTGACAAGGCCGCTCTCTTGGCGCATGTGCGGCAGACCGTCGCTGAGAAGCCGGTGGAATGCGTCCTGCTGGAACGTCGTGGACCTGGTTCCGCCAAGTATCGCGCGCTCCGATCTGACGAACTGGGTGCGCTGCTGCCGCCCGCGGTCAGCGCACCGCCCACGAGCTAATATGCTGAATCGAATTTTTGGACTCGAAACGGAGTACGGCCTCCTAGTAAATCAGGATCGGCCCGACCACTCCCCGTCCTGGGTTGCCCAGCGCATTCGGGATCACATTTTTCATGTCGATCGGCGAGGGGTCCTCGATCTTCACCATCGTGGCCATGATGAACCGCCCGGCAACGGAGGATTTTTAACCAATGCGGGCCGCATCTATATCGATATGGGCCATCTGGAGTATGCCTCTCCGGAGTGCACGACCCTTGCGGATCTTGTGGCATCTGATCGCGCTGGAGACCGGATCATTCAGAATGCCGTGACGGCCTTGGGGTTGGACGAGACCGTCTCGCTCATCAAGAATAATATCGATCATGAAACCGATGCGACGTTCGGGTCGCATGAGAACTACCTGGTCACGCGGCAATTTCCCTTCTCCCGGCGTGGGCTCGGTCCGCTGGTGACGTTCCTCGTCACCCGTCAGGTATTCACCGGTGCCGGGCGAATCGGATGTGCGAGTGATCCGAACGAATGGGTGCAAGTCGGCGGGCTCATCTTGCACCGGCCGGGACTGCGCGATGCCGTAGATCGATCGATTGTGCCGTTTCAGATCTCCCAACGGGCCGACTACATCGTCAACGACTTCTTTGAATGGGTGCAACACAATCGGGCGATCGTCAACACGCGCGACGAACCGCTGGCCGATCCCAATCACTATCGCCGAATCCACCTGCTGTGCGGGGATTCGAACATGGCTGAGTATGCCACGGCCCTCAAGATGGGGACCACCGGTTTGGTGTTGCAACTGATCGAGGCGGGGCAGGCTCCGCGTGGGCTGGGGATCAGCGAACCGGTCGAGGCGCTGCAGGATATCTCCCGCGATCCGGATCGTCAGTGGATCGTTCGATTGGAGTCGGGGCAGTCGATGTCCGCCGTCGACATTCAGGAGCAGTTCCTCGCCGCGGCCCAGCGTCATTGCAAGGGGCAGGACGAAGAGACGGATTGGGTGTTGGCTCAATGGGAAGCCGTGCTGACGGATTTGCGTGGCGGGTATGAAAAACTAGTCGGCCGGATCGATTGGGCTTCGAAGCTGTGGCTATTGGAGACCTATCGAGATGCAGAACAGGCGGCCTGGGACGATCCTATGTTGAAGAGTCTCGATCTGGAATACCACAATCTGCATCCCGAACGAGGGCTCTGCTACGGCCTCGAGGAGGAAGGGCGGGGGCTTCGGCTGACGACCGACAAGATCGTTCATCTGGCGCAGGACCATCCGCCGCGCAACACGCGGGCATTTGGACGCGGTGAATTGGTCCGGCATCTGCTGGCCGGCGGGGGCGGGGGAATCGTGACGGAGGTCCCGCTCGACTTCGACGACCAGATGGCCTGCGAGTACATCATCAACTGGTCGAATTTCAAATTGCGGGGAGCCGCGCCGTTTTTTATGGCCGATCCGTTTCAGACCTATGCGCAGGATGTGCGCACTCACCTCGCCGCTCGATAGACATTGCCTATCGCCTGAGTCCTACGCGTTCCAGCGCCCCTTTCGAGACATCGAACGCAACGCGCAGTTGCACCGCGAAGTATTTCTGGACCAGGCCGGATTGATCCAACGGTCGGTCTTCCTCCCGATAGAACGCCACTTCCATATCGTTCCAGCGGACGGCAATCCCGATGATCCAATCGAGTTCCGAGGGGTTGAGGGTATTGCTTGCTTCACGGTCGGTGAAGAAGTTCATATCCCCGTACAGCACCACCTTATTCTTGTACATATCCAGGTCGGCATGGGCCACGTATCGGAACAGCGCGCGGCCGGTATTGTTCGGGCGCGAAAAGTATTGGCTGTTGTGGAAGAGCCATCCCGCGCCGGCATAGGCCGTGAGATTTTGGTTGGGGAGGGTACGTCGCCACAAGGCGGAGTCCTGGATGGCTTGGAAACGCGCCGTCACCAGCGCATCGGCGTAAGCCTGTTTGAGGCCACGGCGGTCCAGTGGGGCATCACGTTCGTACTGCAGGCGCCAATTGAACCGATCGAGGACGCCGGTGAACGCAAAGGTGCCGTCCCATTCCGACAGTTTGATCCATCCGTCGGTGCGGTCCGAGAAAAAGTTCTGATCGGTGTAAAACGTGAGGTATTGCTTATAGAGGTCCGTTTCCAAGTGCAGCATGTGCCGCATGCCGACGAGTCCGGTATTGTCGGGTCTGGCGGCGAACGTCGGATTTTTTACGAAGGCACTGGTCAGCAGATAGCCGCCGAAGAGCGTTTCCTCTTCTTCGCGCGTTTCATGTTCCGGGTCATCCATCGCAGGGAGTGGGCGCCCGTACTTTTCAAGTCCGAAGGCGGGCTCCGAACAGAGGGCGAGGAGCGGCAGCAAGCCGATCAACAACACCAGCCAATGCGGGCCAGGACTGGCTGGTCGACGGGTCGTCATTTTGGGCAATTGGCGAAGATCGCTTCGCAATCGTTTGAAGCGTCGACTGAACTCGGCACAAAACGATACCGAACCTGATCGACTCGTTGGTCTTTGAGCACGACGGTTGCCCAACAGCCGTGATGCACGGTGGGAAGGCTGCTCTTCGAGGACACCATGGACTCTTCGAGCAGGGGGGCCTCTTTGTAGTACCGGAGCAAGGTGACCGTTCCATCCTCACGCTCCTGGAGCGGTGTTCCAGCCCAGGCCAGCACCAGTGCCCTGCTGGTGCCTCGCAGGGTTTGTTGATGAGGATAACCTTCGGTGACAGGTGGAACGCTTTGGCAACCCAGCATGCAACCGGCAAGCAGGGTGTTCAGAATCCAGAGGTGATCTCGAATGTGAAGAGGGCGCATGATCAATGGCACGAACAGAGGAGCAGGCACTGTGAGTAACATACCTGCCTGGTCAAAGCAACCAATCAGGAACGGTGCATGAAACTTACCCGCTTCCGATCTTCTTGCGCAGAGCTTCGATTTCGACTCCTCGAGCACGAGATATCCATTCTCCAAGCTGAAGCGACCGGCGTCGGACGCGAGTACTGGATGCGCGCGCTTCACACGATCGACGTTGTGAGCGATGAGGCGATGACCGTCGAGATGCAGTGCGTCATGCCTGTCGCGAGGTCGGAGTAGGCGTCAGGATCATGACGGGCGTCATCGTTCTGACTTGTCACGAAGCCTCGCATGGGTGGACCTCCATCACGGACAGAGTCTTTATGACCTGTAGCTATCATCTAAGTTAATTATGGTAGGTAAATGCATTTTTTTAATCGGATGAGTTGACAAATATGTCTAATTCCCTAGAATAAGCTTCGAGTATGGGATGTTTATGACCGACGCTGTGTGCCAATCCTGAGGCCGTGCGTGTCGTCAATCCTTCCTTGTCCGATCATCCGACATCCTCCCGAGACCGTGGAATCGTTCGTGCGCTTGCAAGAGTTCAGCCTCGTCTTGAGCTCGACCTGTGAGTGAGCGGCGCGGGCCACATGTATTCACTACAGTGCTGTGTCATGCTCAGCACTCACTTTGGCGGGAGGAATCGTATGTCGGACCATGTCGCTGCGCGCAATGAGAGTATGTCTGTGACCGGCCTGCTGGGGCAGGAAGACAGTCGGCAATCTTCCGTATCGGCTCGAAAGAAAACCGGCGATGCTTGGTCCCTCTCCATTGCCGAGCGGCGAGCCTCCCGCCGACTCGACACTCGCGTTTCAACAGTGCTTCGCTTCCAGGATCAGACGTGGATAGGACTGACGAAGAGTTTGAGCCTGGGGGGACTTTCGATGGACTTCACCGAGGAAGTCCCTGCGATGCTGAACCAGCAGATTTTGTTGAGTCTCGATTCCGACGCCGGTCGGCTTGAGAGTGCGGGGATTGTGTGCGGCCTTCGTGGGTTCGAGGAGAGGCTCGGTTCAGGCCATATGCGAAGAGGGGTGACACTGGCTATCCAGTTCGTCCGTTTGAGCGCCGGTGATGAACAGGTGGTGGCATCATGGCTGAGCGAGGGACGAGTACGTTCAAGCGGGTTGCGCCTTGCCGCCGCGTTGGTCGCGCAAGACAGTGAGGATGCCCTTCTTGATGCCGCCTCTCACTTGTCGGTGGTTTCGCCGGCCTCGCGGCCGTGTGTGACGCGGGCGCCCGAGCGGCCACGTCAGGAGCGCCGACGTCAGCAGCGGGTGACGGTTGGATTGAGCACTGAAGTCAGCCTCAAACATCGAGCCGGTGATCGACTGGTGGCCGGTGCGGTGACGACAGACTTGACGCCGAACGGAGCCTGTGTGCGCCTGTCGGCTGAAGAAGATTTGCTGGGGTCGGAATTGGAACTGCGCTGGATGACATCAAGCGCCGCCCAGGGCGCGTCACCTGCGTCCCTGTCTGCCGCAGCCTGCTCCGTGGTGGGCGAAGTGGTATGGACAAGGCCGGGGGAAGCCGAGGTTCGTTCTGGTGGCGTGCAGGTGAGTGGTCGGACTGTCTTGGCGGGCGTGCGATTCTTTCCGGTCGCAAAGGAAGCGGAAGATATCATTGAACAGCTGCTTGGGCAGATGCCGGGGACGGGCATGGCCGGCAGGGAGAATGGACCGTCTGTCATCAGTGAATTCTCCGACTGTGTCCGGCCGTCCGGCCTTCGCATCGCGTTGTGTCACGATCGACCTCAATCGGATCTGTCGAACGACGCGCCGATCGTGGTGCTGGCTCCTGGGTACGGAGAGAGCAAGCGCGATTATGTGCCGCTGGCCTATTACCTCGCCGGCAATGGGTTTCATGTCGTGCGTTTCGACAATGTGAATCATGTCGGAGAAAGCGACGGGCTGGCCACGCAATTTCGGTTAGAAGATATGGAAATCGATTTGGAAACCGTGCTGGAGCATGTGGCGGCTCAATGGCCCGGTCGTGCCATCGGGCTTGTGGCTACGAGTCTGGCCGGTCGCGTCGCCCTGAAGGTCGCGGGGCGAGTGCCTCATCTGAACCTGCTGGTCCTGATCAACGGAATCATGGACGTCCGGCATACGTTGCAGGCCGTGCATCAAGAAGATCTCATTGGGGAACATCTGGCCGGTATGCGCAAAGGCGTGGTCAATATTCTCGGCCTGACCATCGATGCGGATCGCTGGCTGGAGCACGCCGTCCAGGGCGACTATGCCGATTTGGCCACCACCCAGCGAGATGCCGCGCGCGTACGAACTCCGGTCGTGCTGTTTCACGCCGAGCAGGACGCCTGGGTCGATTCGTCGTCCATCGATGCCGTGGGCGAGGCGATGGGGCCGTATCTCCGTCATTCGTATGTGGTGCCCGGCGCATTGCATCGACTGCAGGAGAGTCCCCGGAAGGCCCGCACGGTCTATCGTCAAATCGCCCTGTGTTGCCAACAGGAGTTGTGGCCGAAACGTCGCACGGAACGGATGGTCGAACCTTCACATCGAGAAATCGGTGTGCAAAACCGGACTGAGCGTGAGCGGAGCAAGAAGCGCCGGTCGATGGGCAAATCGGATCACGTGGCATTTTGGCAAGAGTACCTGCAGAATTTTCAGACGATTCCGAATGTCGCTGATTTCTGGCGCCTCATGGATCATGTCTATCGCCTGATGGGCGACTGCCATAATGGTGAACGGATCTTGGATGCTGGGTGTGGCAATGGTAACCTCGGTGTGTTCCTTCAACTGAACCAGGCGTTTCGGCAACGGTATGCCCGTCGCGGCGACTTTCGCTCGCCTGACTATGTCGGGGTCGATTTTGTGCCGACGGCTCTGGCCCAGGCGAGGATCAACTTCGAGCAGGTCGGTGCGGCGCTACAGGGGCAATTTTATGAGGGGCTTCGGGCCTATGTTCCGATGTCGATGCGGGTGTGTCGAGCCGATCTGGAGTCCCCCCTGCCGTTTCCTGATCATTCCTTCGATCGAGTCGTATGCAATCTGGTCATTGGGTATGTACGCGACCCCCTCTTTACCTTGCGCGAGTATCTGCGTGTGTTGGCGCCTCACGGTCGGTTGGTGGTGTCCAACTTGAAACCCTATGCGGATCTCTCGGCGATTTATCGCAGCTTTGTCGAAACGGTTCAGACGCCGGACCAAGTCGAAGAAGGTCGTCGTCTCCTCGACAATTCTGGTAGAATCAAGGAGCGCGAAGGCGAAGGCATTTTCCATTTCCACTATCAGGCTGAATTGGAAAGCTTGTTGCGCGCGGCGGGTGTCACTCATCCCCAGGTCTATACCACATTCGGGAACCAAGCTCTCATTGCCGTGGCCGACAAGGGCCTGGCGAATCTGACGGTCGCCGCATGATGACATGGCCTCGGTTCTACCAGAGTACCTGACATGAAAGTGCTCGCATTCAGCGCGCTGGTGAATGCGTTGGCGGCGACAGGGCTCGGAATGTTCGTGTATTTCCGGGATCCTGCCGCTCCACGCAACCGGATCTACGGGCTGTACTGTCTGAGCATCGCGTTTTGGAGCATTTTCTACTGCGGCTGGCAGCTCACCGAGTCCAGGGATCTTGCACTGAGTCTCCTGCGGTTGGTGATGGCCGGCGCAGCCCTCATTCCGATCCTGTACTTTCATCATACCGTTACCTTTCTTGATATTGCGGCGCGTCATATCAAAGCGTTGAAGATCGGCTATGGACTGGCCGCGTTGTTTCTGCTGGTCGATACGACGCCCTGGCTCGTGGCGGATGTGCATCCTGCCATGTCGTTCTCCTTTTGGCCGGTCCCCGGCCCTCTCTTTCATCCCTTCCTGCTGTATTTTCTCTGGTATGTCGTTTATGCCACCTCGCTCGTGGGTGTCGCGCTTAGAGATGCCAATGGAATTCGGCGCCATCAATATGCATACATGCTGGCCGCCAGCATCATCGGGTATGTAGGCGGGGCCACGAATTTTCCTCTCTGGTATGGCGTGCCGCTCCTGCCCTACGGGACGGTGCTCATCACGATGTATACGGCGCTGATGGCGTATACGATCGTTCGGTATCGCCTGATGAACATCAGTGTCGTGCTGAACAAGGGCCTCGGATACGCCATTGTGCTGGCGATTATCGTGGTGGCCACCTCCATCGGTGCCGTCCTCAGTAATCGTGCAACCGGGCATTCTACGCCTCCGTTGTTGGCCGGAACGCTGTTTCTGATCTGTGCGCTATGGGTGCTCAGCAATAACCCTCGCTCTACCTCCAATACGATCTTCAGCGCTGTGTGCGGGGCTGCCTGCCTGTGGTTATTCGGCTGTTTCATGCTGTTTTCCGCATCCCGTGAGGACGAGGCGCTCTTCTGGGTGCAGGTCATTTATACCGGGGTGGTCTTTCTACCCGCCCTGACCTATCACTTTGCGCAGAGTCTCGCCGGGGTGGCTGCGCATGATCGCCTGATCATGTGGAACTATGCCGTCGGCGCGCTCTTTTGGAGCCTATTGTTCACGCCCTATCTGGTGGACGGTCAGTATGTCTACTATTGGGGCCGATATCCCAAGGCCGGGGTGCTTCATCCATGTTTGGTGGCATACGTGGTCGCGGGCGGGGGCATGACGGTCTATCGGCTGTATCAGGGCTATCGACTCCACCTGAGTTCATCACCTCTCCTCGGCGCCCAGCTGAAATATACCGTTGTGGCTCTCGCATTGGGATTTCTGGCCTGTCTGGATTTTCTCCAGAATTATGGTGTGGGTTTCTATCCGGTCGGATACTTGCTGGCAGGTCTTTCCGTCACCGTCGTGGCCTATGCCATCGCTCGATACGAATTGATGGATGTGTCGTTCGTTCCGAGCCGCCCGAAAGTGATGCTGTCGATCAAGCTGATGGGGCTGATTCCGGCCTATATGATGATCCTGCTCGTCATCAGAATTTTTACCGGGACGTTCCACTATCTGCTGGCTGGAGTGCTCTTTGGCTTGTTCGTCATCGTCTCCAGTGGTTTGGCCAACCTTCAGAAGGGGGTCGAGCGAGCGATCGGGCAGACCTTGTTTCGGGAGCGGTATGATGCCTACGATACCTTGGTGCAATTTTCCAAATCGCTTGTGGCGATTCTGGAACTGAAATCCCTCACGAAAGAAATCGTGCAAACGCTCGCGCGCGTGATGAACATTAAGACGGCGTCTGTCTATGTGCTCGACAAGGAGCAAGGCATCTACGGTTTGACCGCATCTTATGGATTCGCGACCCGTGATGCGATTGTGCCTCCGATCAAGATGGAGGGGGAGTTTCCCAGGACCCTCCTGCGAACGGAGACGGCCCTTGTCCGAGAGGAAATCGAATACGACAAGGCCGATAGGGACTATCTGCGCTTGCTCGACACCTTGAAAGGCTTGGAATCGGAGGTCTGTATTCCGTTGATCAGTAAGGAGCGGCTTGTCGGATTCTGCAACTTAGGGCGCCGGTCCAATCATGGCATGTATTCCACCGAGGAGTTGGCCCTCCTCAAGACGTTGGCACAACATGCCGCGATCGCGATCGACAACGCCTTGTTGTATGAGGATCTTCGCCGATCCCAACTGTTGATGCGGCGTACCGACCGGTTACGATCACTCGAAACCATGGCCGGCGGGTTTGCCCATGAAATTCGAAATCCGTTGACCTCCATCAAGACCTTCGTTCAGCTGGCCCCTGAGCGACGGGACGATGTGGAGTTTATGGAGCAGTTCAGCCAGGTGGTGTGTGAGGACGTGGAGCGGATTGAGCGGCTGGTCCATGAGATTTTGGATTACGCGCGTTATATGACGCCGAAGCTCACGCAAGAAAATCTTAACGACGTGGTGTCTTCCTGCCTGTATTTCATCGAGGTAAAGGCGAGCAGCAAGGCGATCACGATCGAGAAGGAGCTGGCCGGAGACCTGCCCTTTGTCAAGCTGGACCGACAGCAAATCAAGCAGGTCCTGCTGAACCTGTTCATCAATGCGATGGAGGCGATCGGAGGCGATCAGGGCGGCCGCCTGTCCGTGCGCACGCGCAAACTCGTCAAGCCGATGAATGAGCCGTGGGTTCAGATTGAGGTCGAAGACAGTGGGCCGGGGATCGATCCTCAGGATCTGGACCATATCTTCGATCCGTTCTATACCACCAAGCACGAAAGTGGGGAGCGAGAGGGTACGGGATTGGGGCTCACCATTGCCCACCAAATCGTGCAGGAACATGGCGGATATGTCGAGGTCTCCAGTGATGTCGGTCATGGCACGAAGTTCATGGTGAATCTTCCGGTCAATCCACCCTTGGCCGAGTGGCAGGCCGCACAGCCTGCGTATGAGGATGGTAGACGACTTGCCGGAGCGTTTCTTGCTCGGCCTCATCTAGGATTAGATGAACAGTTCGGCAAGCCGCCTTCGGTGATTAAGGCCGGCGGCTGATGGAGATGGTGAGGTTGCTGCGAGGTGTTCTGCCAGGCTCAAGGTGTCACGAATTTTTGAGCGAGATGATAGCGGCCGCGTGTTGCCGGTAGGAATCATGATTGAGAGAGCCATTCGAGTATTCTGTTCTCTGCCCAAAACCGATCCTCTCCGGTGTGGCGTTGCTGAAAAAAACCACAGTGCCCGCCATAACGTACCATCGCCAAGGTAATGCGTGCATTGTGGCTGATCGCCGGAGTATCGAACATCACGGCCGGAATGAACGGATCATCCTGCGCCGTGATAATCAGGGTGGGAACGGCGATCTGCTGCAATACATGACGCGCACCCGCGCGGTCATAGTAATCAACCACATCTTGATATCCTCCGTCGCTGGCGGTGTAGGCCGCATCGAATTGGGTGATCGTCTTCATCGCGTCTAACGGCGAGAGGTCCCATACCCCTGGAAAGAGCGCAGCTTTCCGTCGCATTCGGGCTTTAAGACGAGACAGGAAGTGCCCATGATAGAGCCAATTGCTGGGATGCTCCAAAGCCGTGACGCATTGCGTGGGATCAATATTCGGGCTGACGGCCACCACGCCTGCTAACGCCGGAGCAGAACGCCCCATTTCACCGGCCGCTTTCAGCGCAAGATTTCCTCCCATCGAGTAGCCCACGAGCCAGATGCCAGTCAGGCCGTCGCGGATCGTCAATTCACGAACGATCGCGCGGTAATCGCCGCTGAGTCCGCTGTTGTAGAGTGTTGGCGTAAGGTGATCGGTGCCTCCGCAGGTGCGTTGGTTCATCCGAATCACATTAAATCCTATACGATAGGCTTTCGCTGCCAGCCCGCGCATATAGTGCGACTCTGCACAACCCTCGAGTCCATGGATCAAAATCATGGTTCGGGAGGTGATCGGTTGAGGTTGCCAGTGGCAGAATCCGAGCAGCTGCGTGTTTGGCTCAGTGGTGAACAGACGTTCAACTTGAGGGAGATTCCTCGCCAGGGGTGGCCGAGGCCAGTAGCGAGGTACCACTGTCATGAGGTGGGGGTTACGCAGAAGGAATGCGGGGGTGAATGCATTCGAAAAGATCATGCGGGTTCTATAATAGACAACGAAGACTGCCGGCGCACTTCAAATTTTCTTAAGAGAAGACGAGGAGTTCTTCTCAAGGGGTGCAGTCGAGTGACCGATAACAGATGCTGGTAGGGTGCCCCTAAAGGAGGTATGTATGCTTACGGCGATCGGCGATGTGATGCGGCGGGTATACGAGCGAGGCTGGATCACGACCAGAGACGGTAACATCAGCATGCGGAAGCGGGAGGGCAAGTATCTCTACATCACACCTTCTGGGTGGCGAAAGACGATTGTGCACCCGGAGCATGTGGTGCGATTGGAGGTGGTCACCGATCCCGAGACCGGCTACTTGGTTCCCAATGTGCGTGATGGCCAACAGCCTTCCGGGGAGCTGTGGATGCATTGGAATCTTCAGCGGGATACGAAGAAGACGCGAACGGTCGTCCATGTTCATGCGACGCACATCGTTGCGGCCATCTATGCGGGAATCGATTTGCAGGCGATGAGCGCCGAGTTTCCAGAAATTTCTCGCTATACGCGTGTCGGCCGAACCGTCCCTGCGTTGCCGGCCTTGTCCCGCGATTTGGCGGATCAGACCGCAGAATGCTTGGGATTAGGAAAGGATGGAACGCTGGAATTTGACATTGTCGGTCAAATGAAT
The DNA here is from genome assembly GCA_902500785.1 of uncultured Nitrospira sp. Classification (GTDB taxonomy): domain Bacteria; phylum Nitrospirota; class Nitrospiria; order Nitrospirales; family Nitrospiraceae; genus Nitrospira_A. The sequence goes on from CABVRW010000009.1 coordinate 39,914, forward strand.
CATGGCGTATGCGCGGTAGCAACGGATCCCTGGGCGGCCTACGAACATATCGAGAGGCTGGACCATATCTGTGAGATCGTTTTGAAGAGTGGGGTTATGTCGAGGACGTTGGGCCAACAGCCGCTTTCTGTGAAGCGGTAAGTGGGAGCGAGCAGAAAAGAGAACGGGGTGAGAGCCTCACACTGTCAGGCCCGTTTGTATGGTGGCTCCCCGGGCAGGACTCGAACCTGCGACCAGCCGGTTAACAGCCGGCTGCTCTACCAACTGAGCTACCGGGGAACAAAGAGATTCAAGATAATCGTCGGCATTCTAGCAAAACTAAAGAGAGAAGGGGGAGACTTTTTTAGATGCCGAAATCATCAGTCTCGTCTTCGTCTGAAGAGGCGTCAGTATTTCCTTCCGCCAACGCGGCAAAATGTTTTGCCCAAGTAAGATAGAGATTTCCACTATCCCGCATCGTATCGGCGGCTTTGATAAGCTTTTCTGCTAGTTCCGGGTCTTTCCCTCCCGCATGTATGACTGCAGCTTGCCGTTCGATGGCTTTGGGGTATTCGTGCAAGAGGCCTGCAATCTCACGAAGGAGTTCATCGAGCACATTGTTTTCTTGTTCCATTAGATCCTCTCAGTGCTCAGTTCAAAAAAAAGCCCCATAGCGTCCCACGCTATGGGGCTTTTGAGACGCGGCAGTTCTGCTATCCTTGGTATGCTTGTCCGAGACCTGCAGACTCGCCTTTGTGGCTCATCAGCTGCCCAGTGGCGCTGACCGCCTGCATCTCAATCGCCTCGTGTTTGGCGGCGTTGCAGACAACGACGCACAGTTCGCATCCCTTACAGCGATCAATCGTGACTTCCGCCACCATCTTAGCCGAATTCAGATCCAAGCAGTTGGCTTCCGGGCAGTACATGATGCAGAGGCGGCAGCCCTTCTTGGCCACGCACTTCTCGTCGATCACTTGCGCTACGTTATACATGCGACGTGGTTCCTTCTCTCTCGTTAAGCCGCAACGGCAGGATTGCCGACTCGTAACTCGATTTTGTTCTTATCGGCCCATTCGCTTGCAATTTCATATGCCGCTTTGACCGTCGCCAGGTTCTTTGCCAACAACATTTCCTTCTTGGCGAATTTTTTCTTAATCGCTTCGTCCAAGGAGGCGGTTCCACCGGATGCCACGAATTTCTTCCCGAAGCGCTCCTGCAACGCGCCGTCGAGGGCTTCCATAGAGACGCACTTGGTAATACCTGCTACCGAGCCGATCATGGACATGTTCGTCGAGAGCTCGGTGCCAGCGACTTCGATTGCGAGTTCCGTTCCCGCAATGTAGAACAAGGCGACGTTCAGATCCTTCAGCCGGTTGATGTCTTCTTCCGACAAAAGGGGCTGGGCTGAGTTGATGATGACGACTCCCCCCTCTTTGACGCCGGAGTAGAACGGCATGGTATAGCTCTTTCCCATCGTAATGACCTGGGGATGAAACACCTCGATCACATCAGGAAATACCAACTCTCCCCGGTCATAGATCCGCTCAATCCCGATGCGACAGTAGCTTTCTGCTGGAGCCATTCGCTTTTCAGCTCCGAAAAACGGATTCGAAATGGAAAACTTCCCGTCACGATTAGCGGCCATGGCCATGACATGGGCTGCCGTCACGGCACCTTGCCCACCCAATCCGGACATACGAATATTGATTCTTTTCTTGATCATAAGCGACCTCCGGTTCCTTAAGCTTTTCCCGCTAGCTGTTTGGCGGCGGCTTTGCGTTCCTTGTCCTTTGCGGCCAGTTCCGCCAAGAGTTGTTTCGCCGGTTCGCTGATGTACTCTTTGTAAGCAAACCGTTCGGTTGGCTTTTCGGAGTCACGCATTTCTTGAAGGCCTTCCATGCTGTTCTTGCCGATTTCAAGAATGCACGGGGTGTACAGCTGGATATATGTTGGTCCGATTTCACGCGCGATCAAGACCGAATTCCGGATCACCTTTTCCACGAGAGAAGGCTTGCTCACCGTGCAGTTGACCACATAGTGACAGCCGGACTCTCGAGCAATTTCAGGTAAGCGGACCTTGTCGAACAGTTTTCCGACCGGAGCCATCTTGGCAACAAATCCCTTTTGCATCAGGCCGCTCTCCTGGCCGCCTGTATTGGCATACAGTTCATTGTCGAAACAAATGGTGGTGAACTTCTCCTGGCGAAACCAGGCTTGCAGAGTCATGTCCAAGCCGATATCGACCGTCGCTCCATCGCCCGCTAAAACGACCACGTCTTTCACGCGGTCAGGGAATCGCACACTCAGGGCTCGCTTCAGTCCTGACGCGATTGCGTTTTGATTGCCAAACAGGGAGTGAATGTTGTGCACGGCGACCATCGGGAATACAAGGCTGGTACAGCCTGTTGATCCAACCATGACTGTGTCTTCCGGATTCGGAAGGGAGGCGAGGATATAACGAAAGGCCATTGATTCCGGGCAGCCGGCGCACAAAGAATGCTGCTCGATCAGTTCCTTGGAGGTTCCAATATCTTTCCAGCCGCGATCCTCTTTCCCGTAGGTCGCGCTTTGAACGAGATCCTGATAATCCGACGGCATGATGTCATATAGATCCGGAGAAATTTTGATTCGCTCCTTGCTCATGTATGCCTCCTCAAGGCTTGTCGCTCGCGTAGTTGATGGCTTATGGACGGTTATTTAACGGCTATTCTCAGCTACCTCTCCCAGCAAGTGATTCGGATCGGAGGCCGAGGGCTGTCTTGATCTCTGAGACGATGATTTCCGGTGGCATAGTCATTCCACCACACACGTGAGGGCCAGCATGTACGCGCTCGCTGTTTGGAATGGTGGCTTTGATTTCCTTCGCGAGCCATCCCGTCACATTAAACTCTGGCACAAAGATGTGTCTGGCATTCTTGGTGGCCTCACGAATTTCCTCTCCGGGCCAGGGGCGTAGTGACTTCACTTTCACTAATCCACAACGCACGCCTTCATCTTCAAGCAAGCGGATGGCTTCTCGTCCCTGAGAGACCGCAGTGCCTGAGGCAACAATCACCACCTCTGCATCGGTGTTCTCCGTTTCGATCAAGCCATTGATCCACTTGATCGTGTGTTTGCGCGATCGTTCCACCGCTGCCCAAATTTCCTGTTGCCAAGAGGCGTGGGTGGCATAGCTGATGTAGTTGCTCTTCATAATGAAGGGGTCGCGCATCATTCGGACAGGCGGACATTCCATGTCCATGCAGGGCACAGGTGAGCGGTAGGGATCGTAAGGGGGCAGGCACATATCGGCTGGGGTGAGGTTAACGACGTCTTTTGTATGGGTCACAAAGAAACCGTCGCAGCATAATGCCAACGGCAAATGCACTTCTGGCTCTTCCGACACCATGAAGCCCTTGAGGATCCAATCGAAAAAGTCTTGCGCCGTTTCTGCGTGCCAAACGAGCATGCCTGTATTCAACAGGTAAGAAATCTCAATGGTATCAGGCTGAATTGACAGCGGGGAGTTGATGCCACGACACGTGACGATCATTTGAATCGGCAGGCGTGCGCCAGCCCACATGGGAAAGTTTTCCATGGCGCGCATCGTGCCAGGGCCTGCGGTTGTGGTGAAGACTCGTGCTCCACCAAAGGCAGCACCGGCACACTGGGACATAACGGCAAACTCGCTCTCGCCGCGAAAATAATCACCGATGTAGCCTTCAGCGAACAATTCTCCGATGAGGGCTGCCGCTTCACTCTGGGGCGTGATGGGGTAAGCGATCATCACGTCACAGCTCGCGCGCCGCAAGGCTTCCTTAATGACCTCGCTGCCGGTATAAAAGGATGGATTGCGAGGGGCCTCGTTCATCATCTTCCACGCATCTGTATAGGTCTGGCCCTTTTTATTTTGTGTCCCGATGTGGGATTTTATTTCAGCCATGGACTCGGCCTCCTTTTATTCGTTAGAAGTGCTTCAAGCTATCTAGTTTGAAGCACTGGTCTTGGCTGTTGTCAGCCGTGGTTTAACCGTGCCTTTGAGTTTGCGGATCCACTCCCCTAATTTCAGGATCTTCTCTACGGAGGCATCTCTAAAGGAGAGCATGGCATCTTCATGCCCTGCCTGCGCACACATCGCGACTGTATAGCATGATGTCCCGCCGCGGATGATCTTGAGTGACAAGTTCGCCTGGTGGCAGTGTACTCCGATGAACATGCAGCAGTCGATCTTGTTGTGCCAGATAGTCAGGTTCGGGTGGTTGGGGTTAATTTCTACTTCAGGATTAATCTTCGGATATTTGGGGCGATAGTCCGGCATCGGAATCAACATTGGCTTTTGCCCGGGCTGAACACATTCTTTCAAAATGTCATACAATTTTCTGACGGCGGCGGCCTTCTTGGCGGCTTTTTCGTTCCAGGCCCATAAAACTAAGGGGCCAGGGAAAATGGTCGGGACCTGCGCCATCAAGAATTGGCGTGCCGCTTCTTCGTAAGCTTTCTCTTCGGGAACGATTACGCCGTTGATATGGGCCTCGCCTGGATTGGGGAGATAAATTCCCATGGAGGCTGCTGCCGGTGGCAGGAAGTGCTCTGGGCCTGGTAACACGCGATACTGAGTCATTCAAACCTGCTCTCTTTTTGGGGTTAACAACTTGGAGAAGGGACACCCTCGATTAAAGCGTGAGGTCAAACCACTCTATGCTTTCTCGATGTTTCTCTGCAACACGGCAGAAGGCCCACTGTGGGGAAATTTAGGGCCAGCACCCGAGAAGGCTGTTAGGCCTTTTGAACTAGAGCACTCCGGCCTTCGCAAACGGTGCTAAGTGCGCATTATAGGTGGCAATCTTTCGGGTTGTCAATCTGATGAACTGCAGGAGATGCAGGGCGACCTTGCCCCGGCCTGGATGCGCCGCGTTTTTACCATGCGAGCCCTGAGGTGGTCGATCTTAGTCCTGTACGGCGAAGCTAGGTGTGAGGTGGCAATGCGGGAAGCACGCGTTGGAATGGGTGGACTTCCACGCGTTCGAAAACTCCGTACACTGTGTAAGGGTCTTCTTGGGCGATCCGCTGAGCTTCTTCGAGCGAATCTGCCTCTATGACGATTAGGCTACCAGACTGGTCGGTGAACGGGCCAGCCAAGAGAACTCGCCCTCGGCGGTTTAACGGCTCTAGCCCGGCGAGGTGAGCGGGCCGATGAATCTTGCGTTTTGCCTGGCCGTCAGGCCCATCAAAGCCAAGAATGACAAATGTCATAGAGATTCCTGGGCCCTTTGTTAAGGAGCGGTTCCCTCAAGAGGCTGGCGGTCTTTATATCCGCAGGAGGTCTCGTGCCACCATAGAATCTCGTCTTCGCCAAACTTCCAGCACAGATATACGATGCGGTCTTCGAACTTATAGGGGAAATCACACAGCCCTAAATCGACGTCTTTGATGACCACGCCAAGCTCGTGAATTGCCTGCAAGCTTCCGCTGATCTCGTGGAGGGCTCGAATGTAGAGGGCACCTACGGGGCTTCCGCCGCCCGATGCCGCCTGCGCACTGGCTTTGCTCACCTCTTCCTTAGTACTCGCGATAACGGTTTTAGCTCGACGTATCGCGGCAAACCGTTGGTTGAGTTGAGGCAGTAGTTCGTTGGCTTCTGCCAGGGTGAAGATGCGATCGGGTGTGTCGTGGTCTGATTTTGCCATAAATATTTGCCCGGCCGATCTTTAACATATCAGTCCTTGGGCTGCAACCAAGGCTATGCTCCACCGAAAAATGGCTTGCTTGGTGACTGAAGATGACTGGTAATCGGTTTGTTATCCGTTTGAGTGATAGCGGGTAAGGGTTTGAGCTGTAGTGCGTGAGACTACTGATCGGGCTTTAATTTGTTGACAATGTTCCGGCTCGGCGCTAGAATTCAATCAACTTCGCGATTCTCATAAATAGCTTTACCTTCTGTGCATCGGCTTCCGAGACCCATCTCAAGCATAAATTCCCAGAGCAGTGCAATATCGGTCTCGCAATAGTGGGTTATTTTCATTTCCGCGAAATCTAAATCGTCAACGCCTTCATCGAACTATCCTGCCGAAGACAACCAGCAGGTTGACACCTAGACAATCATTTCTGTGAATTCGTTCATGACCACTCAATCGTTTTTCTCATTTTGGGGAGCTGTCGGGTTGAGAGCCCGATAGGGAAGAGGTATGACACAGGTTAAAGGGGAAGTGATGCATCTCGCGGAGCTCAAACAGAAGTCGATTGCCGACTTGAATGAGGTGGCGCGGGACCTGAAGATCGAGGGTGCGGCGAACCTGCGCAAGCAGGAGCTCATTTTTGCCATTCTGCAGGCTCAGACCGAGAAAAACGGTGTTGTGTTTGGCGAAGGAGTGCTCGAGACATTGCCGGATGGCTTTGGATTCCTACGTGCACCTGACTCTAACTACCTTCCGGGACCTGACGATATCTATATCTCCCCGTCACAGATTCGCCGATTTAATCTCAGGACAGGCGATATTGTGTCGGGGCAAATACGTCCACCGAAAGAGAGCGAGCGCTATTTTGCCTTGCTCAAGGTGGAAAAGGTCAATTATGAGGATCCGGAAGTCGCGCGCGACAAGATCCTCTTCGACAACCTGACGCCGCTCTATCCCGAAGAGCGATTGAATCTCGAATTCGATCGCGAGGAGTACTGCACGCGGGTGATGGACCTCACGACGCCGATCGGTAAGGGACAGCGGGGCCTGATCGTTGCCGCTCCCCGGACGGGCAAAACCATGCTCCTGCAGGCGATCGCTCGTGCCATCCTGAAGAATCATAAGGAAGTCACCTTGATCGTGCTCTTGATTGATGAGCGGCCGGAAGAGGTGACGGATTGGCAGCGACAGGTGAAAGCGGAAGTGATCAGCTCCACCTTTGACGAGCCGGCCCAGCGGCATGCGCAGGTGGCGGAAATGGTGTTGGAAAAAGCGAAGCGGCTGGTCGAACACAAGAAGGATGTGGTGATTCTCCTCGATAGCATCACTCGGTTGGCGAGGGCCTACAACACGATCGCGCCTCCCAGCGGGAAGGTCCTCTCTGGCGGTCTGGATTCCAACGCTCTGCAGCGTCCGAAGCGATTCTTTGGCGCCGCTCGGAACATTGAGAACGGCGGGAGTTTGACGATCATGGCGACCGCACTGATCGATACCGGCAGTCGCATGGACGATGTGATCTTCGAAGAATTCAAAGGAACGGGTAATATGGAAGTGCATTTGGATCGTCGCTTGGCCGACAAGCGCCTGTTCCCGGCGATCGATATCAGTCAGTCCGGGACCCGCAAGGAAGAGTTGCTGGTCGACCGCGACCGCTTGAACAAGATGTGGATTCTGCGAAAGGTCCTGAGCCCATTGGGAACGATGGAAGCCATGGAGTTCTTGATGGACAAAATCGGCGGGACCAAGACCAATCAGGAATTTTTGCAATCCATGAATCGCTAGGCCCCCGCTTGCCAGTGCGGGTCAGTCCAGTGTAAAGTCGTGCACCCTGGCGAGCAGGACACAGGGCGAGTTAATGAATCAAGGGCAGTAGAGGAGCACGTATGCAAAAGGGAATCCATCCAGTCTACCGTGAAGCGACTGTGCATTGTGCTTGCGGGAACACGTTCAAGACGCGATCCACCATTGGAAACATCAAGGTCGACATCTGTGCCGGCTGTCATCCCTTCTTTACGGGAACTCAAAAAATCGTCGATACGGAAGGGCGTGTCGAACGGTTTAAGAAGAAGTACGCCAAAAAAGATAAGTAGGCCTCAGTCAGGACATCATGGAGACCCTGCTTCCTTTTGGGGCAGGGTCTTTTGTTTTTTGGGGGTACAGCGGGCTACGGCCGGAATGGGCGGGACATGGAAGATGGGCTGATCAAGAAGTGGGAAGGAATGGCCGCGCGCTACCAAGAGTTGACCAATCAGCTGATGGACCCGTCCATCCTCACTCAACCGGGCATGATTCACAAGCTGAACAAGGAACGAACAGAATTAGAGGAGCCGGCGCTCCAATTTGTCGCGTATTGCGAGGCGAAGAAGCAGCTGGATGAGGTGTCCGCCATGCTCCAAGACGCCTCTACGGGGACGGACATGAAACAGCTGTTTGCAGAGGAGAGCAGCCATTTGAAGCAACAGGTGCTTGATCTCGAAAGTCGCGCCAAGGACTTTCTCACTCCGAAGGATCCTCGCGATGAGAAGAACATGTTTCTGGAAATTCGGGCTGGGACGGGTGGGGATGAAGCCGCGCTGTTTGCCGGAGATCTCTTCCGTATGTACCTCAAGTACGCTGAGCGCAATCGGCTCCGTCTGGAAGTGGTCGATGCGTCCGAGACGGGAATCGGTGGGTACCGGGAAGTGATTGCTCTGTTGGAAGGAAAGGGGGCGTACGGTCGTCTTCGTTATGAGAGCGGCGTGCACCGTGTGCAGCGTGTTCCTACCACGGAAGCCAGTGGAAGAATCCACACCTCGACGGTGACGGTCGCGGTGATGCCGGAGGTGGATGAGGTCGAGGTTCACATTGACCCCAAGGATTTGCGTATCGACACATTTTGTTCGTCGGGCGCTGGGGGACAGAGCGTCAATACGACCTATTCAGCGGTGCGTATTACACATATTCCGACCGGCGTGGTCGTCAGCTGTCAGGATGAGCGTTCGCAGCTGAAGAATCGCACGAAAGCCATGCGGACCTTACGGGCGCGTATTGTCGAAGCCGAACGGGAAAGACAGGATGCCGAAATTGCACAACACCGGAAAGCGCAGGTTGGCACAGGCGATCGAAGCGAAAAGATCCGCACCTACAATTTCCCCCAAAACCGTGTGACCGATCATCGCATTGGTTTGACGGTGCACAAGTTGGATCAGGTGTTGGCCGGGGACCTCGAAGAAATCGTTCAGGCGCTACGCGCCCATTATGAACACTTGGCCACCCTGGAAGCCAGATGAGCACGCAGCATCTCGGCATGGTCGCCTCTCCCGTTTATACCATCCGCCTGTTGCTGGCTGAAGCCGAACGTAGCCTGAAGGCGGCCGGCATCGATCAGGCGGCCTTGGAAGCGGCCTGGTTGCTGGAGCATGTCCTGCATTTGTCGCCACTCATGCAGCGTGTGAATGCCGAGCGAGGGGTGCCGGCCGTGGAATGTGCGAGCGTGCAGACGCTGGTCGCACGGCGAGCCACCCGTGAGCCGCTGCAGTATCTGCTGGGAACACAGGAATTTTGCGGGCAGGAGTTCGGTGTCACGCCGTCTGTTCTCATTCCGCGTCCGGAGAGTGCGTTATTGGTGCAAGAGACGATTCGTCGGTGCCGGCAGAATCCCGCAGCCATAGTGGTGGACGTGGGGACCGGTTCCGGTTGTTTGGCCGTATCTGTGGCGTCGATTCTGCCTCAAGCGCGAGTGCTGGCGATCGACGTCTCTTCCGACGCATTGGCCGTAGCGCGAGCGAATCTGGCACAACATGGGCTTGCGGCACGAATTGAATGTGTGCGCGGGGATCTCCTAGCCCCGCTTGGTATGTATGCGTGGGAGAGTCAGGTGGACGTGATTCTCTCCAATCCTCCGTATATCGCCGAGCTCGATCTGCTGACACTCCAGCCGGAAGTTCGATGCTTCGAGCCGCGCGTGGCATTGGCAGGAGGTCATGATGGGATGGATGTGCATCGTCGGCTCTTGCAGCAAGCTCCGACCTATTTGAAAGCAGGGGGGGTGCTGCTGATGGAAGTCGGCTTCGGCCAAGCCGCGTCGGTGTGCCGCCAGGCCGAGGCAAGCCGGTGGTTTCGCACGTATGATGTTCTGCGGGATGAAGGTGGGATTGACCGTGTCGTCTGTTTCGAAAAAACGGAGGGTCCGCAGACTCCTCAGAACGATCACACACACATGCCTTCGGTGACGAGCGGGTCGTCCTCCTAACTCCGATGGACCAAATCATTATCCAAGGCGGCAGGCGGCTCCAAGGAGAAGTCCGCACCAGTGGTGCGAAGAATGCCGCGTTGCCGATTCTCGCGGCGACCATTCTCGGCGGCGGCGAGTGCGTGCTGTCGAACATGCCTCGTGTTGTCGACGTACTGACGATGGGAAAGCTGCTCGGCATGTTGGGGATCGCCGTCGCTCAGGAGGGTGATCACATGGTGGTGCAGGCCCAGACGCTTGCTTCGACTGAAGCCCCCTACGATCTTGTTCGTACCATGCGGGCGTCGGTCTTGGTGCTGGGACCTCTCGTGGCTCGTTTGGGTGAGGCGAAGGTATCGCTTCCAGGTGGCTGCGCCATTGGGTCCCGACCGGTCAATTTCCACTTGGCGGGGCTAGAAAAAATGGGTGCGACGGTCGAAATCGAACACGGCTATATCAAGGCGACCGCGCGTCGGTTGAGAGGCAGCCGTATTTACTTCGATACGCCCAGCGTGACAGGCACCGAAAATCTTATGATGGCAGCCGTGCTCGCCGACGGTACCACGGTGCTGGAAAATGCGGCGAAAGAACCGGAGATTACCGACTTGGCCGCGTTTCTTGTGAAACGTGGCGCCCGTATCGCCGGAGCGGGAACAGACATGATTACCATCGAGGGTGTGACAGAGCTGCACGGCGCGGATCATGAGGTCATTCCAGATCGGATTGAGGCAGGCACCTACCTTGTGGCCGGAGCCATCACCGGTGGCGAGGTGGTGGTCGATCGCTGTCGCCCGGAGCACATGGAGCCCTTGTTGATGAAGCTGCGCGAAAGCGGCGTGGAGCTGATCGAGGAGAAGGAACGGGTCCGTCTCAAGGTCACCGGGCGCTTGAAGGGGACGAACGTCCGCACCAGCCCGCATCCTGGTTTCCCCACTGATATGCAGGCTCAGTTTGTGGCGCTGATGGCGGTGGCCGAAGGGACCAGCGTCGTCACGGAGACGATCTTCGAAAGCCGGTTCATGCATGTGGAAGAGTTGTGTCGCATGGGCGCGGATATTCGGGTCGAAGGCAATCGGGTGGTCATCACGGGAAAAGAGGGGCTGACGGGCGCGCCCGTCATGGCCTCCGACCTGCGGGCCAGTGCCGGACTCATCGTGGCGGGACTCGCCGCCGAAGGCACGACGGAAGTCTCGCGGGTCTACCACCTCGATCGAGGCTACGAACGTCTTGAGGAGAAGTTCAGAGCATTGGGTGCCAGCGTGGAGCGGAGAAAGGGGAAGTGACCGTGGGGGCGATGAGATCGCAACGTAAGCAGTCGCAGGGCCTGACCATTGCGCTGTCCAAGGGCAAGTTGCTGGGGCCGGTGCTGCACCTGCTGAAACGGGCCGGTTACTACAGTCCCGGACTGTCGGCCGAGAGTCGAAAGTTGGTCTTTGACTGTTCCTCCAACGATGCCACGTTCTTGATCGTCAGGCCGACCGATGTGCCGACCTATGTCGAGCATGGGGCGGCCGATGTCGGAGTGGTGGGCAAAGATGTGTTATTGGAGCAGGGCAGCGACGTGTATGAGCCGTTGGATTTGAAAGTGGGAGCGTGTAGAATCTCGGTCGCCGCGCTCCAGGGGCAGCCTTCGCCGGACCGGTGGTCCTCGAAGATACGGGTGGCGACGAAGTATCCCAATGTGACCGAGCGCTATTTCAATCAACGTGGTGTGCCGGTTGAAATTGTGAAATTGTACGGGTCTATCGAACTTGCGCCGATTGTCGGATTGGCCGATCGAATCGTCGATTTGGTCGAAACTGGCAGCACCTTGAAGGCGCATGACCTGGCCGAGGTTGAGGTGATTACCCACTCCACGGCTAGGCTGATCGTGAATCGAGCCAGTCTCAAATTGAAGCATGAACCGTTAAAGACGTTAATTGAGCGGTTGCGGGTGGCGGTGGAAGACAGCGGCCGGCCAGCTCTGCGCACCTAACCATGCGATTCAGCGCGCGCGGCATCTGCAAGGCGGGTCTCGCAGCGGCAGGACGGATGATATGACCATTCTGGCCAGTACCGATCGGGCGTATGCCAAGGCGTTGCGAAAAATCGTGACTCGCGCGCGTACTCAAGGCGCCGGCGTGGAGAAAAGCGTCCGCACGATTCTGAAGGCTGTGGAGCGAGGGGGGGATCGGGCGGTCCTGCGGTACACGAAGAAGTTCGATCGACTCTCCTTGAAACTCGATCAGGTGCGTGTGACCTCTGAGGAAATCAAGGAGGCCTACTACCATATCCGTAAAGACGAGGGTGATTCCCTTCGATATGCCGCCGAGCGCGTGAGGCAGTTCCACGAGCGTCAACGCACCAAAACATGGATGTATCAAGAACGGAATGCCACGCTCGGTCAGATGGTCACGCCGCTCGATGCCGTCGGTGTCTATGTGCCGGGCGGCAAGGCCGTGTATCCCTCGTCGGTGCTGATGTGCGCCATTCCTGCGAAGGTGGCGGGGGTCCGGCGTATCGTCATGTGTACCCCGACGCCGAAAGGGGAGATCAATCCCTATTTATTGGTGGCCGCGGATATCGCCGGTGTCGATGAAATTTACCGTGTGGGTGGGGTGCAAGCAATCGGCGCCATGGCGTTCGGCACGAAAACCATCGCCAAGGTCGATAAAATTGTGGGGCCCGGGAATATTTTTGTGGCGACGGCCAAGCGGCTGCTCTACGGCACTGTCGGCATCGATATGGTAGCCGGCCCCAGCGAGCTCCTCGTGGTGGCGGACGAGGACGCCAAGCCGGCACATGTGGCGGCGGATCTGCTCTGTGAGGCAGAGCATGACGAGGATGCGCAAGTCTATTTGGTCACGACCTCCGCGTCGCTCGCGAAAGAAGTGGTGCGGTTGCTCCAAGTGCAATTGAAGGGTTTACAACGCGAGAAAATCGCCGCGAAGTCGATTGCACGGCATTTTGTGGCTTTCGTCGTTCCTACGATGGAGGAAGCCATTGAGGTGGCGAATGCGATCGCGCCGGAGCATCTGACGTTATCGGTCGATCGCCCGTTTGATTATTTGGAGCAGGTTCGGCACGCCGGGGCGTTGTTTCTCGGTCGCTACACGCCGCCCGCAGTAGCGGATTACGTGGCCGGTCCGAACCATGTGTTGCCGACCGGCGCGACGGCCCGTTTCTTTTCTCCGTTGTCGGTCAACGACTATGTGAAGGTCAGCAACATCGTGCATTACACCAAAGAAGAGTTGACGAAAGCCAAGGATCATATCATCCGACTGGCGCATATCGAAGGCTTCGATGCGCACGCCAAATCAGCCCAAAGCAGGTTCGCATGAAAAAGAACGGTGCCCCCAGGCAGGCCTCGCTTCACCGTGCCACGAAGGAAACGGATATCAGCGTCGAATGGATTTTGGATGGTACCGGTCAGGGGACGATCGCCACCTCCATCCGATTTTTTGATCACATGCTGGAACTCCTGGCCAAGCATGGCTTCTTCGATCTGACAGTCCAGGCCAAGGGCGATATCGAAATCGATGAACATCACACGGTTGAAGATGTCGGGATTGTCATGGGCAAGGCGCTGCATCAGGCGCTGGGTGAAAAGGCCGGCATCAAGCGATTCGGATTTGCGTCGGTCCCACTGGATGAAACCCTCGCGCAGGTGACGGTGGATCTGAGCGGTCGCCCCTACCTGGTGTATAACGTGAATTTGCCGGATCGAAAGATCAAGACCTTCGATCTGGGTCTATTTGAGGATTTCTTTCAGGCCTTTGTGACGCACGGCGGGCTGAACCTTCACGTGAATCTTCAGTACGGTCGCAATCCACATCACATCATGGAAGCGATCTTCAAGGCGTTGGCCAGGGCGCTGGATCAGGCCACCATGTTGGAGGAGCGTCTGTCAGGGGCAGTCCTCTCGACGAAGGGAAGCCTGTAAGTGAAACCAGTGCGGCGATGGGGCCGATGCCGCCGCGCTGTCACTCACTAGGTCCCCACGGCCCGTCTTCGAACTCGATATATGATTGCCATCATCGATTACGGCATGGGTAATTTGCGCAGCGTCTCCAAGGCTTTTGAGGCGATGGGGCACCGGGCTGTGGTCACGCGCAATGCTCGCGCCATCGCGGACGCCAGCCACGTTGTCTTGCCGGGTGTGGGAGCCTTCGGCGATTGCATGGCGAATCTGGAGCGGTACGAATTGATCGCGCCGATTCATGCCGCCGTTCAATCCGGGAAACCCTTCCTGGGCATTTGCCTGGGATTGCAGTTGCTGTTCACGGAGAGTGAAGAGTTTGGGCTACACAAGGGGCTTGGCATCATTCCCGGCCGGGTGAAACGGTTTGTCATGGAGCCTCCGATGAAAGTGCCGCATATGGGGTGGAACGAGATTCAGATTGTGCAGCCCGCACCTCCGTTTGCAGGGGTCGCAAGCGGCCGGCATTGTTACTTTGTGCACTCGTATTATGTCGAGCCGGTCGAGTCCTCGGTGATCGCCGCCGTGACCGAGTATGGACAGCTGTTTGCCGCTGCCGTGTGGAAAGACAATGTCGTCGCATGTCAGTTCCATCCTGAAAAAAGCCAGGCGGTCGGACTTCAAGTGATCAAGAATTTCGGGGCATGGACGTGAGGGCCTGGTTTCCGAAAATTCCTATGATCGCTCTCGCCTTGCTGCTTGTGTCGGGCTGCAGCGGGACGAAAGTCACGGCCAAGGCCTCGTCGCAGTTGAACAAGTATCAGGTCCATACAATCGCGCTCATCCCATTTGAAACGATGGCGACGCCTCAAGCGGGAGAGGCGGCGGGGCCGTCGTTTGCCGTACCGTCCGGCGTGCTGCGGTCCGATATGGTCGTCGGTGTTCCTCCGACGACCGATCACTATGCGTCGCAAACACATCTTGTGCCGGCCTTCGCCGGCGAGAAAATCACCGATCTCATGTGGGTTAACCTCAGGGCACGCTCTGGGTTGCAACTGATCTCGCCCAGACAATCAGCACGGGTTGCGCGGGAGATTTCGGGAGGGTCTGCGGTCGAGATGGTATCGACCCACAAGATCGCCCAACGCCTCCGGGCCGATGCGGCGCTGAGCGGCAAGGTATTGGTCTATCAAGAGCGTGTCGGCGGCCGACTGGGAGCGGATCCACCCGCCGCCGTAGGATTTGAGGTGAAGCTGGTGGCCTCCGACGGGATGGTCTTGTGGGAGGGAAATTACTACGAAAGACAGCGGCCGATGACGGAAGATTTGTGGGGCTTTATCCAGCGGTATGGAATGTTTGTCACGGCCGAGGAGTTGGCGGCCTATGGAGCGGCGGAATTGGCGGACGCATTTCCATTCGGTGGTGCAGCAGGTGGGGCAAAATGAACGTCTCGCGACAGGTGGTTTCATGCGTGTGATTCCGGCGATTGATCTCAAAGATGGCCGTTGCGTGCGACTGCGACAAGGCGACATGTTGGCGGAAACCGTGTATTCAGAGGATGTGCCCTCGGTAGCGGGGCGCTGGCAGCAGCAAGGTGCGGATCTCATTCATGTCGTCGATCTAAACGGAGCCGTCGAGGGGGAACCGAAGAATCTTCCCCAGATTGAAGCGGTCCTGAAGACGGTCCGCGTGCAGGTGCAAGTGGGGGGCGGCATTCGGACTATCGAGACGGTGCGGCACTATCTACAGGCTGGCGTGGCGCGTGTGGTGCTCGGCACCGCGGCCCTTACGAACCGAGGATTTCTGGAGCAGGCTTGTCGCGAATTTCCCCGGCGTGTTTTGCTGGGTCTGGATGCGCGGGACGGCAAGGTGGCGGTGAAGGGGTGGACCACGGTATCCGAGACCAGGGCCATCGATCTGCTGAAAGAGCTTGCCGGGCTTGAGCTAGGCGCCGTCATTTATACCGACATTGCGCGGGACGGCATGCTCAATGGGCCGAATTTGACCGCGTTGCGGGAAGTCGTCGAATGCGCTTCGTTTCCCGTCATTGCCTCCGGCGGTATCACTCGTGTGGAAGATCTGCAGGCGGTGCATGCGCTCGGCCCTCGCGTAGAAGGAGCCATCGTCGGCAAAGCGCTGTATGACGGGAAGATGGACTATCGGATCGCACTGGCCGCGCTCGCTCAGAAGTAACCGAAGGGTGGATACATAGTGTCGAGCCTGTCCCAGGGAGCACCATGTTGACCAAGCGCATCATTCCTTGTTTGGACGTGAAGGATGGTCGAGTCGTCAAAGGGGTGAGTTTTGTGAATTTGCGGGATGCCGGTGATCCGGTTGAGGTGGCCACCATCTACGATCATGAAGGCGCGGACGAGTTATGTTTTCTGGATATTACCGCTTCCCATGAAAACCGTAAGACCATCGTTGAGGTGGTGGAGCAAACCGCAGCCCGGGTATTCATGCCGCTCACGGTCGGGGGAGGGGTGCGCACGCTGGATGACATTCGGACTTTGCTCAATGCCGGGGCCGATAAGGTGAGTATCAATACCACAGCGGTGCAGCAGCCTGAATTTGTTCGAGAGGCCGCTCAGCGATTCGGCACGCAATGCATTGTGGTGGCGATCGATGCCAAACGTTCCGAGCACGCTGGTCGCTGGGAAGTGTTCACCCATGGCGGCCGAAAACCGACCGGCTTGGATGCGATCGAGTGGGCGCAACGTATGGAAGGGTACGGGGCCGGGGAGATTCTCTTGACCAGCATGGACCAGGATGGCCGCCAGAACGGGTATGATCTGGCGTTGACTGCGGCTGTGTCGGAGGGCCTATCGATTCCGGTGATTGCCTCTGGCGGTGTGGGCAGCTTGGAGCATTTCTATGAGGGATTGGTACAAGGAAAGGCGGATGCGGTGCTGGCCGCCTCGATCTTTCATTATCGAACCCATACCATTCAAGAAGCGAAGGCCTATTTGCGTGAGCGCGGGGTGCCGGTTCGGGCGGAGGGGGTCTAGATGGAGCAGGACGTGATGGCGAAAGCCGGTCAGGGCATGACGTTTGACGGGCAGGGGTTGCTCCCTGTCGTGATTCAGGATTGGCTTGATGGCACGGTGTTGATGGTGGGCTATATGAATCAGGAAGCCGTCACCAAGACACTTCAGACCCGCTCCGTCCACTTTTGGAGCCGGTCGCGTCAGAAGTTGTGGGAAAAGGGCGAGACCTCCGGGCATTTCCTACGCGTGAAGGATCTCTTTGTCGATTGTGATCGTGACACCATCCTGGTAAAGGCCGAGCCTGTCGGGCCGACCTGTCATACCGGTGAACGCGCCTGTTTTTTTACCCGAATGACCGAGGATGGGAAGGCGGGTGAGGACAGGACTCAGGACGCCGGCGGGGGCATTTTGGAGCGTGTGTATCAGACGATATTGACGCGCAAGGCCACTCCGCAGCCTGACTCGTACGTGTCGAAGTTGCTGCAGGGCGGAGCCGATCGCATTCTGAAAAAAGTTGCGGAGGAAGCCGGCGAAGTGATTATTGCCGCAAAGAACCAGAAGCGGGAAGAGATCATCTATGAGACGGCCGATCTGCTGTTTCACACTCTCATGGTGCTCGGATACCACGATGTGACGCTGAATGAGGTGTATCGGGAACTCGGAACCCGCTTCGGGAAATCTGGGATCCGACCGGCGCCGGAAGGAGAAGCGCGTGGATAGCTGTTTGTTCTGCCGTATCGTTGACGGCCGTATTCCGGCCAACATTGTCTATCAGGATGAGCAGGTGCTGGCGTTCGAAGACATCAATGCGCAAGCCCCCGTCCATATTCTGGTGATTCCCACACGCCATGTAGCCGCTGTCCAGGACTGCCAGGATGGGGATAAGACTCTGCTGGGGCATCTTTTGTTGACCTGTTCGAATGTTGCGCGCATGAAAAACCTGGCCGAATCCGGTTATCGGATCGTCACGAATACGGGAGCGGACAGCGGGCAGACAGTGTTTCATCTCCATATGCATGTGCTCGGCGGGAGACACATGACCTGGCCTCCGGGATAATCTGTTCCTCTCGTCGATTGACACTCACGTGGACCGTTTGTTAGGGTGAACGGTCAACTTTCAATCGCGTCCAATGCATTCCAGCCAGGCTCAAGCTGGTTGGATCCCTGCGGGCACAAGCGAGGACCGCCGTGGGCCAAGGCCTGATTTCGGACGACGTCATCAACCAAATCAGAGACCGAGTGGACATCGCGGAGATCGTGGGTCAACACGTGGCATTGACCCGAGCCGGGCAAAATCTCAAAGGACTCTGTCCGTTCCATCAAGAAAAGTCTCCCTCCTTCACGGTCAGCTCTTCGCGACAGATTTTTCACTGCTTCGGCTGCGGAGCCGGCGGCAATGTATATACGTTTCTCATGAAATTGACCGGGGCGGGCTTTCCTGAAATTGTCCGTGATCTGGGTCGCAAAGTGGGGGTGGATGTTCCAGAATCGGCCGGTGGATATTCCAACGAGGCACGCACGCAACTCAGTCGCCTGGAGCGGCTTAATGCCTCGGCCGGAGCGTACTATCAGCGCATGTTAACGGATAAAACTATAAGCGCTCCAGCCCGTGCCTATCTCGATGGGCGCGGGATTCACTCCGATACGATCAGGCAGTTTCAGATCGGCTATGCTCCTCCGGAGTGGGATGGATTGACCAAAGCCATGCTGAAGGAAGGGTTCGCTCCGGCGGATCTGGTTGCGGCAGGTCTCTCCATTCCGCGAGATCAGAACGGATCGCAAAAAACGGCTGTGTCAGGGCACTATGATCGGTTCCGATCTCGGGTCATGTTTCCGATTATGGATTTACGCAAGCGTGTGGTGGCGTTCGGCGGACGTATTCTCGGGGAAGGGACGCCCAAGTATTTAAATTCTCCAGAGACGCCGCTGTTCAAGAAGGGGCAGACGTTGTTTGCCCTGGACGCCGCTCGTGAGGCGGCAGGCCAGCAACATACATTGATGATTGTCGAGGGGTATTTCGATGCCGTCGCGTTGCACCAGGCCGGCATTTGTCATGTGGCCGCCACGCTGGGAACGGCCCTGACGGCCGAACACATCACCGTGATCAGGCGGTTCGCGTCCAATGTCGTTCTGTTATTCGATCCGGACCAGGCAGGGGTTCGAGCGGCATTGCGCACGCTGGATTTGTTCGTCAATAGCGGCCTGAGTGTCAAGGTCGTTTCGTTGCCGGAGGGCGAAGATCCCGACACGTATGTCAGGAAATATGGAGCTGATGGGTTTACAGCCTTGCACCGAGCGGCCCCGAGTTTGTTGGATTTTGCCGTGGAGCATAGTCTGCGCACGGCCGAGTCCGGAACGATCGAAGATCGGATCCGCGCCGTGGATGCGGTGTTACGTATTCTACAGAAGAGCGCGCATCCGATCGAACGTGAGGAACGGATTCGTCTGGTGGCGGAACGGTTAGGTCTCAGCCAGCAGCGGCTGATCGATCGCTATCCCACCCTGTCATCTGAGGAGTCGCGTCGGCCCTCGCTTCGGTCGACGGTCCCGCCCGCTGCGACAATGTCGAAACCGAAGGGGAATCCGGAGGAACGGGATCTGGCGCATCTCTTGGTGCAGGGGACTCTGTCGGCTGAGGACCTTCGTCGGTTGTCGCCGGATGCCTTTTCAGCGCCGGCCTATCGCCGGCTGATCGAATGTGCGATGCAGCATCTCGAACAGGATGGGAGGGTGTCCGTCCGCGGCCTGTTGGATACGTTGATCAATGACCAGGAATGTGGTCCGTTGGTCTCGGAATTGTCGATGCTGGAGCAACATTATGATGACGTTCCGGCGCATATTGCCGGGTGTTTGGAGACGCTGGAGCGGAGAGGCCGCGAGCGAACCATGGGTGTCCTGATTCAGGAATTGAAGGCCGCCGAACGAGAGCGGCGGGACGAGGATGTGCATCGCCTGAACAGATTGATTAACGATATGCGGATTCGGAAGGCCGGTGTGATGCCGGCTGCGCTGACGTCTGCGGTGAAGGAGTAGGTATGCCGAAACAAGAATTACTCGGCGAGGTGAAGAAGCTCATCAACCTCGGTAAGGAGAAGGGCTTTCTCACATACGACGATCTCAACAGCACGTTGCCTGCAGACGTCGTCTCGTCGGACCAATTCAGCACGATTATGACGATGTTCGGCGAAATGGACATTGAGATTGTGGAGTCAGCTGACACCGAGCGCACTCCCAAGGCCGCGGAAGGTGAAGAGGCCATTGAGGAAAGCGAAGAAGCCGAGGCGTCGGAGGAGAATGAAAAGGAAATCGATCTCACGCCGGGGGCGCTCAGCCGAACCGACGACCCCGTCCGGCTCTACCTGAAAGAGATGGGGAGCGTGGCGCTGCTGAGCCGCGAGGGCGAGATCGAAATCGCCAAACGGATTGAAGAGGGGAAAAAGGATATTGCCTCGGTCGTCTATGGCTTGCCGATGACCCTGGAGTTTGTGTTGAACCTGCGGGATCAGCTGAAGAACGGCAAGATCGATGTGCGGGAAATCGTGCCGGTGGTCGAGACGGAAGAGGATTTTGAAGAAGAAGCCGTCGAGAAAGATTACGAAGAGCTGCGGGTCAAAACGCTGGATTCTCTGAACGCGGTTCGCAAGGTCTCCGCGTCCCTGAAGGACTTGTACGACAAGGCCCGCCATGTCAGCGCCGACCCTGAGAAACAGAAGAAGCTGCGTAAACAGATCGATACGGTGCGCGGGCAGGTTGTCGACAAGATGGAATCGGTGAATCTGCACGGTGTCTTAAAAGACCGGATGACGCAGCGAGTCCGCGACCTCAACCTGTTGTTTCGCACGGCGGAGCGGGAAGTAACAAGCTGTCAGCGCCGGTTGGGTGTCGGTGGCGAAGCCGGAGCCGAGCTGCTGCGGCGGTTATGTCGAACCCATAAAGACCTTCTCGCCGTCAAGCGAAGGACCGGTCTCTCCGAAGAGGTCCTGCAGGACATTAAGAAACATTATCAGGCGGCCAAAGGTCGGATCCGTCAGCTTGAGGCGGAAGAAGCGCTGATTTCTGCCGAAGAGATCAAGGATGCGGTCAAGCATCTCGACGTGGCCGAAGAAAAGGTCAAGCGAGGAAAGGCCGAACTCGTCGAGGCCAACCTCCGATTGGTAGTCAGCATTGCCAAGAAGTATACGAACCGCGGGCTCCAATTTCTGGATTTGATTCAAGAGGGCAATATCGGCCTCATGAAGGCGGTCGACAAGTTTGAATACAAGCGCGGATATAAATTCAGCACCTACGCGACCTGGTGGATCAGACAGGCGATTACTCGCGCGATCGCGGACCAGGCCCGGACCATTCGGATCCCGGTCCACATGATCGAAACGATCAACAAACTGATTCGGACCTCGCGCCATCTCGTGCAGAAGCTTGGTCGCGAACCGACGCCGGAAGAGATCGCTGAGCGCATGGATTTGCCGCTGGACAAGGTTAGAAAGATCCTGAAAATCGCGCGTGAACCGATTTCGCTCGAAACCCCGATCGGCGAGGAGGAAGACAGTCATTTGGGGGACTTTATCGAGGACAAGAAAGCCGTCTCGCCGTTGGAAGCAGCCATTCGGTATGACTTGCAGCGGCAAATCAACGGCGCGCTGGAAACCCTGACGCCCCGAGAGGAGAAGGTGCTGCGCAAGCGATTCGGTATCGGCGAGGCGACCGATCATACCCTTGAGGAGGTGGGACAGGACTTCGAGGTGACACGCGAGCGCATCCGGCAAATCGAGGCGAAAGCGTTGCGCAAGCTTCGGCATCCGAGCCGCAGCAAAAAGTTGCGCAGTTTTGTCGAGAGCCTCTAGCAGGCTGCGGAACAATGTGATCTGTGCTCAGCACGCGGCGATCAGCATATGTGCACAAAGGCCGTCCAGCACGGCCGAAGCGAACGAAGCGGCGAATCTACTCGTGCCGTACGGTGAGCCGCTGAGCGATGCGAGCACGTCGCTGACGGATTTTCCCCGCATCCTGCTCGTCGTTCCGGCCGGGGTGGTTTGACTCTGTATAGACGGCAGCCTAGAATCGAGCCCGCTCGAACCAGGCGCAAGCGGCGTGTGCGTCTCTGATGCCGGGTTGATATGATAGACAATGTCAGAAGGCCGTCTGTGTCCAGGTCATTGGCTTGCGGGGCTGGGCCCATAGCTCAGGTGGTTAGAGCGGCTGACTCATAATCAGCTGGTCCTAGGTTCAAGTCCTAGTGGGCCCACCAGCCTGAGTGCCTCACGATGATTTTGGTGCGAGCGGTGTCAGGTGGACGCCGGCATCGCCTAACCCACAAGGAGCCCGTGAACCTACAGCTTTCCCCCCTCATTGGATTACAGAAACTCGATCTCCGGATCGCCGATCTCAAGGAGCAACGGCGGAAAATCCCCGAACGGCTTGAATCCAAGGAAGCTCCCCTTCGCGAGGCGAAGCGGGTGTTTCAGCAGGCATCGGCTTCCGTCGAGGCCCTCATCAAGGAACGCCGCGGTCATGAGAAAGACCTTGAGGCGCATGAAGACCGTATCGACAAGATGAAAGACCGTGCGGCCCAGCTGAAAACCAACCAGGAATATCAGGCGCATCTCTTCGAGGTGGAGCTTGCCAACAAAAAGAAGGGCGAGATCGAAGAGAAAATCTTGTTGGCGATGGAGCAGATCGAGCAGATCCAGCGGACGATCGCCGACGCGCAGGCCAAACTGCAGGAGTCGGAAGTCCTCTTCACGGCAGAGAAGGCGACGCTCGAAGAGAAGGACCGGGTTCTTGCGGCGGAGCTGGCCGAGTTGGAGGTCAAGCAGACGCACCTGTCGGGGCAAGTCGACAAGGTGCTGCTGCTCCGCTACAGCAAGTTGAAAACCACTAGAAAAGAGCAGGCGCTGGCGCTCATCAAGGACGGCATTTGCGTGGGATGTCGTCTACACCTTCCACCACAGCTGGTATCCCAGGTCAAACGCGGGGAAGATGTGCATACCTGCCCCTATTGCTATAGGATTCTGTATTGGGAAGGGGAGCCGCCTCTTGAATCGAAGGGGCCTGTTGATCCGGATCAAGCCAAGAATTTCGAAGTCGGCGAATCCGTCTAACGAGCCACCGAACACTCCGTCCATACCGCGCTCGGTGAGACGCTCAACTTACGGTCTCTAGATGGCCTCACCGCTTCGCTTTCTTCGAGTGTGCTGAAGTGGCTTTGAAAGTGGACCGTTACGGTTCCCCCAAGACTGACTTCGTGGTTTTGAAGTGCAGCTTGGCGACGGTACCCAACCTCTCACGCCCGTATTTTTTGACTACCATTCGTCCGGCGAGCTCCACTGTGGGTGAGGCGCCCTTGGGTAGTGTGGTATTCAGCTCTTGAGACAGTTTTTTCAGGCGCAGAAGAAATTCAGCTCTGGCCAGGATTGATGCCGCTGCCACGGCCAGGTCGGCCTCCGCTTTCGTGCGCTGTACCAATCGGATTTGTTTCCCCTTCTCCTGGAGCGCGTTCAGAATCAGTCGTTCGTCGCCGAACTGGTCTGCAATGGCCAAGTCGCAGTCCACTTGTTGAAGTAAATTTTCCAACGCCCGTGCGTGGCCCCAAGCCAGGAGTCGATTTAAATTTTTAATTTTCACATACAGTTCGTTATATCGCTGTGGCCCGATGGCCACCACGCTGTGAGGGCAGAGCAGGCGGATATCGGGTGCCATTTCGAGAATCCGTCCATCGGAGATTTTTTTGCTGTCCCGAACCTGCATCAGGGTCAAGTCCGACTCCGAGGTGGGGGTCACAAACACCGCAGCGATGACCAGCGGACCGAAATAGTCTCCCTTGCCGGACTCATCGATTCCGATCCGATTGAGCGAGGAGAGGTTGGTGGCGGCAGGCACTCGGTGAAACTCCTATGTAGCAACTGGCCGAGCAGCGCGGTAATCTAACAGAGCTCACCAGGCTGGTCAATTTGCGGAGGCACGTGATGGAGGATCGAGCGGAGATGGTCAGGAGACGGATGTTCATGGTGCGGGCGAACAGGCTGTGCCTCGCAGGCGCCGTCGTCGCCATGCTGGTGACGACGGGCTGCCAGACTAATCCTTATACCGGGCGATGGCAACTGATGATGATGCCGATGTCCCAGGAAACGCAGATGGGCGCCCAGGCCTATGCCGAAGTGAAGAATGATCCCAAGATGAAGCAATCGACCGATCCACGCGAGATTGAACCGGTCAAGCGAGTGGCGGCGCGGGTGATTGAGGCGGCGAAACGATCCAAGTACAGTGACATGGCGAATCAATTCGAATGGGAAGTGACGATCATCAAGGACGACAAGACGATGAATGCGTTCGCGTTGCCGGGGGGAAAGATCGCCGTCTATACCGGCATTTTCCCGGTGGCCAAGACGGAAGCCGGCCTTGCCGCCGTGATGGGGCATGAGGTCGTGCACGCGTTGGCGCGGCATGGCGGCGAACGCATGAGCCAGAATACGCTGGCGCAGACCACTCTGCAGGCGGTCGGGATCGCGCTTGGAGTAAGCGGCGCCAACCCGGTACTGTCCCAAGGGGCGATGGCGGCCTTAGGTGTCGGCGCTCAAGTCGGTGTCCTGCTGCCATTCAGCCGCAAGCATGAATCTGAGGCTGATTATGTGGGCGTGTTGCTCGCGGCAGATGCCGGCTATGATCCGCGCGAATCGATCCAATTGTGGAAGCGAATGGGCGAGCTTTCCGGCGGCAAAGCAGCGGCGGAATTCATGTCGACTCACCCCAGCCACGAGACCAGGATCGAGCAACTCGAAGAATGGATGGCCGAAGCCATGCCGATTTACCAGTCGAAGCCGCCGGCACCCAACCACGATCTTCCGACACTGCATTAGTCCCGGTGGCTCGATGCTTGAATCCCGAATCAAGCGGCCCGTATACTTTTCCCGCGCGCTGGGGGGACACGGGTGCTCGCTCGTCGAGCTGGCTCGACGGGAGGAAAGTCCGGACTCCAAGGGCAAGGACGCTGGATAACGTCCAGGCGGAGCGATCCGACACCAGCACCACAGAGAATAGACCGCCGATGGCCGGTGTGATGGACTTCGGTCGAGTGCGCCGGCTCAGGTAAGGGTGAAACGGTGGGGTAAGAGCCCACCGCGGTGATGGCGACATCAACGGCACGGTAAGCGTCGTCCGGAGCAAGACCAAATAGGGGGACGCCTGTGGGCTCGCGAGAGCTCGGCAGAAAGGCCGGCCCGGCCGAGGTTCCCGGGTAGGTTGCTTGAGGCTCGAGGTAACTCGAGTCCCAGAGAAATGATCACCCCCGTGTGAGCGTAAGCTTCACGCGGGACAGAATCCGGCTTATAGGGTTTCTCCAACGCGCTTTTTTGATCGCTTTGCGCAGCTCTCTCCCGGTGACCCTGCCGGAGAGCATTTCCTGATCATTGATGAGCACCACCGGCACGCGATCACTGTATTGAGCGCGGAGGTGCGCATCGCCGTCGATGTCTACGGTGATGAGATCGAAGGAGAGGTCTAGTTGCACCTGTCTGGCCACTCGAGTCACTACTCGGCAGAGGTGGCAATCCTGGCGGGAGAGTATCGTGACCCGAAGCATATCCATGAGGGCGTCCGATCGATCATTCATTCGGCGAACGTTCGTATACCACGGGTGATGCGGGAGCACCAGCCGCTCCCGCATGGATTGTGCGCGTCGGCTCTCTTGACCTCACTTGAGACCTGGTGATACGATCCGCCATCTTACCCGTTGATTTTCCAGAAAGATTGTATCAATCTGTGGCGTCAGTGCGGCACAGAGGGGTGAGCTGTTCTCAGTACAGACATTGCGTCCTTCGCCATGATGGGCGGAGGGGAGGTTGATATGAAGCTGACAGGGTCAGAAATTCTGATCGAATGTTTGAAGCAGGAAGGGGTGAAAACTATTTTCGCCCTGCCCGGTGGCGTGGTATTGAAAATTTTCGACATGCTGCACCAGCAAAAAGATATCGAGGTTGTGTTGACCCGGCACGAACAGGGTGCGGGGCATATGGCTGAAGGGTATGCCAAGGCGACGGGGAAGGCCGGTGTATGTTTGGTGACGTCCGGGCCCGGCATGACCAACGTGATTACGGCGCTAGCCGATGCCTATATGGATTCGGTGCCACTGGTCTGTATCAGCGGGCAGGTTTCGACGAGTTTGATCGGCAATGACGCCTTTCAAGAAGCCGACAACATCGGGCTCAGTCGACCTTGCACGAAATACAATTTTCTCGTGAAGGACGTCAACGACCTTGCGACGACTATCAAGGAAGCGTTCTATATCGCCACGACCGGCCGTCCCGGTCCCGTATTGGTGGATATTCCTAAAGATGTGTCCATGGCCAAAACCGAGTTTACCTATCCCAGTTCAGTATCGATCCGTGGGTACAATCCGACCTACGAAGGCAATAAGTGGCAGATCAAGCAGGCTGCCGAAGCCATTATGAAGGCGAAGAAGCCCATCCTGTATGTCGGCGGTGGGGTGGTGTTTTCTCAGGCCTCCAAGGAGTTGCTGGAATTGGCCGAGATGACTCAAATCCCGGTGGATATGACGCTGATGGGTTTGGGAGCGTTTCCGGGTGAGCATTCGCAATCGATGGGAATGATGGGCATGCACGGGACCTATTGCGCCAACATGGCCGTCCACTACTCCGATCTGGTGATTGCCGTGGGTGCGCGTTTTGATGATCGCGTGACGGGGAAAGTGTCTGAGTTCTGCCCCTTCGCCAAAGTGATTCACATCGATATCGATCCGACCTCGATCCGTAAGAACATTCATGTCGATATCCCTATTGTGGGCGATTGCAAGGCGGTCTTGCGGGAACTGAATCAAATCCTCAGAGCCACGGTCAACGGAAATCAAAAGGACCTTCGCAAGCCCTGGTGGGATCAGATCCGCGAGTGGCAACAGGCGCATCCCCTGGCTTACCAGCAAGAACCGGATGGGGCGATCAAGCCCCAACATGTCGTGAAGCGGCTGTACGAATTGACCAAGGATAGGGATCCGATCGTGTCGACGGATGTCGGGCAGCACCAGATGTGGACGGCGCAATACTTTAAGCTCGCCCGTCCTAATCGGTGGTTGACCTCGGGCGGTTTGGGCACGATGGGATTCGGGTTTCCTGCGGCCATGGGGGCGCAGGCAGCGTTCAGGGATCGATTGGTACTCTGCGTGGCCGGAGACGGCAGCATACAAATGAATATGCAGGAAATGGCCACTGCGGTGGTGTCGAAGTTGCCGGTAAAAGTGATCATTCTGAACAATCGCTTCCACGGCATGGTTCGCCAATGGCAAGACTTGTTCTACGAAGGCCGGTATGCCTCCAGTTATCTGGACACGACACCGGATTTCGTCAAGTTAGCCGAAGCCTATGGCGCGGTCGGCTTGCGGGCGAACAAGGTCGGGGATCTTGATGCCGTATTGAAGGAAGCGATTGCGACCGACAAGCCGGTCGTCGTCGATGTTCCGACCTATCCCTATGAGAATTGTTATCCGATGATTCCGGCGGGTGGCTGCAATCACGAGATGATTCTTGAAGATCCGCCTGACCTGAAGCAACGAATGGCCGGTGCGCCCAGTACCGGCTCCGACGAAGATAAGGACACGATCTTAACAGCCTAATCACGCTGTCGCGGACAGCTATCAGCTGAGAGCGTTCTGATGGAACATATCATTTCGGTGACCGTAGAAAATAAGTTCGGCGTGTTATCGCGCGTCGCCGGACTGTTCAGCGGTCGCGGCTTCAATATCGAAAGTTTGTCGGTGGCCCCCACCCTCGATCCGTCAATGTCACAGATGACTATCGTCACGTCGGGTGATGAACGCATCGTGGAGCAAATCGTCAAGCAACTGAATAAATTGATCGACGTCATTAAGGTCGTAGACCTCAATGAGAGTGAATTCGTGTCACGGGAGACGGCGTTGATTAAGGTCCATACTAAGGCCGAAGACCGGGCCGAGGCGCTCAGGATCGCAGACATCTTCAGGGCCAATGTCATCGATTCGACACCCTCGACCTATACCATTGAAGTCACGGGTGATCCCAAAAAGATTGAGGCGATCATCAATTTGCTCCAGCCGCTCGGCATCAAGGAACTGATTCGGACGGGGCGAGTGGCGATTGCGCGTGAAGCGATCAGACCGGCCCTCAGCCAACCCAAGAAGATCGCTCGGGAATAGCCCGCTCCCCTCTGTGTGCAGCTGTTGTTTCCACCCATGTGTCTTATGAACCTTCAGGAGTGATGTATGAAGATCTATTACGATAAGGATGCCGATTTACAGCTCATTCGTGGAAAGAAAGTGGCCGTGATCGGCTATGGGAGTCAGGGCCATGCCCATTCGCTCAATCTCAAAGAAAGCGGCGCCGATGTCGTGGTGGGGTTGCGCGAGGGTAGTTCCTGGAAGAAGGCGGAAGCAAGCGGTCTTAAAGTCATGCCGGTGGCTGATGCCGTGAAAGCGTCCGACGTCATTATGATCCTCGCTCCGGACGAGGCGCAGGCAGCCATTTACCGGCAAGACATTGCGCCCAATTTGAAACCCGGTTCCTATTTGGCGTTCGGTCATGGATTCAATATCCATTTCGGGCAGATCGTGCCGCCGGCCAACATCAATGTATTTATGGTGGCGCCCAAAGGTCCCGGCCACTTGGTGCGGTCGGAATATACGAAGGGGAGCGGCGTGCCCTGTTTGCTGGCGCTTCACCAGGATCCCAGCGGGAATACCCGACAGGTGGGGTTGGCCTATGCCAGCGCGATCGGCGGCGGGAGAGCCGGCATCATCGAGACGAACTTCAGAGAAGAAACGGAAACGGATTTATTCGGTGAGCAAGCGGTGTTATGCGGAGGGTTGACCTCACTGATTCAGGCCGGATTCGAGACGCTGGTCGAGGCAGGGTATTCCCCTGAAATGGCCTATTTCGAGTGTTTACATGAAGTGAAATTGATTGTGGACCTGATTTATCAAGGCGGCATCGCCAACATGCGCTATTCGATCAGCACCACGGCGAAGTTTGGCGACATTACTCGCGGCCCTCGTGTGGTGACTGATCAGACCAAACAAGAAATGAAGAAAATTCTCGAGGAGATTCAGCGCGGTGAGTTTGCGAAGGAGTGGGTGCTGGAGAACCAAGCAAACCGGCCGGTCTACAACGCACTGCTGAAAAAAGGCGAGGGCCATCCGATTGAGGAAGTCGGTGCCCGACTTCGCTCCATGATGCCCTGGCTGAAGAAAGATCAGCTCGTCGATAAGAATAAAAACTAATCCTGGAACCGGGCGCTTCGTGATAGCATGAGAAGGGGACCTGGAGGTGTATGGCTGATCGAGCCGTCGGGATACCGATCGCAAAAGAGGGATGGCCGTTTGTCGGTGGGCTTGTGGGCACGACGGCGCTCTTGGGCTTGGCTGGCTGGACCGTTCCTGCCGGGATTGTCCTGGGATTTACGATCTTTACCGCTTGGTTCTTTAGGAATCCCAGCCGAACGATTCCGCAACAGCCGAACGTGGTGGTGTCGTCGGGGGACGGCAAAGTCATCGCGATCGAGGAAGAGTTTGAGCCGCGCTACCTGAAGGAAAAGAGTATCCGGATCACGGTGTTCCTCAACGTGTTTGACGTGCATGTGAATCGGATGCCTTGCGAGGGGACGGTCGAAGGGGTGAATTACCAACCCGGCCAGTTTCTCGTGGCGAGCAGGCCTGAGGCGACACTTCGGAACGAACAAAACGCGGTGATGTTGAAGACGGAGTCGGGGGCGAAAGTGCTCTGTGTGCAAGTCGCGGGGTTGATTGCACGTCGGATCGTGTGCTGGGTCGAGCAGGGGGAGCGGGTGCGGAGGGGAGAACGGTTTGGCCTGATACGGTTCGGATCGCGGATGGATACCTTCCTTCCGCTTGGCTCCAAGGTGTGTGTCGCACTGGGCGACCGCGTCAAAGGGGGAGAAACCATCGTGGGAGAACTTCGATGAAATCACCGGGTATGCGGACCTCATTTGCGAAAGGCCATCGAAAGCGACAGGCGATGTACCTGATCCCCAACCTCTGCACGACGGGAAATTTATTCTGCGGAGTCTTCGCGATCCTGTCCGTGTTCAATGGTCAGCATCTGATCGCAGCCATCGTTATCCTGGTCGGAATGATATTCGATATGTTGGACGGGAAGTTGGCTCGGTTGACGAACAGCACCGGCCAGTTCGGCATCGAGTATGACTCTCTCTCCGATGTGGTGTCGTTCGGGGTCGCGCCGGGTGTGCTGATTTATTCGTATGCGTTGAGCGGACAGGGGATGTTTGGGGTGGCGGTCATGTTTGCGTATGTCGCCATGGGCGCCGTTCGGTTGGCTCGGTTCAATGCGACGGTGAGCACATCCGATAGTAAATATTTCACCGGGTTGGCCATTCCTGCAGCGGCGGGTGTTATTGCGTCGTTGGTGATTTTCGATCTGCACATTACCCAGATGGGTTCGGAAGTGAAGCCGCTGTTAATTCTGGTGATCACGTTGACGCTCGCGTTCCTCATGGTGAGTACCATCAAATATCGAAGCTTCAAGGACATGAAGTTTCGGCGGGGCGATCATTTTACCTATCTGGTCTGGGGGATTTTGGCCTTGATGTTGATTGTCGCCTGGCCGCAGGCGATGCTGTTTGTGGCGTTCACCGGGTACGCCGTGTCCGGCCCCGCTGCGCGCGTGTGGACAATAATGGCCAAGGGCGCGGGTAAACCGGTGGCAAAAACAGATGTGCCGGCACTAGACTCCATAGACTAACAACAGCGATGACGAGGAGTAGTAGGGAGCGTTGACCGAACCGAGAGAGCTGGTGGATGGTGCAAACCAGCCGGTGACCTGCCGAACTCGCCTCTGAGCTGGATTCGTGAAGCCCCCCTGGGTGGTAATGAGTCCGAGTGATCCTCGTCACGGATCGAATGAAGGGCGCTCGGATGAAGGTGGTTCTTCATCCCTCGCTGAATCAGGGTGGTACCACGAAGCTCGCAAGGCCTTCGTCCCTGTCCCGGGGCGGAGGCTTTTCTATTGGCGGATTGCTGAACCGGACTTCCAACTTTGTGCTCGGCTCGAAAACATCCCCAACGTACCTCAGCGGGTACGCCTCCGGTGTGTTCTCTGCCCGCGGCCGTGTTGGGGAACCTGTGTGAGCAATCTGTAGGACGGAGGAGGTGAGCCATGACCAGGATGATCAGAATATTCGACACGACGTTGCGGGACGGAGAGCAATCGCCTGGGGCGAGCATGAACGTCGAAGAGAAACTCATGATCGCCAAACAGCTGGCGCGCCTCGGCGTGGATATCATTGAAGCCGGCTTTGCGTATAGTTCGCCGGGGGATTTTGAGGCGGTGCGTCGGATCGCCCTGGAAGTCGAAGGTCCGGTGGTGTGCAGCCTTGCGCGTGCCAGACCGGAAGACATCACGAGGGCGTCAGAAGCCCTGAATGGCGCGCCAAAGGTCCGCATCCATACGTTTCTCTCAACCTCGGACATCCATCTCAAGCACCAGTTCCGGATGACTCGTGAGGAGGCTAAGAAGCGAGCGGTGGAGATGGTGCAGCTGGCTCGCACCTATGTCGATGACGTCGAGTTTTCTCCGATGGACGCCAGCCGGTCCGACCCAGCCTACCTTTGTGAGGTCATTGAGGCAGTGATTGCGGCCGGGGCGGGAACGATCAATATTCCTGACACGGTGGGGTACGCCGTTCCGCAGGAATTCGGTGGCCTGATTAAACGGATTAAAGACAGCGTACCCAATAGCGGGCAAGCCGTCATTTCCGTCCATTGCCACAACGATTTGGGTCTGGCCGTCGCCAACAGTCTGGCCGCAGTGGTGGCTGGAGCCGGGCAGGTCGAGTGCACCATCAACGGTATCGGCGAGCGGGCCGGCAACACCTCGCTGGAGGAGATCGTCATGGGTCTCCGGACACGCAGCGGCTGGTACGAGGCCGACACCAAGGTGATCACGGAGGAAATTTCGAAAACCAGCCGCCTGGTGAGCAAGATTACGGGTATGGTCATCCAGCCGAATAAGGCTATCGTCGGCGCCAATGCGTTCGCCCACACCTCAGGCATTCACCAGGATGGGTTGCTCAAAGATAAGACGACCTATGAGATCATGCGGCCGGAATCCGTCGGTCTTGAGCAGGTCAAATTGGTGATGGGTAAGTTATCCGGGCGCCATGCGTTTCGGCAACGACTGGAGGAGTTGGGCTATAAGCTTACGGAAGAAGAGGTCAATCACGCGTTTGAACGGTTCAAGCGGTTGGCGGATCAAAAGAAAGAGATTTATGAGGAAGACCTCGAAGTCATTGTGTCGGAAGAGGTCGCCAAGATGTCTGAACAGGTCGTATTGAAGTCGTTTCAGGTTGAAAGTGGAACGAATAAGACCCCGAAGGCGACGGTGGAATTGGAAATCGACGGGAAGGTGGTGTCCCACAGTGGAACGGGCGACGGCCCGGTGGATGCGGTTTACCGGACGATCGCCGTGATGACCCAGACGAAGAGCACGTTGCTGATGTTCGGGGTCAATGCCATTACCGGCGGGACGGATGCGCAAGGAGAAGTATCGGTGCGGCTTGAAGAGGATGGTCGAACGGTTTCCGGCCATGGCGCCGATACGGACATCATTACCGCGGCGGCACGAGCCTATCTGAACGCGCTCAATAAGTTGGCCTATTTCGCCGCCAAACAAGCCGAAGGGATTCAGAAGGTCAGCTTGATTTGATCCCAACCTGCAGGGTAGATTCCTCCGTCTTAGTCGTTGCAGGCGCATCGGCCCGAACGGGGCGGCGTCTGTCGTGGTCCCGGTCATGAATCGCGGTGCACGATGGTAGGCACGCATCTTCAACGGTGCCCGGAATTTTTAGCGGGTGACCACACCAGGCTGCGGGAACTCCTGCATCCTGCGAAGGCATCGCTCAAATTAGGGTATAGCCTGGCGCATGGGTTGCTTGATCCCGGCAAACAGTCCCTCTGGCACCGCTTACAATCGTCCGAGGTGTACTACTTTATTGCCGGTCGTGGGGTGATGAAGGTGGAAGAAGAGTCGGTCGCGGTTGAGGCCGGCTCCGTGATCTATGTGCCGCCGGGGGCGAAGCAATCGTTGCTGAATGCCGGAACGGAGCCGATTGAATTTCTCTGCTTGGTCGATCCTGCCTGGACCGCGGAGGATGAGGCCGTCGTTGAATAGTCGAGAGGAGATGAACACGTGAACGCGAGAATCGCAGTGTTGGCCGGGGATGGAGTCGGCCGCGAAATCGTCCCGGAAGCGGTCAAGGTGTTGAAGGTGGTCGCGGAGCGATATGGCCATACGTTTGAGTTTATCGCCGGCGATGTCGGCGGCCATGCCATCGATAAAGTCGGCGTGCCGCTCCCTGCGGAGACGCTCACCATTGCGAAGCAAAGCGACGCCGTGTTGCTCGGCGCTGTCGGTGGCCCGAAATGGGAGGGATTGGAATACAGTCTTCGACCGGAGCGGGCGTTGCTGGGGTTGAGAGAGCAACTCGGGCTCTATGCCAACTTGCGTCCTGCGAAGCTCTATCCCATGCTCGCCGACGCCTCGACGTTGCGACGGGACGTGATCGAGGGCATCGATATGCTCGTGATCCGCGAACTCACCGGAGGAATTTATTTCGGTAAGCCGAAGGGCATCGAACCATTGCCAGGCGGCGGAGAACGCGGCTTCAATACGGAAGTCTATACGACTGATGAAATTCGTCGCATCGCCGTCGTGGCCTTTGACGCGGCCCGCAAACGGCGCAAAAAGGTCATGTCGGTGGACAAGGCCAATGTGCTGGAATCGTCGGAGTTGTGGCGACGGGTGGTGACGGAAGTGCAGAAAGGCTATGCCGACGTGGCCTTGAGTCACATCTACGTCGACAATTGCGCCATGCAGTTGGTCCGCAATCCGCGGCAGTTCGATGTGTTGCTGTGTAACAACATCTTCGGCGATATTCTCAGCGACGAGGCGGCGATGCTCACTGGGTCGATTGGTATGTTGCCGTCCGCCAGTATCGGAGCCAAGGTGGGGTTATTCGAGCCGATCCATGGCAGCGCGCCGGATATTGCCGGGAAAAACATCGCCAATCCGATCGCGACCATTGCCTCTGCTGCGATGATGTTGTCCTATGCCTTTCAGTTGGATAAGGAAGCTGCGGCGATTGAGGGGGCCATCGTCAAAACTCTCGAACTCGGGTTCCGCACCAAGGATATTCATGCCGAGGGTATGCGGCTGGTCGGCACCACCGAGATGGGTGATGCCATTGTGCGCAATCTCGCCGCGTAAGCCATGACGACACGCGCAACGCAATCCGGAATCATTGAGACCCTGGCTGGCAACGGTGAACCAGGGTATGCCGGGGACGGTGGGCCTGCCGGAGCAGCCTCACTGAACGAACCCAAAGGCCTGTGTGTCGACCAGGAGGGGAACCTCTACATCGCCGATTCTGAAAACCATGTCGTGCGCCGCGTCGACCGAGCAACGGGGGTGATCACGACGGTGGCCGGGATCTGCTCCGCTGGGCCGACCGGACCGGTGGAGCCAGAACCACCTGTGGCCGCGCAGACCGAGGAAGACGAGGATCCTTTCGCCGACGTCTCCGGTGACAGCACCAAGGCTTACACGCAAGTGACCGATCTGAGTGGCACGGTCCGGTATGTGACCGGAGGGCGTCTCGCGGTCGAGCATGAGTCGGGGGATGGCGGCCCTGCCCGTCGCGCGCGGCTCAACTTTCCCAGTGCGGTGGCCGTCGACCGCGCAGGTAATCTCTATATTGCCGATACGATGAACCACCGGGTGAGGAAGGTTGATACGGCCACAGGCCTCATCACCAACGTGGCCGGCACAGGCCAGGCCCGGTATTCCGGCGACGGCGGGCCGGCGGTCCAGGCTGCGATCAATGAACCGACCGGGCTGGCTGTCTGCGACGACGCGTTGTACATCGCGGACCAAAGTAATAATCGCGTGCGTCGAGTGGATCTGGCCACCGGCGTCATCACGACGATCGCCGGAGATGGAACAGCCGCGTATAGCGGCGACCAGGTGCCGGCGGTCCAGGCGAGTCTGTCCGGACCCAGCGGCGTGGCCGTAGGTGGAGACGGTCTGTTGTACGTGGCGGACACTTTTAATAGCCGGATACGATCGGTGGATCCGACTACGGGACAGATTGCCACTGTGACGGGAGACGGCGGACCCTACCGGTACCAGGGGCCGGATGAGCCTCGATCGTCGAGCCTCTCCAGGCCGGCAGGCATTGCCGTCGGCCACGAGGGGTCCATCTATATGACGGACTCAGACAGCCATTTGATTCGAGTATGGGATGGACACACGAAGACCATCAGGCGCCTCTCGGGTACCGGTGTTGCGCAGTTCGGCGGAGATGGCGGCGATGCCTTGGCAGGCAGTCTCAGTTATCCATTCGGTGTAGCGGTCGATGCAGCCGGGACCGTCTATGTGGCGGATACGTTCAATCACCGCATCAGGGTTCTGACCGCGACGGCGTGAGGACAGCATCATGTTGAAGAAGAAACAGGCCTATACGGTGGCGGTGCTCGGCGCGACCGGGGCCGTGGGAAAAGAGAGTCTCGAGATCCTCGAGGAACGCAACTTTCCACTTGAGACGTTGCGTTTATTTTCGTCCAAGCGGTCGGCCGGCGAAGTATTGTCGTGCCAAGGCAAGGAGTACAAGGTGGAGGAACTGACGGAGTCGTCCTCCTTTGTCGGGGTCGACATCGCGTTTGTGTCGGCAACCGATGCCATCAGCCGGGACTACGGGGCACGATTGGGCGCGGCCGGCGTCGTCGTCATCGACGACAGTGCGGTCTTTCGTATGGATCCCAATGTGCCGCTGGTGGTGCCGGAGGTCAATGCCGCCGCGCTGCGGTCCATGACGCGCGGTATTGTGGCCATCCCGAATTGTACGACGACTCCATTGGTCATGGCGCTCAAGCCGTTGCGTGATGCCGCGGGTATCAAGCGTGTGGTGGTCACCACCTTTCAATCGGTATCCGGGACCGGGGCGGCAGCGATGGATGAATTGGTCGATCAGACGAAGGCCTTGATCTCTTTTCAAGATGTGAAGGTGCAGGTGTACCCCTATCAAATTGCGTTCAACCTCTTGCCGCAGGTCGGATCGTTCGGGGACGGCGGTGATTGTTCAGAAGAGGTCAAGATCGTTCAGGAAACGAGAAAGATTCTGGAGATGCCGTCGTTGCGGGTGACGGCGACTACCGTGCGTGTGCCGGTGCTGCGCTGTCACTCCGAGGCAATCAATGTCGAGCTCGAACGGCCGTTGCTGGCGAACGATGCGCGTGCCGCGCTGTCCGAGATGCCCGGCGTGATTGTGTATGACGATCCGCTCAAAAAGCTGTACCCGATGCCGTTCGACGTATCCGGCAAGGATGACGTCTATGTCGGGCGGGTTCGTGTGGACGAGTCGATCACCAATGGGTTGAATCTCTGGGTCGTGAGCGACAATCTCCGAAAAGGCGCGGCGCTCAATGCCGTTCAAATTGCCGAATGTCTGATACAATGAAAGATGATAGCCTGGAGCGGTGTGGGTCGGGCGTTGATTGTCCTCGGGTTGGTACTGGTTGCCGTCGGGGTCCTTCTCACGCTTGCGGAAAAATGGCCTGGTATCGGTTCTGCGTTCGGTTGGATCGGTAAATTGCCGGGCGATCTCTCGATCACACGAGAGCGGTTCAGTCTGTATATTCCGATCGCGACCAGTCTGCTGTTCAGCATCCTGCTGAGCCTAGTGTTCTACTTCCTCTCATGGCTCTTTCGCCGCTGACTCGACATATCTTCTCTAGCCTAGCCACCGCCGGGGGCCTGCTGCTCGTCTCCCTTATCTGTGTTCCAGCCGTCTCCGCTGAATCCATTCGTGTGCTGTTGGCTCAAGAGGCGTCACTGGTGGAAGTCCGTTCGGATGGAGCGCTCGCGCTCGTGGCCGAAACGGGCGCCATGAAGATTTTGCAGGCGCCGATTCATCTCGCCGCGCGAGGAGACGGATTGCAGGTCGATGGTCGACGCCTGATGAGTGGACAGGTCCTGATTCGCCCTCTCCGGAACCACCTCTCCTTGTTGATTGGGAAAGAAGGTGGGCTGAGCGCAGGGGCTCCCCTGTCGGTCAGCGGGACCGTGCGAGTGTCGCGTAAAGGGCGCGCACTCTCGGTCGTCAATCAGGTTGATTTGGAGGAATATGTGAAGGGTGTGGTGCCGTCCGAGGTCAGTTCAGCCTGGCACCCGGAAATGCTCAAGGTGCAGGCGGTGGCGGCACGGACGTATGCGCTGTATAACAAAATGCTGAGCGCGGCGAGAGAATACGACGTGGTGGCTACGATTCAGGATCAAGTGTATCGGGGCCGCTCGGGTGTCGATCGTCGAGTGGAAGAAGCCGTGGAATCGACCCGAGGTATTGTGGTGACGCATCTGCAGGCCCCCATTTATGCCGCGTTTTCGTCCACTGCGGCTGGACCGACTGAAGATGCCGTGAATGTGTGGGCGAACAAGGATCTTCCCTATCTCAAGGGAGTCGAATGTCCCTTTGATCTGGAGTCCCCCTACTATCAATGGCGAGCCAGTGTGAAGATCGAGCAGATGGAGCAGAATTTGCGGGTCCAGGGATTTTCCGTCGGGACTATCGCCACGATCACCCCGATTACCTATAGCCGTGCCGGACGGGTTTCGCGCCTACGGATTTTGCATTCCGGCGGTGAGACGGTGTTGAGAGGTGAGGACCTTCGTAAGGCCGTGGGGTATACCGTGATTCCCAGTACCCAGTTTGAGGTCGAATCGATCGGTGCCGAGGTCGTGTTTACCGGCTACGGTGCAGGTCATGCCGTGGGTCTCTGCCAATGGGGCGCGAAAGAATTGGCCGAGCTCGGCTATTCGTACAGCAGCATTCTGCAATACTATTATCCTGGAACCGAGTTGCATAACGCGGCCCGCTCGCGGTTGATGACGCCGGTGATTCCGACCCCCTGATGTTGCTCAGCGAGTTTGATTTCCCATTTGACCCATCTCTTGTGGCCGAACATCCGGTCATCCCCCGCGATCAGGCGCGCTTGCTGGTACTGGAACGCGCGAGTGGAGCGCGGACACACCGGCTTGTGGCGGACCTTCCGTCGCTGCTCCAGCCGGGCGATCTCGTGGTGGTGAATAACACCAAGGTCATGCCGGCACGTGTCCCTGCGCAGGTTCGTTCCACGGGAAAACTGATCGATCTGCTGTTTGTGCAGGATCTCGGACAGGGTGTGTGGGAAGTCCTCATCAAGGGACGCTTCCGGCCCGGCGCCACCATCGAGTTCCCGGGCGGCGGGACCGGCGACATTATAGAGCGCAGCCCAGTCCGAACCACGGTACGGGTCTCGGGCGTTGCGAGTGTCTACGATCTCATGCAGGCCGCCGGCACGATGCCGCTGCCTCCGTATATTAAACGGGTGCCGTTGCGGGACGATCAGCAATGGTACCAGACGATGTTCGCCCAGCATGAAGGGGCCATCGCGGCCCCCACCGCCGGACTACATTTTACGCGTGAGTTGGTGCAGGCCTTGACGGAGAAGGGGATTGAATTGGCGCAGGTGACGTTGCACGTCGGCCCCGGCACATTTCGGAGCGTGAAGAGCGAACGAATCGAAGATCACCGTATGTTGGCTGAACGAGTCGAGGTGTCGGCCGAGACGGTGGAGCAGATTCGTCGCGTGCGGGAGCGGGGACATCGCGTGGTGGCAGTCGGCACAACGGTGGTGCGCGCGTTGGAAGCGTCTGCGCGTGGCGGTCGAGGAATCGAGCCGTTCGAAGGCCGAGCCGAGTTGTTCATTACGCCTGGATTTGAGTTCCAGGTCATCGATGCGCTGGTGACAAATTTCCACTTGCCTCGGACGACGCTGTTGATGCTGGTGTCTGCGTTTGTGGGGGTGGCACCGCTCCGTTCCGCTTATGAAGAAGCGGTGGCGCAACGATATCGGTTCTATAGCTATGGGGATGCGATGCTGATCGGGTCGGGATGGGCGGCCGCTACATGAGTTCTTTGTGAATCTTCACAGGCACCTTGCTTTTCATCGATTCACTGTAGGCCATCAACGCCCGTTGCTGCTTCTGGAAGAGGAGGGTCTGAAAGATTCGCTCCTTGGCCGCAGCGGCCTTGGCCGGATCGGCTTCGCCTTCGCGTGAGACGAGGGTCTGCGCCTCTGAGTATTCAGACGGCGTGAGAGCGACGGCATCCATGATGATGAGTCGCGCCTTGTTGGTGAGAATATCCTTGGTTTCCATGGCTTCGAACGACGCGGGCGTCAAACGATTCGCCGCCAGCAACCGGCGGTAGGCGTCGGGGTCGAAGCTGCCGTTCTTTTGAAACTCGGTTCGCTGCATGATCGCCTTGCGCAAATCTTCGTCGGAGACCGTGAGCCCCATCTCTTTCGCCACATGCAGCCACATCCGGTTGTCGATGAGTTGCTCCAGCACAAACTGCTTCAGGAACTCATCCTTGATGTCGTTCTGTCCCTTATCTTTGTAGAAGCGATACGTATTTTCATAGGCGCGTCGAAACTCATCCAGGGGAACGACCTGGTCCCCGACGGAGGCGACGATGCTCCCGCCTTCCTGGCCGAACCCCCACCAGCCCATCGTAATGATGAACGCGAGGGCAAGCACCCCCATGATGGATTTGAGGAACCATGGATAGTCGTGAGCAGCTTCGCGTAACAGTTTGATCATCGAAAGCGCCTCTTGTGGGCAAAGTTTCGCGGATTCTACTCAGTCGGCGACCTCAAAGGCAAGCGGCGGACATGCACGGATCGCGTGTGCGGAAGATTGCGACTTTGTTTGTGCAGGTCCAAGAGATTTGCTATAGTGTCGAAGAATTGGGGAGATCTCCGGTGGTGGAGGAGGCAATCGGGTACGACCCGCTCGAGCTGGGCGTCTATCCCAAAGCTCAGGTGCTGAATCGCTTCATCGCCAAAACGATCGACCTTCTGATCGTCGCGGCGGTGAGTAAGCTGGTCCCCCCGATCGGTATCCTGGCCGGACTCGCATATATTTTGTTGGCCGACGGGTTCGGCGGCGGACGAAGTGTCGGAAAGCGGCTCATCGGGCTTCAGACCATCGTGCTTCGTACCAAGGATCCGGCGGGTTTTCGAGAGTCGATCATCCGTAATCTGCCTTGTGGCCTTGCCCAGTTGGCGTTTGAAATACCGTATGTCGGATGGATCGGATGGGGCGCCGTGCTCTCCCTGGAAGGGTTGTTGGTGATCGGGAATGAGCAGGGTCGGCGGTTAGGCGATGAGATCGCCAAAACCCAGGTGCTGGAGAGTGGACAGCTGGATGTGTCGGATTGAGTGGCCGGGCATGATTGATCGCAGGAATCGTGTGAAGGGAGAGTTCTCGTGGGCTTCATGAGTGACATGTTCGGGTGGTTCTCCAACGATTTGGCGATCGATTTGGGGACGGCGACAACTCTCGTGTATGTCCAGGGGAAGGGGATCGTCTTAAATGAGCCTTCCGTGGTCGCCGTGGAAAAAAAGACCGAACGCGTGATGGCGGTCGGCGCCGACGCGAAGCGCATGTTGGGACGCACCCCGGGCAATATTCTCGCGGTACGTCCGATGAAGGAAGGCGTCATCGCCGATTTCGAGAAAGCCGAGGCGATGTTGAGTCATTTCATTCAGAAGGCGCATAACCGAACGGCGTTTGTGCGTCCACGCATCATCATCGGTGTACCGTCGCGGATCACGCAGGTGGAGCAACGGGCGGTCCGTGATTCGGCTGAGCTGGCAGGAGCCCGAGAAGTCTATTTGATCGAAGAGCCGGTCGCGGCGGCAATCGGTGCAGGATTGCCGATTACCGAACCCTCCGGGAACATGGTGGTGGATATCGGCGGCGGCACGACAGACATCGCGGTCATTTCGCTCGGCGGTATCGTGTATAGCGAGTCGGTCAAAGTGGCCGGCGACCGCATGGACGACGCCATCATGAATTACATCAAGAAGAAGTATAATCTCCTCATCGGGGAGCATAT
The DNA here is from genome assembly GCA_902500785.1 of uncultured Nitrospira sp. Taxonomy (GTDB): domain Bacteria; phylum Nitrospirota; class Nitrospiria; order Nitrospirales; family Nitrospiraceae; genus Nitrospira_A. Next base: position 80,648 of record CABVRW010000009.1, read on the forward strand.
GGCCGAACGTATCAAGTTCGAGATCGGCTCGGCATACCCGTTTGAGGAACGCAAGACCATGATGATCAAAGGACGCGATCTGATCTCCGGCATCCCCCGCACGTTGGTGGTGGATGATGCTGAAGTCAGAGAGGCGTTGCAGGAACCCATTGGAACCATCGTGAATGCCATCAAGGTGGCGCTTGAAAACACACCGCCTGAATTGGCCGGAGACATCATCGATCGTGGTATCGTGCTGACTGGCGGCGGCTCCTTGCTCAAGGGAATGGACACTCGATTCCGTGAAGAAACGAACCTTCCGATCATCACGGTGGATGACCCGTTGACCTCCGTGGTCTTGGGCGTGGGGAAGATTCTTGACGAGTTGGACCTTCTTCGCAAGGTGTCGGTCATGTCGCAGTGCAGCACCTCTCGATGACCTCCATCCCGAGTGTGGATGGCTATATCGCGCTCAACATACGGCACCCGGCGTCTTGCCATAGTGCTGCTCGCCTGCTTGCTCGTCGCCCTCTTCCTTCTTCCTAGTCAAAGCCAGAGGTTGCTACAGTACGTGGGTGGACCGCTTGGCCAAATCCTCAGTGTTCCCCTCGCCGCGTTTTCCTCCATTGATCAGGGCATTTCAGAAACCTGGAACGGATATCTCGCCCTGCAGAGTGTCCACGAGGAGAACCGCCAACTCCGTCGCGATATAGAGTTCCTCAAAGGCCAAAACAATCAATTGCGGGAATCTGTGACGGCCACGCAGCGGTACGAGGCGCTGCTGAAGTTTACGCAGCAATCGCCGTCTCAAACTCTGGCGGCTCAGGTGATCGGAAGAGACGCGACGAATTGGTATCGTGGGATGCTTCTCAATAAAGGCGAGAACGACGGGGTACGGGCTGAAATGGGGGTGGTGACTCCCGCGGGTGTCGTCGGACGAATCGTGAAAACCAATTCCACGTCGTCGGTCGTCTTATTGGTCACTGATCCCAACAACGCAATCGCGGGCGTGGTGCAGCGGACTCGTGATGAGGGTATCGTTGAAGGCACCAGCCACGGGCGGGCGCGGCTCAAGTATATCCCTCTGCTGTCGTCGGTGCAGGCCGGGGACCGAGTCGTCACCTCGGGGCTGACCGGGGCCTTCCCGCGCGGTCTCGCGATCGGGGGGCTGACGCAGGTCGAAAAATCGGAGGGCGATTTGTTTCAGTCGGCGGAAATCGAGCCGGAAGTGGATCTGTCAAAGTTGGACGAAGTCCTCATTATTACGGCCCCGTATGAGGATGCCGACGCGGCGCAAAAACTGCTGCAGGAGATCCACGGAGATCGCAAGAAGCCATGAAGTTTCTCATATACCTTCTATTAGCGCTCATAGTCGTCCCCTTTCAAACGACGTTGCTGCACTACGTCAGTCTTTTCGGGGTGCGTCCTGATCTCGGTCTGGTGGCGGCTTGTCTGGTCGGATTTCTGGGCGGAGAGCTTGACGGATTGATTCTCGGGCTCCTCCTGGGGTGCTTCCAAGATATGCTGTCCGCTGGAGATCTGTGGATCAACGTGATCACCAAGGGCGGAGGCGGGTTTCTAGCCGGGCTGGCGGGACGTCATATGGCCCATATGACGCCGGCCGTGTTGACTGCAGGGTTGGCGATTATTTCCTGTCTGTCCAGCGTCGTGTTTCTCTACTCCATGAATCCAGCGGGCATCGATGAGGTCTGGATGGGGGTGCGCTCGACGGTGCTGGTGCAGGCCGGGTTCGACGCCATGGTCGGAGCAGGGTTGTATCTGTTGTTTCGACAGCGCTGGTCCGATGATCGAATGGTGACCGAGGGGGCGCTGTAACCGCATGCGAGTGTCTCGGCGCCGATCGGCAAAGGGCTGACAAACATGGCTGCGATAGGGTTTCACGATTCGGATCTTCTCGACCTTCAACGGCGGCTGGTCATCCTGCGTGTGGGGCTTCTGCTGGTCGTCGGGTTGCTGGCGTTGCGCTTGTGGCATCTCCAGATTCGGGAAGGCCCCTATTATCGCGACCTGTCTGAAAACAACCGGACACGCTCGGTGGTGTTGGAGCCGGCTCGCGGGCTCATTTTCGATCGGAATGGAGTATTGCTGGCGAACAATGTGCCGAGTTTTGCCCTGTATGTCACGTTGGAGGATGTAAAGGATCGTCAGGGATTGGTCGCGCAACTGGCCTCGCTGCTCAATCTCGACCCGGACCTGATTCAGAAGAAGTTGTCGACCGGCAAGGGCGGCAAGCTGCAGCCCCGCAAGGTGAAAGATCGACTGACGCTGCGCGAGGCGACGTTGATTGAGTCTCACCGATTGGACTTGCCTGGTGTGATGATCCAGGTGGAGTCCCAACGGAACTATCCAGGCGGCGTGGTCGCGGCACATTTATTGGGGTATGTGGGAGAAGTGTCGGCGGATCAGCTTGAGAAGGCCGATTTTGCCGATCTCCATCAAGGCAGCATTGTCGGACAGTATGGAGTCGAAAAGTGGTTCGACCGGCAGGTGCGCGGGCGTGCCGGACAGAAGAGCGTCGAGGTCGATGCGCTGGGTCACGAAAAGCGCGCTGTGGTGTCGGATAAGCCGGAGGCAGGTGACGATCTCTATCTCACGATCGATGCTCATCTTCAGAAAATTGCCGAAGATCTTCTGGGCGATGAATCGGGCGCCATTGTGGCGCTGGATCCCACCACCGGGGATGTCCTCGCGATGGCGAGCCGTCCGGGGTTCGATCCGAACATGTTGTCAAAAGAATTGTCGAACAAGCAGTGGGTGGAAATCGTTCAGAATGAGCGCCGCCCCCTAAACAATCGAGCCACTCAGGGGCAATATCCGCCCGGCTCGACGTTCAAAGTCGTCATGGCGGCGGCGGCCCTCGAATCCAACACAGTGACTCCCTCGACCATGGTTCGGTGCAACGGCGGCTACCAATTCGGGAATCGGCTGTTCCGCGATTGGAAACCAGGAGGACATGGATCGGTGGATATGAACGAGGCCTTGATTCACTCCTGCGACGTCTATTTTTATACCGTCGGCCAACGAATGGGAATTGATACGATTGCCGAGTATGCGAAGCAGTTCGGACTCGGGCAGGAGACCGGAGTCGAATTACCGTCGGAGCGTGTCGGAATCGTCCCTTCCACGGCCTGGAAGCAGAAAGCTCGCAATCAGCCGTGGTATCCGGGGGAAACCATTTCTGCGGCGATCGGTCAAGGGTATGTCACCGTGACGCCCTTGCAGATGGCCAGCGTCATCAGTACGGTGGCCAACGACGGCGTGGCGGTCAAGCCGCGATTGGTTCAGGCGGTGATGAATCGCGTAACAGGAGAACGCGCCGAATTCCCCCCTACCATTCGGGGAAAGGTGGCGGTCAAACCGGCGACCATTGCCCTGATCAAGGAGGCGTTGGCGGATGTGGTGACGAAGGGCACCGCGACGCGGGCGAAGTCGTCCCTGGTGACGATCGGGGGGAAAACCGGAACCGCTCAAACGACGGCGCTCCGTACCGGTCCGGAGAAAGATATTCCGAAGAAGTTCCGGGATCACGCGTGGTTTGTCGCCTTTGCTCCGGTCGAGGCGCCGCGCATTGCAGTGGCTGTCCTGGCGGAGCACATGGGGCATGGCGGATCGGCGGCGGCCCCCTTGGCGAAAGACGTGATTGAAGCCTACGTAAAAGCCTATCCTCAAGTACTCCGTGGAATTCCCGCGAGCGGGCGCACCAAGTCGCCTGCGCCGGCAGCCGACACGCGACCGAGACGTGATGATTGATCGGGTAATCGACAGTCGGGGGCTCGATAGTTTTGATCTCCGCTTCATGGGGTTGATCGCGGTCATCCTGTCGGTCGGGGTGCTGTCGATCTATAGTGTGACGCATTCTCAGGACACGGCGTTTCCGTTTTACCTCAAGCAGCTGGTCTGGATTCTCCTGGGAACGGTTGCGTTCCTGGTCATGTATTTATCCGACTATCACAAGATCGCGCGCCTGGCCTATCCGACCTATGCGGTGATTTTGATCATGTTGGCGATCGTGCTGATCATGGGCAAATCCAGCCGAGGGGCCCAACGATGGATTCCCATCGGGCCCTTCGCCTTTCAGCCATCTGAATTTGCCAAACTGGTTCTGGTCTTGGTGCTGGCGAACTATTACTCCCGGGTAACCCGCGTGGGATGGATGCACCGAGTGGTCTTGCCGGGATTGATTGTGCTTCCCGGTCTGCTGTTGATTCTCAAGCAACCGGATCTTGGGAGCGGGTTGAGCTTTCTGGCCGTCTACGCGGCCATGCTGTTGATGGTCGGCGTGCGCTCGAAGGCGCTGGGCATTATTCTGTTGCTCTCCGTCATGCTGTTTCCGTTCGTCTGGGAAATGGTCTGGGCTTCGCTGCACGACTATCAGCGACAACGGGTGATGGCGTTTGTTGATCCTGACTATGACCCAGGCGGGAAGGGGTATCACGCACTGCAATCCAGGATTGCCATCGGCTCCGGTGAGTTGTCCGGGAAAGGTCTCTATGGCGGCACGCAAAGTCAGCTGAAGTTCCTGCCCGAAGGACATACGGACTTTGTTTTTGCGGTCTATGCGGAGGAATGGGGCTTCGTGGGGGTATTGGTGCTGTTGGCCCTCTTTATCGCGCTGATATGGGTGTCATTGGAAATTGCCGCGCGTGCGAAGGACACGTTGGGGGCGTTGCTCGCGGCAGGTATTGTGGCGATGCTGTGTTTTTGTGTGGTTGTGAATATCGGGATGACCGCGGGCATGTTTCCCATTGTCGGAATCCCGCTACCGTTGGTCAGTTACGGAGGGAGCGCGACCATCATGACCATGGCCTCGTTAGGCTTGTTGTTAAACGTCAAGCGACGTCGGTTGACCTTGTTCTATTAGGCGATGCCTGGACAGGGGCCGACTTATTATGAAATAACCATGTGATCAGATTGGCGCCGGACCGACGGCGAGACGAGAAGGAACCCGGGCTGTGCGTCCGCGTTCGTCTGCCGATCCGCCCGATCTGAGTGTAAAGGAGTTTGTATGGGTGTGGAGATAGCGATCAGTATAGCGCGGGAAGAAACCCGCGTGGCGGTGCTGGATAATGGGGTCGTCACAGACCTCTATGGCGATCGCGCGAAAGATCAAGATTTTGTCGGGAATATTTACAAAGGCCGTGTAGCGAAAGTGCTGCCGGGCATGCAGGCGGCGTTTATCGATATCGGGTTGGAGAAGGCGGCCTTCATGCATGTGTCCGACCTCTGCACGGAGGTGGAGCCTGGGGATACCCTGGTGGAGGGGGATGACGACGACAACAAAGACTCGGAGGTTCCCAAGCCCAAGCGCCAAAGCTCAAAACCTATTGAAGAGTTGCTGTCCGAGGGACAGGAAGTCATGGTGCAGATCTCCAAAGGTCCCATCGGAACCAAGGGATCACGCGTGACGACATACGTATCATTACCAGGACGGTACTTGGTGTTCATGCCGACGGTCGAGCATATCGGCGTGTCTCGACGCATTCCTCGGGACGAAGAGCGCGCGCGGCTAAAAGAAATCATGAAGCGAGCCCGCCGTCCGGGGTTCGGATACATCGTGCGAACCGTCAGTGAAGGCGTGAAGGAAGAGGAGCTGCGCTCGGATGTCGAGTTTCTGCATGTCTTGTGGCAGGACGTGTTGACGAAGCGCGATCAGCAGCCGGCCCCGAGTCTGTTGCACAGTGACTTGAGTCTGAGTTTCCGGGTGGTGCGCGATCTGTTCGGTCGGCGGGTGGATCGGCTGTTGATCGATTCTCGTGAGGAGTACAACGCGATCAAAGGGTTTGTGCAACGGTTTTCTCCAGAGCAGACATCGCGCATTCATTTTTACGACAAAGAGGAAAGTCTGTTCGACTACCTCGGCGTGGAACAGGAAATTGCCCGTGCGATGAGCCGCAAGGTGTGGCTCAAGTCCGGAGGGTATTTGGTGATCGATCACACCGAGGCCATGACCGTGATCGACGTGAATACCGGCCGATTTGTCGGTAAGCGTGATCAGGAAGAAACCATCTTGCGCAATAATTTAGAAGCCGCGCGCGAAATCGCCTATCAGGTGAAGTTGCGGGGGATCGGCGGCATCATCATCGTGGACTTCATCGACATGGAGCGGGAGAAGAATCGCGACAAGGTCTATCATGCGCTCGTGGATGCCATGTCGTCGGACAAAGCCCGCACCAGAATTTCACGAGTGTCCGACCTCGGATTGATCGAAATTTCCCGTGAACGCGTACGAGAGGATCTGCTGCGGTCCCTCTCCGAGCCCTGTCACTATTGCGATGGACGTGGATATACCAAATCTCCGATGTCCGTGGCCTATGAAATTTTCCGCGAGGTGCGGCGGCTCGGCCATGAAATCGAGCAGCAGCGCGTAGTAGTCGGCGCGCATCCTGCCGTCGCCCTGCTTTTGCAAGAACAGGAACAACCCGGAGTCGAGGAACTCGAGCGGCGGTATAGTGCAAAAATCCTGGTCACTCCCGACGATCGGTTGCATTTGGAACAGTTCGATCTGGTCGTGATGTAGTGCGGCGACCCACCGGACTCGGGCCTCAGCCGAGTGGATCTCACGTCGCTGGAAGCGGACTTTCTCCGGTGCAACGGCCATTCGCATCGCACCGACGACGTGTGATGAGCTGAGACGATAGTGAGTCATCGATCTCTCCGTCCCTGGTTGGTGTTGCGCGCGATCCCCGGCGTAGGGGACGCCATCCTACTCAAGCTCGTACAAGCATTCGGGACGCCGGATGCAGTGCTCTCCGCGCCGCAGGCGGCGTTGGAGGAGATGGGATGTCGGCCACCCCTGATCGAGGCCATCAGACGCGGTCCTGATCAGGACGCGATCCGTCAACTCGACAAAGAGTTGGATCAATTGTCGCACCGGACGGTGACGGTGCTCACATATCTCGATACACAGTACCCCTCGCCGCTCAGGATGATCCCTGACCCCCCGCCGTTGCTGTATGTTCAGGGTACGCTGCTGGAGACCGATCGGCACGCCGTGGCGATCGTCGGTACCAGGAAAGTCAGCGGTGCGGGGCGGATTCTGGCTGAAGAATTGGCGGGCGAGTTGGCGAGAATGGGGTTTACGATTGTCAGTGGTTTGGCGCGTGGGGTGGACGCGGCTGCACATCGCGGCGCCCTTGCCGGTCAGGGCAGGACGCTTGCGGTGATGGGCTGCGGCCTGGATCGTACCTATCCGGCGGACCATCGACAATTGCGGGCAGCGATCGAGCGCCAAGGTGCCGTACTCTCTGAGCTTCCGCTGGAGGCGGCGCCGCACAGCTATCATTTCCCTCGACGCAACCGCATCATCAGCGGACTGTCGTTGGGCGTCGTGGTGACGGAGGCGACCATTGAGAGCGGGTCGCTCATCACTGCGCGACTGGCCGGCGAGCAGGGACGGGAAGTCTTCGCGGTTCCGGGTGCAGTACAGGCTGAAAACAGTCGTGGTCCGAACAGTTTGATCAAGGAAGGCGCCAGATTGGTTGAGTCGGCACAAGATATTCTGGATGAATTGTTGCCGCAACTTGAAACGACGTTTCGTGCGCGGATGAGCGGGGGAGCAAGAACCGGCATCCAGCCGACGCTGCAATTGGGGACAGAGGAGAGGTTGGTGTACGATGCCTTGTCCGCCCTCCCGCAATCGGTGGACGATGTCATTCGGCGTAGCGGATTGCCTGCGGCTCACGTAGCGGCCATCCTGTTATCGTTGGAATTGAAAAATTATGTCCGCCAGTTGCCCGGCAATGAGTATGTGCGCCTCGCATAGTGAATGGATTGAGAGATTAGAGCTGACAGGGTCTCGATATTTGTTATAGTGGGTGTGGTAGTCTGGTCGTAGGTACAGAGGAACGTGGCGCCATATGGCCAAATCGCTGATCATCGTTGAGTCGCCGACCAAGGCGCGAACCATCACCAAATATCTCGGTCGTGGCTACTCCGTCATGGCCTCCGTCGGCCACGTTAAAGACTTGCCCACCAGCAAGCTGGGCGTTGATCTCGAAAACGATTTCGAGCCCCAGTACGTCACCATCAAAGGCAAGTCCAAAGTCCTCGCAGACATCAAAAAGAAAGCGCAGGAAGTCGACACGGTCTTCCTGGCACCGGACCCTGACCGCGAGGGCGAGGCAATCGCTTGGCACATTGCGCAGGAGTTACACGGCAAGGGGAAGAAGAAAGACGGCAAAGTCTTTCGTGTGCTGTTCAATGAGATCACGGAATCGGCGATCAAGCGGGCACTGAAGTCGCCGGGTGAAATCGATATGAAGCTGGTTCAGGCTCAGCAGGCCAGACGGGTCCTCGATCGTATCGTGGGGTATCAGGGCAGTCAGTTATTGTGGAAAAAGGTCCGCCGCGGTCTCAGCATGGGCCGAGTTCAATCCGTGGCCGTGCGATTGATTTGTGACCGGGAGAAAGAGCGAGAAGCCTTCCGGACGGAAGAATACTGGTCCATCGTGGCGCTGTTGGCCGGAGAGAATCCGCCTGCCTTTGAAGCCAAATTGCACTCCGTGAACGGCCAGGACGCGGATATCGGCGCGGGTGAGCGGGCTCAAGAGATTCTCGATGCCGTGCAGGGCAAGCCGTTCGTCGTGCAATCGATCGAGCGCAAGGAAAAGAAACGGAATCCGGTCGCCCCCTTCATCACGAGTCGGCTGCAACAGGAGGCTGCTCGGAAATTGCACTTCAGTCCGAAGAAGACGATGACGTTGGCGCAACAGTTGTACGAAGGACTTGAAATTGGCGCCGAGGGGCAGACCGGTCTGATTACCTACATGAGGACGGACTCGCCGAGAATCTCCCAGGAAGCGACGGAAGATGCCAGGGTGGTAATCCGAGAGCGCTTCGGAAACGAGTATTTGCCGGCCACACCCAACGTCTATAAAACGCAAAAAGCCGCGCAAGAAGCGCATGAAGCCATCCGGCCGACCTCGGCGGCTCGCGATCCTGAGTCTATCAAGCAATACCTGGAGCAGGACCAATACAATCTCTATAAGCTCATCTGGAATCGCTTCATCGCCTCGCAGATGGTTCCTGCGATCATGGATGTGACGCGTGTGGATTCGTCCCCCGTGGGAACCTCGGACCGATATGTATTTCGCACGACCGGCACTGTGGTCAAGTTCGCCGGCCATACGGCTGTATATTTGGAGGGAACCGACAAAGAATTGCCGTCGAACAAGCCGAAAAATGAGCAGGAGTCTGATGACGAGTCAGACCGCCAGCTTCCCGCACTCCGCGAAGGGGAAGCGTTGCGCCTTGTCGACCAAGAGGGCCAGACCTTGCCCGGCTTCGTCTCCAAGCAGCATTTCACCCAGCCGCCGCCCCGTTATAACGAAGCGTTGCTGATTCGAGAGCTGGAAGAGAAGGGGATCGGTCGTCCCTCCACGTATGCATCGATCATTTCGACGATTCAAGATCGGAAGTATGTCGAGAAGGTCGAGGGACGGTTTCTCCCGACCGAAACCGGGACAACGGTGAACGACTTTCTGTTGAAAGGGTTCCCGGATCTGCTGGATACGGAATTTACCTCCCACATGGAAGAGCAGCTCGATGAGGTCGAAGAAGGCACGAAGCCGTGGGTCTCAGCGGTGCGGGAGTTTTACGCCCCGTTTGTGAAGGAAATGGAGCTGGCTCAAAGTATCCCCGGCCCGAAGGACATCGTTGAGCCGCCCACGAACCTGCCGTGTGAAAAATGCGGCCGGATGTTGGAAATCAAATGGGGACGGAATGGGAAGTTCCTCGCGTGCCCTGCTTATAAAGAAGATCCGCCCTGTAAAAACACGCAAAACTTTGAAAAGTTGCCTGATGGGACCATCAAAATCGTTCCCAAGTTGGAAGAGACGACGGACGAGAAGTGTGAGAAATGTTCGAGCCCCATGGTGGTGAAATCGGGGCGTTTCGGAAAGTTCCTGGCCTGTTCCGCCTATCCCGAGTGCAAGACGACCAAAGCAATCGCCTTGGGGGTGAAATGTCCCCAGCCCGAGTGTGGAGGCGATCTGGTCCAAAAGCGGACGAAAAAAGGTCGGAACTTTTATTCATGCAGCCGGTACCCGCAATGCGAGTATGCGCTGTGGGATCGTCCGATCAACAAGCCGTGTCCTACCTGCCAGGCTCCGTTTCTCATTGAGAAGGTCAGTAAGCAGGCCGGTCGCTCTGTGCAATGCCGCAACGAGGAATGCGGTTATAGAGAAGCCGGATAGCTACGACGCATCTTCCTTCCTTTTTGCTGCCGCACAGTGATCGTCTTTCCTGGCATACCGCGGAGAACCGCTCGAAGCGGCATGCTCGACGCCCATGAACCGTACTCGGCAGGGATTGCAACCGGGCTGTACCGGGGATGAGCAATGCCTCACGAACGACGCACAAGGGGACGGATTTCTTCCGCAGCCTGCTGGCCATTCTGCTCGTAACATGCCGGGAGTGCTGATTGCGGTGCGTTATACGAAATCGAGATGTGCCGCAGCCTGCTAGGATCCAGACGTCCCTCATTCCAGCCCGGCGGCCCCGCCCGGTTTTTGCGCTCGCGCTCCTGCGCTGTTGAGAACAATGAGAAGCGTTCTCGGCGATGTTGATAACTCACCTCACTAATACGTACTTCCTTGGTTGACAAGCGATTCGAAAATCTCTAAGTAAGGTATAGAATAAAGAGTAAGCCGATCGCACGTCATCGTCGGCTTCGACCGACAGGGCGGCGGATACCAACGTACTCCAAGGCCGGAGGGAGGAACCTATGAAAGCGAAACAAGGGGTCATCGAGATACTGAATAAAGTCCTGACAGCTGATCTCACCGCCATCAACCAATATTTCGTCCATGCGAAAATGTGTGACAATTGGGGCTACGAACGACTGCACCACAAAGTCAGAGAACGCAGCATCGATGAGATGAAAGACGCGGACGAACTGATCGGACACATCCTTTACCTGGAAGGAGTGCCGAATGTTCAGCGTATGAATACGGTACAGGTCGGGGAAACGGTTCCTGAACAGTTGAAGCTCGATCTCAAGGCTGAGCAGGAAATGCTCGCTCTGGTCAGTGAGGGGGTCGTGCATTGCACGAAGGTGGGAGATTTCACGACGCGCCATATACTGGAAGACATGGCCAAGGACGTGGATCAGCATATCGATTGGATTGAGACACAGGTAGAGACCATCAAACAAGTCGGGCTTGAGAACTACCTGGCAGAGCAGATCAAAAAAGACAGTTAAGCGAGCGCCGGAGAGGCGTGGTCGTGGGAGAACTCATGAAAGCAAAAGAGGGCGTCCTCGGTATTCTGAATAAGGTGTTGGTCAGCGAGCTCACGGCGGTGCATCAGTACCTTCTGCACGCGGCCTTGTGCAAGCATTGGGGCTACCATCGACTCCACGAACATTTCAGTCACTTGGCCCAGGAAGAGGTCGGTCATTCCTCGGGCTTGATTGATCATATTCTGTACCTTGGTGGCGCCCCTGCGATGGACCGTTTGGATACCGTTGCTGCCGGCAAGAAAGTCTCGGATCTGCTGGAATCCGATTTGGCCTTCGAGCGTGAAGATGCAGATGTCCTTCGCGCCGGCATCGCTCATTGCACGAAGGTCGGTGATTTCACGACCCGACACCGATTGGAAGAAATGATTGTCGATACGGAAGAGCATATCGATTGGTTTGAAACGCAGCTGTGCGCCATTAAGCAAGTGAGCTTGGAGCGCTATTTGGCTGAGCAGATGCATTCCGAAAAGTCTTAACCCGCAGGGTTATGGGCATCCGGCCTCCAGGGTCTTGTCACGCGTCTCTGGCCGGATGCCCTCTCGTCTCCCCATCCTCGCGCACATGCCGTGCTGGTCCTGCTTCCTGAGTGTGTGAGTCGCCCGTTGCGGTTCACCTTCCTATCAGTCCCCAGATATCGCTGTCGAATGCGACGTATTCCATGGCCTTTCAAGCCTCGTCGGCGCATGTTATTGCTGGTATCGACGAAGTTCAGGTGTTCGAGGCGTGCGCTCCGTCCTATCGCGGCTTCGGCATGGTACGGACCGTCATCCGATGTCGTCGGTGAGCATGGGGGGCTCGAATTTCCCGGGGTGAAAGCCCGGTGGCGCGTTTGAAAAAATGGCTGAAGGCAAATTGATCGCTGAATCCAACGGCTGTTGCGATTTCTGCCAGTGTCTGGCCGCTTGTGGTGAGCAGTGAGCTGGCGCGCGCGACCTTGTGTCGTCTCACGTACGCTGAAAACGATTCGCCCATAATGCGATAAAACAGATCCGAGCAGTACTTCTCCGAGTAGCCGAGGAAGTTCGCTAACACTTTGAGGGTCAGTCCACGATGGAGATTCTCGCTGATATATCGGGTGATGCGTCTGGCCAGCGTGGTTGTTTCAACCGAGGACTCGCTCTCAGATCGCAGCGCATGAGCCAGGTTGAAGAGACTGCAGACGAGGTCGCGGAGCTCCTGTTCCGATGTCGCTCGCTCAAGACGATCGGCCCATTGGGGGGACTCTGCTCGAAGCTCGGACGAAAAGCTGTGGAGACGATCAAGTGAAATCGATGCGTTGGTTGCTCTATTCATCATGCTTCAACTCCCTATGTGGCGTCGATGGTGTCTAACGTCGGCTCGGAACCTCTTCGGACCGTTCCTCATGAAAATTGGAGCGGCCTGCTCTTGTGAATCGGCATTTCGGTGGTTCGTCCGGCATTCGGCATGGCGATGGTCGCCTTTCCGAATGTTGATCCCTGACGTCGATCCTGATCGTGAAACTGGGCGCAAAACGTGGCGCTGAGGATCGGATCGAATTGTGAGCCGGCTGATGCCTTGAGGAGTCGCAGCGCCTGGTGCAATGAAGCCGATCGGGTGGCAATGGTGTCAAAAACGTCCGCGATGGCGAGAATCCTGGCGGCTATGGGAATGTACGTCCCGCGAAGTCCATAAGGATATCCTGCGCCGTCCCATCGTTCGTGATGATGCGCGATCAGCCGTGCGGCCTCGTAGAGGAATCGATAGGAGCTGAGGAATGCCGCACCTTCCCGGGGATGGCATTGGATTAGGGCATAGTCGTCCAATGTGTGGTCTGCTGCCTCATTGAGCAGCTTGTCGGGCAGTGTGAGGAGTCCGACATCGTGCAATAGGGCCGCATAGTGTAAGTCAACCTGCTGTTCAGCAGGAAGCCCGATGGCCTCGCCCAACAGGAGGGCGTAGTGTGCGGTACGTTCGCCATGTCCGAAGTGGCCTGGGATGAGGGTTTCGATCCGTCGCGTCAGGTGTCGGAGTTGAAGCAGCCGGACGGCGCACAATGATTGCTCGGGAAGCTGGAGTGAATTCAGGGCGGAAAGTTGTCTGGCTATGTCCTGGATGAATTGAGTCATGGCATTGATCGGC
>CABVRW010000010.1 GCA_902500785.1 uncultured Nitrospira sp.
TTGTACAAAATCGGCGGCTTCGGCTTCTCAATCTTCTTCTTGATCTTAAACATGCTCCACGTGTCCCTCGTCGTTCGTCTCCACAGCGTCTCTGGTCATTGTCCCTACTCCGGCAGCCCTTTCCCGTCCTCGTTCGACTTCGACTTCGTCGTTCGTCCGTTCAGCGGGCCTGACCCGAAACGCGAGACGAACGACGCGTCACGAACGACGAGCCAAATGATGATAGGGCGGCAGCGTCATCAACCGCTGGTCGTCCACCGGGCCGCCGATCGTAAAGTGATACAGCGACTGCATGGAGAGATCCTTGATCCCCACGACCTCATGCACCGGATCATCGAAATAGCAGCCGATACCCGTGCCCCGCACCCCCGCTGCCTCCGCCTCCAGATACAACACCTGACCGATCAACCCCGACTCCCAGAACAGGCGTGGATACCACCAGGCCCCGCCCTGCCGCAAGCGGCCCTCAAACTCCGCCAACATACCGAGCGAAAAGGCACTGTCTCCGGCGATACCCTGGTGGCAGCTGACTTGCGCCGCCAGACGTTGCGCATCGCCCTGCAGGAGCCAGAACAGTGGAAGATCGTCCGGGCAGCCGGGCGCCGGAGTCCATTCCAATTCAGGATTCATCGACTGCTGCAGCAACGGCAGCCGCTTCGGATCGCGCACCAAGACATAGAGCCCGGGCGCCAGCCCGTCGACCCGATGCACGAACAGCAGGAGATGAATCGCCGGGTCCCACGGCAGCACATCCCACGGCATGGGCCGCTGGAATTGCGGCTGCTCGGCCCGGGGCGTCACACGTTGCAAGATGTGAAAGAAGGTCGCGGAGGAGATCGACGTGCGGGCATCGAAGGCGACCGCACTGCGACGTTGCCTGATGATGACTCCGGCATCGTGCGTGAGACGTGACGCGTCACGCGTCCCGGAGGAATCATGTGACCCGGGTGGAAGGGGAACGGTCGAGCGTTCCCGGCTGGTCTTCCAGGATGCCTCCGCCGCCTCGTCGATGATGTCCCAATGCACGCCATGTTCGCCACTCAGCCCATTGGCCTTCCCATGCCACGGCCCCACAGACAGATCCGCGACGACGGCCGCATCCAGAGACAACGGCACAACCCGAACCGCACGATTCCCTGAGGGGGCGACACGATTCACGTCTTCACCCGGCCAGATCACGGCAAGGCAGTCGGGATGTTCCGGCTCCACGTCATGGAAGTCGTCCCGGCGATGGGTCCCGAGCAGCATCGCAATGGTATTCTGGTCCACCCCGTCCAGCAGCGCCATCTTCCAACCGAGCGTGGCTGCCGCAATTCGCGCCGAGCCGATCGCGTGACCGACGTCGTGATTGCAGTACCGAAATGCCCGCTCGCCGTATTTCCAGGCTTCCCGCCAATGGACCGAGGTGAGACCAAACAGAAAGGCGCCGGACGGACACTCCGCCAGCAGCGCTGTCAGGTGGTCGGGAGAAGGGTCGGCCCGTAACTCCAGGCCATGTTCCTTGGAGGCGTAGTGATAGAGACCGGGCGTGAGATCCAGTCCATCGACCGGCGGCAGGAGCACGTATCCTTCCGTCGGATGGAGATTGCCGGAGGACGGATTGTTCCGCAACGCCCATTCGGACTCCCCGGCTTTCTTCCAGGCCGAAAGCCCGAGGGCCAACTCCAAGAAACGCGAGAGCGCCGCGACGGTCAGCGGCTGTGAGGGAACCATCCCCTGTCGATACAGAGCCTCGTAAGAAGGCGACTGCGGCGCGTCCTCCTGCGTCAGCAACGGCAGACGAACGAGCTGCGCCCCGTCGAATCGCCGGAATGGATTGGGCTGGTTCGCCCAATCCAAGTACCCCAGCGACCGTGCGTAACGATTGAAATGATGTTTGGTGCGTACGTGATAGGCGATCACGCGATCGACAGGATCGGTTGAAACCGGCTCAGTGGGGATCGCGGACGACGGGTGATCGATATTCATGCCGGTCAGTCTAACGAGCCCGGTGAAGGAAAGTAAACGCGTTCCTCCTTCAGCCGAGCAGCCTGGCAATGCCGAAGGCCGCCGTCACCGCCACGACGTCGACCATCACGGTTTGGAACCAGCAACGTCAGAACGGCAAGCCGGCAAACTTGCTCTTCACAGGACCGAACACGAACCACGTCAGCGGAGTCACCCCACCGATCGCCAACGCACCGTGAGAATATCGCACAAAACGGCACCGTCAATCCGTCGACCATGCCGATCATGGTATCGCGGATAGTCGCGGTCACGGTGAAATGCTGTGCTCCTGCGAGCGGTCACGGGCATGGAAACATTCCTTCCGAGGACAGGGTCAGCGCGGGGGACGAGCGGCGAAACGTCTGATCCACAGCGGCGCCGCATGCCCGGTTTCGTCCGACCGGCCGGCTGCGCCGAACCGGCTCACTCCTCCTGAATACGCACGAACTCCCGCGCGCTGCGCAGGTCGCCGGGCGTGCAGAGCTTCAGGTCCAGCAACAGATGCTCGAGCGCCGCCACCCGTGCCGCCACCTCCGGCAACACCACGTCGATCCGCTCCACCAAGTCCTGCAACCGGCGGGTGATCCCGGCCTCCCCGCTCTTCGTCGCGGCGCCTTTCCGTTTCTGCCCAGTCGGCCGATTGCGGCCTGACTTCCGTGGCACTTTCCTTTTGGGTGGCATAGGTCCCTCCTCATTAGGCTGCTTGTGTACGCGTCTTCGTTGCGTCGGTCAAGCCCTCTGCCGGAAGCAGACTGCAGATGCGCCCGCCTCCACCCGGCAGCCTCCCAGGATATTCCAGCCTGGACATTCACCACGGTCCCGCGTAGATTTTTCAGCAATGGCCGCCATTCCTCCCAGACACTTTTCGATGATTCGCGAATTTCACCTAGCCGACATCCTGACGCTGGGCAATGCCGTCTCTGGAGTCGCGGCCATCTTCTTCTCGATGTTGTACATGGGAAGCGAGTCGTCGCAACATTTTTTAGCGGCCACCGCCATGACGCCGGCCGCCCTGGCTTTCGATTGGCTCGATGGCCGCGTCGCCCGCTGGCGGCATGAACATTCGATGTTGGGGCGTGAGCTGGATTCGCTGGCCGATATCATTTCGTTCGGCATCGCGCCGGCCGCACTCGGATTCGCCGCCGGTCTGCGTGGAGGATGGGACTGGGTCGCGTTGATCTATTTCGTCTGCTGCGGTGTCAGTCGGCTGGCTCGTTATAATGTCACGGCTGAGCAACTCTCCGAAGGCGGCGACAAGGTCGCCTACTTTGAAGGCACACCGATCCCCACGACCTTTCTACTGACCGGCGTACTGGCCTGGGCTGCCTGGCAGGACCGACTCGGCGCGCATCTCTACTGGGGGAGCGTGACTATCGGCCCTTGGGACCTGCATCCCCTGGCGATGCTGTTCATCCTTTCCGGCAGCTTGATGATCAGCAAAACGCTGCGGATACCTAAAGTCTAACAAGAGCTCGTCGGTTCAGTCGGGTCGCAGGTTCCACGAGGCAGGTTGAGGCACCTTTCAGCGTCCCTCCGAGAGTGACACGCCCTCAGTTCGATGTGCCTTTGTACGGGGGATTTCAAGAGTGAAACTCGTTCCCTGCCCTTCTGCGCTCTGAACCCGTACCTTCCCTCGGTGTGCATCAACGACGCCTTTCACCACCGTGAGTCCCAAGCCCCATCCTGATTGAGTCCCTTCGACAGCACTTTTGGATCGTCCGAATTTCTCAAAGAGCTGCGGGATTTCATCGTCAGAAATAACCGAGCCTTCATTGTGGACCGTGATTTCAACGGACGCGGTGTCACCGCGCAATGAGACCCTGATCGGTGTTCCCGACGCGCCATACTTCACGGCGTTCCCGATGAGATTTTCCACCGCCCGTCTCAATCCATCGACACCCCAGTCCCCATGAAATCCTCCGTTCGTGTCCAGAACGAATCGATTTCCATGCACCATGGTCATCTCCTCCACCACCTCACGGATCAGGGACTCTAAATCGCACTCGCTGAATTGAAGAGAAAGCCGTTCTCCCCCACGAACCCGGCTCCCATCAAGAAGGTCATGAATCATTGACGTCACACGGTTCAAACTGACCAGAATTCTTTTTAGGGAGTCAGTGGCGGGTTGGGCGAGGTCAGGGCTTTTCAACACGACTTGAGCGTTCATCTTCGCCACAAAGATCGGAGTCTTCAGGTCATGCGTCAGGGTATCGATGAACTTTTGTTGAACCTCGCCCTGCACGTCCGTGAACTCGACGACAGCGTCCTTGACGGCCTGTTCAATTGAATCCAGCACGATCTCCCGCAGGTCCGCGGTCAGTGGCCCGTCCGCCTCCAGTACATAAAACAGGACCTGCCTGAGAATACGATATTCAAAGATGACCTCACTGAGCGTATAGGTCGTATGGCTCGCCCTGTCCGCACCATGCATTTTGCCGATCCGCGTCGCTTCGCGTTCCATCCTGCGATTCGTCGTCAGCGCCTCGTCTAGATGGTCCAGGTAGAGCGGCAAGGAATCGCGAAGGGCTCGGGAGCCCGTTGACCGAGCTGACTTCACTTCTCTCAGGCAACGTTCTTCCCACAGAGATAATATCTGTTCTTTTTTGTCTTTTATCGAACGGGTATTCATGTCAGACATAGGTGTATCCGCCGCAACCGGCGGCAGCCGACCTTTCCAGCCATTCCGAGGCTTACTATACAGGTGCGTCGAGGCGTATCGCATCTGTGCACTATCATACGCGGTGGGCGCCTGCAAACCATAGCCGTACTCGATGGATTCGTGCCTTCGCCTGTTCCGTCCGTTTTCACTCACACCGACTCATCGCGCCGGCAGCCTCCGGCATCATCCCCATGGCGTCGTTCGTCGGTCACCCGACAGCGGCGGCACCGGTCGACGGCTGCAGGTGCAGCCACGGCTTGCCGCGGATCACTGGAAACTCTGGTCCGCGCGCAAATCGGCCTGCCGAAAATGGTTCGGCAGCAGCATGATGCAATTGGGATTGTATCCCTGCGCTTTCAACGTCTCGATGCTGTCCACGACCTTCCCCCCGTTCGCCAGGTCGATCACCGTGATGGACCCATCGCTCATGCCTTCCAGATTGAGCAGGCTATTTTGCACGAACAGATACCGTTCATCAGGTGAGAGAACACTATGGTGGGCGCCCGGCGCGGCTGGAATGGCTTGGAGAAACGTCGGCCGGCGAGGATCGGAATTATCGTAGAGGTTCACGAATCCGGGCTTCGCCGTCGTGACGAATAAGCGGTCGCCCTTGGCGTTATACAACATTTCCAGCGGCATGCCCTGCTGCCTGGCGCTCAAATCGTCCACCTCCTGAAATGAAAACGTCCGGCTGCTCGCATCCCACGTTCCGGTCCACAGCGTGCCCTCCAACATATTGGTGATCTGCACCACCGGCGGGTTCGCCTGGGGTGAGAACATTACTTCGACCGGGGCGGCCTTCGCCGGCGACGGCTTGGATGAGACCTTGTGCGTCGAGAGCACCGTGCCGGTGCTGGCCTCAATGACCGTCACCGAATCGCCCGCCTCCGACATGTCCGGCTTGACCGTACTAGTGATCACCACGCGGTCGATCCCGTTGTGAATCGCGATGCCATGCGGGTAGAGCACGGAAGCCGTTCCCCCGTCCGGAGTACGGACGGTTTTGATCGGCCTATCCGTCACGGCATCCCCCATGATCACCACGCTCGAGCCCATACAGGTCAGGTACCAGATCCGGTTATCTTCCGACACCACAAGATCTTCGCCGACCTGGCAATCCGGCACATCGATCGCGCGCAACCGATAGGGAAAGCGTGTGAGATCCACAACGTGGAGGAGGCTTTTCCCTAAGGCCGTGATGTAGGCCTTCGTCCGGTCACGGTTGAAGAAAATATGGTGTGCCACGAGGTCCGATGGAAGCGGAATCTCCATCAAGACTGTCCCGAAATTCGACGACTCGGGATCGATGTCCATGATCGCGATCGCTTCGCGTCGTACCGGCTGGTTCGGCTTACTTTCATAGTTGAGAAGGGCCAGCAATTCCGCCGATGCCGGCGAGTAGCAAGAGAGCAGCAGCCAGAACGTCAATGAGAAGAGTCGGAAGCCTGTCATGATAGCCTCCTTCTGTGAGGTGAGATGCCTAAGAAAATACTCCATTCACGCCGTCCAGGCAACGGGCTACCCGCGAGCGAGTCTCGCCCACCCTGGTTCGCACACTGTCCCTCCGCCCCTAGCCTTTGGTTCATGCGGGATGCTATTCAGAGGGGAAACGAGTATTCTTCCGCGTCCCACGAGCAGGCTGCGGATAAATGTGATGTGTGATCAATAGCTGCGATCAGCTCATGCGCCTGGTGAGTAGCACGACAGCCGGCAAGCTGCGGAAAAAGGGCCGTCCTCGTAGTCCTCGTTCGTGAAACGTCGTTCGTCACTCCGGGCAACCCGGCGCAGTCTCCAGCGAGATGCGCGTCACGATTCATGGATTGCGGACCTAGAGAACAGTGGCGGCGGACATTTTGCGCAACCTGCCAGAGACCAACATGATGAAGTCGACACCTAACTGGATCCCACTGCCGCTCTATACCCAAGTGCTCATCGCCGTCCTTTGCGGCGGGCTGTTGGGCGCGATCTTCGGTCAGGAGCCCTATCTGGGAGGCCTGCGCAACGCGCAGTTGGGCAGACTAGGCCTGTTCGTCGTCACACTTCTCAAAACCCTCGCGATTCCGTTGATCTTCTTTGCGATCCTGGACGCGCTCATCCGCACGACCATTCCATTGCGCCAGGGGGGCAAGCTGCTGGGGATCTGCCTCGTCAACGTCTCCGTCGCCATGGCGATCGGCCTCGCCATCATGAACACCTGGCAACCGGGCCTGGCCTGGTACGGGCACGTCGATGAGCTGCTCCACCTCGTCCCGGGGGCCAAGCCATCGGCGACTGCGCTCGCAAACGTGCAGGCCGGATCCCAGAGCCCGATCGAATATCTGGCGTCCTACATTCCCCGGACCATCACCGACCCATTTTCAAGCAACAACATCATCGGAGTCGTGCTCCTCGCCCTGGCGCTCGGCTCCACGCTACGGCTCGTGCGGAGCAAAACTAACCAGGCCGACGGGGTGGTCAACGCCCTCGCGCGCGGCATTGGGCGGGTCTATGTGTGGCTCGTACAGATCCTCGAGTGGATCATCCTCGTGGTGCCGCTCGCCGTCTTCGGTGTCGTGGCGCAGGTCGTGGGCAAGGCCGGCATCGGCGTCTTCTCCGTCCTCTGGATCTTCCTCGTCGCCATGCTGGCGGGACTCGCCGTGCACGCGCTCGTCTACTATCCGCTCGTCGCTTGGCTGGTGGGAAAAAAGTCGCCGAAGGTCTATCTCGGCCAAGGGGCCGACGCGATCATGACGGCGGTCTCCTGCAACAGCAGCCTCGCCACCGTCCCGGTTACGCTGCGATGCCTCGAGCGGATGAAGGTCTCGCCCCAATCGGCGCGGCTCGCCGCCTGTGTCGGCACGAACCTCAACAACGACGGCATTACCCTCTACGAAGCCATGGCCGCGCTCTTTCTCGCCCAGGCGCTGGGCTACGATCTGCCGATGGTGAAACAGGTATTGATCGTCCTCGCCTCCATCATCGCCGGAGCCGGCGTGGCCGGTATTCCGGAAGCCGGGTTGATCGTGCTGCCGCTGGTGTTGGCCGCAGCGGGCCTGCCGGACCAGGTCATCATCGCCGCTATTCCCCTCATCATGACGGTCGATTGGATCATCGCCCGCGCCCGCTCAGGGGTGAACGTGCTGAGCGATATGCTCGTCGCCATCCTCCTCGATAGGGGACAAGTCTCCGCCGCCGAACCGGAAGCGATGCCCTGTCCTTCCGAAACCACTCATCCTCATGAGCCGCAGATTTCCTGATGGGCGTGGTGATGGCCCTTCGCACCCTTCAACCCTATCCCCTCGCATCTTCCCGCTCTAGATCCGCCTTCCACGGATCAGGCGTGGCGAGCGTCCGGTCATCGCCCACCGATCAACAACGCCAGCGCATGTAAGAGCAGCCCCACGAGGCCGCCGACGAGCGTGCCATTGATGCGAATGTACTGCAGATCCTTGCCGACTTCTCGTTCGATGGTCTCCACCATCTGAGCCGGGGACCATTCCCGGACCGTGTCGGCGACCAACTCCCCGATCTTGTCGCTGTGTCTGGTGGCGAGCGCCTCGACCAGACCCTGCACCCCGTCATGCAACATGCTGCGCAGCGCGGCATCTCGCTGCAACGTGCGCCCGACGTCGGCCAGGACCGCATCGAGGTAGGCCCGAATGTCGGACGAATCCTGGTTCAAATCTTCGAGCATCCATTGTTTGAGCTGGTGCCATGAATCATCAAAGAACTGGAGCAACGCATCGTAGGCCAGCAGCTTGTCCTTGAGAGCCGCCTCTCGCATCAATGCGTCATCGGAGCGGATCAGCCACTGCGAGAGATCGTGGAGCCGCGCGATCGCCTTCCCTCTCATCGGGTCCTGCGGATCGTCCCGCATCGTGCGGAGCGTGTCATAGACGGAGTCCAGAACCTTGTGGGAAACCCTGTCATCCAGCTTCACGAAACTGAGGACGCGCGACCAGGGAAGTTTGTCGGCCACGGTCCTGCTCAACGTATCTCGGTTGGCGTCCAAGTACTCGAGCAGCGCCGAGAGGATGTCGTTCAACAGCCGATCCCGTTGGCTGCTGCCGAGAAAGCTGGACAACATCTGACCGGCAAGCGGGGCCAGGTTCACGCCACGGATGACGTTGGTCGCGATGTCACGGAGCATCCGCTGCATCGCCGCATCTTCCGACGCGTTGAGTGCGCGGACGAGCAACTGCGCCGACTCATGATTCAATGCGCGCCGACGTTCGGGAACGAGGAGGGCCTCGATCAATTCATCAGGGATGCGCCAGGAACCGACCAACCGGGCGATCCCGCCCGGCGTGACCAGCTTCCGTTGAGTAAGACTCCCGATATTGGCGGCGATGCGTTCCGTATTGCCGGGGATAATAGCCGTGTGCGGAATCGGCACCCCCAGGGGATGTCTGAAGAGCGCCGTCACCGCATACCAGTCGGCCAGTGCGCCCACCATCGCGGCCTCGGCAAATGCCAGGAGCCAAGCGAACAGGGGATGCGCCTCCTGTTGCAACAGGGCGACGACGAACAGCAGCGCCATGAACAGGAGGAGTCCAGTGGCCAAGGCGCGCATGCGAACATAGTCATCAGGCTTCGTCGGCAGGGTCTCTTCAGGGGCACTCACCACAGACCTCCTCTCTCACAGCCGGGGAACAGGTCGATGCGCGCCCGCCTATTGACAAGCGCGGCCGTCGTAGCCAAATCGCGCCTAGTCAGTACCAGGCTCATCTCGATCTGATCACCAGCACGGCGCCTCTGAGGGAAGCCTAGATGATCCCTCAGGCTCGTGCAACCGGAAGGCCGGCGGCGGCGGACGGATACGACTTCCCGTGTAACGATTGCTCAGGGTAGCCCCCGGTTGCCTCCACGATCCCACTTGCTTTGACAGGATCAGAACCTTCCTCTATGGTATGGCCATCATTAAACCTCGGCTCTAAGAGCCATGCGCGAACTGCTCCATCGCAACGAACAGGCCTGGGCCCTCATACGGCGGACGGACCAAGCCAATGCTAACTTGGCCGTCTTCGTACACGGGTTTCTTGGAAACTACCTGACGACCTGGGGAACGTTGCCGGACCTCTTCCAGCGGCAAGCCGATCAGGACAAAGATTTTGCCCCGTGGGACTTTTTATTTCTGGGCTACAAGACGCGCGCCGTCCAGACCTATCTCGATATCGCCAAGCTCATCATCACCGAGTGGAATCGGGCCGAAACCGGCCAACGCCCGTATGATCATCACTATCTCAAGCTGGCCCTGTTTGGTCATTCTCTAGGAACCTTGGGCATCCGCCAGCTGCTCTGTGCCTGGTCGGAACAACCGACGACGATGCATGGCTGTATCCACAGCATCACGTTATTCGGCACGCCATTGAACGGGAGTTCGTTGGCCACATTCGGGGGATGGGCCGGCGGAGCGATCGGCGATGCGTTGAAACCGAAAAATCCCCAACTGCGCATGCTCAAGACCTGGGCAAGTAGCGCCCATGCGCGTCAACCCTGGCCGCCGGTCCGCCTTATCTTGGGCATAGACGATCAAGTGGTGGGGAACGAGCAAGACGAATTGATCAAATGGGATGGCGACCAGAAACCATCCATTACGACGACATTCGATCACAGCACGCTAGTCAAGCCGTCGGCCTGGCAATCGACCGTGGTTGATTATATCGCCCAGGGATTGAGATAGCCGTGTCACGGGAATTGGAATATCACGCTCGCCTCGTAAATCTCCGCCGCGGCCCTTGGCGCGAAAAAGGCGATCGGGCACGGCAGTATCTGCTTCCGCCGGAGAGGGTCACGGGGCTGACCGAGGATACCGCGTTGATCGATCTACAAGAACTCGCGAAACAGGACGAGCAGCGTGATCCGGACAGAAACAGGTCGATTCGGCAGACGTTGCGATGGCATGGAAACGGGGCGGACGTCACCTTGCGTGACGAAATCGCCGTCCGCGATTCGTTGGACTATGCGCTGGCGCACCTCATGATCCTAGAGCTGGCGGTCGAAATGGGCTATCTTCCGCTGGAGCTGATCCGCACCGAGGCGCACCGGGAATTGCTGTCGCTGTTGTGGTCCGCCGGGGCGCAACAGTTCGTCCGCCATTACGACTACGTAACGATCGAATACCTCGCCCGTCGGCTGGAAGTGCGCGGCTTCAGGAATATGGAGCCTCCACCGGTCAATCCCGAAGCCAGCACCCGATTCGCGGTGTTCCTGGCCCAGTTTTCCGACTGGGTGGAGGACAACGCGCTGAGAGAATGGTTGATGTTTCTGGACGACTACGTCGAACATCCCGGAGAGCAGGCTGCGTTTCGATCGTTCCTGAACGGAAACCTGCCGGAACGATCCGAGCGATTCGAGCGGCTCCTCTATGGGATCCGGCGCTTTCTCCTGAGCCTATCGAACCTGTTCGGCATTTTGGCCCCCGCCGAGCGAGCCAGATGCGGGCTGTTCTACTCCTATTGGATGGCCAAGTTCTTTGGCTATGAGCTCAAAAAAGAGGGATATCGAAAGGCAACCCAAGAATCTTGGGCAATACTGATCGGGATGAGGGCCATACCATCGGCGTCCTCAGTTGACCAGCTCACTCTCCAGAAAATGCGCGAAGTCCTCGACAATCAAATCGGCACCATTCAGGAAACTTGGGACGCAACACGCGAACTGGTGGCGGCCGCTACCGCAAATAGAAACTGACTCGCCGTCCTGTTTTCAGTCCTCAGCGACATCCAGACGTGCGTTCCGCCTAGGGCTGTTCGCCTAAGCGGTCTTCTCTCCACCTCCCTTCGCGCCCGCCTTCGCGAGGCAGCAGTGCTTGTAACGTTTGCCGCTTCCGCATGGACAGCGGGCGTTGCGGCCGACGCCCCGGCGACGCCTTGGCACCGGCGGGAGCAACGCTCGCGGGTCCTGGTGAAACATTTGCCGCAGCATGGCGTAGAGGGCCGGATCCCGCCGTTTCAAACTATCTGGAGAGGTGAAAAAATACTCGGCCAGCACCGCGAAGAACTCATGGGAGTTCGTATAGGCATAGGGATTGACGTGGTCATGATGCCCCGGTGGACCTTCCAATTCACGGGCCACGTAGCTCACCCACTGCCGAACCGCTCGCCAAGGGACTTCGGGAGGCAGCCCGTACTCGCTCGCCTCCCGTTCGACCAGGTGCGCGAACTCATGAACCCCCACGTTCTGTTTGCCGGAGGGACGCGCGAACCCTTCCAGCAGGGCGGGTTTGGACAGGATCATCACCCCGCTCAAATGGTGCAGACCGACCATTCCCAGCATGGCCGGGTCCGGGCCCTCGGCCGTCTGATACGCGTCGTCGAACGCGTCGGGATAAATCAGCACCTCCCGCAACCGATGGTATTCCCAATCGCTGAAACCGAAGATGGGGATCACCGCGCTCGCCCCCACCAGCACCCGCACCGTCTCGTCGATCTCCGTGCGAATGCCCGTGATCCGCACCTCGTCGAGAAAGATCTGCATCATGTGCCGGAATCGCGCTTTGCCTTCCTCATCGAGCGCCGCGAAGAAGGCCACCTGCGCCAGAAGAATCGGCTCCCACTCGTCGGGAAAGGGCTGCTTCATGACCTCCAGGCGTCGCAGGCTGCGCCGCCGCAGCCACCAATAGGTGAGCGGGCTCAAGACCAACAAAAGGAACATGGGCGTGGCGATCCAGCCCCAGATCGACACCGCCAGGACCACCAGGGCAGCGGCAGCCAGGGCCTGCTTCCTGTTCCGGCTGTTCACTTCCGGCGTCACGAGCATCGAAACGGTCTCCTATGTGTGGTGGACGGTTAACGAGTGGAGTGTACTACCGACGAGCGGGCGATGGCGATGTCGGTGCCATGGCCGACACCTCTTGCTAACAACTCGCCTAGGGCCTCGCAGAGAGGCCCTAGGACTCGCTTCCCGTAAGCCGCCGGATGCTTGTACCCGTAAAAACGCGAGTGATAAAAAGTCAGGAACAGGGTATCCTGCGGCGGCAATGTCCCCATTCTGTAGAGCAGCCTGGCGAGTCTTGGCCTGTGTCATAGCAATTCACTTCACGCACTCAAGTAAACGATACCGAGTCGGGGTTAGTGGTGCTGCGGGAACATAATGCTCGAAAAACTCACTAAACGTGCAGCCATCCTGAAAGCTGTAGCCAAATGCGATGAGCTTGGTAGTAAATCGTTTTTAAGTACGTACGGCTTCGGTCCGGCCGAGCGATACCATCTCCTCCATGCCGACAAGTACTACGATTCAAAGGTTATTGTCGGTGTTGCATATCGCATCCAACATAACGGGAATCTTAACGCATCCAATTTTAGTGGTGGGATAAAGACCGTTGTTCCGAAGTTAAGAAGTCTCGGATTTCAAGTCGTGGCGGACCCAATTATAGAGAACTTCGTCGCATTGCCCGAGGAGGCTGAGGCATCAGACTAATTGGAGGTGGAACAGCAGACCGTCGTTGTCAATAAATACGAGCGGAGCCCCCAGGCCCGATTGCAGTGCATCCAGCAGTATGGAGCCAGCTGCTTCGTGTGCAACTTCGATTTCGCCAAATTCTATGGCGATGGTTTTATGGGCTACATTCATGTCCATCACATTGTTCCGCTTTCGGCCAAGCGAGCAGCCTATAAGCAGTTCGTGGAGAACGAGTTGTTCAACCGTTTCGCCGGCGACATGGTGTATGCCATCACAACACAGTGATGCGGTGAATGCAAAGAATGCGATCCATTCTGCCAGGTGATTTTGGTCAAACCGCGATTGTACAACAGGCTGTGCAAGGCCAAGGCCTAGCGCCGTAGCAGGGCGAGCCAGCGCCACAGGTTGAGCAGACTCGCGAGGGAGGCGGCCACGTAGGTCAGCGCGGCGGCGGTAAGGATGCTGCGGGCCCCCTGCTCATCTTCAGGAGACAGGTAGTTGCCCTGCCGGAGGACTGGAAGAGCGCGCCTGAAGCTGGCGTCCCACTCGACCGGCAGCGTGAAGAGGTGGACCAGCGTAGCGATCCCCATCGTCGCCATCCCGGCCACCATGATCAGAAGGCCCGCCGCAGGGGTCTTGGCCAAGGACATGGCGATCGGAATCCCCATCATCAACACCGCCCCGATCTTCTGCGCCCCCTGCGCGACCTGCACGAGCTTCGTCCGTTCCGCGAGCGGCTGGTAGCCCTGGTGATCTTGAATGGCATGCCCGACTTCGTGGGCGGCCACCGTGATGGCCGTCAGAGACTTCCCATCGAAGATGTCCGGCGTCAGGCGGACCGCTTTGCTCACGGGATCGTAGTGGTCTCCCTTCTCGGTCGGTTCCACCTTGATGTGTGACATGTTGAGCCGATTGAGCAGGTGGCGAGCCAGTTCCCCTCCGGTGCCCGGATAGTCGGGACGGGGCGCGCTGTGCTTGGCAAAGACCCGTCTGGTCCAGAGTTGCGGACCGAACACGACCAGACCGATAATGATCACTAGCAGAACGACACGCATCATGTTTCCTAATTTCCCTCCCTCTCTCGTCGGGCGAGGCGCCAGCCCGAGACCATTGGCCAAACTCTTGCGGGATCGATCCCCTGTCACACAGGCTACCACAATAGAAGGTGAGAACAGAAAAGCCGGGACCACGTGCGGCACCTCGACTGGAACTGATGAGCCAGGAGTGCAAAGATAGGGTCACAAAGATGGCGTCAGATCTTGCATTCGAACCTGCCGCCTAAGTCATGACGGCAGGCAGACGGCCAGCGTATGCGGCGAAGTAACGTCTCCTTTACTCCAGTCTCAGCAGCGAGCGTTTTGACGAGAACACGCGACCGACCCGCCAGGTCGTCGTGAACGCGGCCACGATCGCGCGCCAGCCGAGTGTGGCCGAGACGATGCGATGGGCGCGCTCGGCATGGGTGGCTTTGAGCGCCTCCGGGCCTCCCTTCTGGCAGAGGGCGAGGTGCACCGCACTGCCGATCAATGCCAATTGCGTGTAGGTCTGCGGAAAATTTCCCAGAAACGCACCGGTCTCCGTATCGATCTCCTCGGCGTACAGGCCGACATCGTTGGCGCAGGCCACCAGACGGCCGAGCAGTCCGGCGGCTTCTTCTGCCCGGCCGATGTGGAGCAGCGCATCGACCAGCCAGAAGCTGCAGATCAGGAACGCGCCTTCTTTGCCTTCCAGCCCGTCCTGTTTCTTGTACCGATGCAGGAAGTTGCCGGCCCGCAGATCGCGTTCGATCGCCTCGATCGTCCTGGTCAGGATGCGTTCGTCCACCGGAAACGCCGTGAGCGGAATCAGCAACAGGGCGGCGTCGACCTCCGGGCGATCGTAGGCCTGAACCAGGTGCCCCTCGGGATCGGATAGTCCTCGGGCATGTACATCGGCCACGATCCGTTCTCGCTCCTCTTCCCAACGCCTCTTGTGGCCGAGCAGCATGATCGCCCGATCGAGCGCGACCCAGCTCATGACTTTGCCGTGCAGGTGTTGCAAGGGCGGCCCGCGCATTTCCCAGAGCCCCTGGCCCGGCTCATGCCAATGATCGGCCACGAAATCGGCCAACCCGCCGAGCCACGCCCGCACCTCCTGATTGAAGGTACCGCCAAGCTTGTGGAACAACAGCGCCCAGTCGAGAATTTCTCCGTACACGTCGATTTGTCGTTGGCTGTAGGCTTCGTTGCCCTTCCGCACCGGCCGGCTGCCGCCATATCCATCGAGATGATCGAGGACCTCCTCGTCGAGTTTGGTTTCGCCTTCCAGGCCATACATGATCTGCACCTTAGGCGCGGTTTCCGCACAGACGCGCGGAAGGTACTGGCTGAACCGCCGGGCCTCGCCGCCATAGCCGGTGACCGCGAGCGAATAGAGCGCGAACGCGCTGTCGCGAAGCCAGCAAAAACGGTAATCCCAGTTGCGGCTGCCGCCGAGTTCCTCGGGGAGGGACGCCGTCGGGGCCGCGACGATGGCTCCGGAGGGGGCATAGATCAAGAGTTTGATCGCGAGGAGGCTGCGTTTGACCGCCTGTTCATAGGGCCCGCTGTATCGACAATAGGCGATCCATTCGCGCCAGAAGGCCGTCGTCACCGACGCGTACATGTCCACCAGCGCCAGCGGGTTCACCTTCGTCGAAGACTTCTCCGCAAGGATCAGGACGCGCCGTTCCTCCTGCCGTAAACGAATGGTTGCCGACGCCCTGTCGCCTTCGAGCGTCCATCCGGCGATGTCGTGATACAGGGCCGGTCCGCCTTCGGCGGAAATCACGCTCCCATCAGCCTGCAAACGGGCCTTCGTGCGTCCGAAGGCCAGCGTCGGCCGGTACCGGATCGTGACCTCGACCGAACCTTCCGTGACTTCCACGATCCGCACGACATATTTCGGCGCCGCCAGGTCGACGTAGTTATGGGGTCCACTGCCCGGCTTTCGTCCCACGGGCATGAAATCGGTCAGCACGACCTTGCCCTGGCTGGTCGCGAAGGTCGTCCTGAGGATGTTGGTTCCTTCCAGATACGCCCGCGTCATCCTGTGCTCGTCGGTGGGGGCCGTGGAGAGAAAGCTGCCCTGCTTCGAATCCAGCAGGCGGCACAAGGCCGGGTCCGCGTCGAACCTTCCGAGACAACACCAGTCGATCCCACCGTCCCCTGCCACTAGGGCGGCGCCATGGCAATCACCGATCAACGCATAGTCACGGATCGGTCGATAGGATCGCTCGCTGCTGTCCTGAGTCATTCCTGTTCCTTCGGATTGGACCATCCGCCGAACGGTGCGATCAGCACTTGGGATTCCTTCGGCCCCCAGGTGCCAGGCTCGTATTCGTAGACCGGCGTGTGCATGGTGAGCACCGGATCGACCACCCGCCAACTCGCTTCGACGCCGTCCTGTCGCGCGAACAACGCCGGGTCACCCGACATGGCATCGCCGATCAGACGGTCATAGGCGCCCATCTCGTCTGCTCCCTGATGGCACACGTAGAGTTCGGTCTCGTCTCCCACCATCCTGTCCCCCGGCACCTTCGCGCGCGCTCCGATGGCGACCGCCACCTGATCGGGACCCAGCCGGAAGCGCACGTAGTTGCGCGGGCCCGTGAGCGATTCACTGAACACATTTTGCGGCGGCCGCTTGAGGGTCACGATGACCTCCGTCGCGGTGACCGGCAGCTGTTTGCCGGCCCGGATCACGAAGGGCACGCCCTCCCAACGCCAGGAATCGAGATGTACTTGCAGGGAGGCGAAGGTTTCGACCTGCGATTCCGGCGCCACACCCTTCTCGTCACGATAGCCGCGAAATTGCCCACGCACCAGAGTCTCTCCCGTCAGCGGACGCATCCGCTTGAAGACCTTGACCCGCTCATCCCGCAACGCCTCCCCATCGGCATTGATGGGCGGCTCCATCGCGAGATTCGCCACCACCTGCAGGAGATGGTTTTGGACCACATCACGCAGGGCCCCCGTCTCCTCGTAAAAACTCCCTCGGCCGTCGACGCCGAACCGTTCCGCCATCGTGATCTGCACGTGGTCGATGTAATTGCGATTCCAAATCGGCTCGAGGAAGGTATTGGCAAACCGGAAGTAGAGCAAATTCTGAATCGACTCTTTGCCCAGATAATGGTCGATGCGGAAAATGGCCGATTCGTCGAACAGGGTATGGAGAGTCCGGTTGAGGGCCTGGGCCGAGGCGAGATCCCTCCCGAAGGGTTTCTCGACCACCACGCGCGCGCCGGCCGCGCAACCCGACTTCCCTAGGCTCTCGATCACCGACGCAAAGAGACTGGGCGGAATCGCCAGATAATGGAGGGGCCGTTCCGCCTTGCCGAGTTCCCGGCGAAGACGCACGAACGTGTCGGGCTCCTGATAGTCGCCATCCACCAATCGGAAACGCTTCACCAGCGTGGCAAAAGCCGCCTCATCGACGCCCCCGCCGAACTGCTCGAGACTCTCGTGAATCCGCTCCCGCATCGCTTCGAGAGATCGATTCGCTCTGGCCACCCCGATCACGGGCACGCTCAGGTCATCCCGCTTGATCATCGTCTGGAGGGCGGGAAAGATTTTTTTAAACGCCAGGTCACCGGTCGCACCGAACAATACCAGCGCATCTGCTTGGGACTCGCGCATGTTCACCTCCGAAGTCATTCAGGCCGTCTGGTACGCGACCGGCATTTTTCACGGAACGAGCACTCAGCTCCCGAGCGGTCGACACATCGTCTCGACCGGACGCCCCAGAAATTCATCTTACGTGGGATCGGCACTCAACGCACCTCCTGTTTCGCGGAACCGTTTCGCCGGAACGAAGCGTTGACATTCTGGGCGGGACTCGTTGGATCGTGAAGCAAGCAGGAGGCTGAGGCGTGCGAAGAAACGCTGGAGACGTTGCGGACGGTCGACGCGGTGGACTTTGAACCCTGTATCGTTTGGAACCTGCGGGCAGGATTTTTACGAGGCTTCAAGCCAGGAAGAAACGCGAAAGAACGGCTCAGGCAATTTCCCGCCTCATCCAGAGGACAGATCCTGGCCAGAACGACGCGCCGAACCTCATCGATCCACGGCCGCCAGAATGCGTGTGACCTCTCTGTCGCCTATTTCCTGTTTCAGATCCGGCGCCAGCTTGTCGAAATCGCCACGGATCGTCTTCAACGCATACCGCTCGACATCAATTTCACGGGCGGTCCGCACGCCGAGGCGTCGGAATACGGGAATCGGAGGGCACCATCCCTGCACGGCATGTTGCAAGAGAAACCCGGCGACCACGGCGGGAAGCAGGAAAAATCGACGATCGACGAACGCGCCAAGCCCAAGTCCCACTAAGGAGATCGAGGCCGCATTGGCCTCCAGCGTTCGCTCGATGTCCCATTCACGATCCAACTCATCGAGACGCCGGTTGATCTCCCCACGTCCTTGTTTAGCTAAATGGGAGATATTGCGTTCAGTTTGACGGCGAATG
The DNA here is from genome assembly GCA_902500785.1 of uncultured Nitrospira sp. Taxonomy (GTDB): domain Bacteria; phylum Nitrospirota; class Nitrospiria; order Nitrospirales; family Nitrospiraceae; genus Nitrospira_A. The sequence continues at coordinate 18,506 of CABVRW010000010.1, forward strand.
CATTCATTGATCTCATCATCGGTCTGTTGCTCAACGCGAGTCGTGGTGGCTGGTATCATAGTGTCCTCTCTCTTAAACCGTAAAAAATAGGACGATGATCGAGCTGCGGACGACGTCTCTCAGCCGATTCCTCGCCGTTCGTGAATCGTACGTCTAGGCCGCCTGATCAGGAAGAGTGTTGAGGCGCGTGCATGTCAGCCGAGCCTGCTTCGTCAACAACCCCGCTGCAGGCAGCTTCATGAACTCCCGCGCCGACAGGGGCCAGATTTCCTGCCTGTTGTCACTGGGTCTCTGCGTCTCGGTCCGACGAATCGGACGCTGGATTTGCTTCTGCATGGGGCACCTCCTTTTGGGGCATCTGTTGACCTGCTGGGACCGTCCCCAGGTACGCCGCTATGCTCTCTTTTTTACCCTGACGCGCTGAGTCCGACGACTAGTTGAACCCCTGGATCGGTTCGGTCATCGCCCTGGAGACCCGCGTCCCCCGGTCGGCCTAAGGTCTGATGACTGTGAATATGCGAGCGGAGCGGAGAATGAAGTAAAGGTAGCCTGGAATCACGCCTTTCAGCGCAACTCGATGAGGCTGCCTCGCCGGACTCCTGAGGACTTGTTCACGTAATCTCATTGTTCATGATTCATGAACGCACAAACGCGGGGTCCGGATCTTATACTCATGCTCCGGATGATATTGTTCAGGGAGCGGCGTGATGCGTCAGGAGCAGGCCGGCGCCTTTTCCACAGCGCCTCCTCGCTCTTATCACGCATGTACTGGCTGGAATGGCAGGCTGATGGACCGACGGGACGGGGCAATCAAACACTGACGGGCAGGACTGAACAGCGAGAACGAAGGAGTCGGCGGCAGGATGTTTACGAGGCCGATTTCGGGAATCTCACCTGATCAGGTGGGGAGAGGCCTCTGACCGGTATGTGCAAGTCATCCAGGGACCCGCTATGCAGCCATCGCCACGGGACTGAACAACTTCACCGTCTCCTGCAACTGGTCCTGCGCCTCGTTGAGCAAGACCGGCTTCTCGTCCACGTTGAAACCGGTCAATTGCATCGCGTGGGGATCAAAGGGCGACTCCGGCGCGACATGGGATGGAGGCAACTCACTCTCGTCCGCCACGACGCCGGCCAAGTGAACGATCGACGCGTGGAGGATGTGCTCCCCTGCTTCCTTGGGGCACAGTTGGTACCGAATCGCCTGCTCGATTTGTGGGGGCATACCCCAGACATGAATGAGCTCCGCGCCGACTTCCGTATAGTCACACCCAAAACTCGACTGCTCGACTTCCGCCAGTGAACTCCCCAGGTTGCCCGCCTCAATGAGCGCCGCCTGGGCGCGTTGGGGAATCGTTTGGTAGAGGACCAGGTGTCCGATATCCCGCAGCAGGCCTTCGATGAAGAACCGCTCGCTGTCTCGGATGCCACAGGCTTTGGCGATCTTGCCGGCCATCAAGGCACAGAGGACGCTCTTGCGCCAATAGGCGGACAAATCCATGATCTCGGTGGTCATTCCGCTGAAGCGACGGCCGATGGTCGTGGCGGTCACCAGGTCGCGGACCGCTTGCATGCCGAGGAGATTCACCGCGCGGGTGACCGTATCCACCTGCTTGGGAAAGCCATACAGAGGGCTGTTGACGATCTTGAGCACGCGGGCGGAAATCGCCGGATCCATCTTGAGCACATTCGCCAAATCATCCATGGTTGAATTGGAATCGTCCACCACATCGCGGACTCGAACGTAAATTTCCGGCAGCGTAAAGACATTTGAGCAGGATTGGACGAGTTCTTGCGCCGATGCCATGATGGACGATCCTCCTTGCCACGCGATGCGCCTGCGGCTTGCGCAGGGGCCCCGGCTATCTTTATCGGCTACGACCTGGCGTTCCTAAAGTGTTGGGACGTGCCGGACCGGCTTGAACGGAGATGTCCGGTGGCCGCTGGAGCCTTCAGCCCCCTCCCCCCCCGGCCTGGATCACACCGGGCGGCGCCCGAAGCGGCGTTTCCAGCGGCGGCGCGGCCTGCCAAGACAGGTCCGTGGCCCGGACTCCGAGCCGACTCGCGGGCCGGTTAGGCGGAGGAAGGCGCGTTGCCCGGCTTCCACTTGATGCTGCAGCCGACGCTGGCTTTTTGATTGGGATTCACCGGTTTCCCGCCCAGCACGGCATCGATCGCGGCGCGCAGGTCGCGACCGGTGACCGGCTTATTGCTGCCGGGACGCGAGTCGTCCAACTGGCCGCGATAGACGAGCCGCCGGTGCTGATCGAACAGATAAAAGTCCGGCGTGCAGGCGGCCCGATAGGCCTTGGCGACCTCTTGGGTGTCGTCGCAACAGAACGGAAAGGTGAATCCGAGTCGCTCGGCCATCTCCTTGAGTCGAGGCGGCGCGTCGTCCGGATAGGAGACCGGATCATTACTGCTGACGCCAAGTATGCCGAGCCCTGTATCCTTGTAGTCCTGTCCGATCTTAGCGATCTCCTGCTCCACATGCGCCACATACGGGCAATGGCGGCAAATGAACATCACCAACAAGGCCGACAAGCCGGCGAATGAGTCGAGTTGATACACCCGACCGGTCACCACCTCGCGTAACGTAAACGACGGCGCACTCGTTCCAAGCGGCAGCATCACGGACTCGACAGCCATAGTCACCTCTCAGGTTCAGGTTTCAGACCGGTGAGGAACCGCCGCCTCACCGCCCATTCACTCTACAAGCCTCCGGCCGACGACTCAAGGACGACACCTCATTGACCTGCTTTTCTCTCCCCGCGTATGCTGAGGCCAGACGCGTGACCATCCGGCGGACAAGAGTCCCCGATGGAGGATCCACCTCTCACGCTTCACGAAAGAGCCAGCTATGCAATTCGACGCCGCCTTGGCCGCTCAAGATACGCTGCAGGAATCGGAAACCGAACTCGGTGACGACTGGGACCTGGCCGTTGAACTCGAAGGGACCTTTTCATCCAACGCCGGAGCCACGGCCCGCGAGGCGTACGAACAATTGCTCGCGCTGGCCGACCGGCATCCTGAGGCACACACTTTCCAGGCGTTCTGCATCTACATCACCTGGCAGCAGGTGACCGAGGAGACGATCGCTCGTCATTTCCAGACCGGCCTGACACGCTCGGAAACCTATCTGGCCTCGCCTGCCGGCAAAGATCCACGCCACCTCGCCTATGTCGCCGAATTGCTGGACTCGTTTCGCGCCGGTTTAGGGCTGGACGAAGAAGACGACATCGTCGTGGAGTTTCGAAAAGACACGCCCAAAGGCGGTGACTGACCGAACACCGTCTCTCGTGAATCGTCTCCCGCACCCCGTTGCCACCTACGATTCACGAATCACGCTTGAGGCACCCCATGGCTGAAAACGACAAACACCGCGCGCGCATCTTTCTCCATCGCGGCGATCTGCGGCAGGCTCGCGCCGCCTGGGAAGCGGCCGTCAAGGATGATCGGCTGACCGGGACCCCACGCGAGCTCTCGAACAGCCTCGGCAATCTCGGCAACACCTGTGCCCTGGCCGGCGAACTCGACAAGGCTGACGCCTGTTATAAGGAAGTGCTCGCCATCCAGCGCAGCGAACAGGACCCGCACGCGATCGCACATACGCTCGTCAATCTCGGCAACCTTTACGTCGGCGCCGATCGGCATGAAAAGGCCCGCCCCTACTATCTCGAGGCCCTCGATCTGCTCAAGCCGCTGAACGACCATCGCGCGCTCGGCATCCTCTACCACAACTTGGCCATGGAGGAAGCCCGGCAACAGCAGTGGGATGAATCCATTCGGTTGTTCACGCAGGCATTGGACAGCCATCGCGTGGTCGGGAACGAAGAGGGCCTTGCCGGCACCTACAGCCAACTGGGGAAAACGTTCCTGAACAGCGGACGTACGGTCGAGGCCGAACGGTGTTTCAACAATGCCTCCGAGCATTTCATCAAGCTCGGCAATCCGACCGGAGAAGCGGCGGTCATCCGGGAACTGGCCGATCTCTATGAACAACGACAGGACACAGTCGCGGCTGTCCGCTGCGTGGAACGACTGCACCACCTCGCGCTCGGTACCGGTCGCGCGCCCTCTGAGGCCGATCGCGAGCGCCTCGCACGACTCCGCGCCGCCCGTAGCTGAACGAACAAGGGTGATGATAGAATCGCGCGTCATCACACCAATCAATCACGCTTCACAAGGAGCCTCATGGATATCAGCGCGTTTCGTCAAATGGTTGAGAAGAACCCCAAAGGATTCCTGGGCCGCTACGGCCTGGGAAATAAAATTCTGCAAGAAGGCGGCAGCGCCGAGGAAGCCGCCGAGCACCTCGCCGTCGCTACCCAGTTGGATCCCACCCATGTCGCCTCCCACCTCGCGCTGGGACGCGCCCTGGTGTCACTGGGCAAGAAAGACGAGGCCAAACCTGTCTTGCAAGCCGGCATTGATGCGGCTGTCTCCGGCCGTTCCAACGGCGGAGTGGATCTGGTTCCGGAACTGCAACAACTTTTGAGGACGCTCGGATAAGCAGCTTGGAGGATGTATGAATCTTGACGCAGCCAAACAACGGATCGAATCGGCGATCACACAATACGGCCAGCATGCGGCCATGGCCATCGAACTGGTCATTAATGAAGTGCGCTCCGACATGGGCTACGAGGCCGTGAACGAATTGATCGACGAGTTCGATCTCGAACTCATGTACAACATCGCCCCGATGGAATCCGACACCTCGAACAGCTGAGCAGGGATGCCAATATTACGCAGCGCTCCTACGGGGTGCGCACAACGAACATCCCCCGAGACCGCCGACGAGGCAGACCCGCAGGCGCGCATTCGGACGTACGCTGAGGCAGGGTCCGAGTCGAGCAGGGCCTTGGGGGTCTGGTTCAGCAGCCGGCCATGCCGCTGATCTGGTGTTCCATCTCCGGCCACGGCTACGGGCATGCGGCACAAGTCGTGCCGGTACTCAATGCCTTGGGACGCCTGGTCCCTACTCTCCGCGCCGTTCTGCGGACCACCGTCTCCGCCGACTTCTTCGAACCGCGCCTCACCATCCCGTGGCAACTCAATGTCGGGCAGCAGGATGTGGGCTGCATCCAGGACGGCCCGCTGGCGATCGATGTCCCCGGCACCTGGGCGGCTCACTCGACGCTGCATGCCGAGTGGGAACAGAAGGTCGAGGCGGAAGCGGCGCTCATCCGCGCCGCCGGGCCTGCCTGTGTCCTCTCCGATATCTCGCATCTGGGCATTGCCGCCGGCGCCACCGCTGGTCTCCCGACCCTTGGCCTCTGCTCACTGTCGTGGGATCTGGTCTTGGAGCCATTCGTCGATCCCACCCAGCCTGAGCAGACCGTCATCCTTCGTCAGATCCGCGAGGCTTATGCGCGAGCCGATTGCTTCCTGCGCGTGGCGCCGGCCCTCGCCATCACCGCGTTTCACCGGGTCCGGGAGATCGGCCCCATCGCGGAACCGGCCGCCCCTCAGCCACTGCAGCTCCGAAAGGCCGTCGGCGCAGAAGAGTCGGAGCAGGTCGTACTGATCGGGTTCGGCGGTATTGCCCTCCGACAGTTGCCTTTCAATCAGATGGAGGCGATGGGCGGCTATCGCTTCATCGTAGACGGAACCGTGCCGAGCTGGCTCACTCGCGTCAGGTCGCTTGCGTCCCTTGGCCTGACGTTTAAAACAGTGATGGCGTCCGTGGACGTCATCCTCACCAAACCAGGATACGGCACTATCGTCGAAGCTGTGGCTCTGGACACCCCGGTCGTCTATGTACGCCGTTACAATTTCGCGGATGAGCCGCCGCTCGTCGAGTACCTCCACCGATATGGCCGGGGTCTCGAGCTCTCCCTCGCCGATTTTCAGCAGGGGCGATGGGAGCCGACCCTACGACACGTCTTGGCCCAACCCCCCGCCTCGGGGAGTCCACCGCTGTCCGGCGCGCGGGATGCCGCACAGATCCTCAAAGACTACGTATGAGACCCTGCGCACGACCATTCGCCTAGCCGCCCTGGATCGCCGCTGACCGTCTCCGCGACCACCTGAATCCTGCGTCCGATCCCGCCGACGTATTCTCACATCCGATTAGTCGTTTCTCTCGTACAGTGTTATAGTGTGCCCTATTCTGACTCAGAGGATTGCCGCCCGCGCCTAGGCCGACTGCATGGAAGCTGCCTCCCGACAAGCCGCATCGACGATCGAACCCAAGCTCCTGGCCCGCGTCGCCAAGGGTGACCAACAGGCATTCGGCCAACTGTACGATCAATCGAGCTCGCTCCTCTTCACTCTCGCATACCGCATTTTGAGCGATCGCGATGAGGCGGCGGAATTACTCCAGGAGGTGTACCTGGAGGTGTGGCGCAAAATCGCGAAATACGATGTCGGCCGTGGAAGCCCGATCGCCTGGCTGGTGACCCTCACGCGCAGTCGCGCCATCGACCGGCTTCGTGCACGGGCGTCACGCGGTCACCATCTCGTGGCCGACTCGTTCGACCATCCCCTGGTGTCCCACACGCCCGATGTCAGCCAGAATCCGTACGAAGCCCGTGAAGACACGGAACTGCGGCAGATGATGGCCAAGGCCATTCTCGAACTGCCGCTCCCGCAACAACAGGCGATCGAGATGGCGTTTTACCAGGGCCTGACCCATACCGAGATCGCCGCCAAACTGAATCAGCCGTTGGGAACGGTGAAAACACGCATCAAACTGGCCATGAGCAAACTCCGCGCATCCTTGCAGCACACATTGCCGCCGGGTGAGACACTATGACGCACGAGGAACTCGAAGAAGCGGTTCCCCTCTATGCCATCGGCGCCCTTGAACGCTCGGAGCGGCAAGCCATCGAAGCGCATCTGTTGTCGGGATGCGCGGCCTGTCATGCGGCCCTGAAGGACTATCAAACCGTGGCGTCCCTGCTGCCCTTCGGACTCACACCGGCCACCCCTCCCAATACGTTGAAAGCCAAGATCATGATGGCGCCGCCGCCGATCCCCGGCGCAACCGAACCGGAGCAGGCCGCCTCTAAATCGAGCTTGGAACCGGGCGAATGGATGAACCACCTGTTCCCGCCGATCGCGCCAGCTCGTTCCTTGCCGCTCCGCCTGGCGATGGGATTTGCCGCCGTCCTGATCATCGCGGGAGGAGGGTATCTGGCCTGGCTGTCCTATACGCAGACCACTGAACGCTCGGGCGAGATCCAACAACTGCATGCCGCCGTGCAACAAGAGACCGCCCGTGTGGCAGCCTTGCAATCGGAGCTGCAACAGAAAGACCAGACCATCGGCACCCTCAAGTCGGAAATGGACCAACGGGTCACGGAAGTGACTGAGCTACGCGATCAATTGCTGCAGCGGGAAGCGGAGTTGGACGATGCGCACACGTTACTGACCCAACGCGACACTTCCCAGCAGCGGCTGGCCCGCCAGAACGAGGAGTTCGCCGGACTGTTCAAAAACCCGTCCTCAAAAGTCGTCTCGCTGGCCGGCTCCGACATGGCCAAGTCGGCAGGCGCCTTCATTCTGTACGACCCGGCGACCAAGAAGGCCTGGCTCTATGCCTATAACCTGCCCGCCTTGCCTAGCGGCAAGGTGTATCAGCTCTGGGCGATCGACGACAAACCGATGAGCGCGGGAATCTTCGGGCTCGATACGGGCCAGAAGGCCCGCATGCTGATCAAGAATCTGGCCGAGTTTTCACGGATGAAAAAATTCGCCGTCACGGTGGAGCCGGACGGTGGACGCCCGGAACCAACGGGAGCGATCTATTTGATTGGGCAGATCTAATCGGCCGCGTGATCCGGCCTCCCAGCCCCTCTCCTGCTGCCATTCCACATGCGTATCGTGCTAGCATGCACGCATAGCGCCCACTGTCACAGACCCCTCATCCTGACCGAAATCGGCCGACGCCACCATGCCTGCCTCCGACGATCTCGACGCTCACTTCATGCAACAGGCCTTGACGCTCGCGCGCTCGGCGCCGCTGATCGGCGAAGTACCGATCGCCGCGCTACTGGTGCGTGACGGCATCGTGGTGGCCGAAGCGCACAATCTCCGGGAGACCCGGCAAGACCCCACGGCTCATGCGGAAATGCTCGTGATTCAGGACGCGGCGCGGCAGACGGGCAGCTGGCGCCTGACCGGCACCACGCTCTACGTCACGCTGGAACCCTGCGCCATGTGCATCGGGGCGATCGTGCTGGCTCGCATTCCCCGGCTCGTATTCGGCGCCAGCGATCCAAAGGCCGGCGCCTGCGGGTCTATCATGAATATTCCTCCCGAGCCGCGGTTGAACCATCGCGTGGAGGTCGTCGGGGAGGTGTGTGCGGAAGAAAGTCAGCATCTGTTGCAGGCGTTCTTTCGGGAGCTGAGAAAAGAAGCCACCCGGCGAGAGACGACTTAACGAAGCGAGGATTCACTCACATGGAACATCTGCACCCGCCACGCTTCGCCTTCCACCGCGAGCGCCCCCGCGACGTGAGCGTCGAGCGAGAGGGATTGAACGTGCCAGTTCGTGTCGAGAGCTCCGGTGTCGGTCACACGCACCTGCGCAAGCGGCGACTGTTCATCGAACAGGATTTCGAATCGATCCAGCCCAAGCGATAACCCGATTCCCCGTCCTTTCACATAGGCTTCCTTCGCCGTCCAATACCGATAGAACAGCCGCTGCCGCGCATCATCCGAAGCCTGCGCCACGTGCCGTGATTCGCCTGCGGCAAAAAATCGTTCCGCGAGCTTGATCGCCTCCACCTCCGGTCTGCACGCCTCCACATCCACGCCGACCGCCCGACCGCATGCCACCGCCACCAGGGCATACTCCCCTGAATGGGACAGGCTGAACTGGATCTCCTGCGCGGCATCGGACGAACCGTTCAATGTGGGCTTGCCATAGGTGCCGGTCGCGAACTCGATCTCTGCGGCCTCCTGGTCGATGTACCGGGAGAGAATGGCTCGCAGCACACCATGCGACAGGATGAAGCGGTGCCGGTCCCGTTCAAACGCAAACCGGGCCGCGCGGGTCTGTTCATCACTCGAAAGGAGCGCGGCAAGGGCCGTGCGGTCCTTGCCGCATCGGGTAAGATCGCAGAACCAGACATGCACATCTTGCCGGCTGAGAGGAGGCGACATCGAAATCTCTGGAGGGAAGATCAGCGACCCGGACATAGTTCGACAGGCATCCCCACACAACCCACGCTACAGCGAGGACCGGACGACCGGCTTCAAGATCGGCGTCGGACGACGCGTCATCCCGGAGGCCGTCTCGCTCAAGGTCTCCACAATCTTGCCTTCATCCAGTTTTAACACGCGGTCGCCCACATGGAAATACCGATCATCATGAGTCACCACGATGACGCCCTTCCCTCGCGCCCGCAGCTCCGGCAACAGCTCACCGTAAAAGACCTCTTTGTACTGCGGGTCCTGATCGGCCGCCCATTCGTCGAACACATAAAACGGTCGATCCTCCAACATCGCGGTGACGAGGGCGAGGCGTTTCCGCTGGCCTTGCGACAAGTTGATCGTGGAATATTCGCCGTCCTGGATGGTGACCTTGTGCTGAATCCGGAGCGTCTTCAACCAGCCATCCGCTTGACTCGCGATCAAGGCCGGATCAAGCCCCAACAGTTTCTTGAACAGATAAAAATCGGAAAAGACCGCCGCAAAATGCTGCCGATACCAGTCCTGCGTCGTGGACGCGATCGTTTCGCCGTTGAGCGTGACCCCTCCCTGTTGCGGGAGATACAGTCCCGTGAGCACCTTCACAAAGGTCGACTTCCCGCTGCCGTTGCCCCCGATGATAAAGACCAGCTCGCCGGTCCTGATCGTCACATCCAACGGCCCGAGGCTGAACGATCGTTCATCTTCGCCTGTCGGCTCGTAGGAAAAAAAAGCCTTCGAAAACTCCACCACGTGAGGACCTGGCGCCACCGGACGCTCGGCTCCACCTTCCCGACTCCCTTCATCCAACGCCAGCCCCAACGATTCGATTTTCTCCAACGCCACCTGTCCGCGGCTCAAGGTGGGCACCATTCCGAGCAACCCCCACATCGGACCGATCATATAGAGCATGGCGAACGCATACCCGGTCAGGGCCTCGCCGGACAACGACACCAGTCTGGGAAATAGGAGGAGAATCACCCCGATCAATCCGTAAAAGAGCACCTGCGTCCAGGAATCGGTCGTGAGGTATTGCTTCGTCGTCACCAGATTGTAATAGCGAAGGGACTCCGCAGCCTGCCGGATATCCGAATCGACGAACGCTTCTCGACGCCCGCGATGCAACATCAACTCCTTCATCCCCTCCGTCAGACTGCGGAAATGCTCGAAGAGGGTCCCTTTCGCCTCGCGCACCGCGAGCGACGACCGGAGCACCCGATGATAGAGCTGACGATATCCCAACAACCCCAACACAGACAGGATGACGACCCCAAGAAAGGCCTGCCAGGAAAGCCAAGCAAGATAGAGCGAGCAGCCGGCAAGAATAGCGACATTAATGGCTAAGCCCGGCAATCCGTTGACCGCCCAGGCCATGGCATTCGTGTCGTCCGTCAGCGTCGCCAGAATGTCGGGCGCTCCGCGCCGCTCCAACGTGCGGTAGGGCGCTCGCACGACTTTCCAGCAGAGTTCCATCCCCAGATTCAAGATCGTTTTCTGGGCGAAGGTGACGAGCAACAACTGAGAGAGATAGTTCGACAAGACCTTCAGCACCGCCAGCCCGATAAACGCCACGGCAAACAGTTCCGAGGTCGCGCCGGCTCCATTGATGAGCTTGTTGATGACAGCCAGCAGGCCCACACTGGAGAGACCGGCCACCAATCCGGTCACGACCATCAGCACCATCATGGTTCTGGCGTCGCGTAACAGGAACAGGAGGAACCGATACATTTTCATCATGGTGAGGTGACTGTTCTCCCACCGCCCTAGGCGGCTTTCGAGGACGGTCCCTGTCCCCGACCATCCGGCTTCTGCCGGAGCATCGTCCAGGCATCCTGCCAAAAGGTCTTCAGATGGGTCGCCAGCTCCTGCACATGCGGCGCGACGAATAACCGACCCGAATCTTCCGCCGGCAGGTAGATCGTACGGCTCATCCCCATCGCGGACTCACCGAAGACCAACCGCGTATCATCGCTGGAATGGGTGAGCGGATGCTTGGAGGCAATCACGTTCAAGACCTGCCCGCGGAACGGTTTCAAATGGTAGCGCGCGACCGCGTGGAAGGTGGCATAGGTCACCTGATCTTTGTACAGAAACTCGTCTTGATGCTCCGCGACTTCGGTATGATGCATGAGATTCCAGATCCGTTTCATCTTCCCCTTCCAGAATGACGCCCAGTCATGCATCGGCAGTTTCCGCATGAGGCGCAGGTATGTCGTGATCTTCATCCACACGAACAGGATGGGCCAGAGCAAGTACGGCGGGCGACTCCAGTGCGTCAGGTAGGATCGCGGATGCCAGGATTCCATGACGACCAGAATCACCTCTTCGCCCAGTGCCGTGAGCTGTTGGGCGATCTCATAGGCCGCCAGACCGCCCGTACAGGTTCCGCCGATGAGATAGGGCCCGTGGGGCTGAACCGATCGGATCTCTTCGATGTAATGCGCGGCCATCTCCTCGACTCGCATGAACGGCTTTTCTTTGCCATCGAGGCCGCGGGCCTGCAGTCCATAAAATGGTTGCGCATCCCCCAGCAACTTGGCCAGGCGGGCAAACACGAGCACATTGCCCCCGACTCCCGGGACCGCAAAAAAGGGAGGATGCTTCCCTTCGGGTTGGATCGCAACCAAGGACCGCCAGCGCACCGTACACCCTTCATCGGCCAGCACATCGGCTAATTGTTCAATCGTGGGCGCCTGGAAGAGGATCGCCATCGGCAAGCGTATGCCGAAGGTCTGCTCGATGGCGCTGAACATCCGGAGCGCCAGCAGGGAATAGCCGCCCAGTGCGAAAAAATTGTCGCGCACGCCGATCGGCGAAATCCCCAGGACCTGCTCCCAGATCGCGGCTAGCTGCAATTCCACTCGATTCCTCGGCTCGATGGCCTGGGCGCCGTCATGCACCGGCTCCGTCGAAGGAGCCGGCAAGGCCTGGCGATCCACCTTCCCGTTCGGCGTGAGGGGAAATTCCGTGAGCGGGACAATCGCGGCCGGCACCATATAGTCGGGCACCATGTCGCGGAGCGCGCGGCGCAGCGTCAGAGGATCGCAGCGAAGGCCCTCCCTCGCGACCACATAGGCCACCAGCCGCCTGTCACCCGGTACATCCTCCCGCACGATGACCACCGCTTGTTTGACGGTCGGATCGTCCGCCAGCACCGTCTCGATTTCTCCCAGCTCGATACGGAAGCCGCGTAATTTGACCTGATAGTCGATGCGTCCGACGTAATCCAATTTCCCGTCAGGCAACCATTTGACCTGGTCGCCCGTGCGATAGAGCCGCTCGCCCGCCCGGAAGGGACTGGGAACGAAGCGCTCCGCCGTCAATTGCGGAGCCCCTCGATATCCGCGCGCCAACCCCATCCCGCCGATATACAGTTCCCCCGGTATCCCGATCGGCACCGGCTCCCGGTTCGAATCCAACACGTAGACCTGCGTGTTGGCGATGGGTCGTCCGAGCGCAATCGTGCGTTCAGCGGTACGCACCCGTTCCAACGTGGACCAAATCGTGGTCTCCGTCGGTCCATAGACATTCCACACCGATCCCGCCCGTACGAGCAGTTCTTGAGCCAATTCACGAGGCAAGGCTTCTCCGCCGCATAGCACGTTGAGGTTTCGCCCGCCTTGCCATCCAGACTGCAAGACCATCCGCCAGGTTGCAGGCGTCGCCTGCATGACCGTGACTCCACCCTGGTCCAGTTGGTGTTGCAACCACTCTCCTTCCATCGCGTGAAGTCGGCTTGCCAATAGAATACGCCCGCCGACCAACAGCGGAAGATAGAGCTCTAAGCCGGCGATATCGAAGGAGAGCGGCGTGACGGCCAGCAGCACGTCCTGGCGTCCCATTCCAGGCTCCTGTTGCATGGAGCGGAGAAAATTCACCAACCCGCGATGTTCGATCTCGACCCCCTTCGGCTGACCGGTCGATCCCGAGGTAAACAGCACATAGACCAGATGCTCGGGCCGGGCGAGCGGTGCAGGATTACTCTCGGGATACCGCGCCAGCGCCTCCGCTTCCTGATCCAGACATACGACCCGAAGCTGATGCTGCGGAAGCCCGGCGAGCAGCGCGGACTCGGTCACGAGCACCGCCGCGTGACTGGCCTCGAGCATCGCCGCCAGCCTGCGGATCGGCAAGCCGGGAACCAGCGGAAGGTAAGCCCCGCCGGCTTTCATGACGGCCAACAGACTGATCAGGAGTTCCGGCGAGCGCTCCAGGAACACCGGCACCACCACATCCGGTCCGACCCCCTGCTCACGCAGGTGATGCGCCAGCCGGTTCGCGCGGCGATTCAGCTCCGTATACGACACTTCTTCATCCTCGAAGACCACGGCGACCGCATCGGGACTGCGCCGGACCTGCGCTTCGAACAATTGCGGAAAACAGGCCTCGCGATCCATCGGCTGCTCCGTCGCATTCCATTCACGAAGCATTCGATGTTGTTCCTGTTCCGTGAGGATCGCCACGCGCCCCAGCTTCTCCTCAGGATGGTCCGCAATCGCCTCCATGAATCGACGATACTGGGCCAGCCAGCGCTCGGCCGTGGCGCGATCGAAGAGATCCGTATTGAACTCCAGATAGGCTTTTCGCGAGGCCAGCGGATCGATGGACAGACCGAGATCCAGCTGTGCCGCGCCTCGGCTCACTTCATAGGGTGTCCAAGACAGGTGCTGAAATTCCGTCCGAGCGAAGGGCGTATTGGTAAAGTTGAACAGCACCTGCACCAGCGGTAATCCGCCCTGGCTGCGATCCGGGCGCAACTCTTCGACGAGCTTTTCAAACGGAATGTCTTGGTGCGCATAGGCGTCGAGGGACAGGTCCCTGACGTTCCGCATCAATTCACGGAAGGTCAAATCACCCGTGACCTCCGTCCGCAACACCAGCGTATTCACGAACGTGCCGATCAACTCCTCGATCGCCAACCGATTCCGGTTCGCAATCGGGGTCCCAATCACCAGATCCCCCTGTTGTGTCAGGCGATGCAGGAGGCCGAAAAATCCCGCCAAGAACACCATGTACAACGTCACGCCTTCGCGCACGCTGAGTTGTTTGAGACGATTCACGAGAACCCAGGAAAGATCGAGGGACACCTGATCGCCCTTAAACGAATGGATCGGCAGCCGCGGTCGATCGGCCGGCAACGTCAGCACCGGCAGATCGGTCAGCTTGGATTTCCAGTGCGCGAGTTGTTCGGCCAACACCGGCCCTGTCAACCAGGTCCGTTGCCACTGAGCAAAATCGACATATTGAATCGCGAGGTCGGGCTGCATCGCAAAAGGCTTGCCGGCGCAGAATGCGTTGTAACACCGGACGAGTTCGCGAGCGATCACGCCATAGGACCATTGATCGGAAATAATGTGATGGGTGCTCACAACCAGCACATGGTCTTCTTCACCCAATTGGACCAGGAGCATGCGCAGCAGCGGCCCCTGTTCGAGATCAAACGGATGACGCGCCTCGGCGGTCGCCACTTCCAGCGCTCGAGCTTCTCGCATCTCCCGAGACAGTCCGCGCAGATCTTTCTCCGTCCACAGCGGCGCCAGTGAGGCATGAATGATCTGGCGCGCTTGCCCGTCCACCGTCATGAAGGTGGTCCGAAGCGCGTCATGCCGTCGGACCAGCTCCTGCACACTCCATCGCAACGCCGCCCGGTTGAGAGGACCGTGCAAGCGCACACTGGCAGGAATGTTGTAGGCCGCGGCAGCCGGCGACAACTGATACAGAAACCACATCCGCTCCTGCGCAAAAGACAACGGCAGCGGCATCCCCCGCGCGGCTCTCGATATTGTCGGCTCGCCCTGCGCCGGAGGCTGATTCCCGCCGTCTTTCGCCCGCGTGATCACCTCGGCCAATGTCGCGATGGTCGGCCGTTCGAAAACTTGCCGCAGAGGCAAGGCAATCCGGAACAGGGCTTGGACTCTGGATACCAGTTGCGTGGCCAGCAGGGAATGGCCGCCCAGTTCAAAAAAGTTGTCGTGCACGCCGACATCCTTCACGTGCAGAATTTCACCCCAGATGTCGGCCAACACCTGCTCAGTGGATGTCCGCGGCGCGAGAAACTCGGAGCTCAGATCGACTTTGCTGGCGCGACTGTCCGCGGCGACACGGAGCGCGCGACGATCGACCTTGCCGTTGGCGGTCAGGGGAAGCGTCTCCATTTCGACAAACGCCGAAGGAATCATATGTGCGGGCAATTGACTGCGGAGTTGCTCCCGCAACTGCGTCAACCCCAGACGGTTGTGCGGCCGAGGGACCATGAAGGCGACGATCCGCTTATCTCCGGGCTGATCTTCTCGTACCTCCACCACAGCGCGTTCCAGATCCGGGTGCCGATTCAGGACGGCCTCGATCTCCTCCAGTTCAATGCGATAGCCGCGAATCTTGACCTGACGATCAACGCGACCGCGATAATCGAGCTGCCCATCCGACCGCCAACGCACCAGATCACCGGTCCGATACAAACGAGCCCCAGGGCGGCTTGAAAACGGATCGGCGATGAACTTCGCATCGGTGAGCTCCGGTCGGCCACGATATCCTCGAGCCACCCCCATGCCGCCGATATACAGTTCCCCGGCGACACCCACCGGCACCGGCTGGCGATGCTGGTCCAACACGTAGACGGAGGATCTGCGAATCGCGCCTCCGATCGGCAGATCGTCGTGCAGCTCGTCGTTCACGCCGAAGCCGGTGAGATCCGACCAGGTGACGGCGACCGTCGTTTCGGTGGGACCATAGGTGTTCAACAACCGAACGGCGCTGCCGACCAGTTTCGCCCAACGCTGGACGATCTGAGGCAGGACACGCTCTCCGCCGATAATGACGGTCCGCACGGATTCCGGGAACCGGAGCTGTTCCAATTCCATTCGAGTGACGACTTCATGCCAGTAGGCAGTCGGCAAGTCCAACACAGTCAGGCGCCACTCGCGGCACCGGTCCAGAAATTCCGACACCGAATCGACCATGCCCGACGTGCGCAGCACCAAGGTCGCTCCCGTGGTCAGGCAGGGAAAGATTTCCTCGGCGGCGGTATCGAAGCTCAACGAGGCGAATTGCAGCATCCGGTCGCGGGCCTCGACACCGACGATATCGGTGATGGCGCCCACATAGTTGGCGATCGACTGATGCTCAATCATCACCCCTTTGGGATGACCGGTTGATCCTGACGTATAGATCACATAGGCGAGATTGTTCGGAGCATCCGTGCCATCGATCGCGTGATCCGGAAAGCGGGCGATTTGATCCCACTCGGAATCGAGACAAATCGTGTGAGGATTCGTGGCGGGCAGCCGGGCGAGTTGATCCTGTTGCGTCACCAGCACCCGGACTTGACTCTCTCTCAACATATAGTCCAACCGGTCGGTCGGATAATCGGCATCCAACGGGAGGTAGGCCCCGCCTGACTTTAGAATGCCGAGCATGCCGACGATCAAATTGGGCGAGCGTTCCACACAGAGCCCGACGACCACGCCCGGCACGACACCCCGGCGGCGCAGGTAATGAGCCACACGATTGGCGCGCGTATCCAACTCCCGATAGGTCAAGACCTGATCCCCCTGTTGGATCGCAACAGCTTCGGGAGTCCGCGACACCTGTGCTTCGATCAGGCGATGGAGGCACTGGCCCGGCTCCGTCACGTCCGAGGACTGCCCCCAGGTCAAGACAGTCTCGCGCCGTTCCGCCTCGGTCATCAACGGCAAGGACCCGATCCGCCCGGAAGGGTCGGCGATGAGGCCCTCCAGCACCCGCGTGAAATGCGCCCGCATCCGCGCAATTCGGTCCGGCGCAAACAGCTCAGCTTTATATTCGAAATAGCCGGACAGCCCCTGCTCCGATTCGGCCAGTTCAACGCAGAGATCGAACTGCCCGCTCTGTTGAGGAATCACATAGGCATCCCACTCAGGCAAACGAGACTGCGAGAACGACACGGGCGAGGCGTCCATGTGTTGGTCGAGTTCCGCCAGTAATTTGAACGGTTGCAACACGAATAGGATGTGCGCGAGAGGAGCACGCTGACGTTCGCGGGCCGGTCGCAAGTCCGACACGAGCCGCGCATAGGGATAGTCCTGATGCTCGAGCGCTTCCAGCACGGTGCGCTTCGTCTGCGCCAGCAGATCACGACCGCTGGACGCGTCCTGAACAGACTCCCGCAGCACCAGCATATTCACGAAATCGCCGACGGTTTGCGCAAAGCGCGACCGGCTCCGGCCGAAGACCGGCGTGACGATCGTCGTGTCTTCTTGATTCGTATAGCGATACAGCAGGATCTGCAGCGCAGTCAGACAAATGGCGTACAGCGTCGTGCCTTCCGCCTGGGCCCAGGTCTTGAGCCGCTCCGTCAACGCTTGGTCGATATGGAACGCCTGCCACGCATAGCGGCTGGGCTCCACGGTCGCCTGAGACCGATCATAGAGCATGTCGTAGGTCGGCAGGTCACCAGCGAGTCGCGCCTTCCAGTAGTGGGCCAGACGTCGACCTTCCTCACTGTCCAACAGGGCCCGATGCCAATTGATGAACTCACCATAGGGAACCAGGGCATCGGAGACGGCGTTCGACAAGCCGTGGGACTGAGCCTCTGCGGATGCACAATCCCGCTTGAGCTCATCCACCAGGTGGTTCATCGACCAACCGTCGACGGCGATATGGTGGGCGACCACTAACAACCACGTCTGATGCGTCCCTCGATAGAGAATCGCGCTCCACAGCGGACCCTGCGCGAGATCGAACGGAATCGCCGCCGCCGCCATGGCTTCCCGCCTCAATTGCGCCCAATCCCAAGTGGAGACGTCGATGACCATCCACCTCAACGGCAGCTGCTCGTGGATGCGTTGAACCGGCACATCTTCCAGCGTTTCATAGGTCGTACGAAGGGTCGCATGCCGCTCGCCGAGTCGATCCAGCGCCTGTCGCAGCTCGGTCTGATTCACACCGGACGGCAGGGACAGGAGGACGGAGACGTTCGCGGCGGCGCTCTCCGGAGCCAATTGACTGAGAAACCATAGGGCGGCCTGATTCTCGGAAAGCGGGCCGACATTCTTCGTAAAGGAATTCGGAGGAAGGACCGGTGTCGAGTCGTCGCCGTCTCGGAGCATCTCGGATTCGAGCGTCGTCGCCAGTTCGACAAGCGTCGCGCCTCCCAAGAGACTCTGGAGCGACAGAGCCACATGGAAGGACTTCTCCACGCGATGCAAGACCTCAGCGGCCATCAACGAATCGAGCCCCAAAAGATGTATCGGCCGATCACGGGAGATGGTCTCCTGCCTGCATCTCAGGCGATCGGCAATCATCCCCTGCAGATCCTGCTCAATCCGCGCCCGCCGCGCTTCACGCGGAAGGGTCCGCATGTCTTCGATTGGGATGGCGATGGACTCGGCCTCGGACTGCAGCAGTGGTCGGACACTCGTTCCGATGACCGAAAGTCGGTCGGCCAGAAATAGATCACGGCAGGCTCGTCGTTGCACCTTTCCACTCGAGGTCTTCGGCAGGCTTCCGGCCTTGATGAAAACGATGGACCAGACATGGAGGTCGTGCTGCTCGGACAGGGCGGCACGAACCGCGGCAGCAAGTTCATCGAGGGCCAGGGCGGTCACTTGGCGCGCGACCTCCTGCACGATGACCACGGCTTCCTCCCCCGCATCTTGCACGGAGAAGGCCACCGTGCCGCTGCCACGGAACAGCGCATGGGATTGCTCTACGGTTCGTTCGAGATCTTGCGGGTAGTGATTTCTGCCTCGAATGATGAGCAGATCTTTCAACCGCCCGGTCACAAACACCTCGCCATCTCTCACAAACCCGAGGTCGCCGGTTCGCAGAAACGGGCCTTCCTTCGTATCACAAAGAGTGGCGCCGAAGGTACGCGCCGTTTCTTCCGGATTGTTCCAATACCCCTGTGCGGCGCTGGCCCCTGCCAGCCAGATCTCCCCCACCTGTTGCGCCGCACAACGGGACAGGGTCTCCGGATGGGCGATGACCACGCGTGTATCGCCCACGGGGATTCCACAGCCGACTACCTGTCGAACCGGAGCAGCGCCCGGCTTCGCGTCAGACACCAAACCCCGCTCCAATGCGGCCGGATCAAGGGCCTGCACCGTCGGCACCCTCCCCTCTCGCTTCAACGAGATCAACAGGGTGTATTCCGCCATCCCATAGGCAGGGAAAAACGCCTCGCGACGGAACCCCGCCGGAGCGAACGCCTCGGCGAACCGGTCGATGGTGTCTGGGGCGATCGGTTCCGCGCCACAACTCGCCACGAGCCAACCCGAAAGATTCAACCTGGCGCAATCCTCCGGCGCAATAGCCTCCACACAGCGACGGTAGGCAAAGTTGGGCGCGCCGCTATGGGTGACGTGATACCGTTGAATCGCGTCCAGCCAGCGCAGCGGCCGCTTCAGGAACGTGAGCGGCGACATGAGATAGGAGGGACGGCCGATCCAGGCTGGTTGAACAATTCCCGTCACCAACCCGTAGTCGTGAAAATGCGGCATCCAGGACAGGCTCACGGAATGGGCATCGTAACCGCCGGCGTCGGTAATGCACCGACTCTGCGCAGCCATATTGCCGTGGCTGACCATGACGCCTTTGGGAGCGGAGGTCGATCCGGAGGTGTATTGCAGGTACGCCAGCGTCGAGGGGAGGGGTTGTGTCGTAGTCGAGCGAGCAGCCTGATCCGAGAGGCTCGCATCGTAGACCAGCCACTGTTCGAGCGGAATCGCACTGCCCTGCGCCCGAAGCATCTCGAGAATCTGATGCGTGCACAATGCTCCGGCCACGCAGGCATCCTCGGCAATACGTTGCACACGCGCGACACTGACCTTCACCCGAAACGCGTCCGGCGAGGGAACCGGCACCGCGACTAGGCCGGCATACAACACGCCCCAAAACGCCTGGACGAATTCCAGTCCCGGTGGATAGACCAGGAGCAAGCGCGCTCCCGGGGCGAATGTAGTTTGCAGATGAGCGGCGATCGAGCGAGCCTTGGCGTCGAGCTCTCGGTAGGTCAGGACGGCATCAGGAGTGACCCCATCCCGTAAGAAGACATACGCCGTCTGGTCGGGCTGGTGTTCGGCCCGCCAATGCAGCACATCGAGAAGCGTCTCGCCGGGTGGAATCGTTACGGATGGATGTCTGACCACAGAATGCTCAACCCCATTGGGACCGAGAAGCGCACGGAGGCCATAGGCCATTGACCTCGTATGATGTCGGTATGACGAAGCCTGGTTTCGTCACTGTCTCCGGACGGTCTCACGGCACCAAGTGAGTCTACGGCGGAATGGATCCATTACAAAACAGAATCACCTTTTCCTCAATCGTGAGATATCCGTAATGCCGGAAGAAAGTCTCCTCCAAACACATGATTTCATTTGAATTTTGCAGACGACCAGGGTAAGCTTCACGTCCTTGTCGTGCATAGGCCGGAGAGGTGCGAGAGCGGCCGAATCGGACGGTCTCGAAAACCGTTGTCCTGAAAGGGACCGTGGGTTCGAATCCCACCCTCTCCGCCATATCTGCTGCAACACCTAACACTCTGCGGGTGGGATTCGAACGGGGGCTCTGAAGGGGGTATGCCCCCTTCACGGGGTGACCGGAGCGAAGCGGAGGCGCGAGGGGGCCTGGCCCCTTAGCGGGAGCGCGTGCGAAGCACCTAAGCGCGACTTCGAACTCCCACCCTCTCCGCCATACAGAGCTGGCTCGACCCGAAGCCGTCTGGACTGTTCTTGGCGACGGGATCATCCCCTTCAGTTTGTCCCTATCATTCGCGCCGCCGGCACCTACCGAGGCCAGGGGTTCCCCCACGTCTAGTGGTCTGTTCGCCTCCGATGGTCCAGGCTAGTCTCTGGCTCAGACAGGAGGGACGCATGTTTGAACAAACTGAAGCTGCGGTGGTGATGACGCTGTTGGCCTTGGGGGGAATTGCGCTGATGGCGGATGAGACCATCGGAACAACGTGCATGCAGATGGTGAAATGGATTCGAACCAGAGGCAAGCGCTAACCGGCTCTTTTCTTCAACTCCCTCCGCAACTCAACCATCGCCAGGGTGTCCCGTTCGCAGTACCGCAGTAACGCCTCTTCGATTTTGGCCTTCTCGATCCAGTCACTGACCGTAAAGATCATGCGCGCATATTCGCAAGCCGCCACGCCCCCGTCACGGATGGCCAAATCTGCGTAACTCAACGACGGCACGACAGCCGGCAAGACGGCCTTGATTGAGTAGCTGCCTTCGAAGGCCGGATGGTAGTAGTGATCCCTGATGACGATGTGCAGATCCCATAGTCGCGCGATGACCCGCTTCAAGTCTTTCCGGAGTGACGGAAAGTCCTCGGCCAGACGCTCGAGCACCGACCGTTCATAACTCGAATACACACAGATGCTGCCTTCCCCTCCCAAGGAATCCAGCAACGTGACGGCCAACTCTTCACGCGGATCGCGCCCGTCTCGGCAGAGGTACTCGGCATGGTCGAGTCTCCCATCGAGATATTCGATGTGATTGGACCATTGGGTTGGAATTACCTGATACGGCCTGGTGCCCACGAATTTCGGCACCGCCGGCATGAAGGTCTCAAAATCCAAATGATGCACGGGGTACTCGATCTTCTCGAGCGCCGACCGCAAGCCGTCCCCGATCCATTCCCGGTTGTCCTTCACACGACGCTGCACCGGCGTCAGGGTCACATGGTCGGGAATCTCGTCGATGCTCTCCACTCCCAACTCACGGAGCTGGACAACGGTCTTACTGCTGCCGGGCAGATGGTAGATCCAGCGAGGCGGCTTCTCGCGCGTGCAATGCGCCCAGAAGGGACATTCGTAAGGGCTGTGACAATGTTCATCCGGGGCAACGGCCGGCGCCGACATGTCGTCCAGCATCGCCTGCATCGAGGCCAGGCGTGAAGGCACCTCCGGCAATCTCGGGCGTACCGTCTCGTTCAAGGAACGCACCCCAAAGAGCTGCGTAAGATCGAGCTGCAGGCCATCGAATACATACTGCGTATTCACATGCATCAGACTGATATCCACAAGCGACAGGCCGAGCCCTTCCAGGACATAGCTCTGAATCGTGAGATCCTCCACATGCGTGGCCTTCACCTTCGTGGAGGATTTGACCTCGACGAGCCGCCAGGTAGCTTGCCCTGACTCATTCACCCCGACACGTTCCAAGACATCGACGCGAATCAGGACCTGGTCGAACTGAAACGCGCCCTCGAATATCGCCGGCACCGCGGGATCCTGGAGGAGTTCCGCCGTCTGCGCCAAGGCCTCCTGGGATTGACGGTACCCGGCCGTGACGAGACGGCCGCCAGGAAATCGCCGCCGCGCCAGTTCGCCAAGATCCGTGCCCATGTCGAGAATCGCTTGGGTGGCCGCATCCGGCTTCGTAGCCAACGCCGGAGCGTGAATGTCAAAGTACAGCCGCTTGTGGCACTGCAAACCGGACAGGTATCGTGATTTTGACAGCCGATAGGATGAACGAGCGGCAGGCTCGGGGGTGATCAACATGGATGGGTCCAGGCTACCGAACGGGCGCGTCCCTTGTCCAGCCCCTGGCCAAGACTGTTCATGCATACCAGGTCCGTCGTCCGATTCGCTGGCCCGACGGACGTTAGTTTCAAACGCTTCTCGAGAGCATGCGTGAATACGCTTGGCTCGCCCCCGCAGAAGGGCATCCTCGCGAGTAACCAAGTTCTGATAGGATGACGCCCCATGGCCAACGGCGTCGCACAAATCAGACGATCAGTGATGACCCTCGCGCTCCCGGTGACGGTCAGCAGCTTGCTGCAGCGTACCGAGGGTATTGTCGCGGTCTTTCTCGTGGGGGGGTTGGGTGCGATTCCCATTGCCGCCGTCGGCTTAGGCCAGTTGCTCGCCTTTATCGCGACCACGCTGGTCTCTGGTCTCTCGGTGGGCACGAACGTCATCATCGCTCAACAGTGGGGCGCCCGCCGTTACGACGAGGCAGGCCAAGCCGCTCGGCATTTTCTTGGTCTCTCCCTGTTGGTCGCCTTCGGCCTGGCCCTGCTCGGCCTCTCGGCGAACGGACTTATCATGGAACTCCTCGGGGCGCAGCCGGAGGTCATCACCATCGCGCTGCCCTACTCCACCCTGATCTTTTTGGTGATCCCGTTCACGGTGCTGCTCGCCGTTCTCTCGTCGATCCTCCAGGGAACCGGCGACACCAAGACGCCGATGTACGCCATGATCGTGGTCAATGTGCTCCACATCGCCATTGCCTATCCGCTGATCTACGGCCAATGGGGCTTGCCGGCGTTCGGCGTGAAGGGCGCGGCCGTCGCCGTAGGAATCGCGGAGGCGACTGGGTCGCTCTTTCTGTTTTCCCGTTGCCGGAGGATCCTCAAACCGTCGAAGCGGCTCAGGCTGGATCTGATCCACACCATCTGGCAGGTAGGCGCGCCGGTTTCGGGCGAACGGATCGTGCAGCAGGCCGGCATTCTGCTCTATACCAAGATCGTGCTGCTCTATGGCACCGTGGCCTACGCGGCGCATCAAGTCGGACTCTCGATTGAATCGCTCTCGTTTCTGCCGGGCTACGGCTTTGCCATCGCCGCAGCCACGATGGTCGGGCAAAGTATCGGCGCCGGCAAGTACACCAGGGCCAAGCTCGAAAACTGGGAAGCGAACCGGCTGGCGACCTTCATCATGTCCGCCATGGGTATCGTCTTTTTCTTTTTTCCCTACGCCCTGCTCCGCGCCTTCACCAGCGATGAGGCGGTCATCGATCTGGGAACCATCTTCCTGAAGATCGTGGCTCTGCTGCAGATTCCGCTGGCGCTCACGATGGTGTTGGCCGGTTCGTTGCGCGGAGCTGGTGACACGCGCTTCATCATGATCGCCACGATGATCGGGATGTGGGGCGTGCGCATCCCCCTCGCCTTCGTGGCGGGCGACTGGTTGTCGATGGGGGTCTTGTACGTCTGGCTGGCGATGATCGCGGATTGGACGCTGCGAATGGCGCTCATGCTGTGGCGGTATCGCTCGGAGCGGTGGAAATCGATCCGGGTGCTTCGTTCATCGACGACGTGAAGTCTTAGCGCTGCGCCTCGGTCGAACACTCCGGAGGCCTGACAGAGGGCCGCGTATCCTTGCCCGATCCTGCCCGCACTTCGATGCGCCCCACGCCCTTTACGTTCGCACACAGGTCCCCCAAGCCGGGCGTGACCAATCGGTACGGACCACCCTTGCCGTCCGGTAGCGGCTGACCATCGAGTTCATAGAGCAGCAGTCCAAAATCCCGAGCCTGTTGCAGGGTAAGAGTCGCGGCATATTTCCCATCGGCGGAATGGAACGTGACATGGTCGGCATCGACCGCGAGGGCTGGAATGTCCAACAGACCGTTCACACGAATCGCTCGGCCTCGCATTGAGGGCATCAGCGGGCTGATATCGATGACCTGGTGTTCCGGCGGAAGTTGCGCCAGCGCCGCGCGCGTGAGCGAGACCGGCTGCACGACCGCGCCCTCGATCCGAACGATACCGGGACCGGACGGCTCTCGCTCGGTGATGGCTTTCACCATCGCCGTCAGCGCCTCGTTCACCGGCGTGGGAATCCCCAATTTCTGTCCCATGCGCACAATGTAGCCGTTCAGATATTCGATCTCGGTCGGACGGTTGGCCTTCCAGTCATCGTACATCGAGGTATGAATGTCCCGCAGCTCCTGTGTCCACTTCACCACCTTCTCGGCCATATCCGGAGCCAACGGCACCTTCACCGCCGCCGACACCGCCGCGACTTCACCCACGATTTGCCGAATCACACCGGCCATCTCCGGATGGTCCAGCGCCTTCGCGACCTTGTCGTCGATCAGCACCGTGAGGGGGTTGAAGACACAGTTCCAACACATCTTCTCCCATTTGCTCTTCCGGATGTCGTCGCTGAGTTGGCAGGAGATGCCGGCCTGCGTGAAGATCTCCGCGATCTGCAGTACCCGTTCGCTCTTGTGGCCCATGAGTTCGCCGATGGCCACGCCGCCGCGCTTATAGTGCTCGATGACGCCGGGGGCGACGATCTTCGAGTAGATGAACGCCACGCCGCCGACCACACAATCGCGGTGCAGCCGGGCAATGATGCGATCTTCCGTATCGATGCCGTTCTGCAGCGTGAGGAGCACCGTGCGTTCGGTCATCACCGGCTCCAGCTGTGTCATGACCTCGTCGAGATCGTAGGCCTTCACGCCAAGGATGATGAGATCCGGCTGCGCCAATTGTCGAGGATCGGAGGCGGCCGGCGGATGCACGGCAAAATTACCCTTGGCGCTCTTGATCATCAGGCCATTGCGCGTCACCGCCTCCAGGGTCCGAGGCCGAAGCAGAAACGAGACATTCGGATTATTTTTCGCGAGATGGGCCCCGAAGAAACCGCCGACCGAACCGGCTCCGACTACCATGATCTGCTTCATGCGACTCCTCACTCGTTGCGTTCGAAAAGACGGTACTATAGCATGCAGCCGCGCACCTGAAACAGTGACTGCCCTGACTCGTCGACGCCTATGGGAACCGGATCAACTCTCGGGCTGATTCAACAGAAGCTGGCCTCGGCACGATCGGTGACCGTGCTCACCGGCGCCGGGATTTCCGCCGACAGCGGCGTGCCGACCTTTCGCGGGGCCGACGGACTCTGGCGGAATTTTCGCGCGGAGGATCTCGCCACGCCCGAGGCCTTCAAACGTGATCCCCGCCTGGTGTGGGAATGGTACAACTGGAGGCGCGAACTCATCGCGACGAAACGACCCAACCCCGCACACGATGCCGTGGCCTGCATGGAGCACCGATTCGACCGATTCTGGCTCATCACCCAGAACGTGGATGGACTGCACCGCGATGCCGGTTCCCGCAAACTGTCCGAGATCCACGGCAACATCTGGATGGTTCGCTGCACTCAGTGCCGATGCGTAACAGACAATCGCGACGTGCCGATCGCGATCCTCCCCCTGTGCAGCAACTGCGGGGGACTCCTTCGTCCGCACATCGTATGGTTTGGAGAATCACTCGCCGAGCAGGATCTCGAGGCCAGCGAGGCCGCCCTAGAATCCAGCGACCTGTGCCTGATCATCGGTACGTCCGGCCTGGTGTATCCGGCGGCGGGTTTTGGCGCGATCGCCAAACAGGCCGGCGCGTTCATCGTCGAGATCAATCTCGATGCCACACCGCAATCGAGCCTCGTCGATGTGGCGCTGCACGGGCGCGCCAAAGATATCGTGCCGTTGTTATTGCAGGCGTAAGAGCAGCGGCACCAGTTCGTTGAGGCTGGTGATCGTCGTCCCGCTCGACGGATGCGCCCCCTCGCCTCGTGCCAGCAACACTCCCGTCAACCCGGCCCCTTGCGCCCCCTTCACATCATCACGCTCACTGTCGCCCACATGGAGCGCGTCGTCCGGATCGACGGCATGTTTCTCCAGGGCCTGCTGAAAGATCCGCGCGGATGGTTTGGCGGCATGGGCCAAACTCGAAATCGTGATCGTCTCGAACAGGTCGGCAATCCCCAATCCTCGCAGAACGGAGAACAAGCGCGAGTCAAAATTAGAAATGATGCCCAGCTCGAACCCCTGCTGTTTCAAAGTCGTGAGCACATCCAAGGTCTCCGGAAAGAGCCGCCAGGACTCCGGCTGTTCAAAGCGCGCAAACACGTCTTCGAAAAACTCGTCGAAGGCCTCGAACATCCCCACACGATAAAATACGTTGTGCACGATGTCGAACCACCACAATCGCTCGGATTGCTTGAGCCTCGCCGGTTCCGTCGCGGCAAAGACCGGCGGCGGCGCATCACGAAAGGATCGAGAGAACGCGGCTTTGATCGCAGTGAGTGATTCCGGGGTTTTCCTAAACCCATGTTGCTCCGCATGCTGCAGATAAATGTCGGCCACCGACCCATGAATATGAAACAGGGTGTCGGCGGCGTCGAAAAAGACGACTTGAATTCGACTCTGGGTCATCGTGTGCGGTACTCCTCCTGCTCCCACCTTCATGACGGCTGACGAGCCGTCTGGTAGAGTCGCCGGATTCTAACAGGATGTAAAAAAGGTCCGCCAGCGTTGTGTTCGATCCCCCTGTTGCGTGATGGACCGCTCACCACAGAGCTGGTTTCGGCGTTTTCTTTGACAGTTCGAAGGGCCTTTGTTAGCTTCGGCTGAGTGGATATCTAGAGGTGATTGAGATGGGAGCCACCATCTTTGTGATCGATCGCAGCCCCGCCGTGCACCGCATGGTGGAGCAACTGTCCGCCCCGCATGGCCACAGAGTCATGGGATTTCCTGACGGTCCTTCGGCTCTCGAAGCGGCGCGGAAGCTCAGTCCCTCGCTCGTGATCGCCGACTTTCACCTCGAGAACATCACCTTCTCGGGACTCTGCAAAGAAATCGGCCGACAAGACAATTTGGCCGAAACGCTGATCGTCTCCATGGTAGACGGCTCCGACCGCTTGGACGAAAGTAAGTTGCGCGCGCTCGGGGTCCGGGCTTTTCTCAGAAAGCCGCTGCAACGGGAACAGCTTCTCGACACGATTCAAGTCATCCTGAACGGCGCGCCGGGACAACCGCGCGGCGGGAAACCTGCCAAATCACGGACGTGGCCACCCGTCTCTACGGGAACGCACGAGGATGAGCATGATGGGCCGCACGACGCGTCCACCGACGATCCCCCCCACAACGAGATGGAGAAGGAGCACGACGACATGTCCCCATCACCGAACCACGCTGCTTCCACGGCGACACCCGCGACGAACTCGACCGACCCTTCCGGGGAAGAGTTGATGCGGGGGCTCTGTGATTACATGGTGCACTCGGTCTCACTCCACGCCGACCGCAAGATCGGCGAGCTGCTCTCGGCCGCCGTTGCGAAGGAAGTCGCCGGACAAGTGGCGGTTGCCGTCGGGAAGACCGTACAGACGGAAGTGACGAAACAACTCGCAGATGCGCTGGCACCAGAACGGTTGCACCGCGTCATGCGTGAGATGATTCAAGAGGAATTGACGCAGCAGGCTCAGACACACCTTGCCGGGGTTGAGACGACGGTCCGTCAGGCCGTCGCACACGTGGCCCCTGCACTCGTGGAACAGTCCACAGAAAAACTACTGGGCGGACTCACAGAGACCGCGGTGAAGGAGCAGCTCCCGGAGGCCTTGAAGACCCACCTTGACATGATCAGCCAGCTGGTAAAACAGGAAGTCGAGCAGGTGGCCGCGACCTGTGCGCGGCAGGCGGCCGATGAGATAGTGCACGAAATGGCAAAAGATCCGATCCGGCAGGCGGTGCAGCGGATCGTTCCAGACGTGGCAGAAACTCAGATCCGGGCCGAGATCAAACGATTGAGCTCGCCCGACTAACGTACCCGGCCGCCTATCCCCGCTTGACCTTCTTGGCCGCGGCCCGACGGGTCTTAACCAGCCCCTTCACACGCGCCACATTCTTCCGATGCTTCTTGCGAACTTTCCGATCCTTCTCTCGTCCCCTCGGCATAATCTCTCCTTCAACGATAATGGGCTTTCAAGCCGGCGATCTCGATGCACATACTGGAACCGCCGGATGTATATCACAGGGCTTCAGTCCGCTACAACCTTTTGAACCGCGCCGGACCAGTCTCCGCTGCCTTGTGAGCCTGCACCGCGCATGTTAAGATGCGCCCGCGTCGCGGCCCAGCCGCCTCTACGATCATGCCCACACCGCAACTCGACAAAACATACAGCCCACACGACGTTGAAGATCGCTGGTACCAGCGCTGGATCGACGCCGGTTTGTTTCACGCCGACACGACCCATCCCGGACAGCCCTATTCCATCGTGATCCCTCCCCCGAACGTTACGGGATCGCTGCACGTCGGCCATGCGCTGAACAATACCCTGCAGGACATTCTGATCCGTTGGCGCCGCATGCAAGGCCGCAATACCCTCTGGATGCCCGGTATGGACCATGCGGGCATCGCCACGCAAAACGTGGTTGAGCGGCACCTGCAGGCGGAAGGCACCTCTCGTGAGGCCCTCGGACGAGATGCGTTCCTCCAGCGCGTCTGGCAATGGAAAGAAAAATCCGGCGGAACCATTCTCTCCCAGCTCAAACGACTCGGCGCCTCCTGCGATTGGGAACGCGAGCGCTTCACCATGGACGAGGGACTTTCGGAAGCCGTTCGCGAGGTCTTCGTACGCTTGCATGCAGACGGCCTGCTCTATCGCGGCGAACGATTGATCAATTGGTGTCCGCGGTGCCTCACCGCCTTGTCTGATATCGAAGTCGAACACGAAGAGATCACCGGCAAACTGTATACGATTCGTTATGCCCTAGCCGACGATCCCGCTCAGGTACTCCTGGTCGCGACCACACGTCCCGAAACCTTGCTCGGCGATACGGCGGTGGCCGTGCATCCCGAAGACGAACGGTATCGCCACCTCATCGGCAAACAAGTCCGGCTTCCGCTGACGACGCGCACGATTCCCATTGTCGGTGATGCCATCCTCGTGGATCGTGAGTTCGGCACCGGAGCCGTGAAGATCACCCCTGCCCATGACTTCAACGATTTCGAAGCAGGCGAGCGACATGGGCTTCCCCGCATCAAGATCCTGGACATTCATGCCCATCTTCGGATGGGAGCCTCACTGGCGGAATCGGCTGTTGCGGAAGCCGTCGAGGGCCTTCCCGTGGCCAAGGCCAGACCAAAGATTGAACAACTGCTGATCGACCAGGGTCGAATGGAAAAAACCGAGTCCCATAAGATGGCGCTCGGCAAATGTTATCGCTGCAAAACGGTGGTGGAACCGCTGCTGTCGGATCAATGGTTCGTCAAGATCAAGCCGCTCGCTGAGCCGGCGATTCAAGCGGTCGAGGACGGACGAGTGCGGATTCTCCCCGATGCGTGGAAGAATAACTACCTCGGCTGGATGCGGGACATTAAGGACTGGTGCGTCTCACGGCAAATTTGGTGGGGCCATCAGATACCGGCTTGGTATTGTGAAACCTGTTATGGAAGCCCGTTCCTGCGACGCACTTCAGATGGGGCGCCGCTGATTCCTTCTGACGCAGCCGCCATCGTGGCGAAGTCCAAACCGGCAGCCTGCTCGAAGGGCCATTCGGATGCGTTGGTACAGGATCCCGACGTGCTCGACACCTGGTTCTCTTCCGCCCTCTGGCCCTTCTCCACCCTTGGGTGGCCAAAACAGACGCCGGAACTGAAGATGTTTTATCCCACCTCGACGCTGGTCACCGGGCTCGACATCCTCTTTTTCTGGGTCGCGCGGATGATCATGATGGGCCTGAAGTTCATGGGAGAGGTGCCGTTCCGCGACGTGTATATCCACGCCCTGGTCCGCGATGCCGAAGGCCAGAAAATGAGCAAGTCCAAGGGCAACGTCATCGATCCCCTGCATGTGATGGAGCAGTTCGGAACCGACGCCCTGCGTTTCACCATGGCGGCGATGGCGTCACCGGGACGCGATGTGAAACTGGCCGAAGAGCGCATTGAAGGCTACCGAAATTTTACGAACAAGATCTGGAACGCCGCCCGTTTCCTACTCATGCACCTGGACGGCGAACGGGTCACGGTATCGCCTGCGCAAGGGTCGTTCCCTGACCGCTGGATTCTGAGTCGCCTGAACGCCACCATTCGCACCGTCACACAGGAGTTGGAGCAGTATCGCTTCGACCGAGCCTCGAGCGCACTCTATCAATTCATCTGGCATGAGTACTGCGACAAATATATTGAGATGATCAAACCCGCGCTCAAGGAGCAGGCGTCCGAGCAGGCAAAAACGACGCGGCAGACCCTCGTCGAGACCTTCGAAACCATGATGCGGCTATTGCATCCATTCATGCCCTTCATTACGGAAGAGATTTGGCAAACACTACCCCATGAAGGGGCCAGCATTGTCCGCAGACCCTACCCGACTCTCCGGGCCGACTGGGATTCACCGGATGCCGAGCAGGAATTCTCATTGCTGGAAGAATGCCGGGGCCTGATGAATCAGGAACGGGCGATTCTGAATTATCCCGCCGGTAAACGCCTCCATTTCAAGGTTCATGGGAAGACGGATCACGCATCGACGACCTTCCAGAAATATCGAGAGCTGATTGAATATATGGAGAACGTGGACAACTTACTGGTCGGAAGCTCCTCGGAGGTCACGGCTCCTCACCTGCTGACCCTGACCAGCGGCTCAGCCGAAGTCGGCACGTCGATGGAGGGTGCCGATCTCCAGAAGGCCAAAGACAATGTGCTTAAGCAACTCGCGCTGCTTCAAAAGGAAGCGGCACGCACACAACAGAAGCTGGGCAATCCCGACTTTGTGTCCAAGGCGCCACCGGAGGTCCTGACCGACCACCATGACCGCCTTGCGCGTGAGTCCCGAATGATCCAATTGTTCGAACAGGCGCTACAACAGATCATCAGTGAGCAGAAACACAATCACACCGCCTAACATCCAGACCATATGTCGCGTGGTTCAGCAGGCGCTTGATGAAGACCTGAACCACGGCGACGTCACGACGAGCGCGCTCTTTCCTCGCGCCGTTCAGGCCCGAGCCGCCATCGTCACCCACCATCCTATGACGGTTGCAGGCGTGGCCGTCGCGCGAGAAGTTTTCCTCGCGGTAGACCCCTCAGTGCGAATCGTCAAAACCGTCAAAGACGGAGCCGCCGTCAAAGCCGAGACGCACGTGATCATCGTTCAAGGTGATGTGCGGTCGCTGTTGATGGCGGAACGCGTAGCCGTGAATTTCCTCCAACGGCTGTCCGGCATCGCCACGCTGACCGCCAAATTTTGCGCCGCAGTCCGGCACGCTCCGACCACGATTCTCGATACCAGGAAGACCACACCGGGGCTGAGGGCGCTCGAAAAATGGGCCGTCCATCTAGGAGGGGGCAAGAACCATCGCTTTTCTCTCGGCGACGGCATCCTGATCAAGGACAACCATCTCGCGGTCTTGCGCTCCACCGGTGTCGATGTGGGCGAAGCCTGCCGACTGGCCCGCGCCCGTGCGCCACACGGCCTTCGTATTGAGGTGGAAGCCAAAAGCCTCCAGGAAGTGAAGGAGGCGTTGGCCGGTAACGCCGACATTATCCTGCTCGACAATATGTCCCCAGCCCTCGTGCAAAAGGCCGTGGCCCTCATCAACCAACGCGCCCTGGTCGAGGTCTCGGGGGGAATCACGCTGCAAACCGTTGCAGATATGGCCCGCACCGGTGTGGACTTCATTTCCGTGGGTGCTCTGACGCACTCCGCTCCCGCAGCCGACCTCAGTATGGACCTCACCGCGTACCGAGGACGCCATGGTCGGACCCGCTGACGATCCGCCACCCGCTGCTCGGCTGGACATTGACCGCCTCCAAGCCTGCCTACGAACCCACGCCTTCGGAAAAACACTACGATACACGGCCTCCACGGCTTCGACCAATGCAGATGCGCTGGCATACCTGCAGCGACCAACCGAATCAGCGGCTTTACATGGAACCGTCATACTCGCGGACTGCCAAACAGCGGGTCGGGGGCGCCGGGGACGCACCTGGCATTCTCCGGCTCAGGGCAACCTCTACCTGTCCGTGATCGTCGTGCCTGCGCCGGGCGCCACACGCCTCGGCCCCTGGCTCTCCTGGATTCCGCTGTTTTCCGCCCTCGCGGTGACCGATTCCCTCTCCGGCTGCACGGGTCTTGCGGTCTCGGTCAAGTGGCCGAACGATCTGTTGATCGGCGACAAAAAAATCGGCGGCATCCTGTGCGAACAAACCACCACGCCTGATAAGACTCTGGCGATCGTCATCGGAATCGGATTGAACATCAATGCCGCACTCGACAGTTTCCCGGAGGAACTCAGGGCCGGGGCCACCACCGTGTCCGCGGAGGCCGGTCATGCGTTCGACCGCGACATGATCCTAGCGGATGTCTTCCTCCGGCTCGAACAGCGCATGGATCGGTTGTTCCACGAGGGACCGTCGGGCATGATGGATGAATTCACTCGGCGCTGTTCGACGCTGGGTAAAATGGTCCGCGTGACGGTGGAAGAACAGGGGGTCGTGCAAGGCATAGCCGAATCGATCGGCCTCGATGGATGCCTCTGTCTGCGCGTGACGTCTGACGCCTCCCACGATCTGCCACACCCGCTGTTGGAAGTCAGAAGCGCGGAGGTCATCCACCTGCGGGGGTGAAATCCGGCGACAGGTTAGGGTAGAGTGGACCCACGATGCTGCTGGCAATCGACATCGGCAACACGAACGTGGTGTGGGGCCTGTTCGACGGGTCTACCCTGCGCGGGCATTGGCGCTTGGCCACGGAGTCACGGCGAACCGACAACGAATACGGCATGCTCCTGCTGAATTTGCTTCAAAACGCCGGCTTCACCCCGGAGCAGATGACCGGCTGCATTCTTTCCAGCGTCGTACCTGCGTTGACCGCCACCTTCGACTCCCTGGTGCAAACATATTTTCATCACCTCCCACTGATTGTGGGCCCGGACACCGATTCCGGCTTGACCCTTCGTTATGCCAACCCGAAAGAAATCGGCAGTGACCGTATCGTGAATGCCGCTGCCGCCTATGCGCGCTACCGTTCTGATCTGATTATCGTCGACTTCGGGACGGCCACCACCTTTTGCGCCGTGACCAAATCCGCCGAGTATCTTGGTGGCGTCATCGCGCCAGGGCTCGGCATTTCAGCCGACGCCCTCTTTTCCCGTACCGCCAAGCTTCCGAAGGTGGAAATCATCCGCCCCAAAACCGTCATCGGCACCGATACGATCGGAGGCATTCAGAGCGGGTTGCTCTTCGGATATGTCGGACTGGTAGACGGCATCGTCCGACGCATGGAGCGCGAGCTCGGCCGCCCGTCGACCGTCATTGCCACGGGCGGGCTCGCGGCGGTCATCGCGAAGGAATCAGAAACGATCCAGGAAGTTCGACCGTTCCTCACGCTCGAAGGATTGGAACTTCTCTACCATCGGAACCGCCTCGCATGAGCCCGCTCCCCTGCGTAGACCTGCCGCCCTTCCTCAAAACCCTTAGGGGCATGAAAAATCGACGATTTCTTTTTGTTCCCCGTTGACTTCCCTTCTCCGGTGGCTATCTCACTCCCCAGTTAAGGTGTAATCAATGTCTGAAGACGAGAAGAATATTCACAGTATCGACGACTTAGACGATTCCTGCGAGGCCTCTTCCGGCACCATCGAGGGTGCCAGTGAACTCCAGCAGGCGCTGGATGCCAAGACGGAAGAATGCAACGCCTTCAATGAAAAATACCTGCGGCTGGCCGCAGAGTTCGACAACTACAAACGGTTGGCCCAGCGAGACCAACGGGAGCAGATCAAGTTCGGTAACGAACAGATTCTCAAGGAACTCCTGCCGGTCGTGGACAATCTTGAGCGGGCCATTAAGTCGTCGAAAGGCAGCGGGTCGGTTGATGCGCTGACCGAGGGCGTGGAACTGACGTTGAAACAACTCGTAGGCGCACTGACGAAGTTCGGCGTCAAAGCGGTGGAGAGCGTTGGCTTGGTCTTCGACCCCGCCACACAACAGGCGGTCGCCCAAGTGCCGTCAAACACCGTCCCTGAGAATCATGTCGTGGAAGAGTACCAAAAAGGATATCTCCTCCAGGACCGTATCCTCCGGGCCGCCATGGTCACCGTTTCGACCGGAGCGGCACACTAGCCTGAGTCGTAGGTATGCAGAGCAGGTTTCACTAGAACAGCTGACACAATCGTTCACGTATTGATATTTTTTGCGAAGGAGCCAACCCATGGGCAAAGTCATCGGAATCGACCTCGGAACGACGAACTCCTGCGTCGCCATCATGAGCGGTGGAGACCCGGTCGTCATCGCCAATGCGGAAGGAAGTCGCACCACGCCGTCGGTGGTGGGCATCACGGATAAGAACGAGCGCTTGGTCGGACAAATCGCCAAGCGGCAAGCCATCACCAATCCCGAAAACACCATCTTCTCCGTCAAGCGTCTCATGGGACGCAAGTTTCGCAGCAAACAAGTACAAGACGCTATGAAGCGGCTCCCCTACAAGGTGGTGGAGGCGGAGAACGGCGATGCGCACGTTGAGTTGCGTGGAAAGCGTTATAGCCCGCCGGAAGTGTCGGCCATGATTCTGCAGAAAATGCGGCAGACCGCCGAAGATTACCTGGGCGAAAAGGTCACCGAAGCGGTAGTCACCGTCCCGGCCTATTTCGACGACAGCCAGCGCCAGGCGACCAAGGATGCGGGGCAGATCGCTGGATTGAACGTCCTGCGTATCATCAACGAGCCCACGGCGGCCTCACTCGCCTATGGTCTCGACAAGAAGAAAGATGAGCGCATTGCCGTCTACGATCTCGGCGGCGGGACATTCGACGTGTCCGTGCTCGAGATCGGCGAAGGCGTGTTTGAGGTCAAGTCTACGAACGGCGATACCTATCTCGGTGGCGACGACTTCGATGAACGTGTGATGGACTGGCTCGTCGAGGAGTTTAAGAAGGATCAAGGGATCGACCTGCGCAAAGACCGGATGGCGCTGCAGCGACTCAAGGAAGCCGCGGAACGGGCAAAGATCGAACTCTCTTCGTCACAAGAAAGCGAAATCAACCTGCCGTTCATTACGGCAGATGCCAGCGGCCCAAAGCATATGGTCACGAAACTGACCCGTGCGAAACTGGAGCAACTCGTCGACGACCTCATCCAACGAACCATCGAACCCTGCCGGAAAGCCTTGGCGGATGCCGGTGTGAGCGCGAAGGACATCCAGGAGGTCGTCCTGGTCGGCGGCATGACCCGCATGCCGAAAGTCATCCAGGTCGTGAAGGATTTTTTTGGAAAAGAACCGCATCGCGGCGTGAACCCCGACGAGGTCGTCGCCATCGGAGCCGGTATCCAGGGCGGCGTCCTGAAGGGCGAAGTCAAGGACGTGCTGCTGCTGGATGTCACGCCCTTGTCGCTCGGCATTGAAACGCTCGGCGGCGTGTTCACCAAGTTGATCGAGCGAAACACCACGATTCCGACCAAGAAGAGCCAAGTGTTTTCGACCGCTGCCGACAACCAGACGGCCGTCACCATTCGTGTCTTCCAAGGCGAGCGTGAAATGGCGACCGACAATAAGTTGTTGGGACAGTTTGACCTCGTCGGCATTCCTCCCGCTCCGCGCGGGATGCCGCAGGTCGAAGTCTCCTTCGACATCGACGCCAACGGCATCGTGCATGTTGCGGCCAAAGACCTGGCCACGCAGAAGGAACAGTCCATCAAGATTACGGCCTCGAGCGGACTCAGCAAGGAAGAAGTCGATAAGCTCGTCAAAGATGCCCAGGCCCATACCGAGGATGACAAGAATCGTCGTCGGGTGGCCGAAGCTCGCAACCAGGCCGACTCGCTGCTGTACAGCACGGAAAAGAACCTGAGCGAGCACGGCGACAAGATCGGCGAAGACGATAAGACCAAGATCACCGAGGCCATCGGCGAACTCCGCAAGGCGATGGAAGGCACCGATCCCGCAGCCATCGAAACGGCAACCCAAGCGCTGACCACGGCATCTCATAAGCTTGCTGAAGAGATGTATAAGAAGGCCTCTGCCGCAGCCGGTGGCGGCGCGGATGCCGGCACTTCATCCGGAGACGGCGGTGCGCAGGCCAAGACGGACGAGAAGGTCGTGGATGCAGAGTTTGAAGAAGTCGATAAGGACAAGAAGTAACACCTCTGACTGACTGCACGACCGAGTTTCACCGTTGCGTGGAACTCGGTCGTGCCGCACCTAGAATAAGGCAATGATTCTCCGTGGCTAAACGCGATTACTACGAAACGCTCGGAATCGAACGGACCGCGTCCGACGACGAAATCAAGAAAGCATTTCGCAAACTTGCCCGCCAACATCACCCCGATCTCCACACCTCTCCCGAACAGAAGAAATCCGCGGAAGAAAAGTTTAAAGAACTGAACGAAGCGTACGAAGTCATCAGCGACCAGGAAAAACGGCGTCGCTACGATACGTTCGGCCATGCCGGGGGGCCGCAGGGCGCGGAAGGATTCGATTTCGGCGGACAGGGCGGGTTCGGTGACATCTTCAACGACATCTTCGAGGATTTCTTCGGCCAGCCACGAGGTCGTGCACGAGCCGAACGCGGAAACGACCTGCAATACAATCTGGAAGTCACGTTTGAAGAGTCGGTGTTTGGGAAGGAAGCGAAACTCAAAATCCCGAGATGGGAAACCTGTGCCGATTGCAAGGGCACCGGGGCTCGTTCGGCCACGGCGATCAAGATGTGCCCCGCCTGTAAAGGACAGGGCCAGCTCAGATTCCAACAAGGTTTTTTTAGTGTCAGCCGACCCTGCGGCCAGTGTGAAGGGGTCGGACAGATCATCACCGAACCATGCCAGAGCTGCGGCGGACGGCAACGCATCCGCAAGGAACGCATGCTCTCCGTACAAATTCCAGGCGGCATCGAATCCGGCATGCGGCTCCGCCTCGCGAATGAAGGGGAACACGGCGTTCAGGGGGGCCCGCAGGGAGACCTGTATGTCGCCATCACCGTGAAACCTCACCCACATTTTCGTCGCGAGGGCCAGGATATCGCGTGCGACCTCCCTGTGAACCTCATCACCGCAATCCTGGGAGGCCGTGTGGAGGTACCGACGCTCAAAGGCAATACCTTCATGAAGGTCCCTGCCGGCACGCAGCCGAACAAAATCCTGCGTCTTAAAGGACTCGGCTTTCCGAACCTTAAGGGCGGCCATACCGGCGATCAACTGTACAACGTGAAAATCGAAATCCCGACCAAGCTCAGCTCCAAACAGAAAGAGCTGCTTGAAGAGTTTGCCAAGGAAAGCGGTTATACAAAAGATACCGAGGGCGAAGGATTCCTCGACAAGATGAAAACGTTCTTCGAATAGGCCGATGACATCCCCCGCCTGATCCGCCGACCACCATGCCGGCTTTTTTTGTCTCCTCATCCGACATTCATGGAACAGAGATCACCCTGACCGGCGATCTCTGCCATCATCTGCGGGCCAGCCTACGCGTCAAACCCGGAGAGTGCCTGTGGCTGACCGATGAGCAACGGCGACGATATCGTGCGCGGGTGAGTCAACGGCTTCAGCAGGCATTGACGATGGAGATTCTCGAACAATGGCAAGGACCGGTCGAAACCGGTCCTCCGCTGCTGCTTGCACAAGCGTTGCTCAAAGGCGACCAAATGGATTGGGTGGTGCAGAAAGCGAGCGAGTTGGGTGCACGAACGATTCTTCCCCTCGTCTCCCGGCATAGTGTCGTACGGCCGCAACCGGGCAGAATCGCGGCTCAAGTGGCCCGTTGGCAGCGCATCGCTACCGAAGCCGCGCAGCAATCAGAACAGTGGCGGCTTCCGGAGGTGCTGGAACCGCTTGAGTCCGGACGTTTCTTTTCCACCCACACGGCGACTTGTTCACTCCTCCTGGCAGAACGCCGCAAGGGGGTGGGATTGTCGGAAGTCTCGTTGCCAAGCCTTCCCACGGAACTTCTTGCATTGATCATCGGGCCTGAAGGCGGATGGGCCGAGGAAGAGGTCTCACTCGCCCTGACGCAACACTGTTGCGCCGTGAGTCTGGGTGAGTGCATTCTCCGCGCCGACACCGCAGCGGTGACTGCGCTCAGTATCGTGCAGAGTCGATTAGGGCGCCTGGGTTAGGCCGATGCCCTTGAAACGAGGACACTACCGGCGAGCTGAGCTGATAGAAATGATGGTTCCCCCCTCGCCTGCCGCCCACCCAACTGTGGCACGAGGAAAACTCAGGGCCATGAGAGAGCGTTTCACCGGGCTGGCCTCCTCCACCCAATTGAATCCTGCATCAGTGGTTCGCAGGATCTGGCCATGCTCTCCCACGATCCAGCCTTGTTGCGCATCGGTAAAGCGAATACGGATCAGATCCGTCAGCTTGGTACAGGTCCGTCCGCAAGGCAAGGTGCGATCGATCCAATGGGTGCCGCCGTCGGTCGTTTGAAACAACGCGCCGGCGTTGCCGACGGCCCAGCCGTTCGCCTCGTCCGCGAAGGCCACATCAAAAAATGTCGCAGAACTCTGACTGGATTGTGGCAACCACGTCATACCGCCGTCGGACGTCGTGAGAATCGTGCCCAACGCACCGACGATCGTTCCATGCTGCTCATTTATCAAGACAATGGAATGTAACGCGGCGTTCGTGCCGCTTGCTTGATCCGTCCAGTTCTCTCCACCATCCGTCGTTTGCAGAATGGTGCCGTTTCCGCCGACCAGCCAGCCCTTCAGAGGCGACGCGAAGGCGATCCCATAGAGCGGGGCCTGCGTGGACACCACCCTCACGTTCCAGCTCTCTCCGCCGTCCCGACTTGTCCGGACCGTTCCATTGGCGCCCACGACCCAACCGCGACGAGCATCCTGGAAGTACACCGCCGTCAGCAGCGAAGTGGTCCCGCTGGAGGCTTTCTTCCATTTGCGGCCGCCGTCGGTCGTCTTGAGGATCGTCCCGCCGGCCCCCACCGCCCAACCGAGTTGCGGGTCGTGAAAAAACATCCCCAGCAGCGTGGCTTCAGATCCGCTCTTCTGCATCGCCACCGTGGCCCGGATTTCAGGAGGGGCTGCCTCAACTGTACCCGCGCACAGGAAGGCCATGAGCAACCAGGATACAACCGCCGCTGTGTGCAAGGTTCTACGCCTCATTGTTGGTGGTGAGTATTCTCTTTACTGGGATTCCGCCAATAGCTCGCGTCCGGCAATCCCTTGGATTGAATGGTAAACGTGCCGGCCTCCAGCGTAAGCCACTTCTTTGGCGTACAGCAGGATCCGTCCGGCAAGAGATCCCACGATCCACGACGGACCACGAGCGGCCCCGACGTCAAATCCGGATTGAACTCGCCAAGCTTGCCGACTCCATACGAATGGCGGTGAGGAACGCGAACTTTGATTTCATTGTCCGTCCAGGACTGCACGATCGCGCCGACTCCATTGAACAATACTTCGGTGCGTGAGACATTCTCCCCCAACTCCGGAGCCGTCCTGGCATAGACACTGTCCGTGATGAGCTTGCTTGCCTCGGCCGTCTTCAGAAACGTGCCGAACCCGCTCCCCTTGATCGTGATGACTTCATCCAATCCTCCCGTGATCGGACTGTAGGAATCGATCTTCGGAGTAAGCAGCGTAAACATGCCGACCTCGGTTTCAAGTACTTGCTTGTCGGCACAACAGGTGCCATCTGGCTTCGGAGAATTGGCCGCGCGTTTCACCACCACCGGACCGCTTTTTGCGCTAAAGGGTACCCAGACGTCAATCCGGTCGTTGCCCCACCGGTACACGATCGCTTGTGTCCCACCGATCTCGACGGTATTTTCACTCAGTGAAAAATCAATAAAGTTATACGGCGTTGCTCCGGCCTCGGAGTAAAAGCCGAAATTCTCTCCGGTAATTTTCAATAACGTCCCGATCGGAGCCTGAGACGGGGTGAGGCCCTTTGCCTTGGGCGTCCGCACGGTATAGGTCCCAACCGTGCGCGCTTGGCCGTTTCGCGTCATCACGACGGGGCCATCC
This sequence comes from uncultured Nitrospira sp., assembly GCA_902500785.1. Taxonomy (GTDB): domain Bacteria; phylum Nitrospirota; class Nitrospiria; order Nitrospirales; family Nitrospiraceae; genus Nitrospira_A. The sequence continues at coordinate 59,116 of CABVRW010000010.1, forward strand.
TGCGCATCCAACGGCACATGAACCACGATGGCCGTATCGGTCCACTGCGAGATCGTTGCGAGATGCCCGCCGAAGGAGACATGATCTTCAGGGTTTCTCGTCGCCCCGAACCCTTTGCCAAACAACACCACTTTGGTTCCCACCGGACCACTCATCGGATCGACACGCACTGAGGCCAATACCCGAACCGGCAGGCTATTACTCACCACCTGCTGGACCGGCGCGCAGCAGGAGCCATCAGGCAGCGGGTCGGATGAGGCCATGCGCACCACGACCTCCCCCGTCTGCACATTGGCCGGCAGTTCGACCTCGATCTTGTCGTCACGCCACTTACGCACGCGAACGGTCACGTCGCCGATCGCCACGCTGTTGACCCCGAAAATGGTGTTCGGATCACGCGGCCCGGCGGTATTGCCGAAATGTTCACCTGTGATTTCCAGAATCGTTCCCGGCTCTGCCTCGGCCGGCGACAAGGAGCGAATGACGGGCTGCAACCGGGTAAACGATCCGGCCGGCAGGCGCTTCTTGCCGATGATGACGGTGACCGGTCCATTGGCTGCCCGAGAGGGCACTCGCACTTCAATGAGATCGGATTCCCAACGTTGGACCAATGCAGGCGCACCTTGGAAGGTGACCTGATTGAACGTGGTCGATTTATACGGCCCGAATCCCTTCCCGCTGATCGAAAGAGTCGCTCCCGGCACGGCGGCACTGGGATGAAGGGCCGGCGACTCTGCCCGGACCTCTCCAGAAAAGACCGGCCCGGCAAACAAGGCGACACCGAACATGACACGAACGATATATTTCATGGGATGACACTCCCTACCGACAACCTCTGAATGAGCCCACTAGCAGGCCTGAGCGAGGCTGACATGATGGCACATCAGACGAACGCCCCGCACGTGGCACGGAAACCCCACGCAACTGAGGCAGCGAGGCCGGATTGGGGGGTACGGCAATTCATCAAGGGGCTCACGGACTATAACAAGCGGAATTTTTTGATGTCAAGGCAAGCCGGCGAGGCAGAAACAGAGCAGGTAGAGGAGGGGCCCTCAGAGTCGAACTTGAACCAGCAATTCGAGTTCAATCGCGGCGTGCAACGGTAACTCTGCCGCACCCAGCGCCACGCGAGCATGTCGTCCGGCCTCGCCGAACACTTGCACCAACAGATCAGACGCCCCGTTGATAACCGCAGGTTGCTGCCCAAACCCTGCGGCTGACGCGACATGTCCCACGACGCGCACGATCCGCTGCACTCGATCCAATGACCCGAGTTCATGCCGTATCACCGCCAACGCATTCAACAACGCCAATCTCGCCGCCTCGGCTCCGCGCTCTACCGTCACCTCTTGCCCGAGCTTCCCGGTGATCACGACCTGTCCGTCTTGAAACGGCAGCACGCCGCTCAGATAGAGCAGATCACCGGCAAGCACCGCCGGCACATAACTCGCCACTGGTTTGGGAGGAACCGGCAACTCGATGCCGAGAGACTTCAATCTGGCGTCAACCGACACGAAAGATCCTTTCTTGCGCCCGCACGATTCAGGAGTACCGACTCAATCATCCGATTTTGTCGCACGCCATGGCGTGTCACCTGTGGCCACCTCGACGGACCGCAGATGCACCATGCGCAGTCCCTGACGAGAGGCTCTTCACGATTCACTCTACATGGCGGCCTAGAACGCTGCCGGCAGACTTTTTTGGCATCCGGCTAGCGAGACTGCAGCGCATCCAGAAAACTGTCTCCCCATGGCAGTCTGGTTGCCCCCAGGGCTTCACCGATCGTTTGACCGAGATCCGCTGCGGTGGTCCGGGTCCCAAGATTCACCCCGCGCGCGAGCCGCGGGCCGGTCACAAGACAGGGTACATACTCGCGCGAATGGCCAGGGTTCGGCCTGGCACAATCGAACCCATGGTCGCCGGTGATGATCAACACATCTCCGACCTTGAGACTCTCCTGCAGGTCACGAAGTCTTCGGTCGACCTGTTGCAGCGTGGTCACCGTCGTTTGGAGATCAGGATTGATGACGGGGAGATTGGCGTATATCAACCCGCGAGGCACCTTACTGAACAGGCCCACGACTTCTTCCATCACGGCGTCCGCATGAAACAGCGGTACAGACCTCGTGACCCCGCGCCCACTGAATAAATCTCCGACCTTTCCCACTCCGATCACAAGTTGGCTGGCCCGGCTCAAGTGATCCAACAACGTGAGGCCCGGCGGTTCGACAGCAAAATCCCTCCGCCGTTCCGTCATGGCAAATGTGCCGGGGTGTCCAAGAAATGGGCAGGCGACCACGCGCACAATGGGCATGAGTGACTTGAGCAACTTTCTGGCTTCACGCGCCAGCCGGTAGAGTTCTTCGGCCGGTACCACTTGCTCATGCGCCGCCAGAAGAATGGTCCCCGCCGTATCGATCCAGGCGATCGGCATGCCGGAGTGCTGGTGTTGTTTCCCGAACTCAGCGATCGGCTCCAGGTTGACCGCGCGGCAATTACCCAGGGTCTTCTGGCCCAACGCGGCCTCCAGCGCGGTCGCCAACTCGGGGGTGAAGGTCTCACAAGGACGTTCGCCATCCTCGATCAGATATCCGGCTAATTCCCAATGCCCCGACAGTGAGTGTTTCCCTTTGGTCGCAAATCCAAGGGTCCCGTAGCAGCCTTCCGGCTGAGCCATCGGGCGAATGCCTTGAAACTGTCCCAGGTGCCCGAGGCCGAGTTGCTCAAGATTCGGCAGGGCGAGGCCCTTGGAAATAGCCGCTAATCGCTGCAGGGTGTTACAGCCGGCGTCACCATACAATTCAGCATCGGGTAAGGCACCGATACCGAATCCATCCAAGACCAGCAGTACGATTCGAGTCATCATGGGCGCACTATATCAAATCCACCGGAACGAGCAAGATTTTCACACCGCATAAGCAAGAGGGCAAGGACTTGGGGAGAAGAAGGCATGGTGGTTCAGCGCCCCGCTATCCGCGCGTTCCGCCATTCGGTCAGGATCTTCAGACTCGCGCTGGTGCCGATCCGGTCTGCACCGGCTTCCAGCAACTCCCGTGTCGCCTTCCAATCTCTGATCCCGCCCGAGGCTTTCACCTTCGCCTGCCCGGCCACCGCCTCTTTCATCAGACGAACGTCTTCCACCGTCGCCCCAGCTTGATTGAACCCAGTCGAAGTCTTCACATAGTCCATGCCGGCTTCGACGGCCAGACGGCAGGCGGTGATTTTTTCTTCACGCGTCAGCAGACAGGTTTCCAGAATCACCTTATGGTTCACGCCCGGTGTGGCCTGAACGACGGCCGCCATATCGCTCCGCACTAGGTCGTAGTCGCCGGATTTCAAGCGGCTGATATTGATGACCATGTCGAGCACCTGTGCGCCATGCGCTACGGCCTCGATGGCTTCCGTCACCTTTGCGTGGGTCGTGTGCCCGCCGAGAGGGAATCCGATCGGGATGCCGACCTGAACATCCGTTCCCGCGACCGCGGCCACCGCCTCATCCACATAGCAGGGCGGCACAAAGATCACGACGAACCCCTGCTCCTTGGCTTCCTCGCACAGGCGCCATACATCGGCCTTGATCGCTTCAGGGCGGAGCACGGTATGGTCCAGATAACGCGGCAACGTCTCGTTCCAAGGCATCTCACCCATACAACGGTCCCTTTCAGACTGTACGATCAATGATGGAGAACTTACACGGCGTGTCGTGAGAGGCTATCTCACCATCAGGCGCCGTGGGCGAGGAGATTCCCTCTGCTGCGCTTGCGGAACGGCTGTTTCTGATACTTCTCTACGGCTTGATTGTGCTCCTCCAGGGTGGAGGAGAATTGGTGGGTCCCGTCGTTACGCGACACGAAGTAGAGGTAGGACGCCTGGGCGGGAAAGAGCGCCGCGCGCAGGGAATGGATCCCTGGGCTGGCAATTGGTCCCGGCGGAAGGCCCTGCACACGATACGTATTGTAGGGGCTCATGATCAAGAGATCGCGTTTATGGATGTTCCCATCGAAGTCCGGCAACCCGTAGATCACCGTCGGATCGCTCTGCAGCGGGATTTTTTTCCGCAACCGGTTATGGAACACCGCGGCGATCAGTTCCCGCTCATCTTTCGATCCGGTTTCCTTTTCGATGACGGAAGCCAGGGTGAGGACCTGATGCAGGGATAGTTTCATACGGGCCGCCTGTTCCTGCAGATCGGCTCCCCAGACCCGACGAAGACCATCGACCATCGTCTTGATGACCTCCTTCGCCTTCGTGCCACGGGCGAAGGAATAGGTTTCAGGAAAGAGATACCCCTCCAGTGAATCAGCCTCAATGCCGAGCGTGGTGATAAAGGTGCGATCCCGCACCAGCTTCGTGAATTCTTTCGTATCCGTGACCTGCTGTGCCCCCAGGACATCGGCAATCTGCACGAGACTGTACCCCTCCGGAATCGTGACCGGATGCAGCACGACTCGACCGGCCAGCAGCTTCCCCAGAATCTCCCGCGGCGACATCCCGCCGTCCAACTCATACTCCCCGGGACGAATCTTTCGATCATTCTCTCGCGTTTTTCCGAGTAGGAGAAAGGCCGCCCGACTACGAATCAGCTGCTCGTTCTGAAGAATATTCGCAACCTGCTGAAAGGTGCTGCCTTCAGGAATGAGGACGATATGGGAGGGAGGTTTAGGAATCCCGCTCGCGACGGGACTGTGAGCCCAACGCAGCACCAGATACCCGGCGATGGCTGCGAGCATCACGGCCGCCAGGACCAGTCCCTTGATCGATCTGATCTGCATCATCTGCATCATCGACTCGTAGTTCGTCACACGCCCACGGATCCGCATCCTCGGGCTCGTTCGGGCTGTTCGTCAGGCCCACGGCCGGCTGTTCCAAACTCGCCAAATAACTTTGCAACAGAATCGCCGCGGCAATGCGATCGACGATGCCCTTCCGTTTCCGACGGCCGACATCCGCCGCGATCAACAGATCCTCCGCGGCACAGGTCGTCATCCGTTCATCCCAGGTGATGACAGGAACCGACAGCGCCGGCTCAAGGAGCTGGATAAACGCCTCGACGACTTTGGCCGCGGGTCCGATCTCGCCATCCAATCGAAACGGCATACCGACGAGGACCTGTCCAACCTCGTGTTCTCGGACCAACTCTTGAATATGCCGAATATCCGCAGCAGGATTCCGCCGGAAAAACGTTTCCAGCGGTTGGGCCGTCCACCCGAGTTCATCACTTAGGGCAAATCCGATCCGCTTGGAACCATGATCGATGGCGAGAATCCGTCTCCCTTTCATCAGTTTACCCTTCCAAGGCCTTCTGGACCAAGCCAAAAACTTTTTCCAGCGCGATTCCAAGCCCCTCGGGATTTTTTCCTCCTGCCTGGGCCATCTCAGGGCGTCCGCCTCCGGTCCCGCCGACTTCAGTCGCCATCTCTTTAATGAGTTCGCCCGCTTTGAGACGACCCACCAGGTCTTTGGTCACCACCACCAGCAACGACACCTTGCCGTCATTCGCCGCCCCGAGCGCCACCACTCCGCTACGAAGTTTATCGCGCAGCTGATCGGCCAATGCCCGCATGCCGTTCACGTCGAGTCCGTCCGTGCGCTGTGCGTGGACCTGCACACCATTGATCTCGTGGACCTGGGCATCGCCTGATGAGGTGCTCGCCATCTTGAGCTTGACCTCCGCCAGTTCCCGTTCCTTTTCCTTCAGCTGCTCGCTCACTTTGCGCGCGCGGGCAACCACTTCGCCCGGCGCCACTTTCAAGAGATCGGATAGTTCACGAACATCCGCTTCCAATCGTTTGAGGGAATCCAACGCACCGCTGCCGGTCAGACATTCGATCCGGCGCACACCGGCGGCGACCCCCGACTCAGACACGATCCGGAACAGGCCGATTTCGCCTGTACGCCGACAATGCGTGCCGCCGCACAATTCCTTGCTGAAGGAGTCGATGTGGACCACCCGCACCTGATCGCCATACTTGTCGCCGAAGAATGCCAACGCCCCGCCCGCCACGGCTTCTTGCACACCCATCACATCGGTTTGCACTGCCTGATCCTGGCGCACCTGCTCGTTCACGATCGACTCAATCTCGTCGATGTCGCGTGATGCCAATGGGCGGAAGTGCGCGAAGTCGAATCGCAGCCGATTCGGCGCCACCAAAGACCCATACTGCTTCACATGTGGCCCTAACAGATCGCGCAAGGCCGCATGCACCAAATGGGTCGCCGTATGATTGCGTGCTGCGTCCCGCCTGGTACGGCTGTTCACGGAGAGCTGCAGCCGCTCCCCTTCACGGATGGAACCGGACGTCACCATGCCTTTATGCACAATCAACGTCGGCACCGGCCTGGTGGTTTCACGAATCTCCACGCGCCCGTCGGTGCCGGTCAGGAGACCTTGATCGCCGGCCTGCCCGCCCCCTTCGGCATAGAACGGCGTGACATCCAACACGACTTCGATCTCATCACCTTCGGTGGCTTCTTTCACGATCCGATCACCCTTGAGCAGCGCCTGTACGACACCTTCCGAATTCAACTGCTCATACCCGACGAAGGCCGTCGTCCCGACACGAGCGGCCAGCTCACTCAATGCCGGGCGCGCAGTCTCGCTCTCGAAACCACCCGTCTTTCTGGCGCGCGTCCGCTGATCTTCAATGGCGGCTTCAAATCCGGTTTCGTCGAGCCGAATATCTTGCTCACGACACGCTTCCGCAATGAGGTCCATCGGAAAACCGTACGTGTCATACAATTTAAAGATATCCGCGCCGGAGAGCATCGTCTGTCCGGACGACCGCACCTTGGTGAGCATGTCGGTCAGAATGGGCAATCCTTGATCGAGCGTAGCGATGAACCGCTCTTCCTCACCACGAGTCGCCTCCGCCACCGTGCCGGCCGCCGGACGCAACTCGTGATAGGCCTCGCCCATGTGATCCACAACCGTCGCCGTCAATTCGTGCAGGAACGGCTCGGTAATGCCCAGCAAACGGCCGTGTCGGGCCGCCCGTCGAAGGATTCGACGGAGCACGTACCCGCGCCCCTCGTTCGACGGCAACACCCCATCGGCCATCAGAAACGTGATCGCCCGCAAGTGATCCGCGATGACCCGCATGGAACGGTCAGCCTGCTCCATCGCGCCGTACTCTGCTCCGGCTCTGGTTCCGATTGCCGCCAGGAGCGGCGCGAATAAATCGCTGTCGTAATTGCTGAGTTTGCCCTGGGCGACCGCGGTCAGCCGTTCCAATCCCATGCCGGTGTCGATACTCGGTTTGGGCAATGGATTCAGGGTTCCTGCACTGTCACGATTGAACTGCATGAACACGAGGTTCCAAATCTCGATGACTCGGTCGCCTTCACCATTCGGCGTCGCATCGCCCGGCACCGCCGGCCCCTGATCGAAATGGAGTTCGGAGCAGGGACCGCAAGGCCCCGTATCGGCCATCTGCCAGAAATTGTCCTTTTCACCGCAACGCACGATGCGGTTCGGGGACACACCCATCTTTCTCCAGAGACGGTCGGCCTCATCATCCTCGCGATAGATCGTGATCCACATCCGCTCTTTCGAGAGCCCCACCACCGATGTCAAAAACTCCCAGCCAAATCGGATGGCGTCTTCTTTGAAGTAATCACCGAAGGAGAAGTTGCCGAGCATTTCGAAAAAGGTGTGGTGCCGCCTCGTGTACCCTACGTTTTCGAGGTCGTTGTGCTTTCCCCCGGCGCGCAAGCACTTTTGCACGGTCACCGCGCGGTTGTACGCGCGCGTCTCCTCGCCCAGGAATACCCGCTTGAATTGATTCATGCCGGCGTTCGTAAACAGCAGCGTGGGGTCGGCCTGTGGAATCAAGGGGGCGCTCGGAACCGCCCGATGTCCCTGTTGTTCAAAATACCGGATAAAGGCTCGCCGCAGATCCTGTACACTTTGGCTCATAACTCGTCCAACCCCGTCTCCAAATCTATTTGCGTGACTTGCTGAATCGTCTCGTCATCGAACCCGCGCTGCCGCAGGAACCGAACCCATTGCATCGGACGCGTACGGGTAGTACGCCCTTCGAGCGCCTGACAGGCCAACTCTTGCGAGGAGATTGAACGATAGGCCTGCCGTAACGCTCGCTCCGTGACGCTTTCCTCAAAGCCGCGCATGAGCAGCTCTGCCTTGAGTCGCTCGCGGCCCATCGGATGTCGCGACAGTCTCAGCTCCGCCCATCGCGTCGCATAGGCTTGATCGTTCAGATACCCCCGCTGCTGTAACTCACGGACAATCACGCGCCCCTGCGTCCGGCACGCCCCCTTCTCTTGCACATACCGCTCAACCTGAGCCGCGGTCCGATCCGTTCGCGCGAGATATTTGATGGCGAGCGTGAGGTAATCCGGCGTGGATTCCGTCCGCCGTCGTGGCCTGCGTCCTGTCAGCACTGACACCACCTAAGTCGTGACCCTGGCGCCATGGCCGCGCTTGTCTTCCTGGCGCCCCTCGGCCTTCCGTTCAGGCTTCTCGTCCTTAGCCTCTTTCGCCTCGACCTTCTTCTCAGTGCCTCGGGAAGGCAGACCGGCCAGGTCACGCACCTTGCCCTCGATCTCGTTCGCGATGGCGGGATTTGCCTTGAGAAAATCGCGGACCGCCTCACGCCCCTGTCCCAATCGCTCCCCTTTATAGGAGTACCATGCGCCGGCCTTCTCGACCACGCGCTTCTCCACCCCGGTATCGACCAACTCACCGGTTTTCGAAATGCCTTCGGCAAACATGATATCGAACTCCGCCTGCTTGAACGGCGGCGCCATCTTGTTCTTCACAACCTTGACCCGAACACGACTACCGGTCACATCCTGACCATCCTTGATCGATTCAATCCGGCGGATATCGAGGCGCACCGAGGAGTAAAACTTCAGTGCATTGCCGCCCGTCGTGGTTTCGGGGTTGCCGAACATCACGCCGATCTTCATGCGGATCTGGTTGATGAAGATCAGGGTGGTCTGCGACTTGGAGATCGCGGCGGTCAGTTTGCGGAGCGCCTGCGACATCAGTCGTGCCTGCAGTCCCATGTGGGAATCGCCCATCTCGCCTTCGATTTCCGCTCGCGGCACCAAGGCCGCCACGGAATCGACCACAATCACATCGATCGCGCCGCTACGCACCAGGGTTTCGGCAATTTCGAGCGCCTGCTCGCCGGTATCCGGCTGCGAGACAAGCAAATCATCCGTCTGAACACCCAGCTTTTTGGCGTACGTCAGATCGAGCGCATGTTCCGCATCGATGAAGGCCGCCACCCCGCCCGCTTTTTGCGCCTCGGCGATCGCATGCAGCGTCAGCGTCGTTTTCCCGGAAGACTCCGGTCCGAAAATCTCGATCACGCGTCCGCGCGGGAATCCACCCACACCGAGCGCAATATCCAACCCCATCGAACCGCTTGAAATCGCCGGCACATCGGCCGGACGGTCCGCGGCGCCGAGCTTCATCACCGCGCCCTTGCCGTATTGCTTTTCGATCTGAGCCAGGGCCAGGTCCAACGCGCGCTTTTTGTCGTCTTTTTCAGTCATTCCAAACTCCTTCTAGAAGCATGACTCGTGAACCGTCCCTCGTCTCGAACGCCGTGGGAGACAACGCACCAGCCGGCGCTGAGTTGACTGACCCTGCACTGGATCGGACCCAGCCTATCAACAAGGAATGAATTGCGGATTATACCGGAGTCGGAAGGGAGAAACCTAGCCCATCGAGGCCCAGGATAAGACGAGATCCTGCCGACGCGGGTTAGTGATCCTGATCGGATGTGCTTGGTGTGGAAGCGCTGCTCTGGCGATGCTTCAACCATTCGATGAGTTCAGTGCGTAGCGTGCGATGGAGACGCTGTTGCGCTTCGAGGGGCACGCGGACAAACTCCACCCCAAACCGATGGCCCTGCACCCATTTGATCGTACCAATGTCGATGGGGAGCGCCGGCGGTGATGGTTGAGCAAGATACTCACACGCACCTCACTGCCGCAGAGAACCTCCCGATCACACTTGACGGAACAGCCCTTCAGCGACAGGTTGGTCAAGACACCTTCGCCGACAAAGGGAGCCCCACCGAAAATGACCGGATACTGGAGCGGAAACCGGTAGTAGGTTCGAATATACTGCCGAGGCGCCATCACCACCCTCCCTGTCGGCGGATGGGACCCAGGCCGGCCCTGCGACCGATATCCTACCGTGGGAGGGTGAGGCGACAATTCGACCCTTGAGTCTCCTTGTTTTGCTTGCGAGATCTGAGTAGGCTTCGGCCAAAATCAGGAACGAGCATGTCGCATTCGCTGGGACAAGAAAGGGCTGTATGCGCAGATATCTACACATGGTGATTTGGATCACCGCTGCCCTGATGCTGCAGGGATGCGTCGGCTTCGGCGCCTGGACGCTCGGCAGCCGTATCGAATCGAACGACCGCCCCAACATCGATCAGACCAGAGGTGGGCTCGACGTCCGCAAAGCGGCAATCGACACGAGCCTCAGGACAGCCGTTGAGTTACGCGCGACGTGGGGTGAGCCGGATCGGATAGAACCACGGGAGCTCGGCAAGGAGGAATGGATCTACAAAACGAACGGCTTACGGTGGTCCGGCTTGGTCCTGTATGTCGTCGTCATTCCCCTGCCCGCGATGATTCCGGTCGGGTCACAGTACGTATCCTTCCTCATTCACGGCGAACACATCGAACGCGCCACTCGTGCCGATTGGGCGTTCAAGGCCGGAGCCTACTGCGGCTTCTTCGGCATGATGTACGGTGGCCTGGGTTGTGGAACCGGGACCTTTGCGGAGAAACAGGCCGAGGCGGGTGGCTCGTAGGCGCTCCCTGTGTGGGCAGGCCATACATAGTGAGCTCACCGCTGCGGACGATCAACAGACCATTCTGCAAGAGGGCGAAGCTATACCCCGGTTTGCCCTCTCTACTCCGCCTTTCCAATCGACTCCAGCACCGCTTCAATTTCATGCCCCTTATCATCAAATTCCCCATGCCTGCGAGATGTGGTGGCATGTCGCTCAGTAGCAAACGTCACCGGTGCCGACTGGAAATCCTTCCTGATCCCCAGGATGGGGACTCGCTGAGTGGAATGCTCAAGGTGATCGGCCACATAGGTCAGCAGAGAACCGGGATATACGACGATACTGTCGGCTTCCTCATCTTCCGGCGCCAATGTATGCACCAAAAACCGAGCCGCCGGGACAGCCGCGACGCCCCCGAGGGAAAATGCCTGCGTCGCACGCTCGATCGAGATGGCCGGCGCCAGGAATTGAATGGAAGCTAAGGAGGCGTTCGGCAGATCCGCCAGCCGCGCCCGCAGCACATTCTGATATAGAAACCCATGAAAGATCGATCCCGCGCTATGGCCGACCAAATGAATCTTGTACCGTTCGCCCGGTGTCGTCGCCATCGCCTTGATCAACTCATCAAGAAAGCGTGCGGCCCCACCGTTCACCTTCGTCGCGCCTTCGCAGCGCCCTTTCATTTCATTCCAGAAAGCAGTGCGCACCGTAGGAGCGAGTTGCGCTCCCATCCATCGTTGTCCTCCCTCGACCACCTCCCCCAGTTTCGCTTTGAACTTACTCCACGCATCCTTGAAGCTGAATCCCGCCGGCCCGGTCTGATCGTCCTCGCTCTTGAGGTAGCCGAGCAACGACTCGTCCCAACTGCTCTCCCAAATGAAGACATAGGAGCAAATGCCTCGATCTCTGGCGAGTCCCCACAGGCGATCCGCGACGCTGACCGCGTAGGTCTCCGAATTCAGTCCGCCGTGCGCATAGAGCATCACATGGTGACACCCATCGGATAATTGGGGGGAGGCGAGCACCCGCTGAGCCATCCCGGGCAGTTGAGCGAGGCTGGTCGTCAATGATCCGCTGGTAGAGAGGGCACCCCTGTCATCCGTATTGATCAGATAGGACAGGACCTCCGGGTTCCTGAGGTCGAGACCATCACCGGCGCTCCGCACCTTAGAATCTCGACCGGGCGCGGTCGATGAACCGGAAAAGCCCACCACAAAGACCGCGGGGTGGCCCTTTGAATTTCTGGTCTCAGGACCGGGCCGGGATACCCAGGCGTCCTGCCGATGCTCCATCCAGTCCTCATAGTGAAGCAGGGCCAGACCGTTCTGTCCCCAGCGGCGCCCCCAGGAATTTTGGATGATGAACCCATCCGGCGTATACCCGACCATCGCGAACGCATGGAGACCTTTCGCCCGTGATTGAAACGGAATGGTGGGATAGGCGATGCCGCGACGGGGCTTCAGACTCTGTGGATCCCACCCGTCATGGACCCAGGCTGACGCAAGAATGGCATCTCCCTCGACGAGTGCCGCCTGCAGATGCCCCACATCACTATCGACGAGACGATAGTACGCACCGATGGGCCGCCGTTTTGCCTCTTCCACTCTTTGAACCGTGAACGCTCGATCCGTGACCCACTGCCCTCCTTGCGTGCGCTTTCCTTTTGACGACCACACCTGCTCCGACGCGACCCCATGATGGTGCCTGCCCTTCATGGCGCCTCGGGGGCTGGTCCCATCGTAATGTTCACCCTTCCACTCATCGTAACGCTTGGCGACTTCGTACAACATGCGGGCGCTGACTTGGTCGAATATTGACGAGCGCCGTGACGTTCCCTGCAGCGTGCGGCGCGCGCGCAGACTCACATTGATCACCGTGGCCAAGGCAAATCCGACACAGGCCCCTTCCTGTCCCTGATCGAGGACAGGGATTCCAACGGGGGGACGCTTCTCGTGCGGCAACAGCGTGAGGCTCGGTTGAAAAATATAATCCCGCGCATCGGAATCATCCGCGCGCACGTCGAGCGTACGCAGCCGAGATCCGTTCGCAGCTCGTGCAAATTTCACGACAGGCATCGGTGCTCCCTCCTTCACACGGTTGGGCGACTGGAGTAGTGAGCCGGCTGAGATGGGCATCGGCCAGGAGGCCTCGCTGCAAGGGATTCCGTGCATCTCAGTTCACTATTGATACGATCCGACCCGACGGATCAAAAACGCATGGATCCTACGCAGGCGCCAGAAGGGAGAGCGGAAGGACCGTTCACGGATTGTTTGGACCCACTTCCGGCACCACCAGGTGCTCGCCCGCAAAGCGGAAGATTATCCGGTCAGAAAGGAGAGGTCAAGAAACCATTTAGCTTAAAATACGTGTATGGCATTCCATTGTTTCCAACCAAGCCATGCGGGCCGACACATCAGCCTGCGCCGACGGATTCGAGACAGAGAGGAGAGCGAATGCTGCGGAGGGTACGACGCGATTGCGCCGTTGGGAGAAGGGCGTCATTGGGAGTAGAGGCACAGAGCCGACTGTGGCCGGTAAGGGAATGAGGGGGCGGAGGGGACACGTCTCGCGTCATTGACGCTGGAGCGCGTACCTATCGCACTCCCCTGACATCACCCCTCACGCGATCGGTGGGGGTCGCCGACCGATAAAAAAACTAACCAGATATGCGAGAAAAAAGAGGACGAACAGCACGTACGACAAACCGGTCGCAGTGCCTGCGATCCCGGACAATGCCAGCACCACCGCGACCAGCGCGAGGAATAGAAAGACCCAGGACCAATAGACTAAGCCAGGTCGGCGCATGATATCCTTTCCGGAACCGATTCCATCTCGCATGATTCGCCTCGCCTGCGACGATTACGCGCGCTCATTCCGTTCAGTTCTCTGACGGCTCGCCTGTTACCAAACAGAGACAACGCCAATAGAGCCGCTCCCTACACTCACGCACTCACAGTCCGACGAGAGCCATCTCGCCTAATGATCATCTTCGATTCCTTGCCTTCCGTTCGGCGAACCGGCCGCTGGATGAGCGATGGTTCCTCCATGGAGGCCCTTGAGAGACTCTTGTCGGAGGGAACATCCACCGGACGTCCCCACCGACAAGACGCGCATCTCATTGCGGCTCACCAAGCGGCGGTCGAGCAGCTTAGTCGGGAATCTGCAGGTCCGCTGCCTGCGAGAGTCGCATGATGGCATGCCGGACGTGTTCAGTAGCATCCGCCGTCTGTTTTTTTCCGCCATGTTCTATGGCTTCGCCCAATTCGTATACACCTTCATTCAAGTAATCATTGAGGCCGGCCGCTTGAGCATGCTTGGCCTTGGAGAGTGCCTGTTCCGCATGTCCCACGAGTGCCTTCGCATCCCCGTGTTCACCCGCATCAACAGCCTTTCTCGCATGGGTGAGCGCATCACTCACGGCAGGCTTAATTTTCTCGGCGGTGGCCGCGGTCATGTCACCTGTCGCTCCCTTCATGTGGGCCGTCCTCGACGAATGACTGCCCATTGAGGTCGAACTCGTCTTGTCCGTACCCGCCTTCGGAGCGGGAATTTCATAGAATTCATAAATCACCACATGGGTCGCAGGGTCGGCAAAATCCGGCCATTGGCTCTTATCGAAACCGGGCGCTTCTTCCAGTTTCTTCTTTTTGACGTCCAGCACGAAGTGATGCCGATCATGACTGATAATCATCGCTTCCCATGGAACGGCAAAGTACTTATCACCGAGTCCCATGAAACCGCCGTACGACAATACGGCATAGACAATGCGGCCGCTGGTCTCATCCACGGCAAAGTCCTCGATGTGGCCGATCTCTTTCGCGGCAAGGTTATACACCGGTTTCCCGATGATCTTTGTACCCTTGACGATGTCGGAGCTGGTTCCTGCCGCCCAGACGGAGCCGACCAGGGACAGAGAGATGGCGGCCACCAACAGACCTATGCGATTCAAGTTCTTCATGGTATTGATCCTCCTTCATTCACTCGTTATATCCATCAACCCTATCCCCTCTCTCCGCGATTCTGTTCACCATCATAGGGTCCTTCATTCGGCTGCTCGCCCTGCTGATAGAAGCGGTCCCGACCTCGCTGATGCTGTGCGCGATCACGCATGATCCGCGGATCGGTTTCTTCACGATACCGGTCACTTGACCGGGATGGCCTGTTGGCATCATCGGAATAATAGAAATCATCGGTATAGTATCGGGATGTCCCGCCGCGCTCTGCTCGACCCTGGCCGCTTCGGCCCTGCAAGGCCTGAGCGTCCCTCTGCCGGTCGCGGCTCTGGCGCTGATCCGAATAGGAAGAACCCTGGTCATCATGACGCGCTCGTTCCTGCCGCGACTGCCGGTCCACATCCAATCGCTCGGTCAATCCTAACTCTCGATTTTCCGTATACCCGTCCCAGCGTTCTCTCTTCCGTGCCAGCCCATCCTCATTCTCCTGTTCCGCGGAAGACCGTGCAGTACCACGCGCCGCTCGGTTAAAGTTCGCCACGATCATTCGCTTGATCGGCTTGACCTCGTATGGCGATAGCCAGCCGAATTCCACCCCTTCATCCAGGACGCCGAGCGCTTTGCGGACAAGGTCCTTCGCATAACGCGACTGATTGTCTTGCAGCGCCGCCGCCGCGTCGTTCAGATATCCGAGGATCGCAGACTGCGTCCCGCCCGACGGCATATTGGTGAGGATTTGGCGATTACGCTCACGATCCAACTCTCGGGCAACGTCCAGTACCCACTGAGCGGTGATATGCTCGTCCGCGGCAGGAGCCAACCAGGGCGCCGCTTGTGCTTCCGTAAAGTGGCCCTCTACGCTCACAAGCGCCCCGGCACAGAATAAGACCGCTCCCGCCCCCAATCTCGCACTTGTCACTCCGATGTTCATCACGCACCTCCTGAAGTTTTCCGAGTTGATATGGTTTACTCACCCACTGTCTCACGCAGGACTCTCGCTCAGGCTCTGAAGCGGACGTCCTTCTGCACACGGGATGGCCGGAGGCCACGTCAATCAACGTCCACGGCGAGATAGTTCCGCACACTCTTGGCCCCGCCTTCGAACGCATTCTCCGTCGCCATCCGCTTTTCCAACCGGCTATCGACGATGCCGGTCAGCGTGGCAGTCCCGTCATTGACCGAAACCCGCACCTGATCCTCATCGACAAACGGACTCCACCATAATTCGTCTTCGATATCCGCCTTGATCTCCCAATCTCTCGCCCAGGTCCAGGAATCGTGGACCGTCAGATGGTTTTTGACCGCCAATACTCCCTTTACTCGCGACGCGACGTCCTCGGCTCGCCATTTTTCGGCATAGGAGTCCACACTCCCGTACAGCAGAACCGTTCCGTCGTGCACCGTGGTTGTGAGTTGATATCGGTCGACGAGGGGGTCCATGAACAGGGCCGAACGAACATTCTTGGTCACGGTCTCATCCGAAGGCTGCTGATCCGTCCTGACCTTGAGATAGTTTTTTACGACCCTCACACCTACCGTATTATTGGCGTCCTCTTCCGCGGCCCTTTTCGCCTTGAGATTGTCCACCACCCCGCTCAGCGCTACGGCGCCGTATTTCACCGTGACAGTCGGGCTGAACGACCAGACGCGCGGATCATAGAGAAAGGCATCCTTGACGGCGCGTTTGATTTCCTCATCGCTCTTGGACGCGTATTGAGTCCGTCGCAGATGCTTCCGCGGTTCCACCTTGACTCCCTGATCCTCAACCGACTTCACCCCGAGTACATAGGCATAGGTCGCGGCCCGGGACTTTTCCAACGCGCTGCCGGCTGTTCCAGTCAACACCACAGCGCCATCCTTGACCTCGACCTTCAGCTGATTGCCAGAGAGCCATACGTCATTCTTAAACCGCTGTTCGATGTCAGCCTGGATCTCGTCATCGGAGCGATCCATCTTGGGATCCACCTGGAGGTTATTGCGGATGCCCTGCACGCCCTTCACATCCTTCGCGACCGATTCGGCGAGCTGGCTCTCCGCCCACGACCGCACGGTGCCTGTCAGGGTGATGATCCCTTTAGCAGCGGTCGCATTCAGTTCGAACGCGTTCGTCGCAGGATCGGCGACCAGTGCCTTGGACACATCCTGCGCGACTTCACCATCCGTTCGATCAGCGGCTCGCACTTCGAGCTTGTCGATGACGGCCCGAACACCTTTGATGGATTGGGCCTGTTGCACGGCCCGTTCATTTGCATACAGGGATGGGACGTTTCCCGTCAGGGTCACGATTCCCTGTGCCGTCAACACATCGATCCGGTCATGCGGAATCGTGTCATCCTTGGAAAGGCTGCGTTCAACGGCCAGAGTGATTTCACTGTCCCGAGGACCGTGCGTCGCGGCCTGAACAGCTTCGATCCCCATAAAGATGGGGATCAAAATGGCGGCCGCAGCGATGACGGCTACCGAGTTTGCATACAATTTACTACGCATGGAATATCTCCTTTAGGATTGGATCGGCCGGGTCGGTCAAGGCATCAGCTGGACATCCTTGATTCGTTCATGGCCTTCGATCACTCGGTCTCGAGTGGTCGTTTCGACATGAGAACGCTCGCCGTCTTCATCTCCTCCAGGCGGGAGATGAGGATTCACGATAATGTTATTCCGCAGAGCCTTGACCCCCTTTGTAGTCGACGCAAGGTTCGTCGCCAAACCCTTGGCTTCCATCGTTCGGACCATCCCGTTCAGCGTCACCATGCCGTCCTTGACCTGGACCGCCAGATTACGCCACTGAATGTCATCTTCGAGTCGCAAACGCTTCTCGACCTTGGCCTGGATGTGATAATCCGAGGTCTGAGCTTGCCTCGCTCTGGGCTCGGAAGACTCCTCGGCCTGAATGCCAGCGGGCGCTCCCAGTACTGTGAGGACCAATGTCGCGGTTCCCGCCAGCACGAACTTCGACGCCCCGGAAACTCGCCGCTGACTCATTTCTCGTGTCACCTGCCACCTCCTATCCAATTCACCAGTGTTGTCCGCTCTGTCGCCTCCATGTCTCTGAACCCTACGAGTAAAAATCCTGCCGGAGAACTGGACACGTCCCTAGCGGAATGTGGCTGCAGCTTCGCTCAGAGCCCCTGTCAGTGAACCATGGCTGAACAATCCAAGCGGCCTCACACCAGTACTGGAGCGGCGAATGTCCTTGTCAGGCGGCATCGGTACAGGGGCGACAGCCGCTCCCGTGAGGGAAAGTCTGTGGCGGCAAACCCGCGATCGTCGGCCCTCCATGCCCGCTTCTGGGGTATCTCCTAGTAGCGATCTGAGAGAGGTCGTTCCACACTCAAATGTAAATGGTGAATTTCACCCAAGGAAGACCAGATAAGATCCCTGAACGTTAGCAAGAGGAGGAGAGAATATGATGATGAGTACTTCCACGAGATACCAATCAATGCCACGCCGCACCCGAGGCTTATGCAACATAGTCACCGTCACCTGTGTCGGCGCGGGGCTGGCTCTGACGGCTGCTTGTAGCAGCGGGTCTCCCACCATGTCGCACGAGCAACAGGGCGACCAATCCTCATCCCACATGCGTTCGGCCAAGGCCCAACCCAAGGGGTCTTCCAATGCGCAATTCACTCCCGTCACGCGAACGGAAGGACAGGTGCTTTTATCAGGTAATCGCGTGGTGATCGGGACCGTCAAATCGATCGAGAGCGGGCAGATCAAGGTGGCCTATGCCGATTCGTTACAGCCCAGGTTCCTCCCGCTTGAGCAAGCCAAGGAAAAGGGCATGGAGATTAAGGAGGGGGACAAGATCAAAATGGTGTTCAACGCCGAAGATCTGCTCGTGGATTTCCATCCGCTCGGGCATGTGGAGGGCCACCATCAGGTTGTCCGGGGAGTCATCGAGCAACAGATGCCTGTCGGCCAGGAGCACGTCGTCATTAAGACCGCGAACGGCGACACGGCCTCCTACCCGGTCAGACCGCTTGCTCGCAGCAAGATGGCCTCGATGCCCGTCGGAGTGGATGCCGTGTTTTTGGCCGATGAAACCGGAAAGATCGTCGACGTGACATTCGGGAATCAGGATGCGGTGGAGCAGGCCTCGCAGGAGTATCAGCGGATGTCGAATCCGAAGTCTCCCCACAAGCAGATCAACGGCATGGTGTTCGACCCGCTCGACAACGAAAAGATCACCATCGAAACCTCGGCAGGAACCAAGTGGACATATCCTGTGCGACCATTTGTTCACGATCGGATCAGCGCGTTTAAGAAGGGAGAGAGTGTGACGCTCTTGGTCGATAGCGATAACCACGTCATCGATGTGGCCGAGTACAACCGAGCGGCTCGGTAACTCTCGGCGGCCGAGTCCGGTACGCGGGCACCATAAGGGCCTGCGCACCGGACACTTCAGGTCATCAACAGCATCCTCATTACAAATGCTTAAGACGATTCGGCGGCGCCGAGCCGAACCGGAGCGGTCATGCCACGCTGATTATGCGACGCACGCTCATGGGCGGACCAACTCTTCCGCAAGCTGCGCTCGCGATCGTCAGAAGATTCTCATGCTGGCTCTTCGCTGTCCTGATTGTCACGCCCTCTCTCGGCCTCGGCCTGCCGTCTCGCCCTAACAGCAGCGATTCCACAGCCTCCACCGATCAGGACAATGTGATAACTGAACGCATCAACCTGGTGCACGTCTGGGTACGTCAGGGGACAGTCATTCTCTCCGGACGGGTCGGCTCTCCATTCGAGCGGAGTCGAGCCAGCGATGTCGCCTCTCAGATCGAGGGAGTCCTGGTTCTGAAGAACCGGCTCATCGATCCAACCAACTGGGACTTGGACTCTGATGTGTACGTGCGCAAACGCATCGAGAGGGCGCTCGGCAGGCACGATCGCCTCTCGGAACAGGTCGGCGTGACTGTGGCTGACGGCATAGCCACCATTCAGGGTCCTGTCCCTTGTGCCGAAGCATATCGACAGGTCAAAGAACTGGTGTTGGAAAACGATGCGTTTACGGTAGATAATCGACTACGAATCGAGACTCAGGGAGAAGCGGCCGTTCAGACCGCTCCACCCTGATCCGGGCGAGACTGGAAGAACTTCGCGAAATCTCTCCTCATGACTTACAGTGCCGGCACTCCCAGCTCCATCCGTTCTTCCACCATTTTCCAGTTCACATTTGAGAAGAACGCCTCGATATAGTCCGACCGCTCCGACGGCTTGTAGTCCAACAAATACGCATGTTCCCAGACATCCATGACCAGCAGCGGGAGGAACCCGGCGATGTTCCCGTTTTCATGCAGACTGACCCAATGGTTGGACACCCTTCCATTGGCCGGATCAAGATAACAGATCGCCCATCCGACCCCGCGCATCATGCCGACGCTCGCAAAATCGGTCCTCCAGAGATCGAAGGAGCCGAAACTGTCTTTGGCAATCTCGGCGAAGGCGCCCTGTGGCTTCGGCAGCCCACCGGAGCCTCGCGTGAGGTTGCTGAAGTAATATTCATGGAGCACCATGCCGTTATATTCAAAGCCGAGTCGTCTGGTGAGTTCCGAGTAGACAGGCATCTGTTCCTGGTCGACTTTTCCGTCCTTGATGATTTCGTAGAGTTGCGTCCGTAGCTTATTCGTCGCTTTGACATAGCCTTCATAGAGCTTGAGATGCATCTCAAGGGTTTGATCGGAAATGCCCTCTAATCCGTGCAAATCGAACGAATGCGCCTGATGGGGTTCATACAGTTTCATAGGTCTCCTCCTCTGGTAGCTGAGTAACGGAACACTTCGGGCAACACCCGGCCCTGTCCCATGTCTTCATTCCACATTTTCTGCTTCCTTCTAAGAAATGGGTCCACGAGTAAGGCCTGCTTCGGCATCGATAGGATCATTGGATCCGGTGATGACGCCACGGCATCGCCTCACCTTTCCTCTCACTTACCTCTTTGCCTTTTGAGTAAACACTGGGCAGAACCCTGGAGCGCTTCTCTCCGTCATAGGCTACGGTATCTCGTTCACGATCGGTCTGACAAAACCACTCGCTAGGGAATCTCCCAGCTCGACCACGAGACGATATTTGGTTACCATGAGCCGTCAGATCAGTTGCACCTTCCTGCTGTTCACCTGCGCTCTTCATCTGAACGTAGCCGCATATTCTGTCGGCTGGTACCGCGAAGGAATCCGGAAGGGGAGCGTTCCTCATTCATGACATGAGCACTATCAGCCAGACAGCATCATCCGACCGTCAGGCGCCAATTCAAAAAGCACTGGAACCGCTCCACAGCTTCGTTCGACATGAAGCCACAGGCGGAATCGTACTGATGCTCGCGACCGCGGTCGCACTGGGATGGGTGAATTCACCGTGGAACGCGTCGTATGACCGGCTCTGGCAAGTGCCGATCGGCATCAGTATCGGGGAGTTTGAGCTCGAGAAGCCTCTGTTGCTCTGGATCAACGACGGGCTGATGGCCATGTTCTTTTTCGTGGTCGGGCTGGAAATCAAACGCGAGTTCTTGGTCGGAGAACTGGCGGAGCCTCGACAGGCAATCCTCCCGATTGCCGGCGCCATCGGAGGAATGGTCGCCCCCGCCCTTTTGTACCTGGCGTTCAACCACGGAACACGGACGGGATCCGGATGGGGCATTCCCATGGCAACCGACATCGCGTTTGCCATCGGCATCATGGCGCTGCTCGGCAAGCGAGTTCCCTGGTCGTTGAAGATCTTCCTCATCAGTCTCGCGATCGTCGACGATCTGGGAGCCGTGCTCGTCATTGCCTTGTTCTATACATCCGACATCTCCGTCGGCAATTTGGTCGTCGGTTTCGGCTTCTTGGTTGCTCTCGTCGTGGCCAACCTCGCCGGCATCAAGCATCCATTGGTCTACTCGGTGTTGGGCATCGGCGGACTGTGGCTCGCCTTTTTATTATCCGGCGTCCACGCCACGGTCGCGGGGGTCTTGGCTGCCATGACGATTCCGGCCCGTCCGCGCTTAAGCCAGTCGGAACTGGTCCAAGAGGGCGAGCACTTTCTTGATACGATCAAGCGGTCTGATCCGGACGGAGACGGAGTACTGGCAGACCGACAGAAAGCAGAAGCTTCGCAGGCGCTCGAAACCTCTACCGCCTTGGCGCAGACACCGCTCCAGCGGTTGGAACATTCGCTTCAGCCGTGGGTGGCACTCGGGGTCATGCCGCTTTTTGCGCTGGCGAATGCCGGCGTGCTCCTTCGAGTCGATCCGACCACCATGTTCACTGAAATGGTGCCCCTAGGCATTATGGCGGGGTTACTGCTTGGAAAGCCGGGCGGAATCATGCTAGCCCTGTGGCTCTGTATCCGCACCGGCCTAGCGGAATTGCCTGGACACACCACCTGGCGTCAGGTCTTCGGAATCTCCGCGCTGGCCGGCGTCGGCTTCACCATGTCGCTCTTCATCGCGAACCTTGCGTTTCGGGAAGGAGAGGTCTTGGAGTTGGCGAAGATCAGTATCCTCTTGGCATCGCTTCTTGCCGGGCTGGGAGGCTGGGCTCTGCTAGCAAGCGCCGCCCACAATGAGGTCGAGGGAAACGACCCTGGTTGATGGTGCTCTTGGTTCGTGGAGCGCCCGCAGCGCGTTACGACTTCCGACCAGTCGCCGACACATCCATAGCCGATTCGGGATGGGATGTCAGAGGAGGCTTCACGATTGGTGCGCTTCCATGTATGCCCGTAACAGCGCGTTGATTCGCGTCTGATAACCGGGCCCCTTGGCCTTGAACCAGTCCAACACCTGACGATCCAAACGGATGGTGACCGCGGTTTTCGGCTCTGGAAGCCTGAGCACCGCGCGCTTAAAAAACGTGCGGCTCTGCTCCGGAATATCGGAGGTATCGATCTCGCTGTCCTTCAGGGCGTCAATTTTTGCCCAATTCGTTCTGGATCGCTTCTTGGTAACGTGCTTCTTCACGGCTGATCGCCTTTCGTGCGGAGAAGATGCGGATGACCTTGCCGCGCTCTGTAAATACAACGGCCCTGAGTCGCCTGCGCATGAACCCGAAGCCGATCTTCCTCGATTCGCCATAGTCTTTCCGAAAATCAGGGCCGACCAGCATGGGACCATCGAAAATTTCCGGCACGTCCAGAAAATCGATGCCATGCTTGGCGATGTTCGTGGCGCGTTTCGCTTCCTCCCATTCGAACCTCACGAGGCAAGTGTACATACAGGATGTATGTACGTCAACGCCGGGTTTACCATGTGTATTGATCTATTCCTGGAGGTGCAATGAGCGAGGATGAGAACGGGGCTTGGCGACTGTTGCCAAGGAACAATCGGTGGGGGCGTTTATTTTGAGCGAGCCGCCTCGCGCCAGCCTCGCACGGCAAAGAACAGGAAATACCCGGCGACGAGGAACGCGATCGCGCCCAGCAACCAGCCCTCCCAGGGATGACGTTGCCACCCGGGAGCATCGACCCAATTCAAGACGGCGCTTGCCCCAAGAGCAGCCATGCAGGTCCCAAAGAGGACCGCAAGCCAGGGTCGTCCCATCATCCATCGCTGAAACAGATCCCGATTGTGCCGTTGGGCAGCCAGGTCATACCGGCTGGCTTTGATGTAGCGATCAGCAGCGCCCATGGTGCGCCCCTCCTCGACATGACTAATCTATGAGAACAAGTCTAGCAGAGGCAGGAGGAGAGGAGCGGATAGCCGAAGTTGAGGAGCCTCTGGCGTTGAACCCATTCTCACAGCCTATCGAGGGGTCAGGAGAAATCGGTGACCTCCTTGCCAGTCGCATGGTCGGCCTGGGATGTGTTCAGATTAAGACTTCCTGCCTCTTTGCTTTTCCATTCCTAGCCCTCGCGATGAACGAGCAATTCATCCCTCCACCATTCCCTGCATTGCTTCCCGAATTGGCTCTGTAGCTGGAGGTGCAGTCGATTTGTGATCAAAACACCGACTCTTAACCCCGGGCCAACCTATATTCGAATACGGGTCCTCTTACCCTGAGCTTCACACTAAATCAATCCACAAGTGGATCGAAATAGATACAGCCCTTGTCATTTTGTCGATGCCCTTATGGGGTCGGACTGTCATATTCATGGGATTTGCGTCATACCAACAAGTCAGCAGCGCAATTTCAATCAAGTCCTTCCAGTCAATCACCAGGGTAGAAAGATGCCGTTCCTAGGGTCATCGCGAGCCACATCCCCGCGCTAACTGTATGAAAATGTGTTCATGGTAGGATGAATCATGGGCCCTGAATCCGCCGTTGAGCATTCCGCCGAAGAAACCTTCGTGACACAGAGAACAGAAGGGCTGATCTGGCATTAAGTTTGCTCATTTATCCGACTAGCTGGCATTGAACGACGACTCACAGAGGGAGGATCTCATGCGACAGGATATGATGAAAGATGAACGCCATCGAGATACCGCGGAGTCGAAGCACTCAGACCATACCCGACAACGCGCCCTGACCCATGATGAAACGAAGGCCGCCGAAGCAGCTTTTAAAGGCGAGCCCTTCAACCCGGCTTGGTCTGCTGCTGCAGCAAACGTCTACGCTGGAATCATGTCGGCCATGGAGAAGCGAGGGATGACTGTCGTTGTTGAGGCGGAAATGGGCGAGGAATGCCTCACCGGACGATAAGGCGGAGCCATTGCAATTGATCGTCTCGCGCGGCAGCTTGCCGAAACCGCCTTTCGATCATTCCTTCGCCGTGCCGTCCCATTAATATCGGCGCAGGACGCAACGCGAATTACGCGACAGGCTCACAGGTCAGCCCAACAGGAGCTTGCGCATCTTTACCGAAGGACCGACGTCCTTTTCGTTAGTCTCTGAACCGGATCGCGTGTCCACCTTCGGCATTGGTTCGATGATCACGGCTCCCCTACTCCAGCCCCCAACGTTGTCACCCAAACAAATCTCCTAGAAACACTCACACGACTCCTTCCCCACTCCCTCCCGCAACAATACTCCCACGAATGAATACCTCTCCATAACCGAGCGGCATGGGGGACGCTCCAGGGAATGCGCCCCTGCGCACGTCGGCGAGACGGTGAGCCGGCAATGTCTCCGACGATTACCCAGGCCGCGCGGCGCCCTCTTCAAGTCTTTCGCTACTCCATCCGATAAGAGGCCAGGGATACCATTTTTTTCCTGAGGAGGTCGCATGTCCAACATCAGTGAGCAAATCGACAAGGCAATCGGTGCGCATGGCGCATGGAAGGTGAAACTCCGCCAGAACATCGACGGCACGCTGGCGCTCGTCCCGGCCGAGGTGGGCGTGGATAATCGATGCGAATTCGGCAAATGGCTCTACAGCCTGGCCGGCACCACCACCGCCTCGGACCCCCACTACAAAGAAGTCTTGGAGCTTCACAAGGCCTTCCATAAGGTCGCCGCCACAGTGGTCACCAAGGTGCAGGCGGGAGACAAAGCCGCCGCCGAGACGTCGATCGGACTCAAGGGCGACTATACCTCCGCCTCAACCAAGTTGACGGCGAAAATGATGGAGTGGAAAAAGACGAGCGCGAAGGCCGCCTAGGGGACACGGCACCCGTCAGACTCTAGAGGAACTCCATGGCCCCCTGACAAACCCAGGGGGTCAAACCCTTTGTGTTGGTTCGAATGGATGCAGCCGGCTGCCACGTGGCAATCAGATTGTCTCGCGCCGTTGTCCGATGAACGAGAACGGGTACGACCAAGTATCCGGGACAGGACGAACCAGAA
>CABVRW010000011.1:0-3981 GCA_902500785.1 uncultured Nitrospira sp.
CAGCAGCAGCGCCAGCAGCGCGCCAGCCAGCGCCGGGGGAACCGAGACGAGGACGGTGATCGGGTGGCGGAAGCTGTCGAACTGCGCGGCCAGGATGAGGTACACCACGAGCAGGGCCAGGAGAAAGGTGACGTGCAAATTGCCAGACGACTCCAGGAACTCCTTCGTTTCCCCCGCATAACTGATGGTTGCGCCGGCCGGGAGGTGCTTGCGGATTGTCTGTTCCAGTGACTCGATGGAACGACTGAGTGTCGAATCGGCTCCCACTCCCGCGCTGATGGTGACGGCCCGCAGTTTTTCATAATGGTTCAGTTGTTTCGGGGCGACGGTCTCCCGCAGCGTCACCTGCTTTGGAGCCGACGGACCCGCTTGCCGTTGATCAGCCAGCCTTCTCGTCGCAGCATCACGTGCAGCCGGAGATACCCGAAGCGGGGACGGGCTTGAGCCAATTCGCGCAACCGTCTCCGGAGGGCGATATCATCGCGCCGGTGGTGGCGGTAGTACCATGACGCCCGATTCAATGTGATCAGCCCACACGCTCGTCGCACTCCGATGGGATGCTGCCCCAGCACTTCTTGCACCAGGGCCCGTTTGCGCGCGGGCTTCAAGGCTTTTTTGCGAGCACCTCTTGTAAAATCACCTTATCGAGCGTCAGATTCAATGGAAGCTCCTGTTGCTCAAAGAACGGCAGGACCCGATCATTGAGCAGGTCCGCGGCCGTGATCGGCGTCTTCCGATCATAGAGTTTTGCGAACTTGATCTTGCTGTAGGTATCGATGAAGGTCTGTTGGTAGATCCGCCCGACGCCTTTCAGCGACCCGAAGTAGAAGGTGTCCTGGGCGCCACAATACCCCGGACACTCACTCTCGAACTCCCCGTGCGCTTCTTTGTCGGCCTTCGCCTTCTCCAAGGCCACGACGTGGGCCTCAGTTAAGATCAGCCCCTCTTGAGCCACCTTCGCCTCCAACGCCTTGAGCCGTTTCCGCGTGGCTTTCCCTTGGTCGTACGTGGAGCCACGTGAACTACGCTGATGGTATTGGAGGCGGTGCAACGGCCATTGTAGTAGGGCTCGATCTGCCAGCTTTAATAAATCGATCTTCAGTGAGGATGCCACGCAGTTGTAATGTGATCGAGCGACGATAGGGTTCCTTCTGCCGGATCATGATCACGAGATCGTCACCATCGACGAGGATGCTCAGATCATCTTCAGTGACGAGTTCTCGGGTCGAGCCACCGATATTCAAGCGGTATTGTGTTTTTCCATCGGGATTCCGGCTCGGTCCTGCCACGATCTCGGTCAATCCGTCGATATGGCCATCGTACCCCTTGTGACGGTGCCTAACCTTGGTGCCGTTTGGAATACGTACCCATTGTGCGACTGGTGCTGGTTGGCTGTCTTGCCCATTGGTCATAATGGTTGTGTCTCCTTGTGAACGTACCTACACGTGGGATGTCCGGTTGTCATGGGCCTGCCGTGAGCGTCATTGCAGCGCGGTACAAGCCCGGACTGGTGATTGCGGAGTTCCGAATGCAACGAGCTGAATATCGCGGACGGAAGGGCGGTGGAATCGAGAGTGCCAATGCAGGAAAACAGAATAGAAAGGAACGGAAAACGACAATCCTGATTGAGCCCGTAGTTGTGTAGGGAGTGTATCACACTTGGTCATGCCGCATGAGGCTTATGTCATGAGAGAGCCGATGTGGTCTTGACGGAGCCGCCAAAGGTGCAGGTTTCGTCGTCTCACACCATGTTCTCTTGCTGGCGGTCGACGACCGAATATGGGAAAAATTCAGAATCGTCAATAATATTTATTGCCGCATAGAATCATGCTCTTGCATTGAAATCTGCGCTCCGGCACGTTGACAGCATATGTGACTCTCTATATACGATAAAGGTACGACGTACTGATCCACCCTGACTTTCTCCTTTTCGTGCGCGCTCTTTCCCACTTATCCTCACTCCTTGCGCGTGCGAGTTCATCAGTCTTCGACGTTTCGAGTCATAGGCCGTCGCAAGGTCCCCTGTCAATCCGGTCGGGTATATGGTGAGGGATAAGGTATATGGCTATGTGTGGCTAGCGACAAGCCGCTCACGCGTTCTGAATCACAAGACAGTTACTGATAACGGAGGGTCCTTTGATGCGCATTGACGGAACAGTCATCACCATCGGTCTGGGTCTTGTCCTTGCGGCAGTAGGGTGGAGTGTTGCTCTGGTGCCAGCTCTGGCAGCGGAGCAGAAGCCTCCTGCTGTTGCCGTGTCTGCCGGGTCAACGGCGGTTGCAGCCGGTGCGGTTGAGGATACGTTGGCGATTTGTCTGGCGAGAATTCCTCAAAGCGCAACGGCTGGGCAGCGGATGATGGCCGAGCAGACCTGTCGCCGCGACGAGGCTGGTCGAGCTTCCGTTCGAGCCATTCCCGGGCGATAGCGACCAGGTCGCAGGTGCATCTCCCCAGACAGTTGATCGGGCGATGCGGCCCATGCGGAGCTGAGGTTCAGTCCTAACTCAATGGGAGATGCCAAAGCGTGGTCAACCCAGGAAGGATGACGGTATGCGTATGGAACACCGTGTTCGAACAAGATCGGGAAGTAGGCCGGGGGTGGTCGAGGAACGGTCTGCGAGCGCGAGTGAGGCGCCGGCACGAGCGGCGCGCGACATGTCGTTGGATATCAATACGGCTCAGATTCCCCGGCTGAAATCACTCACCGGGATCGGCGACCACTATGCGAAGAAGATCGTCGAGGGGCGCCCGTATCACCATCGTGAGGAATTGCTGACACGAGAGATTTTGCCTGAGTTCATTTACGGCAGGATCATGGATCGACTGGTGGCGAGTCAGTCATAGAAAATCTGCTGCAATGAGTCGGTGTGTCGCCCTCGGGTATTTTGCCTGAAACGGAAAGGCATCCGGCGGGTGTGCCACACAAGAGAAAGTTCGAAGAGAAAAGCGGACTTCGACCGAGCATGGCACGTCCCTGCGAACGTTGGCCTCCGCGATCTCTTCACGGCGCGTGAGGTGAGGCTCAAGGAGCAGAGGGGGCGACAGTATGAAGAATACCGGCGTAACAGCAGTGATGGTACCAAAGTTTGGTCGAAGACAGAGAAGCTGGCGAGGCGGTCTTTTGGTGGCAGTGGTCAGTTTGTGCGTGGGCCTCACACAGGCCACAGCCGCTTGGTCTGAGCAGGGTCCTACCGAGGCTGTGAAAGGGACCGTTTCTGAGCTGCTCGACATTCTCAAGGAGCTCAAGGGTCCGAGCCGTTCCGAGGCGAGGCGTTCGGAGATCGAGCAGGTCATCCGGCATCGTGTGCACTACGAAGATATGGCCAAACGATCTCTCGGGGCATCCTGGGGGCAATTGAGCGATGGGGCCAGGCAGGAGTATGTTGGGCTGTTTGTCCAGCTGCTTCGCGACGCGCTGGCGAATCGGATGGTCGAATATTCCGGTGAACGAATCAGCTACCTCTCGGAGCAACGAGAGCGCGCGTTCGCGCAGGTCAAAACGCGGCTTGTCGGAGACAAAGTCGACACCTTCATCGACTTCCGACTGATTAGTCAGGATGGCCGTTGGCTGGTCTATGATGCAGTCATGGACGGGGGCAGCCTGGTCGCAAGCTACCATGCGCAGTTCGCAAGTATTATTCGCGATGCCTCCTGTGCGCAGTTGATAGAGCGAATTAAAGAGAAGACGCTGGTCGTGAAGCTGTTCGAGAAGAGCGGTTCGTGAGGCGAGGGACGAAGTGGCAAGTTCACAAGCGGTCATGTCTCCTGGGGAGAGCGCAATGAGATGTCCGCGGTGTTATGGTCCTATGATGATGATTAAGATGAAGGATATCGTGAGCGGTACGTTGGCGTATGGGTGGGGCTGCCGACAATGTGGCGCGGTCATTGATTCCCTGATCGACATTCACCGCCAGTGGCACTTGGAGCCCCGTGCGACCTGGGCGCATTTGGCTGTCGCCTCGTGTTAGGTCGTGCGATCA
>CABVRW010000011.1:4081-27785 GCA_902500785.1 uncultured Nitrospira sp.
TGAAGGGGTGGCAGATAACATCAGTGCTGGTAGGAGAGGTTCGGAATGAGTATGACGCCGGAAGAACGAATCACAGGGATGACAAAAGCGATCAACCAGGCCATCAAGGTAATGGGAGATCGTTTCGGGTCGACCGAAGAAGATGTCGCGCGGACGATTCAAACGTTGAAACTCTCGATTCAGGTAGCACCGCCAGAGAAGGCCACGCCAGTCGGAGCCGCCAGTCAGGCATAACGATTGGAAGATACCTTTCACCGGACGGTCTGTCCGATTGCAGGCAGGTAAGTCGATCGACACAAAGCCGAAGTCTCTTGTCGATGATGGCACAGGAGCCACATTCGGACCATCATGGTCTCCCGGCCCGATTCAAATCAACGGACTAGGCCTCAATAGCGCTTGACTCGGAGCGCCATTGCGGTTAGCGTAAAGGCATGACGTGTCAAGCTCCGTCGACTGTTCTCTCCATCGCGCTCCCATAGCCCTTCCTGCGCGACTGATTGCGGTCTCCGCCGCTGCTTACGCCAGAGTGTCCTGCACTGATTTGTGAGCGTTGTTCGTGAACGGAGCGATTGTCGCTTCCGGCGGGGAACGACTCGTGACTCGCACAGTTTCATGAAAACCATCGGTTCATTCGATATAGTATCCGAGAGGAGCAGCAACATGATTACCATTACGACGACAGCTGAAGAAAAAATTCGAGAATTGATGCGGGAAGAAAAAGATACCTTGGGGTTGCGTGTATATGTGAAAGGCGGGGGATGCCATGGCTATCAGTACGGGATGGCATTCGAGTCCAAGATGGGCGAAGACGATACGGTGATTGAGAAGGGCGATGTCAAAGTGATTATGGATTCGCAAAGCGCTCCGTTGTTGAACGGCTGTGAAGTCGACTATGTGGACAGCGTGCAGGGGTCTGGTTTTGCGATCAAGAATCCTCAAGCGAAGACGACCTGTGGCTGCGGTAGTTCATTCAGCGCCTGAGGCCGGAACGTCTGAGTGTCAGACCACGCAAAGACTGTGAACCTCAGCAGAGCTGAGAGGAGATAGAGATGAGTAAAGAGCGCATCATGATTTCGCCGGAATTGTATGACATCATGCCGTCGGACTATCAAGACTTGGTCAGCAATGCCACCTATGGCAAGGAAGACCGTGGATGGAAGGACATCGGCACGTCCAAGGAGCTGATCGAGCAGCACTCGCTCTGCGCGGGCTGTCCTGAGTCTATGGCGTTTCGTTACATTTTGGCCTCACTCCCCAACCCGGAAGACACGGTCATGGTCGGCTCGACCGGGTGCACGAGCCTGGTGTTTCCGATGGTGGCCGTCCACAACATTCACTCCTTGTTCGGAAACCAAAATGCCATCGCCTCGGGGCTCAAGCGAGCCTTGAGCGTTCGCTTCCCTGATCGCGTCAAGGATGTGGTTGTGTTGGCGGGAGATGGCGCGACGGTGGACATCGGTCTAGACATGACGCTGCAGGCCTGGTTCCGGCAGGAAAAGTTCACGACCATCTGCTTCGACAATGAGCTGTACGCCAATACCGGCGGACAAGAGAGCGGTCTGATGCAGAAGGGTTTCGTCGCGAAAATGGCTCCGGTTGGAAAGCTCTTCGACAAAGTACGCCTGCCTGAGATCGCGCGCGAGTCCGGTTGTCATTATGTCGTCAATTGCACGGTGAGCAAGCCGTCGTTAGTTGAGAAGGTGGTCCGCAATGCGGTGCTGATCGCGCGGGAAATCGGGCCGACTTATCTCCAGCTCTACACACCGTGCATCTTGGAGATCGGTAAGAACAGCATGGAGGGTTTGCAAGAAATGCGGGATTCTGAGAAGCCTGCTGAACGCTTCGCCTTCAAAGAATATATCAGCGAGCCGGCAAAGCAGCTGTTGGCCGAGCGAGACGCCAAGGCCAAAGAAAAGAAAGCCGCGGCCAAGCAACTGGTTTCGTAAGCGGTAGGAATATCACCGCCGCTTTCGCGGCTACAAGAGAGTGAGGTTTCAGATGAGTCTTGATTATGTGAAGTTTACACCCGGCTTTGAACAGTTCATGCCGAAAGAATATCGGGATATGGTTGAGCACGGACCATTCGGAAAGAAGACCACGGTTTCGCAGATGGGCAGCTTCAAGGAAATTCTGGAAGAGCACCCGATGTGTGCCGGTTGCGCGATGACACTGTTCATACGGTTGGCGATCATTGCCTTTCCGAATCCTGAAGATACCATTACCGTTGGAACGGCCGGTTGCGGAAGATTGGCGATTTCGCAAGCGGCGATTCCGTTCGTGTACGGGAACTATGGCGATCAAAATGGCGTGGCCAGCGGTTTGTCGCGTGGGCTGCGGCTCCGGTTCGGCGATAAACCGAAGGATGTGGTGGTCATCGCAGGTGACGGTGGAACCGCCGACATTGGGTTTCAGCAGGTGCTGCATTCCTGGTTCAGGAAGGAACGGTTCACGACCATCATGCTGGACAACGAAGTCTACGGCAACACCGGTGGCCAGGAAAGTGGAATGACGACTCGTGGAGCTGTGCTGAAAATGGCTCCCCTCGGAAAGAAGTTCGAAAAAATGGACATGGTCACGATGGCCAAAGTCGCCGGCTGCTCGTATATTGCGACGGTCGTGCCGAACAATCCTCGGCGGGTGGAAAGCGTGATCAAGAAGGCCGTGCTAATCGCCCGAGACATCGGCCCTACCTACATCCAGGCGTACACGTCGTGCAACATCGAGTATGCGATCCCTACCGACAAGGTCATGGAAGATGCCAAGACCGTGGAAGATGATCGTTACAAATTTACCGAGTATGTCAGCGACGAAGCGAAGGCCTATCTGGCAGAGCGCTACGGTTATAAAGAGTTCATGCCTAAGGCCGCTGCTGCGGTAACGAACGCCTGAGTCGTTCTTGGGCAGGGTACTACCTCCAGAAACGTTCACGATCCAGCGTCCTTCCGGCGGACAGGAGATGAATCTCCTGCCCGCTGGGTTCGCTGAACAGCGGGACAAGATGGTCGCCGGCTTGTGTTGCTCCAATCAGGTTGTCCCACACAGGCGGCCCGAACCAGACCTTTCTTGAAATAATTAAGTCGCGTGGAATCAAAGGGTTGCTTCATCGACGGTCACAGTCTCCGTTGACACGGCTGGTTGTGCCCTGTAGGGTGAAGCATGACGTGTTGAGCCACGCCGACTGTCCTATCTTGCGCGCCTCCCTTCCATCCTTGCGCGTCTGATTCCCCGGTCTTCGCTGCTTCTACGCCAGAGGTTGCTTTTTAGTCCACCAGGTCTCGGCATGCGTCCGCGCGTGCCAGTCCTCACAACAGAGTGTGGCAGTGTGCCAGCCACCTATACAGGAGAACGCGATGACACAGGAACAGTTCCAGCAATTCTGGCTTCAACTCAAGACTCCCTTGAAAGCGAAATGGGAAAAAATTACCGAGGGTGATCTCGGCGAAATCCAGGGCAACCTGGTGACGTTCGGCGACATTCTCCAAAAGCGCTATGGTGAAGGGCACAAGGACGAAGTGAGTCTTTGGGCTGATCGTCGGCATGCGCATTGGAGCGGTAATTACATCGGCTATAAAGATCCGAAGCCGGTGGCCTGAGCCGACCACTTCGTCGAAGAAGTTAATTGCAATCGTGGGGTCGAACGCCCGCCCTTGTGCGAAGAAACAGAAAGAGAGCACGTGTCATGCGAAAGATTGTGATCAACAAGAGTTACGATCAGTTCTGCCTGAGCTATAAGGCCTTCCAGCGCTTGCGAGAGCTGGGGCAACCGGATGCGCTCAAGGAATCCGATCTGGGGGCCTATTGGCCTTCTGCGGCCGGTCCCCAGGAGCCAAGCCTCAACCAATGCGGCCTGCTGATTCCTCGCGACGACAAGCAACTCGTCCAAGTGGTGGAAGAGCTGCGTGGAGAGGCTAATGGCCATTGTGCCGAACTCAAGGTTGTTGCGATTCCGGACGACGTATCATGGACCATCGCGAAAACGAATGGAAGCGAGCACGTGAGCGAGCAGCATCGCACGTGGGCTTGAGTAGGTAAGAGATACGGTCAGGCACTCCAGTTCGAAGGTTCCGCCTGGCTAGCGTGCGCGTGCTTTCTTCCTATCTGCGAGCAGGGTGTGTCGTCGGTCACGAGGCAGCCCTGCTCGAATCATGCCTTCGAACGTCTCTCCCTGTTCTTGGAAACAGTATGCGCTTGGATGGTAGGGGATCCGTATCCTGCCTACCGCCGGTTGCCTTGTGCTACGCGTCACCCCTTCAAAATGAGCCGCAGGCCTGCGAACGAATTCGGAGAACGGCCTCCTGCCGAAACCGGCTTTTGTACGTACGAGTAATGTGGTGGATGGCTCGGTCTTTTTCCTGATTCTCCGCGTGCGCCAATTGGAGCACGTAAGATGTTTCTTGTTCCAGCGAGCCCGCAGAGGTTCTCCATTGACCGGAAGCAGTCCAGGTTGTCAGTCCTTCAGGAAAATGTGGTACGACAGTATCTTGGAGAAAAGTGGCCCACTCATCGGGCGTGACGATTCCGGAGGGGTGAGCCGCGCCGAAGTAGAGGGAGTCGAGCACGACGGGATGTTCGTTCGACGAGCAGGGAAGCCGCTCTGTGGAGGCGCAGCCTGCGATGGCTGCCAGTAAGAGAAAGCGCAGTGGCGTCAACTCGATAACCATAGGACACAGAGGACCTTATCGCAAATCTGAAGTGAGTGGGTCATGCAGCGCCGCTATTTTTTCGACTTGGTCGAATGCTGAGAAGCCGAGTGCTGAGAAGTGGAAGTGTCTTTGGACTTGCCCTCCTCCTTGTCGCCGGTTGTTACTTTTTTGAATGTTTTGCCGATTGCCGGTCCGATTTTCGGGATCTCCTCTTCGATATTTTTTGCCGCACTCTTGAGCTCTCGCCCGATTTTATCGAGGGTCAGACTCTGATTGGGTCCGGCCTTGCCTGTGCCGGACGACTCCGCCGCTGCGTTAGATGTCAGCACAAGCGAATGAAGGCCGAGTAAAAGAGAGAGGAAAAACATGACCGCTCGCATCGTGGGCCTCGCTTTCTAGGTCGTAGTATAAGTCATTTGGGCTGTTCGACAAACCTTGTCGAGCACGTCAGTCGGTCGGCGAGAATCCTCTGAAACTCGCGGACCTGTTGACCGACAGGGCTACCATGCGGTAGAGTGTGTTCTACTGCAGCATTGTATCGGTCCACCAATGCTGTACCTCCTCAACGTGGACCGCGCGATCGCATCGCGACCAGGTCCAGTTTGGAGCTGACTCCTTCCGGATTCACCCTCCCCTCGGTTCTCTGATCCCGTCTTAATGCGATCCACAACGAAAGGATAGCTGCGTGCAGACGACTGCGTTTACGAGTTTTGATTCCCTTGGTGTGTCTCCTACCCTCTTGCGAAATCTGACCAAGGCTGGTTTTGCTGAACCGACGGCCATTCAGGCTCAGGCCATTCCCCATGCATTGGCGGGCCGAGATGTGCTGGGGTGCGCTCAGACCGGAACCGGAAAGACAGCGGCCTTTGTGATTCCGATGTTAGAGCGTCTATACGGGACGCCGAAAGGGCAGCCGCGTGCGCTTATTTTAGCACCAACACGCGAGTTGGCTATACAAATTCAAGCGACGATCGATACCCTGGGGCGCGATCTGCAGTTGTTCGCTACGACGGTCGTGGGCGGGGCCGACATGCAGGCTCAGGTCAGAGGGTTGCGGCAACGTCCCGACATTATCGTGGCCACTCCTGGACGCTTACTCGATCACATGTGGAACGGAACGATCAGTCTGCTTGCGATGACCATGCTGGTCCTCGATGAGGCGGATCGGATGTTGGACATGGGGTTTTCCCAGCAGATCAACCAGATTCTCGATGCCATGCCGGAAGAGAGACAGACCTTACTGTTTTCCGCTACCATTCCCACCGATCTGGTCCGATTGGCGCAGGCCAGCGTGAAAGATCCGGTACGGGTCATGGTGACGAAGTCGGCGACGACAGCAGACGGTGTGTCTCAAGCGGTTCATCACACCACGCACGATCGTAAGAACGCGTTGTTGATGTCGCTGCTCCAGTCCGAGTCCGACACCGTGTTGGTTTTTGCCAGAACCAAGCATCGTGCGGATCGATTGGGAAATCTGCTCGACTCGGCCGGTCATCGTGTGGCGGTGCTTCACGGCGGAAGAACGCTCCCGCAACGTCGGGCCGCCTTGGAAGGGTTTAGACGAGGCACCTATCGAGTCTTGGTGGCGACGGATATTGCTGCACGTGGGATTGATGTGGCAAATATTGCTCACGTAATTAACTACGATGTGCCGAATTCCCCTGAGGACTATGTACACCGCATCGGTCGGACGGCCCGGATGCGAACGACCGGCCGCGCCACGAC
This sequence comes from uncultured Nitrospira sp., assembly GCA_902500785.1. GTDB lineage: Bacteria > Nitrospirota > Nitrospiria > Nitrospirales > Nitrospiraceae > Nitrospira_A. Next base: position 10,450 of record CABVRW010000011.1, read on the forward strand.
ATTCGTTACGGCGGAAGACCAGGAGCAATTACGAGCCATCGAGCGCCTGCTAGGGCAGGCCGTGCCGCGAGCAGAGGGTAGTCCGGCCTCGATGAGTGGTTCCCCGCGACTGGATGGCCACGCGCCACGAAACGAACCTGAGCGACGCCGCCGACGCGGAGGATCTTCTCAGGTGTGGAGTCAAAGCGCCGCCGATGGAGGTCCCCGGGAGGCAAATGGCGGAATCAAGAATGGCAGTGATCTTGGGCCGGTGTCTTAATTTATCCGCGCATACGTAGCAAGGGAGGAATGATGGTGAGTGATCAGAAGCAGGAGGCGCCTCGGGCCGCCAGTCAGTGGGTCAGAATTCCGGATGGAACAATGGTCCAGCATCGGTTGGATGGGCAAAAGGGGCATATAGATGGGTTAACCGAGATCGTGAACGGTCCGAGCCGGAATCCCGATGGCCGGACACAGTATCGGATCAACGTTGGAAAAGGAGATCGGGTACTTATCGCGGAAGAGGATCTCTTAATTCTGACGGACGCCGAAGGATTGGTGAGAATGGCTAAGGAAAAAGGCGAATATCGCTCACTGGTCAGCAAGCAACTACGCGGTGTGTTTGGAGAAGACCGCTTTGTGATTAAGGCATCCTAAAACGACTGATGTTCATGGGAGTGCCCAGGAGCCCCTGTTCAGTACAGGGGTTCCTGGGGACCCCATTGTAACCCTTCCAGGTCCGGATCATCTCCCCCCGAAGTCACGCGTTCTGGTTTTTCGGCCTTCCGCTGGACGCGTCGGGCTTCCTTCTCCCGCTGCTTCACCTGCTTGGCTTTTTCTCGATCGCGTTTCGCGATGGTCGTTTTGCCTGCTCGTGCGATGGTTCCCTCCTTCTATTCGTCTTCCCTGATCGGTGATCGAATAGGCCTGCCTTGTTATGAACCTGACGGTCGACGGGCGGTTCGGGTTGTATTGGTACGTGCATGCGTGCGTGCAGGACGTGCCTGAGTCTGTTCTGAACGGGCGCGGGTTTCCGCCCCGAATCCTGAACTGGCTAGGGCTGTCACTTCGCGACGGATCTGATCCATCGGCGTCTCCTGTGATTCCACAGAGGGATCCACGAGTCCGAGTTGTGTCCAACGGATTCTCAGCTTTGGGACGGTGCGCTTTTTCTTGCGATTAGGCTTGTTGCCACGCCAGACGGACGTAATTTTCATCGTACACTCCTTTCGGCGAACAACAGGATGGCGATGTCCAGGCCATCAAACTGGATGCAGTGGGGCAGGCATGCGATTCGGCCCCCTGCTTTGCCCCTTTCCTTCTCCAGCGAAAGGAGGAAATGGGCCGTAGGAGGAGCGTAAGTTAAGGAAGCGATCGCGCAGCAATATGGCGGAAACGCGAAGCGTGGGATCTCGCTCGTGGCTCGTACGGTTCAGCAATTTATCATGCTTTCCATAGCCTGGTCAAATGAGCCGCTTGTCTCAATGGTGGACTGGCACAAGCCGGAGTGCGTCTTGTTAGATGATGCGCCGGATATGGTCAGAGGCGGGACGGCAAGATCCTACCGTCAATCCTGTAATCTCGATAGGTTATGGCCTGGTGCTGGGCTCAGGCGATACGCTGGCGGGCCGTCGAAGGCCGAGTTTTCTTAACCGGCTCCGTAGCGTTTCTGGGTTGAGCCCAAGCAGATGAGCTGCCCCTTGTTCGCCATAGATTCGCCATTTCGTTCGTTCCAGCACCTCGCGGATGTGGTGACGTTCGAGATCACCGAGGCTTACCGGCTGCCGGAGCGAATCACTGTGGCCGGCCGGCGCGACCGGGAGCAACATCTCATCTATGGTGACTTGAGAGGAGCTGGAAAGAATGACGGCGCGTTCAATCACATTTTGAAGCTCACGCACGTTGCCGGGCCAGTTGTAAGTCAGGAGCCGCGTCATCGATTGTGGATCGAAGGTGAGATGCGGCCGCTTAAGTTTTACCCCGATCTGCGCCAGGAAATGCTGCGCCAACAGATGAATATCCTCCCGCCGGTCTCGCAACGGGGGGACCGCGATGGGAAAAATATGGAGACGGTAGAACAGGTCCGCGCGAAAGGTCCCCTGTTGAACGGCGGCCTGAAGGTCGGCGTTGGTGGCAGCGATCAGTCGAACGTCGACTGAGACAGCGTGGGTTCCCCCGATTCGATCCACCATGCCGTCTTGTAAGACTCGTAGCAGCTTCGCCTGAGTATCCAACGGCATTTCGCCGATCTCGTCCAAAAACAGGGTGCCGGTGTGGGCCAGTTCAAAACGTCCTGCTCTTCGTAGTTGGGCTCCCGTAAATGCGCCGCGTTCATGACCGAATAGCTCGCTTTCAATGAGCCCTGAGGGTAGGGCCGCGCAGTTGACGCGGATAAAGGGCTTCTGACTGCGGACGCTCAGATCGTGAACCGCTTGGGCCAGCACTTCCTTTCCCGTTCCGGTTTCCCCGAGTAGGAGAACGGTTGCGTCCGTGGGGGCGACGGCCTTGAGGAGATCTACGACTTTGCCGAAAGACGAGGAAGCCCCGACGACCAGGCGCAGATTACGGCTGGCTTTGACCTCCTCTGCGAGATATTCATTTTCTCGGCGCAAGCGGTCACTCAGTTGTTTGATTTGTTCGTACGCCAATACATGATCGATGGCGTATGCGATTTGAGTGGCGACCTGCTGGAGGAATTTACAATCGTCGGGATCAAGATGCCCCGTTTGCACGCTGCCGATATTCAATGTGCCGAGACAATGTTCCCGGACGAGCAAGGGCAAGTTGATCATCCGTCCCAGGCCTTCCTGGACGTAGTACCGATCCTCCATAAAGACTTGTTCTTTCTGGAGGTCTTCTCTGATGTGCATGCGACGGTTGTCATGGACCCATCCCACTGCGCTGCCTTCGCGTGGGATCACACTATCGTGAGCCAGGGCCGGCGAGGCCATGTTGGTAATGACGGCGTAAAACCGAAAGGAATCGGTGCGTGATTCGTAGAGCGTGATACCGGCCCTATCCCAGGGGATCACCTTTCGAATTTGATCGGCAATGACGCGCCACAAGCTCTCGATGTCCCGTTGAGAGTTCAGGGCATTCGTCACTTCCAGCAGCGTTTCAAAGTTTAGTGTGGCGCGTTGCATGGTCGGCTAAAAATTCGTCCAGAGTTGCACGATGCCCCAGTCCTGATCCGCGGAGGTTCCCAGCTGGTGCTTGATATAGGAGCCAGAGAAGAAGTGGCCGTAAATGACCGCCAACGAGACTTTACCGTCCGCGAACATATGGCTCCATGCGATGTCGAGTTCATCCCCGACATGAGTCGTTGTATTGTCGGACCGGGAGAAAATCAGCGGCCCTTGTGATCCACGGTACCAATTGTCACGGGCGCTTGCCAAGTACTTGCGTAGCGCCCAGATCTCGACATGGTCACGGACGGTCGGACGAGCCTGGACATTCATCTGCGGCTGGACGCTATTGCGCCAGGCGCCGTTGAGCATATAGCCGACGTGCAGGAAATTGGTCGGGAAAAAATTCTCGAAGGTGTTGGCGTTCCCGCCACAACTTCGGGCGAGGTTTCCACCTGGCGTGACACAGTTGCTGTCTCCGTCCCCGGAAGCATAGTCGAAGCCGATTGCAATCCGAGGTTTCCAGCGATGCGTATACCAGGTATAGCCGAGCCAGGTTCCGGAGGCCCAGGCATTGATCCGCAGATTGCGTTGGTTGTCGAAATCGAGTCCATCGGCACTCCGGCCGAATTGATAGGCCGCTTCTTGCACAAAATCCACATTGCCGTCTCGAAATTCGAGGCGGATGCCGACCATATGTCGCAATTGAGAAGCCGATTTCGGCGAGTACTGGCCGGGATTGGCCCGCTCTGGCAGGCGGTTGGAGTACAAGACATAATAGGGTTCCACGATCATGCGAGGGATGCTTCGGATCTGATTGTAGAGCACCACCATGTCCACGTCGCTGCCCGCGTCCGCCGCATGTTGAGCAAGAGCCGGATTGCAGCTTGCCGAAGGATTTCCATCCGGATTGCAAATAAACAAGTTCGGTGTGAGGCTTCCACGTGGCTGTCCTTGACCCAAGTCCGTTTCAGAGTTCCGAAACCAACCGAACTTCGTATCGAAACTGGACGTTGCATAACTCAGCATGATCCCGTCGTGCGAATAGCCGGTATTGGCCCAATCGAAATGGCCGAACAGTCGTTGGTTCCCCAATACGAGATACTGTCGGCCGATCTTGGCGCTGAGCCCATCAATGCCGGCCAGATTGCGGACCAGCGCATAACCGGCACGAATACCCAGTCGGCATTGCCCCGATTGTAGCGTTGCGCACTGATGGTTGAGCGCGTCACCGTCCTGCCTCGCTCCGGTTGGATCGCCACTCGCTCCCCACGTGGCCGAGTCCTGTAGCTCAACGTAAAAATTGAGATTGGGCGTCGGATCGTATCCCAGGCCGACCCTGGCCCACTGTTGAATAAAAAAGTCGTCGGCGGGACGACCGTTATAAGCCCTGGTCCCGGATCCGGAGAAGTTAAGGCTGTTGCAAGCGCCGGCGATTGGAGCGCCCCCGCCGAAACAGACACCTTGGCGCCATTCCGGTCTGACGCGGAGGTCGGCACGCAGCCATACATGTCGGATATCGAATGCCGACCAGAGGAGGGCTGAGGGGGCATCCTCCCTGTCGACGCGAAGAGGCGCGGGTGACGAGGATAAGCCGGGAGAGACCGGTCCATATCCGGTACGTCCTGGGTCTGCCTGTGCCGATGACGATACAAGTATTGCGCATGTGGTCAAGAGGAGGGCCGTGCACCACAGCAGAAGTCTTCGCGCGGACATAGGCCGGAGCATCGATCTTCAGGGAACATGGGAATCCTTCAGTCCCCTTTGCGGGGACGGTCAGGGCCGGCGGCCAACGATGTGGACCGCCGGCCCTGCCGACAGATTCACTGTTCGAAAAAGCAACGAATGTCAGAAGCTCATGCCCGCTCGTTCTTCCATGTCGCGCATGAACTCTTCATGCTTCTCGAATTCGTCGGCGCCCTTCGCCCGGACGTGCCGATCGCGCGCATGGAATTCATCGGGCGTCACGCGATAGCAAAAGTCCCATAGGGCATCGGCACTGTGAGCATCGATTCCGCCGACCCTGGCTTCCAGCATGACCATGAGCTGATTGACGCCGTCATAGGTGGCACGGCGATTTCCGGCTCGGTGCAACTCGCGGACCTTGCTCGTCTGGTCGACATAGGGCTGAAAATTCCCTGGAATCAGATTTTTCTCGGCCAGGGTTTGATAGGTCACCACCTCTCCCAGGAGTTCTTCCGCCCAGGCGGGCGATTTCTGATTACTGTTCCACAGGACCGGCTCCATATCACTCGAGAATCCATGGACTGGGGTAAGCCCAAGAAGATTCCAGCCGGCGAGAAGTAGCGTAGCCGAATACAACATGATGGTTCGATGCATGGTATCCTCCCTGATAGTCCGACCCGTGGGTCGGAGAAGATATGGGTGTATGGGATGCGTGACTGCTAGTTTCTGCACAGGAGTACAGCAATCATCATGCCGATAAAGTCTGCATGGTGGCGATTGATAATATGCTGATTTATAGAGGGAAAAATAATGATGCGGTCACGTCGCGCGTGGCGGGCGTGAATTGAAACGGTGATGGCGTGAAATAGAACGGAAATAGGGATGAAATAGACGGTTCTACTGCGCTGTGCTCGAAGCTTTCTTGGAAGGGTGGGACCTTGAGGCCATCCGTGTTATAGCCCGTCACTTGCTGGTTTCAAGAAAATCGCGGAGAGTGCAGGCAAGGTGACAGTCACTGAATGAGTCCGTCCGTGAAGCGGCACGGGTGTCGAGTGGACTCCTCCTCCGTTGCCCCAGCCACTGCCTCCATAGAGGGTGGCATCGCTGTTTAAAATCTCTTTCCACTGTCCTCCATAGGGCGCCCCTACGCGATAGTTTTGGCGTGGGACGGGAGTGAAGTTGCAAATCACCAGTACGACGTCACCCTCCGCTCTCCCCTTTCTGAGCAGACTGATGATGCTCGATTGGACATCCTGACAGTCGATCCACTCAATGCCGGAAGGATCGACGTCTCCCTGATGGAGTGCCGGCTGTTGCTTATACGTCCGATTGAGGTCGGCGACCCATCGCTGCATCCCATGATGGTAGGGAAGGTCGAGCGCATCCCACTGCAGTTGGCCGTCGTGCGCCCATTCAGCTTGCTGGCCGAACTCACCACCCATGAACAGCAGTTTCTTTGCCGCCTGCGCGTACATGTGTCCGAACAGGACGCGGAGATTAGCGAATTTCTGCCACTCGTCTCCCGGCATTTTTCCCAGGAGGGATCCTTTCCCGTAGACCACCTCATCATGCGAGAGCGGAAGCACGAAATTCTCGTGGAAGGCGTAGAGCATGCGAAAGGTGAGGTTATGATGATGGTATCGTCGATTAATTGGATCCTCTTGCATGTAGGCCAGAGTGTCGTGCATCCAGCCCATATCCCATTTCAATCCAAATCCCAACCCTCCGAGATAGGTAGGGCGGGACACCAGCGGCCACGCCGTGGATTCTTCGGCAATGGTTTGGACATCTGGGAAACGACGATAGACCTCTTCATTGAATCGCCGCAAAAATGCAATCGCCTCCAGATTTTCGCGTCCGCCATATCGGTTGGGAATCCATTCTCCTTCCTTGCGTGAGTAATCCAGATAGAGCATGGAGGCGACGGCGTCCACGCGCAGACCATCAAAATGGTACTTGTCGAGCCAGAATAGCGCGCTGCTGATGAGAAAGCTCTGCACCTCGTTACGGCCGAAATTGAAGACGAAGGTATTCCAGTCCGGTTGGAATCCCTGCTGCGGATGGGCGTGTTCATACAGATGGGTGCCGTCGAAAAACCCCAGCCCATGCTCATCAGTCGGGAAATGGGACGGCACCCAATCCAGCAACACGCCGATCCCATGGTTGTGCAAGGTGTCGATGAGGAACATGAGGTCCTGTGGTGTGCCGTAATTGCCGGAAGGAGCGAAATAACCAGTGGTTTGATATCCCCAGGATCCAAAAAACGGGTGGTCCGTCAGGGGCAGAAACTCCACGTGCGTGAATCCCATGCGTTGTAAGTATTCGGCAAGGGGAATGGCCAGCTCCCGATAGCTGAGGGAGCGATTGTGTTCGGCGGCGATTCGTTTCCACGATCCCACATGCATCTCATAAATCGCCATCGGAGCATCCAACGCGTTCGCTTGTCGGCGCGTGTGCATCCAGTCGGCGTCCGCCCACGCGTGGTCGAGGTCCCAGACAATGGATGCGGACTTGGGGGGAATCTCATTGAAGAACGAGAGGGGATCGCTCTTGTCGACTTGGTAGCCGGCGTGGCGCGACTGAATGTGGTATTTGTACAAGGCTCCTTTTCCGACCTCCGGAATGAATCCCTCCCAAATTCCCGAACGCCCCCTCGCCTGGAGCGGGTGCATCCCGGCTTGCCAGCCGTTGAATGTGCCGATGACGGACACCTGTTGGGCCTCGGGCGCCCATACCGAAAAGTGGGTTCCTGGTTGACCGTTGACGTTGCCGAGATGGGCACCGAGTTTGTCATAGAGTTGAAAGTGGGAGCCCTCATTGAGCAGATACACGTCGTCAGGCGTCAAGTTGCTGGCTGAGTAAATGGGTGTCGGGATTGTCCGATGCTGGGTCATTGGGGTACCTCATTTCTCGATCGTCCTGCCGCAGAGGGATCACTTGCTGTTCCGGTGCGCGTGACCCGATCGCCCTGGTTGCCACTCTCGGTTGATGGCCGCACACATTGCAGAATGCCGGACAGGGGGAGTGCGACCCAGTCCGGTCGATTGTTTAATTCATAGGTGAGTTCGTACAGGGCTTTGTCGAGCACATGCACGTCTAACAGCAGCTGGAATTCCTCTTGTGACTGCGGCGAGAACGGTGCCTGACCGGCAACCGCATCATAGCCATTGAGGAAGGCCGTGCGTACCGAGTCGTACCAATGTTCGGCCCAGGTTGCCAGCCACTGCGTCGCAGGTTCGGCTGCCGGACGCGCCCGTTTTTGACGTAATGCGGCATGGACGACGTAATGAAATGAGCGAATCATCCCTGCGACGTCCACAAGAGGAATGTGTTTGGCTCGACGTTCGTGCAACGGTTTGGCGGGCTCGCCCTCATAATCAATGATCACAAAATCGTGTCCCGTCGAGAGGACCTGTCCCAGATGATAATCGCCGTGACATCGGATGCGCATCGCGGTCAGCGGAGCCCTCTCCAGGGCTCCCAGCCGATTCAGGATCGCCTGTTCCTGTCCGAGTACCTGCCTTCCCTGTTCCCGGCCTGATTCGTTCAGGGTAGCCAATCGGGTGCGCAAGGTAGTCAAGGCCTGGGTGGCCAATCGACGCATGGTTTTAACGCGGGATTGCACATACGACGAGCCACAGGGTTCGGGCGCAAAGGCCGGATCGGGGCTGGTCTGGCCAAGCACCATGTGGAGCTCACCTGTTCGACATCCCAATAGGCGCGCCTCATCGATGACACCATAGAAAGGGTCGCCGGTAGGAGCCAGGCTATTGAGTGCTGCGAGCGAGCCGGGCTCCGAGGGGGTGTGTTTCGGATCCAGTTCAGAAATCGTGTCGAAGTAGCGGGAGAGCTGGGACAGAATGTATTCCCATGCATTCCCTTGGTTGGGGATGAACGTCTGCGCTAGGGCCAGCGTGAGCGGCTCGTCGTTCCCGCGCGTATACTCCAACGCGCCGACCAGCGCGGGCGAATGGCCAAAGTTACGCGCCGTGAGGGTCCGACCGATTTCCAGTTCCGGGTTCACCCCCGGTTCGACTCGGCGATAGAGCTTCATGATGACGTGATCGCCGAACTTGACCGACGTATTGCTCTGTTCGGCTTTCATGACGGAAACAGGAGTGATTCCTTGGCTGAGTGTGGTGTCGTTGAACAGTGCCGTCGAGGACCCCACTAACGTGCCTGCGGAACCACGGAATTGGGCGCGTCGCCCCATACTGGACAGCAGTGAATTGGCACAGTCTTCGTTCCACAAGGCATCGTATAAGACCCCTCTCTGATTGCCCTGGGGACGGACCACGTTCAGGGAGTCAATGACCGCGTTCGCATGGTCGCGCATCACCCGATCGGCCTCATCCTCGAGGGCCGCCGTCAGCGGAACCGTATAGGTGTCCACGCCTCCTTCGGTATAGGAGACCTCAACGAAGCACAGCACCATACTGGCATGACCCAGGTCGATAGGCAGCACGTCAGAAAAGTGGGCCGAGCCGATGGTCCTCGCCTTCCCTCCGAACCAGCGAGCGGACATCAGGAATGCCGGCAGCAGTGCCTCGACCGCTGCGCGAGTCGGGACATCAAACGCGCGTTCCCAATTGTTCTGGAGGGTGATCATCGTGTCTCTTCCAACGTCACGTCAGTTATAGAAAATAGTCGAAGTCCTGCTCCCGCCGCATCGTGCGCCGCACGGCAAAGATTTGTGCCGGCACGGAATGCGGATCGATCTGCACGTAATTCCGAGACCCCTGCCACTGGTAATAGGCATGCGTCAGCAAGTCGTGGACCTGAAAGGGACGATCGGCTTGCAATCCCAAGGTAGCCAGATCCAAGTCGAGCCAGCCCGAATGCACATGGTGCGGGCTAAGGTTCACCACGACGAGAATGACGTTCTCGCCGTCCGGCGACTGTTTGCTATAGGCAATGAGCTGATCATTGTCGACGGGATGAAATTGTAGGGTGGCATCATGCTGTAGCGCGGGATTGTCGCGGCGAATGCGATTGATCAATCCGATGAAATCCCTGAGGCTGTCGGCTCTCGTGATGTCCCAATGCCGGATTTCATATTTTTCTGAATCCAGGTACTCCTCGCTGCCGGGCTTCTGCGGGCGAGCTTCGCAGAGTTCGAAAGCCGGTCCATACATCCCATAACTGGCGCCCAGCGTGGCGGCCAGGGTGAGCCTGGCCATGAATGTCGCACGGCCGCCATGTTGCAACTGTTCGGTCAAAATATCGGGGGTATTCGGCCACAGGTTGGGCCGGAAAAATTCCCGTACCTCCGTGTGGGTCAGCTCGGTGAAATAGTCGGTCAATTCGGCCTTCGTGGTGCGCCAGGCAAAGTAAGTATAAGACTGCGTAAACCCGATTTTCGCGAGGTGGTACATGACCTTCGGGCGTGTGAAGGCTTCGGCTAGGAAAATGATGTCCGGATGCCGTGCCGTGATGTCCGCGATCAGCCACTTCCAAAAAAGGAACGATTTCGTATGGGGATTGTCGACCCTGAAGATACGAATGCCGTGGTCGATCCAGTACTGCACGACTCCGCGGAGTTCAGTCCACAATTCGCGGTAGGCCGGGCTCTCGAAATTGATCGGAAAGATGTCCTGGTATTGCTTCGGAGGATTCTCCGCAAACTGAATGGTGCCGTCCGGTCGCGTGGTAAACCACTCCGGGTGTTCGGTGACATAAGGATGATCGGGAGAGCATTGGAACGCGATATCGAGCGCGATTTCGATTCCCTGTGTCTTGGCGGCGGTGACCAGTCGACTGAAATCGTCTAACGTCCCGAGTTGCGAATGGATGGCCGTATGGCCGCCATCGCGCGCTCCGATCGCCCAGGGACTACCTGCGGAGTCGGAGTCACCCCGCGGGTTATTGTTCTTCCCTTTCCGGTGCGTCTTTCCGATCGGGTGAATGGGAGGAAGATAGAGGACATCAAATCCCATGTCCGCAATATAGGGGAGACGAGCTTCACAATCTCTGAATGTGCCGTGCGGTTGATCGGCCTCGACGATGGATCGCGGGAACATTTCGTACCATGCACTGAAACGGGCTCTGGGACGATCGACCACGACGACGAGTTCCTTGTCGTAGGTGGTGGCCCAACGGCGATCCGTGCACGCGGCCATAAGCGCGGTCACATCCTCTCCGAGCAGGAGCTCAATGTGTCGTTGCGCGTCATGTTGCGAGGCCGAGATGGCCTCGGCAATGGCCTTCAGCTGCCGTCCCGATTCGCCGGATGCTCGACTGAGCGCCTCTTCGATGAGACGCGTCCCGATGACCAGATCCACGCTCACATCGTGCTGTACGCCCAGACGCTTGCGCATGTCGCGTTGCCACGTGGCAAAATGATCGATCCAGCCCATCACACCATAGCAATAGCGTCCAAGTTCCCTCGTCTCGAACGACGCCTGCCATCGGTCGTTGGTGAGGAATTCGAGCGGCGTCTCTTGCCAGCCCTCCTGCTGCGCATGCCGGTAACGAAGGACTCCTCGAACCAGGTCATGGCCGTCTGCGAATAGGTCCGCTTCGACGACCACCGTCTCTCCGACTACTCGCTTGATCGGGTACCGACCACCATCGATTTCTGGTTGGACATGCTCGATGGCGACTCTTCGGCGCCCCTCGTCCATGGGAGACGGGGACGGCACTGGGCTTCCTGGGGTGATCCGGCCACGTGCCGCCTCATGCCCCTTGTCTTGTGTGCGCGGCTTTTTCATAGGTGTGATAACTCGTCGGGTTTGTGGTTTTGATGTCTGAATCGGCGTTCGAGCGCGCCGCGCATGAGGTGTCGTGCGCCTAATCCCACCGCGAGCGCAAGCGCGAATACGACGCCGCCGAACGTAATGGAAAAGGCCGCAACGACGATCTCCTTAGCGATCCCCAACTGGGTCAGCACCATCGCGAAGGTAAAGAGTAGCAGACCCCATCGCACTAAGCCGGCGACAATGCGGGCTTCTTCGACCTGAGCATTGACGGCGGCGATCAGCGACGCCTCGGCGAAGAAATTTGCGCAGAGGACCCCGATGAGGAGCACCAGAGAGGCGGCCAGGACATTCGGCAGAAAGGCGACGATTTGGCTAATCAAATTGGCCGTCGCCGGCAAATTCATGGCATCGACGCCCATGAAGGCGAATAACAGAAACACGATCCAAAAGAGGACTCTGCTGACGACCAGAGAAACCGGCTGTCGAACTCCAGCTTGAGACAATGGTTGGGCAATGCCGAGACGCTCGCAAAAGGAATCGAACTTAAAGGTTCGGAGCACTCGTAGAATCAGGATTCTGATAAACCAGGCGCCTAGGAGGCCCAGTGCCAGAAAGGTGAGTAGCGCGAGGAGCCGCGGCAGCACGAGCAGAATCTGCATGACGGTGTCACGAAATCCGGCGACCATCGTTTCTCTCCACAGGTCACTCATCGCGCCACCTCCATTGCTCGACCAGATACGGCTTCGAGCGTTCGAATTGTCCGCAGAGTGCTTCCACCGTCCTGTCCACCTGCGCCCCATCGCCGTGATGGGTTTCCAGGACGAAGGAGGCCGTGCGCCCCAGATACAGCGGTGTCAGCGATTTCAACATATGCTCACGATGCAAGGTTTGGTCGTGATAGGCCAGGGCGAAATCATACACGGTTTGCACCCATAGGGACGGGGGAAAGCGAAAGTCTTCGGGATCCTGCATATCGAGCGCGAGGATCTGCCCCAAGGTGTCCCGCGAGAGGATCAACTCCCAAAGCGGGAGCAGGTCGCGCAGGCCTTGCTTAAATCCGCTCACCATTCTCGCTGTCTGCAAGGGACCTGGGTCCGGGGCCGGCTCAGGTGTGCCATACAGCGGCACCTCGGTGGATTCCTTTATCTGTTCCCAGGCAGATTCGAATTCTTCCATGGAATGGAAAATCCCTCCGACGGTTTGTGCCAGGACGGCGGACAGATCGACTGCCCCGATCTTTGTGTCTTGATCTCGGGCGCCGAGAAAGGTGTGACAGACCTGATAATCGCCTGCCAGAGCGGCGGCCGTGATCCAGCCATCGACACTGAATTTGCCGCTGGCCCCGGTCCAGGTCGACCGGCCGTTCAGATCGCGGGCGAATGTTCCCGACAGTCCGTATGCGCCTCCGCTCGGATATCGCAGCCGCTTCCCGTAGAGCGCGCGTGTGAGGGGATACAACAGGTTCGTAACCAGGGTTCCTTCGTAACGGTGACGCTGGTAGAGCGGCACCACATAATCCTGCCCCTGTTCGATGATCGGCCTGGCCAGTCGATCGATCCAGGCAGGGTTGAGCGAACGAAGCTGCCCCTCGAAGATCAGGCAGGCCTTGGGCTGAAATTGTTGCGCGGCACGGCAGAGATTGCGAATCGTTTCATCTCGCCCAGGAAACCCGGATTCTTTGGTGACATTGGCATAGGTGCTCGCGGCGTTGGATATCGTCCGCACCGGGATGAGGCCGGCCGCAACCCGATCGATGATGCCCGGCGTGCCGTCTTGCGAGCCAGCGTCGCAATTCACGAGGAGAGCGGACGTATTCGGGAACGACTGACGCAATCCGTCCACCATCGACTTTGTGAGCGACTCGATCGTGCCGGCATTGTTGAGGGTCAGCAGGCCCACCATGAGGTCGATGGTCTCTGTCGACCGTTCGCCGCCCGGTCCGGCTGGTCCTCTCCCTGTGTGCTCGTCTGTCGCCATATCCAAATCACTGTTCCCGCCTTGCGGCGTCGAGGCGAAGGTCGTCATGGATCGAGCGAAGCCCCTCAGGAGGTGGACAACAGCTTCAGTAACGTGAGGTCATCGCTCAATTGCCGGGTGATGAGAAAATTTCGGCGCACGTGTTCGCGCGCCATGCCGCCCATTCTATTCATGAGGCCGGGATTGTTCAGGAGATGACGAATCCGGAATGCGGCTCCCTCAACGGAATGGACGATGTATCCTGTGACTCCATCGACGATTTGCGCCGCAATCCCACCAGCCGAGCTTCCGACTACAGGTTTCCCTTTCCACATGGCTTCCGAAACGGTCAAGCCGAACCCTTCCTTGATGGACTTCTGGAGCGCGACGGTGGCGCTCCGCTGCAAGGCGTTGATTTCAAGATCCGCCTCGGGAGGGAGCTGGATGATATGAATATCGGCGTCGTCGCCCGCCGCCTCTCGGAGTTCTGCAATGACCGCTTCGCCTTCCGGGTCATGCATGACGCCGGAGCCGGCCAGTACCAGTTGGCAGTCTTGGTGCTTTTTCACAAGCCGAAAGGCCTGGATGGCCCCGAAGGGGTCTTTAAAGCGGTCGAACCGGCCGACCTGTAAGATCATGGGCTTGCTTCGGTTAATACCAAGTCGGTCGATCGTGTTCGTAATTTCTGATCGGCTCATCTCGCGGTTCTTAGGACTTAATGGATCGATGGAAGGGTAGATGAGAAACTTGGGAATAGGCAGCCGTTGCGCAAAGCCGGACAACGAAAATATCGCGGCGTCGTATTTCAGCACAGAACGTCGAAGAAAGGTCCATGCCGGCCGCTGGGGCTGCGCCAGATCCAAATGGCAACGCCACAACCAACAGCCGTTGGTTCGATAATCGACCAGTCCAGCGGGTTGATGGTCGTGGACCATGACCATATCGGCGTCGAGTTTCAAGGCCTTGGCGTTTCGCTCGATGATGCTCGAATACGTGTGATACATCTCGGGTGTAATTTTTTCGTCTCGCCCCTGGAGGGCGTTCAGCATGCGATTGACGACGGTAAAATACTCCTGCGTGCCGGCTAGGACTTCCCAGCGCGCGTCCACGCCCAAGGACACCATCATGGGAACCAGGCGGCGCAGCACTTCCGAAATGCCCCCTCCGTAACGGACAGCATTGAGATGCAAGAAGCTTTTTCCCCTGACCAGATCGCTCAATCGGTAGAGGAAATCGACCGTGCCTTTCGGTGACACCTCGCGGTATTCATCCAATGCAGAGTTCACCAGGTTCCCTCCACTGCGAAATCGCTCATGAGCAGCCTCATCTGACTCATCAAATGGCACTCCATTCCATGCTATATGCGCTGGACCCCGACCGCGGAGCCGGAAGGTGCAGCCAATAGGAACAATAGGGGCCCAATGTCAATACATAGGGACGCTCGCTGATCGCCGGGAAACGTGCCTCTCCGAACAACTCTTCGGGAACGACGTCCTTGTAGCGCTGAAGATCTAGTTCCACGGCCTGAGCGGATTCCGAGAGGTTATGAACGAGCAACACTCTCTGTTGTTCGTAGGTCCGGAGGTAGGCTAGCACTTTTTCGTTCGCCGGGCTCAGGAACTCCAAGGTCCCTCGGCCGAAGACCTTATGCTTCTTGCGAATGGCGATCATGCGCTTCATCCAGTTCAGCAGAGAATGGGTCGCCTGTTTCTGGGCTTCGATGTTGACCGATTGATACCCGTAGACTGCATCGGCCACGACAGGCAGAAACAATTGCGCCGGGTCCGCTTTGGAGAATCCGGCGTTGCGATCGGCGCTCCAGTGCATCGGTGTGCGCACTCCATTCCGGTCTCCGAGATGAATATTGTCCCCCATGCCGATTTCATCACCGTAGTAAATGATTGGGCTGCCCGGGAGGGTGAACACGATACTGTTCAGCAGTTCCACCTTCCGGCGATCGTTGTCCAGGAGCGGAGCCAAGCGGCGGGCGATGCCGATATTCCTGCGCATTTGCGGATCGCGCGCATAAGCGTAATACATATAATCGCGTTCTTCTCCGGTGCACATTTCCAGGGTCAACTCGTCGTGGTTCCGGAGGAACAGGCACCACTGGCAGGCTGGAGGAATTTCAGGGGTATGTTTGAACATGTCGATGATCGGATGACGATCCTCGCTCCGTACGCCCATGAACAGGCGGGGCATCAGCGGGAAGTGAAAGGCCATATGAAACTCGTCGCCGTCGCCGAAATAGGGACGGACATCGCTCGGCCATTGATTCGCCTCCGCGAGAAGGACGCGCCCTTTGTAACGCTGATCGATGCTGCTGCGAATCTCCTTGAGGTAATCATGGGTTTCCGGCAGGTTTTCGCAGATCGTGTCCTCGCGCTCGAACAGATACGGGACGGCATCACATCGAAACCCATCCAGCCCCTGATCGAGCCAATATTCCATGACCTGAATCATGGCGCGGCGGACTTCGGGATTGTCATAATTGAGATCGGGCTGGTGACTGAAGAAGCGATGCCAGAAATAGGCATGGGCCTCTTGATCCCACGTCCAATTGGACTTTTCAGTATCGATGAATATGATTCGAGCGCGAGGATATTTCCGATCCGTGTCACTCCAGACATAGTAGTGCCTGGTGGGGGCGTCCGGAGAAGTCTTGGCCGCTTGAAACCAGGCATGCTGATCGGATGTGTGGTTCAAGACGAGGTCGACGATCACCCGCATGCCGCGCCGGTGGGCTTCTTCCAGGAGGCGACGAAAATCTTCCATCGTGCCATACGACGGGGCGATATTGTGAAAGTCCGCCACGTCGTACCCGTCATCGCGCAACGGAGAGGGATAAAAAGGAAGGAGCCAGAGGCAATCCACGCCCAACCATTCCAGATAATCCAGCTTCTGGATCAGTCCCGCAAAATCCCCCACTCCATCGTCGTTGCCGTCATAGAAGGCACGGACATGGAGCTCATAAAACACGGCATCTTTGTACCAGAGGGGATCTTGAGTCAGCATCGATCAGACCTTTGTCGAATCGCCGGCGAGGAATTCGTCGCAGGCGGTGATGAGTTTGGAGCGCAATCGTTCTAGGCTGCCCTGGTAAGGATTGATCGAACGAATACGATCCGCCAACTTCAGCAGGCCGAGACTGGAACGGATCCAGGCCGAAAAATCGTTCTCCTCGCGTCGCAAGCGAAAGTGCGCTTCAAACATGTGATAGTAAATGGTGCTGACGTCGATATCAGTCACCATGTCGCGGAATTCCTGCAGCGTGCGCGCCTCCAGGCCGATCGGGACCTCGAGTATCCTGGAGCGTTTGAAATGAAACGGCTGGCCGAACACCACCCGGGGAATGATCGGAGAGCGGGAAAGGTGGTCGTCGATGATGGAGATAATTTCTTCTCGAAGATGTTCTAAGTTCGGGTAATCGAACGGGTCGAGAATCGCCAGCCGTTCTCCCAAGACGTGATCGCCGACTTGCATCACCACCCATTGAGCGAAATCATTTGGATAGGCCCCTTCAATCAGGCCATGCCGGAGAAAATAACTATGAGTGTGGAAGTGAATGGAATCCAACGGAACTTCTTCAATCAATTCCGCCAACTCTTTTTCATCATCCGCTTGATGGGCGATGCTTTCCTGCAATTCGCTGCAACCGATGAACGCAAAAGGAGCATCCGCAATGTTCGTCACGCTCAAGTAGCCTTTCATTCGTGATTAATGGGCAACAGCTGAGCTCCATGGCCTGAGCCGGAGCGAGCCACCCACTTCAAGTGTAAGCGCGTGCACTGTATCTTACTATATTTCTTTTACGCAGATAGCCCGGTCTAGTCAAACGCCTAACCGACTCCGGAATATCCTCCTGTCGCGTTGTCAGCGTGATCAATGTCAT
>CABVRW010000011.1:27885-78757 GCA_902500785.1 uncultured Nitrospira sp.
GCCTAACCGACTCCGGAATATCCTCCTGTCGCGTTGTCAGCGTGATCAATGTCATCGGACGGAAGCAGCGTTGGCGCGAGAACCGGTTTGCTGCTGGGTGGGATACCTTTCGTGCCTGTGCACGACCTTTGTTCGGCTTGGACCGTGAGGTGCGGGTTTTTTCTATTCACGCAGAAATTTCATGGGGATGATCGACCCTGAGAGGCAATCGGGGGAGCAGTGAATAGCGCCGTGACCTCTTCTCCAGCACAAAAACCGAAAGCCCGATCACAGATTGAGGTGGGATCTGCATCATGACCGTTGTGCGGTTATCGCCGTTCGGTCCGATAGAACTGGAACTCGTCGCCCGAACCGACCGGGATAAACGTGAGGGGTACGGGAGGCGTCAGCCGTTGACTGCGCTGGACAACCACATAGTCGTATTGAGTACTGATGAGGTTCCAAGGGATCGGAGCCGCGTGAAGGAGAAATTCCTCCACTGTCAGCAGAGGGCGAACCGCCGGAGTGAGTTGCACGGGTTGTTGGCCGGGGGCGGAAAAGAGGTTGGAGACGAAGACGGCTCGCCGGATAACTCCCCAGCAGGAGAGGTTGACCATGGGCATGGGGTCGGGTACCCGACTCGCTCGCGGAGACCACTCATAGTAGGAGGCGAGCATGATGGCCGACAAGAGACGGGTTCCCTGCGGCAGCCGGTCGAGCTGTTGCACGAACTGGGTATAATGGCGATCCGTTTCGCGCCAGTGGTCCGTGATCGCGGTCATCCGTACCACAAACAACGTGCTCAATATCAACGCCACCGGCACGAGCCACCGTCGGCGTGTGATGGGCCAATCTGAGCTTGCGATGGTGAGCAACACCAAGGCGATCGGCAGTCGAATATCGACCAGCGCGGTGGTGCCGATCGTGCTGGGCATCACCGCAGCGGCCAACGCGACCAGGACGAGGGGCGGGTACATCGAAGGCACGACGTACCATTGCCGCAGGACCAGCCCGATCCCGGCGAGACCAATCAGCGCGAGTGCGGTGACGCGATCCAGCCCTTGGTGCTCCGTTCGGATCGTCCCCTTCAAGGATTCGAGTTTCACCGTTAGAGGCGACAGCGTGACCGCAGATGGAGGGGGAGATCCTCTAAGCCACAACGGATAGTCGTCCGGATTGCTTTTAAATGTCGGAGCCATGGTTAAGAGGAGCAGTGCCAGCGCGATGCCCGGCAACGCTTTCCAGCCGGGAGTTTCTAAGGTTCGAGCGGTTTCGCGACGATGGTTCCACCACTGAGCGAGCTCGTAGGTGAGGATCACCATGGCGAAGATGCCGAATGCAAACAGGTGGGAGAAGAACAAGATGGTGGTCGCCAGCGAAAAGACGGGAATCACCAGGGCCGCGGAACGCTCGCGGAGGATCATCCACAGTGCGCAGGCGAACAAGGCGAGCCCAAGGCCAAATAGATAATTGAGAAATCCCCAGAGGAAGACACTGTTATAGAGAAAGAAGACGGCCAACAGAGGCCAGGGCGACCAGCGCCGATGTAACGCCGCATGTAAGGTCATCACACCGCCTACCAGTAAGGCGAATGTCAGACCAATGAAGACCTTGCCGGCGGTTTCGACGGACACGAATCGAGTGAGCGGCGGCACCACCATATCCATGGCGAGGTTCGGCAGTATGTCCCAATGGATTTCATAATTTTGGCTCAGCCATGGCGACTTGCCGGCATCGGCCAAGATGTGCATCCGAGCCATGTGATTCGGGTAGTCCACAAGCGGAGGAATGCGTACCAGCATCACGGGGATCAACGCGATACCGAGCAACATGGCAGCTGCCGAGAGAATCCAAAACGGCGGCCGTTTCTTGTAGAAGTCGATGGCGGTCCTGCTTCCGGTGGTAAGCCTGTCCCTTTTGTAACGAAGAAGGCGTGGTGAACGCAAGAAGTGGGACGCCGACAGAAGTGGCGGCGTCGGCTATTTGGCGGCGGTATCTCCGAGGCTGACAAACTGCTTGCGGAATCCGACGACTTTGGCGAGATAGTCTCGGGTTTCTTGATAGGGGAGCGCGGTGCGGAGACGGTCGTAGAGGGCGGCCGGTTGGAGGCCATTGATCTGCTGCAGGGCGGTGCGCTGGTCTTTGGCGAAGGTCTTGAACACATTGCCTGCGCCGGTGTTATAGGCCGAGATCACGCAGTATTCACGGGAGACCAGATCGGTGACATTCTCCAATTGAGAGTAGGTCAACACGTTGAGATAGGCCGTACCCAACT
The DNA here is from genome assembly GCA_902500785.1 of uncultured Nitrospira sp. Lineage (GTDB taxonomy): Bacteria > Nitrospirota > Nitrospiria > Nitrospirales > Nitrospiraceae > Nitrospira_A. The sequence continues at coordinate 30,140 of CABVRW010000011.1, forward strand.
CAATGTTGTTGTCGGGATCGAAAAGGTAGTCTCGCGAAGGCGCCTTGTCCTCGCCTTTTGCCTTGCGGTACGCGTCTCGACCGCCGCTGGTGGGGACCAACTGCATCAACCCGTAGGCCGGCGCTGAGCTGACGGCAAAGGGATTAAAGTTGCTCTCCGTGCGGATGATGGCAAATACGAGGCTCGGGCTGATTTGGTAACGTTCCGCAAACTGGCCCACGACGCCGCGATATTTCTCGGCCTGCTTGTGCGAGAAATTGGTGACCATGGAAACGTTGACTGCGTGGGCGGTTTTCTGTTGTCCCTCTTCTTGATCGACCTTGCGGGTCGTTGTGCTTTTCGAGAGGAGTGACTCGGCAAACTGTTCCGCCTCCGCGGGCGTGCGCACCGGCTTGCCGGCGTGATCCAACACCAGACCCAGAAGGTACGGCTCTTTGTCGCTGGTTAAGGTGACTTCTTTATCTGTAAACAGATCGACGCTGCGTGGATCGTTGGGGGTGAGGAGGGTGGTGACGACGGCGTTTTTCAGGCTCGCTCGCGGGTCCTTCTCGTCAAGCGTCTCAATTAGAATGTTGCCCGCATCGAAATCCACGATAGCTCGGCTGCGGTAATTCTGTGTGTATTTCACATACTTCTTCTGCTCGGGCAGTTTGACCTCCTTGGTGCCCCACTTTTTCCCGACCTCACCGGTCAAGGCCGCCATCAGGACTTGGAAGTCGCGCTGAATCGAACGCAAGTCCCGCAGCAGAGCCTGCGGGTCTCGCCCATAGTTCTCTACGCGGCGCCGGGCGATATCAGCCGGATCTTTGCCGCCGACGATGTCCAGAACGGTTCGTCCGGTACTGCTGCCGACGGCCCGCTCGGCGGCACCGAGCATCTTGTCGGTGGTTTCGCAGCCTGAAAAGAGGGGTGAGATGATGAGGCTTAGCAGGAGTGCGGACAATCGTCGATCAGGCATGACGCGAGTATACCGAAGGTTTCTCGCCTAGGAAAAGAAATTTTCTCAATATGCATTGATGTGTTCGGCTGTGGGGCCGGGTGGGCCGAATCTCCGGACGATCGGTGACCACGGCCCAGGTATATCCACGTGCTTGACGCCTGGTTTCGGCGCCAGTACCATTGATGATTATAGGCATCGGCCATTAGAAGGCAGAACATATGAACGACAGATTTGTCGGGGCGACACGCAAAGGGCCCTCAACCTCGAGGTGGGTGTTTGGCTCGATGTTGTGGTTGCTGGTCGTCGCGCTGGCGGGGGCTCCCGGCCATGCGCTCTCTTCGGGGGCGGGACAGACGCCCACGGAGGCGGTCGAGCGGACGTTGAAAGACGTATTGTATATCCTGACGGAATTGAAAGATGCGAGCCGGTTGGCTCAACGTCAGTGGGAAATCGAGCAGGTGGTACGACGGGCGTTCAACTATGAAGTAATGGCTGAACGGTCGCTGGGCGAGACCGGGATCGAGTCGAATGCCGCAGAGCGACGGCAGTTTGTACGACTGTTTGTGCAGGTGTTACGCGATGATCTGTCCGACAATCTTCGGGAGTATTCTGTTGGGCAGGTCGCTTATCTTGCTGAGCGGAACGAGGCGGAAGGAACTCAGGTGATGATCGCGCCCGCTGGTCCAGAGATCGATACAAGGATCGAATTTCACGTCGTCCGACGATCCGGGGCGTGGTTAGTCAATGACGTAAGCATCGACGGTGCCAGTATCGTGGCGAAGTATCAAGCACAGTTTACCCGTATCCTTCGCGAGGGCTCTTTCTCTGATCTTGTGGAATATCTCAAGCAGAAGGCCGTCGTTGCAAGAGTGGAGACCTCCAATTCCTGAGCCGTGTACAGTCATCCCGCCGACAGCAGGCCTGTGGTGTGTCGAGGCACGTCTGTCTCCATGGTAGTGATCACGCCCCACGTGACTATCCCGGATGAAGAGATCGAATTGACGGCCGTACGGGCGCAAGGCGCCGGCGGGCAGCATGTCAACAAGGTCTCCTCCGCCATCCACCTCCGTTTCGATATCGTTGCCTCGTCCCTTCCGCCCTTCTACAAAGAGCAACTGCTGGCCTTGCGCGACCATCGGGTGTCGCGGGAGGGCGTGATCATTATCAAAGCTCAGGATTCACGGAGTCAGGAGCGGAACCGCGCGTTGGCATTGGATCGTCTGCGGGAGTTGATTCAAGCCGCAGCCAAGCCCCGGACGCCGCGGCGTCCGACGAAGCCTACCAAGGGATCAACGAAGAGAAGGTTGGACAGTAAGACCAAGCGGGCGAGACTGAAAGTGTTGCGAGGGAAGCCGGACGAGCAGTGACGGCACCGGCGCAGGACAAAAAGAAGGGGCGCTTCAGATGAAGCGCCCCTTCGGAGACGAGACGAATCTCGTAACCTTTTAGAAGCGGTTGCGTCCGCCGCGGTTTTCACCGCCGCCGAACCGTCCACCCCCGCCGCCGCCACCGGAGCGAGCTTCTTGCGGCTTCGCTTCATTGACGGTAAGCTGACGGCCGTCCATGTCCGAGCCGTTCAAGGCCGTGATAGCTGCCTTCGCTTCTTCTGCCGTGGACATTTCCACGAAGCCGAAGCCGCGCGATTGTCCGGTGAACTTGTCCGTGATCACGCGCGCCGATTCAACGGTGCCGTGAGCGGAAAACAAGTTGCTCAGTTGCGATTCAGTTGCAGCATACGGCAGTCCGCCGACATACAATTTAGTACCCATAGGGGTCTCTCCTTTTGAATAGTGACATTGTCGGCGACGCGAGAACAGACATATGAGGGGAATGAGCGGGCCGAAGACGCGATGATTGAGGCGACTTGGGTCTGACTTCCGATCAACTTCTCGGTAACAAACAACATCGGTGATGAGCCATCCGGAACTATGATTCCCATGCGGCCCGTCATGAGATCACGCTGCATCCTAACAGATGCCTGATACGAATGCTAGACGATTAAGCGCCAGGAGAAAAATAGTTTGTGGTGATCGTACGACGTCAATGCTCTGAGGTATGACCCCCCACCCGATTCTGCACAGACCATTGAAGGTATCGTCGGTCGTTCTTCTCCGGCGAGGCAGCCGCGAGGCGCGGTTCAGTTACCGGAGGAGGCAGTCCTGAGTGAAGAGGCCAGTCCCAATTTCGACAAGGTGAAGATCAACCACTTCGACGGATCGAAGTTGTACCAGAGCGGTCCGTTGCGATAATCGCTCGGATAGGTATGGTGGTAGTTGTGGTAGCCCTCGCCGAAGGTCAGCAAGGAGACAAACCAGGAGTTGCGGCTCGAATCGGTCGTGCCGTACGGCTGCTCGCCCCACAGGTGACAGACCGAATTGATGCAGAAGGTCGAGTTCAGCACGGCGAACGTGCGGCCGACTCCGGCCAGCATGAAGCCACCGACTCCGCCCTTCCAGCCATTATGGAGGAAGCCTATGACAAAAGGGAGGGCTAGGCCGATCAGGACAATCACCGCATAGTGGCGGTGTTGCCACATGGCCACACGGTCTTGCAGGACACGGGAGCCGAATCGTTCATCGGTGCACGGCACCGGATCGAGCAGCCAGCCGCAGTGGCTGTACCAGAACCCCCGTTTGGCGTTATAGGGATCGGCCGGATCGTCACAGTGCGCATGGTGGCGCAGATGGTCCGCCGTCCATTTCGCTCCTGAGTTCTGCAGAGCCCAGCCTCCGGCGATCAACAGACAGCCCTTGACCCAGTCGGGACATTCGAAACTGCGATGGGTCAAGAGTCGGTGGTATCCCACGGTAATCCCCAGCCCGGTGACTACATAGAGGATCGCGAACATGGTCCAATCCAGCCAGGAGTATCCATAGATCAGCCCATAGCCTGGAACGGCGATCACCGAACCCGCGACAATCGACCAGAACAGAAGGTAGGTCCAGAATTTGTGGTGAATGCGATGGACCACGTCAGTGGGAACAGAACTCGGGGCGATTTGTTGCATCCCGTTACAATAGTCAAGCGTGCAGCTTTTCGCAAGTGCCTGTCCAGCGCGGTTCAGATGCTGCGGCAGCGCATTTGGCCCAGTCGGCCGGGCTCGGACGAGGGACATGGCCGAGGGGGCGCGTCAACCATTCGCCTCCGGATGCGTTGAGCCACTCTGTCGGGTAGAAGCCGTGCCCAATCTATCCCGGCTGTGCGGATGGAGTGTGGTCCACAATCAACCGAAGGAAAATGTCATGCATGTTTACCGTGGGTCTCTGGGAAATGCCATGCGGATTATGCTCTGGAGCGGGATGGCGATCGGACTGTGGGGGATGAATAACCCCCTCTGGTCGGCAACAGATTCGTCGGATCCAACTAGTCAGAATCAGCCGGCCAGTGCGCCCGAGTCGGCCACTCACCCTGGAAACGGGCCTGACGCAAAAGGTTCGGGGGGCCATCCTATGCGGAAGGCCTGCGCCGAGGATGTCAAAAAACTCTGTCCGGGCGTACAAGCGGGAGGAGGGCGGATCGTGCAGTGCCTGAAGGAGCATCAACAGGAACTCTCGCAAAGCTGTTCCGAGATGATGCAGCAACGCGGCCGGCGGCGGCAATAGCGCTCCGACATCCGGTCGGGCGGCGGAGAGACGACGATGGTATACCTTCCGTCGGGCCCTTGGTGATGCGGCTTGTTCCGTTCCGTTCCGCTCGGTTGGTTTCTGCAATTTGGTTTTCGAACGGAAGCGGGTGCGATACAGTGACCATATTACACATACGGGAGGGTACGTATGGATGGCACTGTGGGACAGGAACATTTCTCCGTCGATTTGCGACAGCATCCGCGCTTGCGCGTTTTGGCGCCGTTCGTCTGTTCATTGTCCCGTCTGGGCTTGGCAAAATGGCTGGGGCGCGGAGGGGACGGAATCGGGGTCGTGTTCGATGTGTCGATGCGAGGGGCTAAAGTGATGAGCGAGGCCAGTATTCAGCGCGGGGATAGGGTCTCGGTTAGCCTTTCCCTGCCCAACCAGGTGTCGCCGATGACAGTGGAGGCAGCCACTGTGCGCTGGGAGAGAGAGCAGGTGTACGGACTGGAGTTTGTCGATCTGTCACCGGTGGCTGAAATGCGCCTACGAAAATTCATCACGATTGCGATGAAACCGGCAGCATAACCCCTGCTCGTCGTTTCCTGCCTGGCGCCAACCGGTCGGAGTAGGCCTGAGAGAGAGTCTGCGTCCGTTCGGCTCCCGATATCAGGGGCGAGGCGCATGGGTTCCTCTCGGGTCTCATCGCGCGCCCTGTGCCCCCGTCGTGGAGAGCCCCGCACCGCTTCGAGATTGCGCTCGCCGCTCCGTTTCCCTACAATGGCTTCCCCATTCGGCCATGTCCAGTACGAACACACGAAATAAGCGGCACCAGCCGCGCAGTTCCTCCCACCCGCTTTATTGGCCCACATGGGTCGGTCTCGGGTTGTTCCGCCTCCTGGCATTGCTTCCCTATCGCTGGCAACTCGCATTCGGGCGGCAGTGCGGACGCTTGCTGCATGGTCTGCTCACCAAGCGGCGCGATATCGTGCGGGTGAATTTGGAACTGTGTTTTCCGGAGCAAGCTCCGGCAGAACGTAACGAGATCGCGCTGCATTGCTTCGAGTCCATGGGGATGGGCGTGCTGGAGATCGCCATGGCGTGGTGGGCGAAGGATCCCCGCGCGCACTGTGAATGCACGATCAAAGGGTTGGAGCACATCCAGGAGGCACTCCAGGAGGGGCGAGGCGTGTTGCTCTGCGGTGCACATTTGCATGCGGCGGAACTCGCCGGTCGTTTCATGGCGCTTGAGCAGCCGGTCGCGATTGTCTACCGGCCTCAGAACGATGTCGTGGCGGAAACCGTCGCGAATCGATGCCGGAGCCGATACTATTCCGAATTGATCCAGCACCGGGATATGCGAGGGATTCTGCGGGCATTGGCCAGCAACCAGGTGGTGTGGTATGCCCCCGATATCGACGCGGGATCGAAGCGGAGTGTCTTCGCGCCGTTTTTTGGTGTGCCGGCTGCGTCTCTGACCGCCACTTCTCGATTGGCCAAGGTCAGTGGAGCAGCGGTGGTGCCCTGTTTTTATTACCGCAGAGCCGACAGATCCGGCTATGACATTGAAGTCGGGCCGGCGCTGGATCACTTCCCGTCCGGCGAAATGGTGCAGGATGCCACCCGGATCAACCGGTTGATTGAGGGGGCCGTCCGCCGCGTTCCGGAACAATACTTTTGGCAGCACCGCCGCTTCAAGAGCCGCCCTCCCGGCGAGCCGCCGATCTATCGGCGCTGACGCGTCTTCCCTCGAGAGGGAGGCGCGGATATTGATGTCGGACTGGGGGGACGGCGAAATGATGAGAAGTATTCGGCGTCTCCTGCTTCTTGCGCTATACTGATCCTGGCTGAATCTAGAGTACGGTCGCATCATCCGCTCCGCCATGGATCAATCCAATAAGCTTTCCCCCGCGCGCATCGAACTACGGCAGCACCAGCGGTGCGTCGTTCCGCCGGCGTGCCTGCTTTCGTTTGCGCCCTTTGCTCCGACCATCAGTTTTAACGGTGATGCAGAGGGCGAAGGCGTCGTCATCAACCTGTCGTCCGGTGGGTGCCAAATCAGCAGCGACATAGGGGTGAATGTAGGCGATGCGATGTCTCTGATCATCATGCTGCCTGGTGAAATCGCCCCGACAGCCATTGATCTGGCCTTGGTACGATGGGGCAGGGAAAGGCATTTTGGCGTCGAGTTTGTGTCCATGGGGACGGTTGAACTCGATCGGCTCCGCCAATTTCTCGCTTCCATCCCTGTCTTTGAATAGGGCGGGGGCCGGGGCGAATGATACGTGCGTCGTGGGTGCGATGAGAAAGGAGCTCCAGTGGAAAACACGAAAACGTTGCGCAAGTCTCGTCGGGTCGCGATCGATTGCCGGTTGGAGTTCATCGGAGAAGATGATGTGGATGGGGCGGCGGAGGTGCTGGATCTCTCCTGTACCGGTTGTATGGCCAAGTCGGACAGCACGATGCAACCGGGACTTCGCATGAAGGTGTCCCTGTTTCTGTCGGACGGGCATGAGTGGCCGGTTCGCGTGGAAGAGGCCGTTGTTCGATGGGCGCGGGGCGGAGAGTTCGGCATGGAGTTTCTGGTCATGCGCCCCCCGCAACTCCAGCGCATCCAACAGTTCGTCATCAAGACCAGACCGTTGGGATAAGCCTCGCGTGAGGTCTCACTCTCGCCCCGTTGTTCCCTCGCCGCTCGTCGTCGTCGACCTGTCCTCATGGCATTCCTTCCGAGTGGTTCTGCGCTCGGTGGATCCTGAAGGGGCTCGTCATTGCTTTGTTTCTGATGCTTCCCCTACAATTTCCTCTGATACTGCGGCTTCCAAGCGCTAGGGCAGGCCGACGGTTCTGTTTCGGAGGGAGGCGGCTCACAGCACATGATCGAGTGGGTGGGACGCAAGACGATCGCCGGCGCGACCTACCTGGCGGCGCTGGCCACGCTCTTCTCACAAGCCGTACTGGATCTGGTACTCCCGACTCAACAGGGACGCCGGGAAACGCTGCGGGTGCTCGTCAGGCAAATTCTTTTCACAGGGGTCGATGCCTTACCTGTGACGACCGTCATCGCGCTTTTGCTCGGCATCATCATCGTGACTCAGGCGGGGACGCAGCTTCCACGGCTTGGGGCCGGCGGCCTCGTGGGGAGCATCATCGTGGTGACCGTCATTCGCGAACTCGGCCCGTTGATCACGGCCTTCATCGTGGTCGGTCGGTCGGGAACGGCCATCGCGACGGAGTTGGGCACCATGTCGGTGACGGGCGAGGTGGTGGCGCTCCGGCTCATGGGGATTTCAATCAGTCGATTTGTCATCATGCCCCGTATGGTCGGCATGGTCCTCTCGATGCTCTGCCTGACGCTGTATTTTGATGTGGTGGCTGTGTTGGGAGGCTACCTGATCGCTGATGCGCAACTGACTATTCCGTTTTATGCGTTTGTGGAAAGTGTCACCAAGGCGCTGTCGACGACGGATGTGCTGATGACCGCCGTCAAAGGCCTGTGTTTTGGATCGGCCGTGGCAGCCGTCTGTTGTCACCACGGTCTGGCCGTTCGATCATCGTTTACGGAAGTGCCGCAGCAAACGACCCGCGCCATGATCAATTCGTTTATCCTGTGTTTACTGATCGATGTGGTCGTGACGGTACCGCTCTACCTATGAGTGAGGCAGCCCTTGTTCTGGAGCAGGTCCGGACGCCGATGTTCGGCAGCCCTCATCACCTGGAGGTGGATCTGCGCATCGCCGCAGGCGAGTTCGTCGCGCTTGTCGGCCCGAGCCGTTCAGGGAAAAGCCTGATCATCGAGCTCGCAGCGGGGTTGGTGTCACCGGAAGCGGGCCGGGTGGTTCTGTTGGGTCATGAGTGGTCTGGAGGTTCAGAAAGTGAATACAATCCGGTGCGGATCCGAGTGGGGACTGTGCTGGAGCAACCCGGGTTGTTGAACAATATGACGCTGTTCAATAACGTGCTCTTGCCGCTTCGGTATCATCGTGGGGCGCTGTCCGATCGCAGTCGGGAACATGCTGTGATGGCGCAGTTGGAACGATTGGGTTTGACACCGATGCGGGATCGGTTTCCTGCCGAACTCAGCCACGGTGAAGTGCGAAGAGGTGCCATTGCGCGGGCCTGCATGTTGGATCCTGAGGTGCTGCTGCTGGACGATCCCGTGGCCGGGGTGGATGCTGAGATGCAGTTGGTGCTCAAGGCCTATGTCGAAGAACGCAGGGCAGACCATTCGTTGACGGTGGTCGTGGCGTTGCGCGCGTGGTCGCCGTTCATCGAGGGGGCGGATCGACTGGTGGCGCTCCATGACGGCCGCGTCAAGGCCGACGGGCCTCGTGATGCGGTGGCCGAGGTCGTTCCCGAGGCGCTCAGACGATATGTGGAATAGACCGCGTCCTGCCGAGGCGGTCCAGCGAGACTGAGAGGTGATGGACATGCATTATTCACATCGGCTATCCAGCGGGCGATTGGCTCAAATCGTCGGCACATTCGTGCTGATTCCCGTTCTGATTCTGGCGGTGGCCGGTTTTTGGATGTCGAAGACCGAGCATCTCTTCGAGCCGAAGTACCACCTCATGTCCAGCCTCAGTAAGTCTTATGGTCTGGAGCCGGGAGCGCCGGTCGTGGTCTCCGGGATTCGGATCGGGAGGGTGAAACAAGTGGATCTTAACGCTCGCGGGACGGTTGACCTGACCCTGCAATTGTCGACTCGGTACCAGGAGATGGTAAAGAGCAACTCGGAGCTTCGGATCACCAAGAGCGGGGTGGTGGTGGGCCAAACTCAAGTCGATATCGGAGCGGGGACCGCCAGCAGTCCGGTATTGACCGACGGCGGCACGATTCGCGCCGTTGAACCGAGAGACATCGGGGATCTCCTCAACGAGGTTGAACCGGTGCTGATGGCCGTGAAGCAGACACTGTTGCGGGTGGAAACCATTACTCAGGATCTGCAGGGTGGGCTGAAAGCCGGCGGCAAGGCGTTGGAGCAGGTGGCGTTGGCGACGCAGGATCTGCCGGCGGTCGTGGCGTCGGTTCAGCGCACGATCGCATCGGTAGAGCAGACAGCGACCACCCTGCCCGCCATGACCGGCTCGATTCAGCGCACGTTGGGCGTCGTGGATCGTGTTACGGCAGACATGCAGCGCACTACCAGTCGATTGCCCACTATTTTAGACACGGCGCAATCCACACTCACCAGCGTGAAGCGTCTCTCCGATTCGGTGGGTGAGGTGAGTCAGGAACTGCTTCCCGTCATTCAGACGGCTGAGACCATGCTGGCAGACGTGTCGACCCTGGTGCGCGGCGCAAAGCAGACATTTCCCTTTAACCGATTTGCTCAGAACGCCGGGCCTGCGCCGAAACCGGAAGGTGCCATGTCCGCGACTGGGCCTCCGAGCTTGCGTGGGGATCACGTGCGCCGATGATCGCAACGAGACATGGGTGTGCCGCAGGCGTCTGCGGCGTTGCGTTGTGCCTGCTGCTTGGATGCGCGAATCCGCCTCCGCCACAGCCTCTCGCACCCTCGCCTCGGCCGCTGGCCACCCGGGTTCATGCGTTCCGTCTGCAGGGAGATCGTTGGTTGGCGCGGGGAGACCTGGCACGTGCGGAGGAAGCCTATGAAGAGGCCCGCAAGATGGCCGAGAGTCTCGATGACGTGACGGGGCGTATCAGTGTGCTCAATGATCTGGGGCACGTGGCGTTCGACCGAGGTGCCATGCACGAGGCGATCGCGTTTCACCAGCGGGCCGTCGCCCTGGCACAACAGTTTGGCGAGACAGAGCTCTGGATCGTCGCTCTCACCGCCTTGGGGGCCGCAGAATATCATGAGGGACACATCGATGTGTCCGGACAACGGTATCAACAGGCGCTGGATCTGCTCCAGCAGTGGCCGGACCAGCGAACTGAAGCTATTCTCAGAAATAATCTCGGATTGGTGCGGCAGGCGAAGGGGGAAATGGAGCAGGCCGGACAATTGTTTCGTCAGGCGATGACCTTGAACCAAGCCGCGGGACATCTTGAGGCCGAGGCCAGCAATCACGTGAATCTCGGGATTCTGGCGGAGGAACGCCACGAGTATGAGACCGCGGAGCAAGCGTTCGAGCGAGCCCTGGAGTTGGATAAGACCGCGAAGCGGCGAACGGAGATCGCCGCCGATCTGCTGCGGCTGAGCCGGATCGCGGAACGCCGGGGGTTCTCCGATCGGGCGATGGGTTATGCTGAGCGGGCCTACCGTAGCTTCCTGGCGCAGGGAGATCAGTCTCAGGCGGTCGAGGCGCTCGCGCTTGCCGTGGGTTACGCCAGGAAATTGGGACACGGAGGGGAGGTGGCGCGGCTGGAGAAGGAACTGAGTGGCCTGACCCCATCCCGATCCGGGCGGTAGGATGTTCGCCCGATTGTCGGTCTGAGTGGCTACTTGATCGCGACGGCTTTGACCTCTTTGTAGGTCGTGTGGCCTTGCAACACTTTTTGGATACCGTCTTGGACCAGAGTGGTCATGCCTTCCGCCATGCCGGCTTTCAGCATTTCGTCGGTTTTCGCTTTGTTCTGAATCAATTTTTTCATTTGATCCGTGCCTAGGAGCAGCTCGTGCAGCGCCACGCGGCCTTTCAGGCCTGTGCGATTGCACGTGTCGCACCCCTTGCCTCGGTAGAGCCGGAAGTTGGCATCGAATTTGATGTCCAGCGGGTCCCAGTATTCGAGACCATATCCCAACCGCAGTTCGTCATATTCCTCTTTTGACGGCTGATACGCTTCTCGGCAGTCCTTGCAAATCCGTCGCGCGAGACGCTGGGCGAGGACTCCCAGCATGGCGTCGGCAAAACTGAACGAGTCGCAACCCATGTCCAGCAGTCGGGTGATGGTTTCCACCGCGCTGTTGGTGTGCAAGGTGCTGAGCACCAAGTGACCGGTCAGCGAGGCCTCGATTCCTGTGTCCGCAGTTTCTTTGTCCCGCATTTCGCCGACCATGATGACATCCGGATCGGCCCGGAGAAATGCGCGCATGGCCGCGGCGAAAGTGAAGCCGATTTTGGCATGCACCTGTACCTGGCGCAGGCCATATTGCGTGATTTCGACGGGGTCTTCCGCTGTCCAGATCTTGATGTCCGGCGTGTTGATGTAGCCGAGAACGGAGTGCAGCGTGGTGGTTTTTCCGGATCCGGTCGGTCCGACGCAGAGAATAATGCCGTAAGGCTTTTCCGCGATACTCTTGATCTCGCGCAGGTTTCGCTCCGAGAAGCCCATTTTGTCGACCGGCAACGGTTCGCTCGCGGCCAGAATACGCATGACCACGTCTTCGTTATAGCCGGCGGTCGGAATGGTGGCGACACGCAACTCGATTTCCTTGTTTTCGCCGATCTTGAATTTGATCTTCCCGTCCTGGGGTTTTCGCCGTTCGGCAATATCGAGACTCGCCATGATTTTGAGGCGGGAGACGATGGCACGGCGATAACTCGGTGGAATTTTCATGTATTCGAAGCAGTCGCCGTCGACTCGAAACCGTACGAGGGTATCGCGCTTTTCCCCGTACGGTTCGATGTGGATGTCGGAGGTGCCTTGTCGGAAGGCGTCGGCGATGATTTGGTTCGCCAGACGTACGATGGCGTTGTCGTTTTCGTCGAGCCCTGCGCTTGACGCATCTTCTTGCGCTTCAAGTTGGGATTCGTTGACCAGTTCGCCGAGAATGTCGGAGACATTCTCGTTCATCTTGCTGGTGATGTCTGGGCTTCCCGTGGTGCTTGCCAGGAACAGGGAGATATCGCGACGCAGACTGACGGCGAAGCGGATATTCAGGCCCGGGAAAGTGCGTTTGATGTCTTGCACACGATCCAGATCACCGGGGTCGTCGGTCAAGATTTCAATCGCCGCACGGTCCCGCTTGAGGGGCATCCAGTGATTTTTCTTCAGATAGTCGACATTGAGGTTTTTGAGCAGCTCAATATCGACGATCGTCCGCTCGTTGTACTCGATGTAGGGGCACTTGTGAAAATTAGCGAGCGACTTGCCGAGTTCGGCCTTCGGAACTTTATACTTCTCAATGAGCAGGGATTCGATGTCGGTGGTCCCTTTTTTGGCCTCTGCGAGCGCATTGTCCAGATCGTTCTGTACGATCTTTCCATTGGTCAGCAGATAGTCGAATTTTGAAGGAGGCTTTTTTGACGTTTTTCGAAGCGCGTAAAAAGCGGTCCCCAGAGCCTTGGCTATCTCTGCGACACATTCTTCATCTTTGCGCGTGAACCGTCCGCCGCTCTTTTTGTTGAGCAGCTGGATCACACCCATGAGATATTTATTTTCGGCGACGACGGGATACGTGAGCACCTGCTTGGTCTTGAAGCCGGTGTTCTTGTCGTACGTGGCGTCGTGAGAAAGCGACGGGTGGATCGCGCTGAGCTCGATCAGGCTGTACGCGTCGCCGACATTGACCGGGCGCAGGTACTTGGCGCAGAACCCGGCGAGACTCTGTTCCGTGATCGGGATGCGGACTTCCTGAACGGTGTCGAGGTGGGGAATTTTAGAGAAGATCTCCTTCTTTTCCGAATCCACCACGAACAGTGTGAGATCTTCCGCGTCGAAACAGCTCAGGAATTCATGGCGCAGATCCAGGAGGATGTGGTCGACGTCGGACGCCGCGAGGATTTGTGCGCTGATCCGTTTGACGTTTTCGGCGAAGCCGGATTTGAGTGCGGCATCGCCTACACCAGGCAGCGGGGCTTTGGGCTGCATCGAGTGGTCTCCCAAACGGTTGGCACGAAGAGCGATTGCGGTGTCGGCCGGGAACTGAATGCCGGGCGTCTTCCGTCTGAGTCAGTGTAGCGCAATGCACAGTCAAGGCAAGCAAAAGCCACTTTCCCAAACCGGTTGTGCCGGGTACGGTCACATGTGTCGGGAGGCGAGAGCACGCGTCGCTAGCTGACAATGATCGACGCTGGGAATTGATTTAGGAGTCGGCTTGGAGTAATGAACCCAATAGTGAAAGAACCTGGTCGGGAGCGATTTTTTGGGTCACGCCTGTGTGACGAAATTTGAGTTCCACCTGGCCTTGCGCCAGTCCCTTTTCTCCGATGACCAGGTGATAGGGAGCGCCGATCAGGTCGGCGTCGTTGAATTTGACCCCGGCTCGCTCGTCGCGGTCGTCCCACAGTACTTCAATGCCGGACTTTTGCATGGCGTGATAGAGGGTGTCGGCTAGTTGAGTGACTGGTTGAGACTGGCTGAGCGGAAGCAGGGTGACATGAAAGGGCGCGATGGGAACCGGCCACTTGATGCCCTTCGCGTCATGATTCTGCTCGACTGAGGCGGCCGCGGTTCGACTGACGCCGATTCCGTAACAACCCATGATCGCCAGTTGTTCCTGTCCCTGCGCGTCCAGGAAGGTGGCCTTCATTGCCTGACTGTACTTTGTCCCCAACATAAAGACATGGCCGACTTCGATGCCTTTGGCGGTCTTCAGGGTGCCGTCTTTGCGAGGGGAGCAATCGCCGGCCCGCGCATTGCGGAGATCAGCGAACTGATCCACCTTGAAGTCGCGTTCCCAATTGGCGTCTACGAAGTGGGTGTCGGCCTGATTGGCACCGACGACGAAGTTGGCCATGGGCTTCACGGCCCAGTCACCCAGGATGCGGACCTGCTTCAGTCCGACCGGTCCTACAAATCCGATCGGCGCGCCGGTCAGACCGGGAACCAGTTCAGGTTTGAGAAGCTCCAGCTCAGGGACGCCAAGAAGGCGTTTGACCTTGATTTCATTGACCTCGTGATCGCCTCGAACCAGGACGGCCACCGTTTCTTTGCCTGCACTGTACAGCAACGTTTTGACCAGGTGTTGTGGCTCGATTTTTAGGAAGGTAGTGACTTCCTCAACGCTTCGTCGTCCCGGTGTTGAGACCGTCGTGAGCGGGCGGTGAGCGGCCTGGTCGGATGTCTCCGGAGGGAGTACTTCGGCCCGTTCGACGTTGGCGGCGTAGGTGCCGTCCTCGCTGTAGACGATGGTCTCTTCGCCCGTCTCGGCCAGCACCATGAACTCATGCGAGGAGGTGCCTCCGATGAGCCCGGTGTCGGCTTCCACGGGGCGAAAGGTGAGCCCGCAGCGCGTGAAAATACGGTTGTACGCGTCGTACATTTTTTGATAGTTCAGCTTGGCTCCGGCTTCATCTCGATCGAAACTGTAGGCATCTTTCATGATGAATTCGCGCCCGCGCATCAAGCCGAAGCGTGGACGGATCTCGTCCCTGAATTTTGTCTGGATCTGATAGAAATTCAACGGCATCTGCCGATATGAGCGGACTTCTCGGCGGAACAGGTCGGTGATCACTTCTTCGTGTGTCGGTCCCAGGCAGAAATCGCGCTCATGCCTGTCCTTAAACCGGAGCAGCTCCTTGCCGTAAAAGTCCCAGCGCCCTGTTTCACGCCACAGTTCGGCCGGGGAGGCCACCGGCATGAGCAGTTCCTGCGCGCCGGCGCGATTCATCTCTTCGCGAACGATGCGCTCAATTTTCCGGAGCACTCGCAGGCCGAGCGGGAGGTAGGTGTAAATCCCGGCCGCCACCTTTCGAATCAGACCGGCGCGCAGCATGAGGCGATGACTGACCGTTTCAGCCTCGCCCGGATCTTCTCGTAATGTGGGAATGAAAGTTTCGGAGACGCGCATGTGGGCTTACGGGGAAATTAATCGCTCGATATCGTTCCAGAAAGCAAAAATCATGATGCCGACGAGCAGGACCAGCCCGACCTGTTGTGCCAGTTCCCGTTGCCGATCTTCAAGTGGCTTTCTACGGACGGCTTCGATAAAAAAGAACAAGAGGTGACCGCCGTCGAGAATGGGTATGGGGAGAAGATTCAGCACGCCCAGGTTGATACTGAGCATGGCCATCAAGAACACCAAGCTGGAGGTGCCCTGTTCAGCGGCATCCCCTGCGGTTTTGGCGATCGTCAGTGGGCCGCCGATGTTCTTGCGGGAGATGTCCCCTGTGATGATTTTGTAGATCCCTACGACCGTGAGCTCGGTCCATCCCCAGGTCGCCTGAGCTCCCAGCCACGGCGCTTTGAGCGGATCGTTCGTTTGCAGAATGGTCTGGTTCTGAGCAGAGATACCGATTTTTCCGACTTCGGCCGGCTGCCCGTTTACGGTGGTCTTTTCGCCCATCGGAGTGACGGAGAGCGTCTGTGTGCTGCCGCCTCGTTGAACGTCAAACTGAAGCGCGCGATTCGGATTTTCCCGCACCAGGGAGGTCATTTGGGACCAGGTGAAGATGTCGTGCCCCTCGATGCGGACGACGCGGTCGCCCGCATTGAGGCCTGCATCCTGCGCCCGCGACCCGGGGATTACGGCCGTGATCACCGGCGCCCGTTCTTCAATGCCGAGTTGGAAGATGGTCGCGTCTTTTCCATTGTCCTGCACGGTCATTTTGGTCGGGGTGACGAGCACCGTCTTGATCTGCTCCCCGCGCGTCAGGTCCAGCGTCAGTTGTTTCCCGTTGCTTTGGGCGATGTACTTGAGGAGTTCGGCGTTGGTCGAGATTTCCTTTTCATTCACCCGGATGACACGGTCGCCCGGCTTCAAGCCCGCTTGGTCGGCTGGTGAGCCAGGCAAGACGGCTTCGATTTCAGGAATGATGTCCTTGAAGCTTGGAACCGGCAGGGTGTACCCGAGCCCGATATAAGCGGTATAAATCAGATAGGCGAGGATGAAGTTGAAAATTGGTCCGGCGGCCACGATGAGCGTTTTGCCCCAAAGCGATTGATGCACAAACGCGCGTCTCTTGTCTTCCGGCGTAAGGGTTTCATGTTCGTCTTCGCCGAAGAGCTTGACGTATCCGCCGAGGGGCACGACCGACAAGAGATATTCCGTTTCTCCGATTTGGCGACCGAAAATCTTCGGTCCGAAGCCGAGGGAGAACTTCAGGACCTTGACCCCGACCCAGCGCGCGGCGAGAAAATGCCCCATTTCGTGAAAGGCGACGAGGACCCCCAGCACGACCAGGAACGGAAGTGCCCAATGGGTCAGAATAGAGACTACATCGGGCGACCAGGCAAAGGCTGTTCCCACAACAACACTCCTTGGGTTCAGGGTATTACCGCGTCAAGGCATGCACGAGGGACTCGGCTTTTTCACGAGCCCAGCGATCGGCTTCCAGCGCATCATCCAGCGCGTCGATCGGATGCGGTGTATGAGACTCCATTGTACTCCGAATGATGTCCGGAATATCGAGAAAACGAATTCCGCTCTGGAGAAACGCTTCCACGGCCACTTCGTTGGCGGCGTTCATCGTCGCCGGCATGGTTCCGCCGATCCGCAGGGCCTCATAACCAAGCTGCAGGCAGGGAAACCGATCATGATCGGGCTTGAAAAACGTTAACGTGCTGATTTCCGTCAGATCAAGAGAAGGGAGATCTAACGGCATCCGTTCAGGATACCGCATGGCGTAGGAAATAGGTGTGCGCATGTCCGGAAGGCCCAACTGTGCGATCACCGACCGGTCTGTGTATTCTACCAGGGAATGGATGATGCTCTCGCGGTGCACCAGTACCTCGATTTGGGTTTCCGAAATATCGAAGAGCCAGCGTGCCTCGATGACTTCGAGCCCTTTGTTCATGAGCGTGGCAGAGTCGATCGTAATTTTGGAACCCATTTTCCAGTTCGGGTGCTGCAAGGCCCGCTCCGGGGTGACGTCTTGGAGTTGCTCGCTGGAGAATCCCCAGAGGGGCCCTCCTGAAGCGGTCAGGATGAGGCGTTTGACGTCCGCCCGGCGGTGCCCTTCAAGGGACTGAAAAATGGCGCTGTGTTCACTGTCGATTGGAAAAATGCGGACCTGATGTTTCTTGGCTTCCGCTTGCATCAGTGCGCCGGCCATGACCATCGGCTCTTTATTGGCGAGCGCGATCTGTTTGCCGGCACGAATCGAGGCCAGTGTCGGGACGAGTCCCGCGCCGCCGACGATGGCTGAAATGACCAATTCAGCCTCCTGCGACTGCGCGACTTGTGCCACACCCTCGTTGCCCGCGAAAATCTTCACCGGGAGGTCGGCGCAACGTTGGCGCAGTCTTGCCGCGGCGGACTCGTTGGCGAGTGCCGCAAAGGCCGGACGAAACCGGCGGATCTGCGCTTCGAGCTTGTCATCGTTCGAACCGGCGGTCAGGCCGATCACGCGAAATTCTTGCGGAAACCGGTCCACGATATCGAGGGTGTTCGTTCCGATCGAGCCGGTCGAACCAAGAATGACGATGTTTTTCATGGCATGCTCCAGAACGGGCAGACAATCATCTGTCACCCATTGTTGACGATCGTGACATAGTAGTAAAAGGCCGGACCTGTGAACAAGAGGCTGTCCAGGCGATCCAGCATGCCTCCATGGCCGGGGATCAAGGCGCCTGAGTCTTTGAATCCCGCACTTCGCTTCATCGCCGATTCCGCCAGGTCGCCAATGAGGCCGGTGAGGGTGAGGATCACACCGAGCGCCAGGCAATCGATCAGCGAGAGGCCGGGAAGGAACCAGGCGCGCGCGACCACGGCGAGAAGACAGGCGAGGCCGAGGCCGCCCGCCAATCCCTCGTAGGTTTTTTTCGGACTGACGATCGGCGCGAGGGCATGCCGTCCCATGGATTTCCCGACGAGATAGGCACCCGTATCACCGGCCCAGGTGACGATGACGACGAAAAAAATGAGCAAGGCGCCGTCGGGTAACCCTCTCGTGAGTATGAGATAGCTGAGGGCGAGCCCGATATAGAGCACGCCCATGACCAGTACCATGCCGTCCGTGAGGGCCTCGCGCAGCGACTTGCTCGACACCAGAGGCAGGCACAGGGCAATCGCGACGACCCCAAGCAACACCGTACGATCGGTGATGAGGGTCGGCCACTGTGCGCTGCTGATGACCAATCCGGTCGCTGCCACGCCCAGCCAACTCCACCATGGCCAGGAAGCCTCTCCCAAATGGAGTCGATAAAACTCTCCCACCGCCAGCATGCCGGCGATTGCGACGAGACCGAAGAACGCGACCGACCCGAGGTCGTGAACGAGGTAGTAGAATATCGGAAGAAACACCACCGCAGCCAGCACGCGACGAACCGCTTCGGATGAAGAGCGTGGTCGAGCGGTGTCCATGGGGGGCGGCATCGTCTCCTCGCACTGGAAAGCTCCTGGTTTCACCACACAGAGGCTAGGAGGAGACGCTGCTGAATACTCGGCCGAAACGGCGCTCGCGTCGCTGGTATTCAATCAACGCGACCAATGTTTCGCGCCGACGAAAATCCGGCCAGAGTGTGGGGGTGAAGTAGAGTTCCGTATAGGCCAATTGCCACAACAAGAAATTGCTGATGCGAGTCTCTCCGCTGGTGCGGATCAGGAGATCAGGATCGGGGAGATCGTGAGTGTATAGGGCCCGTTGCATGGCCTGCTCATCGATCTGATCCAGTGAGAGTCGTCCGTCCTGCACGGCGCGGGCGAGATCTTTGGCGGCATCGACCAGTTCCGCGCGCCCACCGTAGCTCAGGGCGACATTGAGGATCAATTTATCCAGATGCGCAGTCTCCTGCTCCGTCGTGCGGACCCATTGCAAGGCAGAAGGAGGAAGAGACGTCACCCGGCCGATGGTCTGGAAGCGGACGCCCTTTTCGACCAGGCTCGATCGCTCCGTTGAAAGATAATGTTCCAACAGCCCCATCAACGCCGTGATCTCTTGCGCCGGCCGGTTCCAATTCTCCTGTGAAAACGCATAGATCGTGAGGACCTTGATGCCGAGTTCGAGAGAGAGGGAGATCAGTTCCCGTACAGGCTTGATGCCTTCCTGGTGCCCGGCAATGCGCGGCAGGCCGCGCAACTCAGCCCATCGGCCGTTGCCATCCATGATCACGGCAAGATGTTTCGGCAGCAGGTCCGGTTCGAGTTGCGAGAGCAGATCGTAGTCAGGGGCAGGCTCGATAGCGCGTGATCGAGAATCGTTCATGGAACGGCGTGAGCACCTTTCTTCTACTGTTGCTTTTAACGTGCCAATTCTCGAACAAGTAAGGCGAGTCTAGCGGTGGGGTCTCCGAATGTCAAACAGTATTTCCCAATTTCGCTGTATTTGCAGATGGTTCGAGCGTGTTTGGATTGCGCCTCCGGAAAAGAGTGCGTTATACTCACGCACTGCATGAGAGGAGCACATTCATGGCCAATGAGGAGTCCGGCGCGCTGGCGCGTTTCGGGGTAACCGATCGAGAAATCGAGCAGGCGCTGGGACGGGTCAAGGTCTCGACCGTCGACTATGCGGACCTCTATTTTGAGTATTGCCAGTCGGAGTCGGTCTCCATGGAAGAGGGGATCGTCAAGCGGGCAACGAAGAGTATCGGGCAAGGAGTGGGAGTCAGGGCGACCGCCGGTGAGAAAACCGGTTTTGCTTACTCCGATGAACTCACCTCCAAAGATTTGAACATCGCCGCCGATACCGCGCGGTATATCGCCGAGTCCGCACAGGGTACGGCGCCGGTTCCGGTCACCCACCGGCCCGCTCTGGCGCGCAATCTCTATCCGCATGATCGTGCCGATATTGAAGTGGCCACGCGTGATCGGGTCACGCTGCTGAATGCCATCGATGCCGAAGCCAGGCGGTACGATCCACGGATCAAGAACGTCATGGCGGCCTACAACACCGAATACAAGGTCATGTTGGTCGCGACGTCCGATGGTCTGATGGTCGGGGACATCCAGCCGTTGTCGCGGCTTCAGGTGACCTGTATTGCAGAAGAGAACGGCAACCGGCAGGTGGGGACCTTCGGCGGAGGCGGAAGAATCGGACTGGAGTATTTTCAGGACGACCAGCGGTATCTGCAGTTCGCGAGGGACGCGGCCAGGGAAGCCATCTTGAATTTGAGCGCCGTTGATGCGCCGGCGGGTGTCATGCCGGTGGTGCTGGGCGGCGGATGGCCGGGGATATTGTTGCACGAAGCGATCGGGCATGGGCTGGAGGCCGATTTCAATCGGAAGAAGACCTCGGCGTTTTCTAATCTGCTGGGGAAAAAAGTGGCCTCGGAAGCGTGCACGATCGTGGACGATGGGACCCTTCCCTTTCGGCGCGGCTCGCTGAATGTGGATGACGAGGGCACACCCACCAGCCGTACGGTCTTGATCGAACGAGGCATTTTACGCGGGTATATTACCGACAAGCTGAATGCCCGATTGATGGGCATTCCGGTCACCGGCAACGGACGCCGTGAGAGTTACCAAAGTGTGGTGTTGCCTCGAATGACGAACACCTTCATGCTCGCCGGCGAGTCCGATCCGCAGGACATCATCAAATCGGTCAAAACTGGTCTGTACGCCGTGTCGTTCGGTGGGGGGCAAGTCGATATCACCAACGGCAAGTTCGTGTTCTCTGCCAGCGAGGCCTATCTCATCGAGGATGGGCAGATTACCAAGCCGGTGAAGGGCGCGACCTTGATCGGGAACGGACCGGAGATCCTGACGAAGGTTTCGATGGTGGGGCATGATCTGAAGCTCGACGAAGGGATCGGTACCTGCGGAAAGGAAGGGCAGTCGGTGCCGGTCGGCGTCGGCTTGCCGACCATTCGCATCGACGAAATCACCGTCGGCGGGACGAAAGCATAACCATGACACGTATGATCGGTGAGCAAGACTATACAAATATCGCGCAGGATCTGCTGTCACGCGCGAAGAAACATGGCGCGACCGCGTCGGATGTGTTGGTGGCCGACGGGGAAACGCTTTCAGTCCAGGTCCGGATGGGAGCCGTCGATCGATTGACGAAGGCGCGTGAAAAGCGGCTGGGTTTGCGCGTGTTTTTCGACCAGCGATCCGCCAGCGCATCGACCTCCGATTTTTCTCGCGATTCCCTGGAGCGGTTTGTCGGTGAAACCTGTGCGTTGGCGCAGGCCGTCGTCGAGGATCCGGTGTCCGGCCTGCCTGAAAATGGCCAATACGCCACCGAGTTTCCTGAGTTGCATATTCACGATGCTACGAAACTTCAGACCGATCAGCAGATCGACCTCGCCCTGCGTGCCGAGCGGGCCGCATTTGCCGCCGATTCCCGCATTACGAACTCGGAAGGGGGTGAATGCGACTCCTCGTCCGGTCGGATCATTCTGGCGAACAGCCACGGATTCATGGGGCAGTACGCCAACAGTAGCTTCTCCCTGTCCGTCTCGCCGATCGCGTCGGACGCGGTCGGGATGCAGCGAGACTACTGGTACGGAGTGAATCGGGCATTTGCGAAGTTGGAGAGTCCGGAAGCCATCGGGCAGGAAGCGACGAGACGGACGGTTCGGAAGCTGGGCGCCCGTAAAGTGTCCACCTGCCGAGTGCCGGTGATCTTCGATCCGGAAGTGGCGGGCAGTTTGCTCGGTCATCTCTGCAGTGCTCTCTCGGGTTATGCTCTCTACAAGGGTGCCTCCTTCCTGATCGGTCAGCTTGGCCAACAGATTGCCCCGGACTTCGTTACCATTTATGACGATGGCCGCATGCCCGGCGGATTGGGCACGCGGCCGTTCGACGGCGAGGGGTTGCCGACGAGAAAGCAGGCGATGGTCGAACGTGGTCGATTGACCAGTTATCTGTTGGATACCTATTCGGGTAAAAAATTGGGATTGCCTTCCACCGGGAATGCGGCACGGAGCATCGGCGAAAGTCCCTCTGCCGGGCCGACGAATTTTTATATGGTGCCGGGCACTACGAGACCGGAAGACATCTTGGCCTCTGTGAAGCAGGGCTTGTACGTGACGGATCTGATCGGGTTCGGAATCAACATGGTCACCGGTGACTACTCGCGCGGGGCGAGCGGCTTCTGGATCGAAAACGGGGAGTTGGCCTACCCGGTCGAAGAGATTACCATCGCCGGCAATCTGAAGCAGATGTATACCAATATCGAGACGATCGGGACAGACCTCGTCTTTCGTGGACGGATCGCTTGCCCGACTGTCAAACTCGCAGAAATGATGCTGGCAGGGAACTAGGGGATGAAGGGGGGAAGGGCGATGCGACGACTGATGGCCACGATGATCTATGCCCTGCTAATGCTGCCCGCGGTCGGCATGGGGGCGGATTTTCGAGTGACGAGCCCGACGATCAAGGATCAGGGCGCGATCGGCAACGAACATGTCTTTAACGGTTTCGGCTGCACGGGCGGCAATGTGTCTCCGGAGCTGCGATGGGAACATGCGCCGAAGGAGACGAAGAGTTTTGCCGTGACGGTCTATGATCCTGACGCGCCCACGGGAAGCGGCTGGTGGCACTGGCTCATTTTCAACATTCCTCCGAGTGTTACGCAGTTGCCTGCCGGTGCGGGACAATCGGACAGTGTGGGCGCGCCCCAAGGGAGCGTCCAGAGCATGACGGATTTTGGACAACCTGGCTTCGGCGGGCCCTGTCCACCGCCGGGCGATAAACCGCATCGGTATATCTTTACGGTGTTTGCGCTGAAGACGGAGCAGTTGCCCCTGAAGAAAGAGGCCTCCGGTGCAATGGTCGGTTATTATCTCAATCAGAATGCCATCGGAAAAGCGTCCTTCACCGGCACCTACGGCCGGTAAACGGGAATTTTTCAGAACAGAGTAAAGGAACATACCATGCCTCTTGATGCCGACCTGGGAAAGACCATGCTTCAGCTGATCACGTCGCGATATGATGATCGGCACTGGAGAAAAAAAATCGAGAAGACGCTCAGCCTGTCCCAGAGCGGGGTAGGTGACGAGCATCAGCAGCAGATCTTCATGTACCTGAAGCTGAATCTGAAAGCCTACAAGTCCAGACGGGCGGATCCGGATTCCTGGATTTTGGGTGGATATGCCACGAAGGAAGTGATCGATCGCGCGAAGTTTCAGCCGCATTTGGTCGGAGAAGGGGTGTCAGCCGACGCGGTGGCGTTTCTCGGTGTCGATCCCGGGCCGGAAATCGACGAGGCCTGGTGGGAGGAAATGTTGGTTGCCTGGTTCGGCGCTCCTGAAGAAGAGGCATTGTCGGAAGAGGCCACGGCTGAAGAGGCTCCGTCCGCCGACCCTGTGAAGGATCCTGCCCGCACCTGAACGGGACCTAGTCGCGACGCCTGTTCCTCCCGCACGCTCCGCGCTCGAAGTCAGGCTGTTACGATCCGAACAGATCCATTTGTTGCGCAGTCGAAGCCGGGGGTGTGTTCGGTCGCGTCCCGGTCGTCGTGGAAGTCGCGCTCTCTTGCGTAGCGGGAGCCTGACTGTGTCGGTCGAGAAACTCCTTGAGCTTCTGGAAGTCTTCCCGCAAGGGTTGCAACATGCTCCCTTGATGCAATGCGGCGGCGGGATGGAGGAGAGGAAACAGGACGAACTCCTTCAAATAAAACGCCTGCCCGCGCACCCGTGTAATCCCGACCTTGCGTTCCAAGAGGGTCTGTGTCGCCCAGTTGCCCAGGGAACAGACCAGCTTCGGCCGTATCAGCGCGATCTGCTGCAAGAGAAACGGTTTGCAGGTTTCGACCTCTTGAGGTTCAGGGTCGCGGTTATTGGGCGGACGGCATTTGATCACGTTGGCAATGTAAATATCCGCGCGCGACAGTCCCGCTGATTGCAGTAAGTCGTTCAGCAATTGTCCGGCGGCGCCGACGAATGGTTCGCCCTTCTGATCCTCGTGAAATCCCGGTGCTTCTCCCACAAACATGACCGATGCGTGCGGATTCCCGACGCCGAAGACGACCTGGCGTCGACCGAGCTTGGCGAGCGGGCAGCGTTGGCAATCGTAAAGCGACGCGGCCAGTGCCTGCAGGGTGGTCAGGGAGGAAGACATGTGCGTTCCATTTGAGTGGAGCACCAAATATTAGTCGTGGCACTATGGGAAGTCAACGTTGTGTCGTGAGCGGTGTGGGCATCCGAACAGTCAAGACGCGCCGGCTGAAACGAGGGCGGCGCAACGTTGGCCGCTGAGAATCGCAGACTCCAGATTGGCCGGCCAGCCGGTGTCCGTCCAGGCGCCGGAGATGAGAAAATTGGCAAACGGACTCTGTGAAAGCGGTCGGTATTGTTGTACGCCCGGTTTGGTGGTGAGTATGGCGGACGGAAAGCGAACGACCTCCGCATCGATGAGCCGAGGAGCCGGGGTGGCAGGGAATGCCGCCGCCATGTCGTCAAAAGTCAGACGAATCAGGTCTTCCTTCGACTGGGGCAACAGGTTCGGCTCACCTACCGAGAGGGCCCACAATACAGCCGCCTGCTCGTGGAGTTCCTCGTCCGAATGCCGGATCATCCAATGGAACGTATTGCGCTCCAGCAGGACGAGTTGGGTCTGTTCGACCGGCTGTGCAAGGTGCAGGCGCATCATGACCATGGGAGATTCGCTCAACCGGCTGAGTTGTTGGAAATAGGCATAGTGGGTGACGACCCGTTCCGGCAGCAGCGGTGTGAGCCGGTGGTACGGAAGCGCAGCAATATACCAATCGGCGGTGAGCCTGGTACGATCCGCCAGTTCGACGTGAGTGACACGATCCTGGGAAAACTGCAGTTGAGCGGCCGTCGTGTTCAGTCGAACCCGGACTCCCAGCCGGTCGAGTTGCGCTTTGAGCGGCGCGAGCAGAAATGAATCGAGTCCGTGAGGCGGGACGATCAACTTCGTGGCGCGGGCGCCGGTCAAAAAGCAGCGTCGCAGCGTGCGCATGAAGAGCCCCGCGGAGACCTGCGTCAGCGCCGCCCCCAACAACAATCGGGCCAGGCAGTTCCATACACCATGTCGGGCATGTTCAGACTGGCCGATGCTCGCGAGCCATTCGTCGGCCACGCGTGCATCAAGGTCGTTCGGGAGGGGAGGGTCTTGCTCCCAGGTTCGTTCGAGAAACGAGAGAAGATGCCAACGGTCCCGCATCGACAGCCCCTGAAACAAGGTGGTGCCGAGGAGGGTGTTGAGCGGAGAAGGCAAGGGAAGGTGCAGGAATTGGATACGAGCCCCGGTCGATTGCAGGAATTCCAGCGGAGTATGTCGGAGTCGCCTGGCGGCGGCGTCTTTGCCGAGGGTCTTGAGCAGAGACCAGGTGGCCGTGTGGGCGTCGAGGAGCAGCGGCGGGGGGGCGTGATCGAGGCGACCTCCCAGATGGTCGGCCTGCTCGATCACCGTGACGGAATGGCCATCGGCGGCAAGTTGTAACGCTGCCGTCAGACCGGCGATCCCGCCGCCGAGAATGAGCACCGTTCGACTCATGGAGTCGAAGAAGGAAGGTGGGAGCGCAGCCACACGCCCGCTGCCACGGCCAACCGGTGGCCGGGAGACAGCGTGACTCGATCTCCCAATACGCGATACCCCGACTGCTCGATGCGTTGCAGGATCCGGCTGTACACGCCGCGCATGATCTCCGCCACCGTCAAGGCCCGGCGTTCGGCGCGTGACAGCGAATCGAGCGCCCGCGCAGCCTTGGCATAAAACTCCTGCGCACGACCGACTTCAAACCGCATGAGTTCTGTGAATTCCGGCTTATATCGCCGGTGCAGGAGATCCTCTTCCCGGTAGGCGAAGCGCGCGAGGTCTTCTTGCGGCACATAGACACGACCGCATTCGGCGTCGTTGCCGAGATCGCGAAGAATATTGGTCAGTTGAAAGGCCATGCCGAGATTGACCGCGTAGTCCTGGGCGCGCGGAGAGGTGGTGCCGAACACGTGCAGGCAGATCAATCCGACCACCGACGCGACCCGATAACAATATGACGACAATTGGTCGAAGGTGGCGTAACGCGTGGTCGTGAGGTCCATCTCGACGCCCTTGATGAGTTCATCGAAGTAGGCTTGCGGGATGGACAACTCTCGTACATGCCGCGCGAGGCTGATGGTGACCGGGAACGTCGGGGTGCCGTCATAGGCGGCGGTCAGTTCCCGCCGCCAGCGCGCCAGCTCCTCTTGCGGATGACTCCCGGGAGGAGGCTCGTCCACGGCGTTGTCCACTTCCTTACAGAAGGCGTAGACCGTGTACATCGCGTCGCGACGGACTTTCGGCAGAAACAGGAAGGAGTAGTAAAAATTGCTCCCACTGTGTTTGGTGAGGGTCGTGCAGTAGGTTTGAGCTTCCGCTGGTGTCATCATCGTGTCATCAATCTGGTCGCGTCGTCTGCACCTCAAGCCGCTCGACGGAGGCGGGAAGGTGGCCGCCATAGCAGGCTGGGTGCAGGATCGCGGCTAATTGCTCCACGCCGTCGATCAGCCGTGGACCCGGGCGGCTGAAGTATGAGAGCGCATCGACCAGATACACCGCTCCTTTCTGGACGGCGGGAAGACTGTTCCATGAAGGATGGTTCGTCACCGTGGCGAGTTCCGCTCTCGTGCGCGGGATGGTAAAGCCGCAAGGCATGAGGACGATCACGTCCGGTTCGGATGCGGCGAGCTGGTTCCAGTCGACCGTTCGAGACGCCGTGCCGGCTTGTGCCAAGACATCGATGCCTCCCGCCGCGGCGACCATGTCAGGTACCCAATGGCCTGCAGTATATAGGGGAGAAAGCCATTCGAGGCAGGCGACTCTGGGACGCGTCGATTGGGTGTGCACGAGGGTTTGTACAACGTCGAGCCTCCTGCGCAGCGTCGCGGATAACTGTGTCCCGGCTTCTGCTCGCTCCAAGGCGACTCCGAGCGTTTCAATATCCCGCAGAATATCGCCGAGTCTGCGAGGACTGAGGGTGACCATGCGGGGTCGCGGCGAGAGGGTGTGAAGGACCTGCTCCAACTGTGAGGAGGTAACGGCGCAAACATCGCACAGGGCCTGGACGATCAGCAGCTCAGGCGTTGCCGCCAGGAGCCGGGGTTCGTCCAATTCATAGAGGCCGGTTCCCGCTGACAGCATCGCGCCGACCTGTTTGTCGATCTCGGCGCTGGAGAGTCGATGGCTCTCGATGCGCGGGCGTACCATCACCGGGACCTGCGCGAGGCTCGGCGGAAAATCGCATTCATGGCTGATCCCGATCAGATTGTCTTGGAGACCCAATGCCGCGACGACCTCCGTCGCACCAGGGACCAGCGAGCAAATTCTCATGTGCGGCCTTGAGCCGTTCCCCACAGGCGTGATTGCAGGTCAGAAAGCCTGGTGTCCGCCAGTGAATGAGTAATGGCATCGGCTTCCCCGAGGTCCTGCGCCGTGTGCGTATTGGCCACCGCCAGCACTTTCATGCCGGCTGCGCGCGCGGCTCGGATCCCAGGCAAGGAATCTTCAATGACCAGGCAGTCGTTCGGGGAGAGTGTCAGTTGATTCGGTTGCGCATTCAAGCCGGCCATCGCATGCAGAAAAGGATCCGGAGCCGGCTTGCCACGGGTGACGTCTTCGGCGCTGGTAATGTGAAGAAACGCCTTGCGGAGACCTGCTTCCTCCAGAATCAATTCGATTTCGTTGCGCAGGGCCCCGGAGGCAATGGCGAGCGGCAATCGAGCGGCGGCGTCCTGCACCAATTCGCGTACACCGGGGAAGATCGCCAGTTGTTGTCGGACGGCGGCCAGGTAGGCGTGAGCCTTGTGCTCCATCAGTTCACTGAGGAGTGCGGGCGACGTCCGGCGTTGATGGGACTGCAAGGCGGCCATGAAGCAGCCGCGATCGTCGAAGCCGAGGTAGTCGGTATAGTATTCCGCTTCGGTGAGGGAGATGTCGATGCCGGCCAAGACCTGTCGAAGGGCGGCAAAATGCAGGGGCTCGGTGTCGGCAATGACGCCGTCGAAATCAAAAATAATGGCACGTAGTTCGCTCATCGTCGTCGTTCGAACATCCCTGTGCGAAGTTCGGTGGAGGTCAGGCTGTCAGTCGTGTCGGCGCGGCATTATAACAAGGGAGTCCCGACAAAAAAAGACGACGGCCCGTTCTTTCGAGGAACGGGCCGTCGTGCGCGGCAAGGGACGATCGCGTAGAGCTTAACGTTTCAGTTTCAGATTACGTTCGGGGATCCATCCTTTACGACCGTCCTGAGTTCGCACGGCATAAACCCATCCGTTCTTCTGGTAATCCCCGTCCCGAATGGTGAGCGTGGTGCCGGCCAAGACCGTGGTGCTGGTTTTGGTGCCCACCGAATCGACGAAGAGCGGCATCGGGGATTTGGGCCGGTTGGGATCGGGGATGACCGTCACCCGTTGACCCTCGGAAAAGCGCGGGTCCGCGACGCTCACGATCGGAGGTGCAGGCGCGACTTCCGGTGTGGTGGCTGCGGGCGAAGCGGATGAGGGGGTAGGCACATCAGCGGGAGCCGGGGAGCCACTGTCAGGCAGTGCTGGTGGAATGGGTGGGGCCACGGTCGGCGGTTGCGTCGGTGTCTGAGCGGTGACCGGTGGCTTCTGGGCTGCGGGTGGGGCGGTGTCAGTACGGCCTTCCAGATAGGGCTCGACAAGTTGCATCACCCCGTCGGGGTCCATGGCCACATAGCCGATCGCTCCCACCAGCAGGAGTAGCAAGATCCAGAGCAGCGGCCGTTTCCCAGATCGTTTCGGTGAGTTCATTGGTGGCGTCGGGGGCGGCATGGGTTCATCCAGGTCTTCCTCGGTGAATTCCAGATCCGGCTCGGGTTGACTTGCGAACAGGAGATGCCAGTTCGTCCACTCGCTGCGTATCGCAGGAATGCCCGTCGATGAAAACATCAGAGGACCTCCTCATTCGAAACAATAGCGCGGGTCTGTCTATTCGTAGGTATGTATCACCGGTCCCACAGCCTGTCAATTTTGTTCAAGAAAGCGACAGGCTGCACGCGTGCCCTCCGAGAAGCCCTGCCACTCGGGGACGTCGACGTGCGGGCAAGCGGGATGAGAACCTGTGAGTCGGTCGCAGGTCGGACCGTGAGGAAACGGCAGACCTCACTTCCTGCCCAGGGCTTGCAAGTTCCAACATCCTCGTTGCAGAATCGCGAACCACCGTGAGTGCGAAAGCCGATGACGTCGTATCGAGAGGAACTCTGGTTCGAAACGAAGACCAGGCGCGCGTATATGAATATTACGGAGCAGGTCGACGCCGTCGTGCGAAAAAGCGGAGTGCGGGAAGGGATGGTGTTGGTGAATGCCATGCATATCACCGCGAGCGTCTATATCAACGATGACGAAGCGGGGTTGCTCCACGATTATGACAGCTTTCTCGAACGACTCGCGCCGCATGAGGCGACCTATCGGCACAACGACACCGGTGAAGACAACGGTGATGCGCATATCAAGCGACAGATCATGGGACGGGAAGTCGTCGTTGCGATTACGGAGGGGAAGCTGGATTTCGGGCCATGGGAGCAAATATTTTACGCAGAGTTTGATGGGCGGCGGCGCAAGCGTGTGTTGGTCAAGGTGATCGGGGAATGATCCCTCGGACGCCGTGCGGCGAGGCTGCCTCGAAGAGCCTGCCCGAGGGGTGGACGAAGAACCGCATTCGCGCTTGCCACGTTCTGGAAAGTTTGGCAACATGGACAACAGGATGAATACATACCATTCAGCAAGACTTCGTATCGATGCGGGAGGCCGGCCATGTTGAGTTGGTCGCGACCGGATCCGTTGACGAGGGATTTGATCCACTTGATCAACGCTCGTCGTCATGACCATGGGGACACGGATGCCGCGATCGATACCCTGCAAGCCTTTATCGAGCAGGGGCGGGAGCAGGATCTGTTGACGGTTCTGGCGGCCCTCGACGAGGAGATGGCGGAGTGGATGTTCGATTTGGTGGCGGAGGCCTCGTGCGCCGTCATCATGGACGGACCGGATGACGACAAGGGGGCGTATGCCTTGATGGCGGCTCTCGAGTTGCCGCTCCAAGCCAATTTGGGACAGCCGCTTGGGTTAAAGATCGATCCCGTGGCGACAGCGGATCTGCTGCATCGCCATTTGCAGATTCCAGCCGGCGTCGTCGTGCGGGTCGAGCCCCGTCTCCTGACCGATGCGACCCTTGAGGGACTGACGCTCCAGACCCTCAATGAACATCTCGTGAGCATCGCGGATTCTCAGCGCACCCAGGCGATTGCGTCGCGTCTCTATCCTCCGGTCGAAAACACCGCGTTCCTCTTTTTTCAATTGATCGGCATGCCCGATCCGGGATTGCCCGATTCATTAGAGGAGCCGGAACGTCGGGCGCTGCTCGAAGGCCTCGTCGCACAATGCGCCGAATTGGCCCTGGCTCCGGACACCTTGGAGGTGCCCGTCTACGCGTCGTATGCGCTGTTCGACGCGCAGAATGCCGTGCGACTACATCGATTGGCCGACGAGACCGCCGCAGTGTGGCGGGATCTCGATCCCATGGTGCGGGCCCGCACGATCGCCCACTTGCACACGCAATGCGGGAATGGGGTGTATATGCCGGTCTGGACCGATCTCTTCGATCCGGAACTGCCGGAGGACCACGGTCCAGTGTGGACCTCTCCCGACGTCTGGGTGTTCACGGCCGATCTTCCGATCGAGTGGCCGGGGGAAATGCTCACCAACCGACTGTTGGCGGAAGGCTGTACCAGGTTCGAGAACCACATCGTCGAAGCGCCTGAGAACTGAACTCGCGGTTGCTGCGTTATGTTCGAGGGTGTAGAGGCGTAACAAGAGTCGAACGGCTCGTGGGAAGCCGTTTCCCACATCCGGCTGATCGAACGATTGATCTTACATCCGCCTAGGAGCTCCTTGGCTGGTCCATCGCGACTCGGCGCCATCATTATCGTGACGGTACTTAGTTGCGCGGTCCTGGGCGCAGTCTGGGGACTGGTGCTCTACACCTTGCCGCAGAGCGACATGCTGCCCGAGCCGGTGCCGGTGTCCTCTCCGTCCCCGCTTCCGCCACGCCCTCCTTCAATCGTCAGCGTTCCACCTCATTTGTCCGATCCGCCTGCTCAAACAGTGATGGGGCAGGAGGACGCGTCGGTGGTTCATTCCGAGACGGCGGGGCCTCCTGCGGCTGAGCTCGTGCGCGTGCCGCTTGGGAGAGACGTGAAATGCGATCTAGAAATAGAGTCGCTGTGCCCCGAGGAAGAAGGAGACCGGCAAGCGTGCCTGGAACGTAAGGCTGCTCACCTCTCCCTTCCCTGTCGGCCGATGTTGCGGGAGCGGCTCGTGCGGATGAAAGCGAACATGCAGCACATGCGCGCAGCCTGCGAGGCGGACCGAAGGCAGTTTTGTCGCGATGTGCCGGTCGGAGGTGGGGCGTTGCTGCAGTGCCTGGAATCCCACGCCCAGGAAGTCTCGGACCAGTGTTTTCAACTCTTGCCGAAGCGGGGTCGGTTGTTGAACTAGCATGCAGCGATGCTGCTCTTGGGGACACGCAGCAGAAACCGCATCGTGAGGCCGGCCACTTCCACTACATCTCCATTGCGGAGCAGGTGTTCTCCCTGAACCGGGCGGCCGTTGACGAGGATCCGTTTTCCGCTCTCGGTCTGGCTCACGACGTATCCCTCCCTTCGCCGGCTGATGATCGCGGCGGTCTTCGGTGCAAACCAACCGGTCAATGTGATCACGGCGTCGTCCTGAGCTCCGATCAGCGACACGTGTTTCGTCAGGCGATATTGCGATTGCCCGCTCTTTCCTGAGAGGATTTCCACCACGCCGATCGCTTCTTCCCGCACCGGTCGATCACTGCCGATCGAGCGTGAGACGACCATCGTTTTGTCGGTGACCAGGTTCTCCTCAGTGAGAGCCTGGTCCGCAGTGGCCGGTTGTTCTCCCCGAAAAATCAGCCGGTGGGTGCCGACACGGATGCTGTCGGCATCCTGAAGTTGCCGCCGGTCGATTTTCTGCTCATTGATGAAGGTGCCGTTGGTGCTGGAGAGATCTTCGAGAAACAGCACTTCCTGCACCTTGACGATACGCGCATGGTGGGCGGAGACCGCAGGGTCTTCCAGGCAGAGGTCGTTGTCGTGCTTCCGTCCGATTGTGAAGGGCGTGCAAACGATCTGGAGCTCCCTTGTGCCGCCGTGCGGCGCTTTCACGATAAGCGTGGGGGATGCTGGGCGGTGCTGAGACATGGTCGCTCCTTACGATAATTCGGTTGTCGATCCGGCGAACCACTGCGTGCACATGCGAGTCCACATGCCTGGTTTATGCTGCGTGAGTTTCACAACGATGACGGTCGTATTGTCGGTGCCGCCGGCCGCATTCGACAGGGCGATCAGACGGTCGGCGATCGGCTGCGGATCGGATGACTCTTGACCGACGCGCAGGATGGCATCGGAGGATACTCCGGTGGTCAGGCCATCGGAGCAGAGGAGCAGGGTATCGCCGTTCAGGACAGGGAGTTCTCCCAACTCGACTTCCACCAGGGGATGGACTCCGACGGCGCGGGTCAACACATGCTTGTGGGGCACGTGCGTCGCGTCATCGGCGGCCAGGAGTCCGGACTGCACCTGCTCCTGCACGAGGGAATGGTCCGCGGTCAGGAGTTGCAACATGTCGCCGCGAATCAAGTAGAGGCGGCTGTCGCCTACGTGGGCGATCGAGAGAATCGGTCCGACGAGCCAGGCCGCCACCACGGTGGTTCCCATGCCGGCGTATTCGGCGTGGCGCACCGCGTCCTGATGCACCCTATGATTCGCGAGTCGGACGGCGCTCGCCAGTCGGTTGGTCGCGGACGAGAACTCCTGTCGCACGGCACCGATCATTGGGAGCGATGGATCGGCGTCGGCCTCCGTCAGGTGATGAGGAATAATTTCGATGGCGCGGCTGCTGGCGACTTCGCCGGCGCGGTGTCCGCCCATTCCGTCGCACACGATGAACAGGCCTGTAGAGGGATCGGCGTGGAAGCGATCTTCGTTGTGTGAGCGGGTCAGCCCGACATCCGAGGTCGCTCCATGTGTGACGTGCAAGGAGTGCATGGGCGGCCTATCTCGGCATCACCTGGAAGACGTCACGGAGGTCCTGCGCCATGTCGCTGGCGTGACGGTAGCGATTCGGGATGTCTTTCTGGAGCGCGCGATCCAGAATGGCCTGCACCCGAGTCGGCAAATCGCGACGGTATTTGAGCAGCGGTGCGTGCGGGGCCTTGGCGATGCGGATGACGAGGGCGGCCATGTTTTCGGCGTCGAAGGGGCGTTCGCCGCTCAACAATTCGAACAGCACGATGCCCAATGAGAACACATCCGACCGACCGTCCACATCCTTTCCGGTGGCCTGTTCCGGTGACATGTAGCGCGGGGTGCCCAAGATCATGCTGGTTTGGGTTTTCGAGGCGCTGGCCATCTTAGCGATCCCGAAATCCATCACCTTCACGAGGCGCTGTTTCAGAATCATGATGTTCGCGGGTTTGACGTCGCGATGAACCACGCCTTGGCTGTGGGCATAATCCAGGGCGTCGGCAACGGTCGCGACGATCTGTAAGGCTTGTTTGGCGGGGAGGAGGGTCGATTTCTGGCAGTAACAACTGAGCAGCGTGCCCTCAAGATACTCCATGGCGATATAGGCCAGGCCCTCCTGCTCGCCGGCGTCGTATACAGTAACGATATTGGGGTGCGAGAGGCGTCCGGTCGATTCGGCTTCACGAAAGAACCGGTTCCTGAATTCTTTGAGCTCTTCTTCGTTGTCGATATCATCCAGTCGCATGGTCTTGATGGCCACATGGCGTTGGATCGTCGGGTCTTTCCCCAGGTAGACGACCCCCATCGCGCCGCGACCGAGTTCTTTCACCACGTGATATCGTCCCAGCGAGGTCGGTACGGCTACGCCGTTGCGGACGATCACGGTGCCGGGCGCGCGCGCCGGGGTGGGGGCGACATCGGCGGCGGCGCGCGCCTCGTCGGCCGTCTCGTCTGACGCCGCTTCCGCCTCTACCGGACGACGACGCGGACGTCCGGCGAAGGCTTGGGTCAATGCCTCGGCATGACGGACCCAGGCGAAGGTCAGCCACGTCGCCGAGCCGAGGAGGCCGCCCGTGAGCAGCCAGTTATAGAGCGGTTGTGTAGGGGGACCGAGCACAGGTATTCCGTGCGCATCGTAGGCGCGGGAGGCCACGAGGATGATCAGCAGGAAGGCCGAAGGAAACAGCACGGCGCGGATAAACGTTTGGCCCTTGCCGTTGTCGCGCAGGTCGCGCCGTGATCGGGCAGCGGCGAGCCAGATCATGAGCAGGCAGAGACCATCGGCGATCAACCGCACGGCTTGTGCGGCGTTCATTCTCAACGGCTGGATGAAGGTATGCGTGAACAGCGGAAGGGTGGCCAGTAACGGGCCTACCATCATCGCAAGAATAATGACGATCAAATATGGGCCGATCCAGCCCCAGGATGTGGTCATGTGTTGGATTCGAGCGTGGTTGTGTCTCAGTGTAGCGGAAGGATCCGGAGTGTCAATGAAACGAAGGATTGGTGCATCCAGCGGGCGGGACGAGTCCTGCCCGTTGAACAGCGTCGGTCTGGTCTGCGCGGAAGGATCGAGCGGTCAGGCGACGGTGGCGGCTTTTCTGAGCGGATCAAGCAGTTTCTCGGAGATCTTCAGCTGGCCTCGTCCGATGCCTACCTCGATATCCGGCTTGGTCACGCCGTGGAAGTCGCTTCCCCCGGTGACGAGCAGGCCGCATTGTTTGGCCAGCTCAAGGTACTCGGTGGTTTGGCTCGGAGTGTGCGTGCTGTAGTGAACCTCGATGCCTCCCAGCCCGGCGGCTTTCAGTTCACGGACCAGGGTGCGCAAGCCGTCCGCTGACGTTCTGACCCAGGTGGGGTGGGCCAACACCGGGACGCCGCCGGCTTCACGGATCCATTGCACCGCTTCGGCCGGTTTCGGTAGCTCACGATCGACAAAGGCGGGACGGCCATTGGCCAGGTAACGGTCGAAGGCCTCTTTGGCCGAGGTGACGACTTTTTTCTCCATTAAGAGCCGGGCGATGTGGGGCCGCCCCACGGACTCCGTGCCGGCGAGTGCCCGCACTTCGTCATAGGTCATGGAGATGCCCAGCTCGTTGAGGCGTTGGACGATCTTTGGATTGCGCTGGTGGCGGCTGTCTCGCAAGGTGCTCAGGCGTTGGGCGAACAGCGGATCGGTCCAGTTCATAAAGTAGCCGAGAATATGGAGTTCGCTCTCGCCGAGACGCGAACTGATTTCGACGCCGGGGACCACTTCGATGCCGAGTTCCGCACCGATGGCCGTGGCTTCGGGGATCCCCTCGACAATGTCGTGGTCGGTAATCGCGAGCGCGGTGAGGCCGGCCTGCTTGGCGAAGGCCATCACCTCACGGGTGGAAAAGCTGCCGTCCGAATGGGTGGTATGGAGATGAAGATCAATGCGACTCATCGTGGTGTCTCAGGCCCCGCTTTCTGCGCGACTAAGCGCGCGGTATAGCATGGTCCGCTGCCATGGCCTCCGTCATGTTCGCCCTCATCGTAATGAAGCACCTGCAGCGGGGCGGTCAAACGGAGTAATTCGTTCCGCGCCAGACAGAATTCCCATCGGCGCGGATGCTGATGGCGGAAGTAGTTCTCGATGGTAAAGGTTTCGTAGAGCAAGAGGCCGTTTGGTTTCAACGCGTCCATGAGGACGGGGAACAAGGGGCGATGCAGGTAAAAAAAGACCACGACGGCATCATAACATTCCTGGCCCAGGCTGGGAGGCCGGTCCGGGTGTTCTTCCATATCGAGCACCCGCGTGGTGAGGCCGGAGAGGTGCCGCGTTGCTGCAGCCGTTTCCAGCGCCGTCAACGCGTCCGAGTCCCGATCGATTGCCTCGACCTGCATGCCATGAGACAGGAGATGCAGCGCATGGCGCCCACGGCCTGCAGCGACATCCAGGACGCGGCCCTTGGGCAGTCGTCCAAGTTGTTGCACCAAAAAGGGCGCCGGGCCGGGGCCTGAGGGCTGTGTCGGTTGGGCGGCGCGGGTCCGCTCGAATCGGATGCCGACGGATCCGGCGACCATGGCGAGCGGCGCGTGGAGCTTGCGAATCCAGATGCGCACCCGATCGACCGGAAATTCGCTGAACAGCATTCCGACCAGCTGTTCCGCCAGTGATTCCAACAGCCGACAGGTCAGCGAGCGGCTGAGTGTCACGAGCCGCTCCGCTACCCGGGCATAGTCGATCGTGTCGTCCAGTCGATCCGAGAGTCCGGCGGAGTCGACCGCCGCCTCCAGCTCAAGATCAATTGCGATGAGTTGCGGCGTGCGACGTTCTTCTTCCGTCACGCCGCAGTGGGCGTACAGTTCCAGGCGTTCGATGATGATGCGCTGCGCCATGGCGGCATTGTCGTGGATGGACTTTCGGACTGTCAAGCAAGGCGAGGGCGAGGCCTTCGCCTACCAGCGCGCGGCGAGCCGTTTCACGAGCCCATTGGCCGGCGACAGGGCCCGGCGGACGGGGGAGAGCAGTGTCGAAGGGACAGGGATGTTTCTGATCAGGTGTCGCAGGCCTGTGCCGGCCAGACCTAACAGTTCAACCAGGTGTTTCATCATCGGCTCGTTGCTTCGCCCGGGGCGAAGCAACTTCAATTCCGCCTTATAGACTGTGCGGCGGCGCCAGGTGGCATGAACGGCCACAGCGGCCATGACGGTGAGGAGCAAGGGATTCGAGGGAATGGAGAACAACCAGCGCCACCATTCATACAGCGCGAGGGTCACCAGACACAGGGGCAGCGAGAGGACATCGCCCCAGGCGGACTGGAGCCGTCGGATCTGTTCCTCCAGGGATTGGCCGGTGAGTCGGCGCGGGGTCATCTGCAGGGACGTACGACGGTTTTTCGAACCGAACACTCGCGCGGACAGCCACATTCCCAACACCTCCTGTCGTGCCTCATCTCACGTCCAGCGGGCATTTTAGAGCAGGTTGGTGGTTCGGAATAGAAAAGACGAAATTTCTGCAGGCTCTCGCCGTGCGACCCGTGAGTGGCCTCCGCTACTGTGATGCCTGTCCGCCCAGTTTGAGTACCAGATAGGGTGTGAGGTAATAACAGACGACCGAAATGATCACCCCCGACACCGCCCCGATCAAACCCTGCAGGAAGACGCCGACGAAGGGGAGGAGGAAGACGATGAGGATCATCACGATGGCGATCCGCTTGTGTCCTTCATAGAAGGCGAGGCGCCGGGCCGACGTGAGCGACTCGGTGAAGGAAAGTGGAGACTGGAGTGTCATGGAAACGTGCGCCCTATTCCATTTCGTCCGGATTGCGTGTAT
Source organism: uncultured Nitrospira sp. (assembly GCA_902500785.1). Lineage (GTDB taxonomy): Bacteria > Nitrospirota > Nitrospiria > Nitrospirales > Nitrospiraceae > Nitrospira_A. The sequence continues at coordinate 67,631 of CABVRW010000011.1, forward strand.
GAACGTGGGTCACCGATGCCGATAGGGCAAGACGCATTCATCTACCATGGGAGGCTGGTTATGGCGAAGGGCATGCAACAGAAAAAGACGACCAAAAAGAAACCTACCAAGACCCTGATGGAAAAGCGCGCCGAAAAAAGCGCGAAAAAGGGTCGCTGATTCGATCCCGTTTCGGTACGTGCGCCACCTACGTCCGATGACAGCCGTCCTCACATCGTGTGAGCGGCGAGCCGATGAGGAGCGAGCCGTTTCGGGAGCGCGGGTCGCCCGCCCGCCCGACCGGCTGCCCATCTGCGCCCTCTACAGTAGGCGTCGCCTCAATGCAGTTTTTGCAAGAGTCCCTCCGCGACGGTGGCGTTGGGATCGCCTCCCACAATCAGATCCTTGTCGCCGAAATGGGACCTTGATCGGGTCGTCACCCGCATCTTCAGTCCGCCTGGCTCGAGGCTGTACTCGAACAGGGCGGCTTCCTGCTGTTGATCCAGATACCCCTGACTCGCTCGCTCAAACGAGCCGACGATACTCACCGACAGTCGCCCCGGTGCCTTCTCGAAGCTCTTCACGACCATGCGTTGCACGCCGCCTCCCGGAGGCACGTATTCCACCGTTTGTCCGACGTGTGACAATTCAATCTGTCGCGACAGTCCCTGGTTGTTCGTGTAGGAGTAGAGGGGAAAGCCCTGCGGGCTGAAATCGATTTGCACTTCCGCCCGACTGCCGTCGGCGCTGGTGAGCAATCCTTTCCATGCGCCGCTGAGCTCCGCCGCCTCCAGGGTGCCGGAGACGGCCAGCACGGCGGCCACCAACGCGATGATGACCCGATGCGGTATTCTCATGACCCTGCCCTCCTGGGTGATAGGACCATCGCGTCAGGACGTCAGACGCTGAACGGCTGCTGGCGCACAAACCGCGCCGCTGCTCCGAGCGTGAACAGGTTGGGCGTCTGACTGGCCGGCAGTCCCGCCTTGATCGCCGCATGGAACGCGGCATAGTTCCCGCGGTAGGTTCCATGATTCCAGACCTTGAGGACTTGCTCGGTGAAGGCGCCGTTGTGGTCGCCGTCCATGGAGGTCTGGTTATCCTGGCAGCCCGAGATGAGGAGGACGGAGGGTTTGAATTTTTTCGCGATGGCGGTCAGGCGCGGGCTCACGGCCAGTTGGGCGAGCACGCTATCCGGATCTACCACCGAGGCCTTGCCGGCGGCCTTGGCCACGTCCTGCTGCAATTTGTTGTAGAACGCCTGGTGCTCGCGATAGGTGCGGAGGCCGACGGAGATGGGCATCATCTTCGAGCGCCCGGCTGATTTGAGCGCATCGAACTGGGGTGGCATGTTGCGGGTGACCGTGCCGCTATGGCAACTGTCGGAGAACACGAGAATCCGTACCCCGGCTGCGAAACGGCTCAATTCGAAATACAACTCGTCGTCGATGAGCTGGCCGTCGTAGAGGCACCAGGTCTCATCCTGCTTGTCCGCCTCTTCGCCCGTGATGTCGGGGACCTGGCCGCCGTGTCCCGAATAGGTCAGGAAAAAGAAATCGCCTTTCCGCAACTGCTTGGCGGCCTTGCGCATGGCCGCCAGTGCCTGCGAGCGAGTTCCCTTCTTTGTCAGCAGCACGGTGGATTTCATGCCGCGCGACTTGGCGATCGCCGCCATATCTTTCGCATCGAATTCACAGGCCGCGAGTTCGCCGCTCCAGCCACCGTAGGCGGCGGGGCTCACGGCGTTCAGTCCGATGTGTAGGGACATACCCTTCGCTGTGCTGCGTGATGACGAGGTGGTCTTGGCCATACGTACCTCCTTGGTCGAGAGACAGTTGTCAGGATGAAACGATCGACGATCAAAAGATGGCGGTACGGTAGTCTTTAAGGCGAAATCTGTCAACGGAGAAGGAGGGACGAATGCCGGTATTCTACTCGCTCGGAGCAAGGGAGCCGGCGCTCGGGCCTCCCCGGAATGTTCAATGCTCAGTGCTCAATGTTCAATCGAACATTGAGCATGGAAAATCGAACATTTTTTCGCAAACCGAGCTACGTTGCACAAGAGAGTTCTCCCGGAGCTATCGGGCCCTTGGTCTGCGCCGCAAGCCAGCATGATGTCTAGCAGGCTGCGGAACAACTCGATTGTTGCGCGATACACCGCGATCAGCTCACGTGGCGTGTTGGTAGCAGAATCGGCCGCAGGATGCGCAAAAAGGCCGTCCAGCAAGGCCGCAGCGAGCGAAGTGGCGAATCGTACTCTTGCCGTACGGTGAGCCGCTGAGCGATGCGAGAACGCCGCTGGCGGACTTTTTCCGCATCCTGCTAGGAGAATGCCTAACAGTTGTGTCGGGAGGGTCTTCAGACCATAATACATCTGTTGTCTGTGGTCCCGGTGGCCTGAGAGGGAGGTGTCGATGTCGACGGCGGAGAGAATTTTTAAGGAAGCACAAAAACTCCCGGATCCCCTCGCACAAGAGGTGCTGGATTTCATCGAATACATTGAGCTGAAGCACGGCCTTAGGGATCGTCAGACTGAAGAGTTGAAACAGGCACAGGCGCCGGCCATGCGCCATGTGTGGGACAACCAAGACGATGAGGTATGGAATGGCATGTAAGCCAGGTGATCTCGTCTTGATCCCGTTTCCATTTTCGGACCTGCAGTCAACGAAAAAACGTCCCGTGATGGTATTGACCCCGCCCGATCGCCACGCCGATTTTATCGGGCTCGCGATCACCACTGTCGAGCAACAACAGCAGGCTCTGCCGGTGGGTGAGGCACAATTGATCCAAGGGACTCTCCCCAGACCTTCATGGATCAGGCTGGACAAGATCTTTACCTTTTCCGAGAGCAGTATCATCAAGACATTCGGCACCCTCTCTCCACAAACGGTGCAAAGTGTGTTGAAGGGACTGTGTGCGGTCGTCGGCTACGCTCGCGAATAAGCGAAGCCCAATGCCGTCCTAGTCAACGCCGCTTTCTATCAGCGGCTACGTTCGCTGCCCCCCTGTCTCATCGTGTCTCTTTTAGCCCACCCGGCCAACGTCACCAGTGTCCGAGTGGCAGGAGTTGTACAAGGCCCTCCGAACTGGCCGCTTTTCTTCCCCCCACGAGATACGCTTCACGTTCAGCGAGAGACGATTATTTTTTCTGCTGTGACCCCGGATGTCACACCGCAGTGCTAGGGTCGAGGCCTGACGAGCTGGTGGCGTATAGCCGATGGCCCGATGCGCCGGTGAACATGTCGCGAAATGCGGTGCCCGTTCGTATTCCACAGAAGAGAAGGCCCTAGGCATAAACCTAGCTCATTTTGTCGAGATTCACCGATGACGCTCGTCCCATTCCTTGCTACAGTGCGGCGGCGTTGGGAGCACAGCATGAGTTGGAATGAAGAGGCTCGCATCAGTTGCCGTTTCTTGTTCAAATGTCCGCAGCGATGGGACCACCGCCTGGAGCCCACCGCTGTCGAGGAAGTTCGCCACTGCCCGGAATGTGATCGAGATGTGCACCTGGCTTTGACTGAAGAAGACGTTCGACGATACAGCGGGGAAGGCCGGTGCATCGCCGTGCCGGTGATGCGGCCAGAAAGGGAGGTCGATCCTGATGGTCCGAACTATGTGGTCGGCAAGGCAGCTCCGCTATATGGGCAAGAGTCGGAGTCACGGCAGTAACGAGGAGAAACGGTATGTTTCCAGTTGTCTAGAGAGGCAGTGAGGGCGAGTGACAAGCCTGAAAGGGAGAGCCGAATGAGCGAAGTCCATCAGTTTGCAAACTGGTTCGCACGTGCCATGGGAAATGAACCCTATCCATTTCAAATCCGGTTTGCCTGTGAGCCAAAACTATCAGAGCTCGTGGATGTGCCGACCGGTATGGGGAAGACTGCGATGGCGGTGTTGGGGTGGCTTTGGAGGAGGCGCTTCGCTGGAGAGAGAGTCAGGAAGGCAACCCCGCGTCGCTTGGTTTACTGCTTGCCGATGAGAGTACTGGTGGAACAAACGGTTGAGAATGCTCAAGCTTGGCTCAAGAACCTAGAGCGCCTTGGAGATCTTGAGAAAGGTAAAGTCTGCGTGCACGTCCTCATGGGCGGCGACATAGACAACGACTGGGATGCACACCCAGAGGCAGATGCAATTTTGATTGGAACCCAAGATCAACTACTTTCGCGCGCCTTGAACAGAGGCTATGCCATGAGTCGTTATCGCTGGCCCATGCACTATGCCTTACTGAACAACGACTGCTTGTGGCTTATGGACGAGGTTCAGTTGATGGGAGTGGGGTTGACCACAACGGCTCAATTACAAGCCTTTCGGGAAAAGTTCTGCACCTTTGGCCCCGCACAATCCGTATGGATGTCGGCCACCTTAAAGACTGAAACTTTGGCCACCGTTGATTTTGCAGAAAGGGCAGAAATTCTTCCTCGGCTCTCCTTAAGTGCCGATGATACCAAGCATTCATGCGTCGCCGTTCGTGTGAGCGCTGTGAAGCTATTGCACAAGGCCGAAACGATTTGGAAACAGGAGACAAGAGATGACTATGCAGAACAGCTAACGAGGGAAGTGTGCCGCCATCATCAGTCGGGTACTCTGACCGTTGTGATGGTCAATCGAGTAGGCCGCGCGCAAGATATCTTTGTTGCGTTACATCGACAGTTGAAGAGTGCATCTAGCAAACCAGATCTCTGTTTGATTCATTCTAGGTTCCGCCAGGCGGAGCGAGTGCGCCTCCAACAACGGCTGAAAGAAAGGCCGGAACAGGGTCGAATTGTGGTGACGACTCAGGCAATTGAAGCCGGGGTAGATATCTCTGCGCGGACGTTGTTTGCGGAATTGGCCCCTTGGTCATCGTTGGTGCAACGGTTTGGACGCTGCAATCGGTATGGGGAGTGGGAACAGAAAAATCCTGCTCACGTATTCTGGATCGACTTGGAAACCTCAATGGCAGATAAGAAGGGGGAACAGCAGCTAGTTCCGGAAGCGGCTCTGCCTTATGAGATTGACGATCTGGCTTGGTCAAGATGCCAGTTGCACCACCTCAAAGAAGTGGGGCCAAACAAGGTGTCGAAGATTGCGGGTCCCGAAAAAGACGAGTTCGGGCATGTGCTCCGCCGCCGTGATGTGATGGATCTGTTCGACACGACGCCAGACTTGGCTGGAAACGACATTGATGTCTCTCGCTATATTCGCGACGGAGAGAATAACGATGTGCAGGTGTATTGGCGGCAGTGGGACGGGGAAAAGCCGTCGGCTGATATGCCTGCGCCAAGACCGGAAGAGTTTTGCGCAGTCGCAATTGGGCGAATCAAGGAGTTTCTAAAAAAAGATGTCGTGGCTTTTCGATGGGATGGGTTGGAGCGTCACTGGCTTCCAGTGAGAAAAGATAGTGTCTGGCCGGGCCTTAGCCTACTGCTCCATGTCTCCGAAGGTGGTTATGCGGAAGACCTTGGCTGGACAGGAAAGAATGACGGTGCGGTGCTAGCTATTCCGTTGCTGGATGGTCTGACCTCAAATGACGCATTCGATGAAGACCGGTTCACTTTCGCCCCGATTATCAAACGATTCGTTTCATTGAAAGCCCATGCCACGGATGTAGCTCAAGAGATGAACGCGTTGAAAACAGCCCTCGACGACCCCACTTTCAAAGTTCCGTGGAGCGAATTGCTCACGGCAGCTCGATGGCACGACGTAGGGAAGGCCCATGAGGTGTTTCAGAGGATGTTGACAGACCCATTACTGCCTAACAACCCTCATAAGTCCGGTGGCCCTTGGGCTAAGTCCGATCATCAGAAAGGCCGCCCAGAACGCAAGTATTTTCGCCATGAACTAGCTTCATCATTGGCCCTCTTGATGCACAAGGAATCCGACCTTGCGGCCTACCTAGCTGCGGCACATCACGGGAAGGTCCGACTCTCAATTCGGTCCTTGCCCGATGAGGAGGTACCGCCGGAAGTGCGACGATTTGCGCGTGGCGTCTGGGAAGGAGATGAGCTTCCTGGAATTGACCTTGGAGATGGAATTACAACTCAGGCAGTGTCTCTCACTTTGAGTTTCATGGAGATGGGCGAAGGACCGTGTGGTGCAAGTTGGTTGGAGAGGATGGTCCGTCTGCGGGATCACTATGGCCCGTTCAAATTGGCATGGATGGAGACCTTGGTGCGTGTGGCGGACTGTCGTGGGACAGCGAAAGAAGGAGAAGCAAATGCCTGATCTTCAGCTTGCCGGATGTCGGCCAGAACCTTTGGCGCATTATCTAAAAGCCCTAGGCATTCTTCGTCTCGTAAGCGAACAAGCTGATCCTGAGGCCCGAGGATGGTGGGCCGATGATGTGTTCTGGCTCCGGACGAAACTGATCCGTGAAGAATTGGCAACGTTCTTCCTAGAAAAATACGAACCCACTCCGATTGTCGGTCCATGGGGTGCGCGATCAGGATTCTTTCCTGGCTCATCAGAAAGTGCAGCGCGTCAAGCCTTAGCTGAAATTCAAAAGAGTAAGAAGGATCGCCTGCGGTCATTTCGGGAAGTGATCGAAGCAGTTCAGAACCTGCTGGACCGATTGAGAGTCAAGGAAAAGCCTGAGACGGATCAGGAGAAGCTCAGATTGATGCGGGCGTGTCGTGCATATCTTCCAGATAATGTAATTCTCTTTCTAGATGCGGCTTTTGTTTTGACAGAAGAAGGGAAAAGCTACCCACCAATTCTTGGCACAGGGGGCAACGAGGGTAGCGGTAGTTACATGTCTGGTTACTCCCAGCAAGTCGTCACGATAATTATCAAAGGTGAAGGGGAAAATGCTCTTCAGACTGCGCTATGGGGAATGCCACTGCCTGAGGCAACATCCCGGCAAACCCCAGGCCATTTCGCCCCATCGGCTGTTGGCGGAGCGAATGCGTCAACGGGATTTGCAGGACCTGTTGTGACCAATCCATGGGATTATCTTCTTCTCATGGAAGGAGTGATGGTGTGGTCAACAGCCGCCGCCAGACGTTTGGGCACCCAAACGTCAAGCAGGCTTGCGTCACCATTTACCGTACTTCCATCTGGGGCTGGATATGCTTCGGCCACACTGTCTGATTCAGTGAAACCGGCTCAGGCAAAACGAGAGCCGTTTGAAGTGTGGTTGCCTCTATGGAAGTCTCCATCCAAGTTCGAGGAAATTAAAGCGCTCTTCTCCGAGGGACGAGTCGAAATTGGGAAACGTCAAGCAAGAAACGGGGTGGATTTTGCTAGGGCTGTAGCGAGTCTTGGAGTCGCGCGAGGAATTGTTCAGTTTTCGAGGCACAGCTTCCTTATGCGGAACGGCCAGAATTTTTTCGCCGCTCCACTTGGCCGATGGAACGTTACGCAGCAACCCGAAATAGACTTGTTAAAGGAAATAGACGTCTGGTTTGACTGTTTTCGTCGGGTTGCCCTAGGAGACAGGGTGCCTGCTCGCATGGGGCAAGCGCTTCGTGGCATAGAGCGAGCCATCATGGAGTATTGCCAAACAGGCGATGCCCCAAGAACGGGGAACATCTTGATCGCTCTCGGTGAGGCCGAAGCAACTCTCGCGCAATCTCCTCTTCAGTTTCGTAAAAAGCATTTTCTCAAGCCCATCCCACTTCTCTCGCCAAAGTGGCTGGAAGCCGCTAACGACGGCAGTGTCGAGTTTCGGTTGGCTGCATCCCTGGCTTCTGTGGGCCTTCGCGAGAATATGGAGCCTGTACAAGTTGGAGCGGCGTGGGCTGGGTGGCTGGATGCCGATACCCATCCCCGTGTGGTGTGGGGGCATGGATCACTGACGGACAACCTGACCGCTGTGTTGTCTCGAAGGTGTATGGATGCCCAGCGTGAACAGCGAAAGGGATTGCCCCTAGCAGGGAGATATCCGACATCCCTCAATGACATCCATGAGTTTGTGGTCGGCAATGTGGATGAGCGGCGGTTAGAGGGACTCTTGCGTGGACTCACGTTAATCAATTGGCATCTGGTTCAAGAGTCAGCACAGAGAATGGACGATCATGAGAGCCCGTTCCCCGCACTCTATGCGCTGCTCAAGTTGACCCATCTGTCCAATCCCTTCAGAGGCATCTCAATCTCCTATATGCCGGCGATCCTTGCGCGGGCTGCTGCGGGAGAAGCATCAGAGGCCTCGCGGCAGGCTATCCGGCGTCTGCGCGGGTGTGGATTCATACCGGCGGTGAAGGTAATCTCAGAGCCCGCCAATGTCACCCGCCGCATTGCAGGCGCTGTTCTTTTCCATATTTCAAAACAGCAGGAAGTGAGTCTGGCCGAGGGAATTCTCAGTCCGAAGAAACTCGAACATCAAGTAACAGTGTGATTTCTGTTTAGCGTGAAAGGAGACCGTGCATGGCATCAGGAGTGGATTTCGACAAACTTCAGAATGTTCCTCGGTTATTAATCGAGGCTGACCTGCAGCCTATTCAAGGCACGCGCTTTCAACCGACGGGATTCCCGGATTTGGGGGCGGCGACGTACACGCTGCATGACGGCACAGAAATGTTGTTGGTGGAGTCTCCTCAAAGCATGGCGAATCGGCTGGAGGAAGTGTGTTGGGATAGAGGAGCAAGCACGCCAGTAAAGGAGCTTCACGAGTTGTCATATGTTCAAGTCAAAATCGGAAACAAATTTTTGACTTCGAGTTGGCTTGAATCGCACCGCTTAGCGTCCGCCTTCATCAAAGATTCCACTCATGCGAACGGAAAAGGCATGGTGGAATTCTTTTGTGAGGAATTTAGCTTGAGAAAGAACAAGCCCCTTGATTGGGCGCTGATTTACAGAAAAATATTCTCGTTGGATCCCATGTGTCTTCTTCACGGTGTGTTCTTCGCGGATAAAAAGTGGCCGGGACAACCCAAAGTACCCAGAGCACTATCGGCATTCATTGAAGCCGCTGATGTGATGAGAGCACAATCCGGTGGGGCAAAGAAGGATGATGTGTCGCATAAGACAGAGGAAGGCCAGAAAGCAACCGAAGGCTATGGCCATGTCCCTTTTCCTCGAACCGAATTTACGGCTAAACGAATTACGGCATATTTTCACATTGATTTGCGGCAAATACGCTCCTATGGGCTATCTCCTGAAGCCACAAATCTTCTTATAGCGTTGGCTCTCTTTAAGATCCGCACGTGGTTGGATAGCGACATGGTTCTGCGGACCAATTGCAAGTTTTCGCTTGAGGATGGCATCCGGTTCAAAGAGCCAAAGGACTATCAGTTGCCAGAACTTGGTGCGCTTATTGAAGCGCTAAAGAATTCTATTAAGCAATGCAAGTCTCTTTTTTCCTCTGTTCCTACAACGGTAACGTGGAGTCCCAAGCCTGTGACTGTAGAACTGCCTCCTGACTTGCCCGCCTCATTGGCCATTCCTGAGAGTCTAGCTGATCATTGCCGCGTTGAGACGAAGAAAGCGAAAACTGGAGAGAAAAAGGTGATCGTTTTTGAAGGTCCCATGGACAATGAGGACTTGGAAGTCCTAAAGGCTGCAAATCCTGATCAGGAAACGTTACACAAAGCTTTCGGCAAACTATTAGAAGCGTCACGAAAGGTCTACGGGGAAGAATCTGACAGTGAAGAGGAGCCTACATGATTGCCCTGCGCATCCGGTTCATAACTGGCCGGTATCATGCGACGCCCTGGGGGCGGCATGTAAACGAAGGTGCTGTGGAATGGCCACCGTCGCCTTGGCGGATTTTGCGGGCGCTGATTGCCGTGTGGCACCGAAAGTTTTCAGGGGATATCCCTGAGGCCTCTGTCAGAAACGTGCTCGAACGGCTGACTGATCTTCCCGTCTTTCATTTGCCAAAGGCCGCATTGGGGCATACGCGGCACTTCATGCCGCAAAAAAATCATCTGGGCGCAGACAAGACCAAAATCTTTGACGCCTTTGTATCCATTCATCCTGATGGTGGCCTCATTGTGGCTTGGCCCCATATAACCGTATCTCCAAAAGAGCGAGAGGTGCTGACGAGCCTGGCTTCTGGACTGAGTTACCTAGGCCGTGCAGAAAGTTGGGCAATGGCCGAAGTGTTGGATCAATGGGATGGTGACATCAATTGTCGTCCGATTGAGGTGGGAGTGTCAGTTGAAGGAGAGCGAGTGCGTATGCTTGCCTCGATGACACCAGACAGCTTTGTCACATGGAAGATGGGTTATGAGACTAAAGTTGTTGGGGAAACCACCATAGTGACCAAAGCGGGGAGAAAGAAGAAGGCTTCTCAGAGTCCGGTTCCCCCTAATCTGTGGAGCGCGCTGCATGCGGAGACCAGCGATCTTCAGAAGCAGGGCTGGTCCGCTGCACCTGGAAGTCGGTGGGTAGATTATGAGAGGGCGGACGATGCTTTGCGTGTGACGTATCAACGAAAACCAAAGACCGAGCAAATTCGGCCAACGGTGGCCCGCTTTGCTCTGTCGAGTGCCGTGTTGCCTCGCTTGATTGATGCCGTGTTTCTTGGGGAGCGGATGCGTCAAGCTTTGATGGCCAAGTCTCGTGGACTCAACGGAAGCGAGCATGCTCTTCCCGTGTTCTCAGGTAAGGGAGCCGATGGTCTTCGATTAGATGACGATCATTCACACGCATTCTATTTGCCCAGCGATGAGGATGGCGACGGACGGATTGACCATATCACCGTGTATGCTGCTCAGCGGTTCGACAAGTATGCGCAGCAAGCTATTGGGACGCTTAAGAAGCTCTGGGGGGTCGGCGGACATGACATTCACACGGTTCTCATTGGAATTGGTGAGCCGCACGATTATGGCGGATTCTTGATGCGTGATGGACAGGCTTCTACACTGGCTCAATCTCGAATCTGGCGTTCAGTAACGCCCTATGTCCTAACCCGCTATCCTAAAAAGAACGGCAAGGATTCTCCGGTTTCACAGGTTGAGAGAGAGTTGGTGCGTCGGGGATTTCCTCAGCCTGAACGAATAGATCATCTGGACCACGCAATGATTAATGAAAGAAAAGTGCGGTGGTTGGAGTTCCGGCGTTTCCGGAACGGAGGTGGAGGACAGCTTGCCGATTCTCGTGGATTCGGCTTTGAGGTTGTATTCTCGGAGCCAGTTCGCGGCCCCATTGCCCTCGGCTACGCTTGCCACTTCGGCCTCGGCCAATTCGTGCCGGTGGTGGAGATGGAATGAAATACACGATCGAATTCAA
>CABVRW010000012.1 GCA_902500785.1 uncultured Nitrospira sp.
TCGAGGCTCCTTTCAGCCACACTATGCCTCACACACAAAATTTCGGACAAGTCCAGAGTAGTGGACGATTTGAGCAGTCTTAGTTCTTGGTACCCTCCTATTGTTTACCTATGACGGCAACGACAACCTCATCACGCGGCAGACCCCGAAGGGCGACGACATCCTGTTCGCCTACGATGCCGTGAACCAATTGCTCAGCAAGACCCTGCCGGGGAGCCTGGTCACGAGTTACCTCTATGTCCTGGTTGGGAAGGTGACCACCGTCACCACTGCCGGCTCACCTAATCAAGCAGCCTTCTCGTTATTCTTCCCTTGAGCCCGTCTGGTTGCATCCTTGTTTCGTGCAAGGCGAAACGGGGGTGAGACCGTTCGGGGATGTTGGCATCATGGCCGCTCGCGCCACAAACCTCTCGCGACGGACGCCGCTTCGTGATGTGAGCGAGGCCGGTCCGCGCCACGATCGACGCGTCCTTGATGGCTGGGCCCATCCCCTGTGCCAGGAGTTTTTGTATCGCCTCCATGGATGTATACGTAGTAACACTGGCCTGATCATTCCAAGGCGTGGGCAACCGTTGTCACTGCCGGTAGGTAATGTTTTCCCACCGCGCTCTCCAGTGAGCGTCACACTTTTCCGCATCGTCAACGAATTCACGCCGTTCACTCGGGGCAAGGCGCTGCGGGTGCGCGCACGATTGTTGCAAATGCCGTCATCCCATTCGGCACGTGTCCCATACTAGGAAGAAGGTTCCCGTGCGTGGTGAACATCCCTCCATGATTGTGCGTTGCATGAGTGCGGCCAGCAGAACGCGTCGCGCCTGATAACCATGTCAGATAAAAGAACGATCGGTGGCCTGCTTTCTGGTGTGCTGCTTGGCGCTCTGGCCATCGTATCTACGCCGCCGCCGTCTTGGGCACAAACTGCACCGGATGCCGGCGCGCTTCAGCAATTGCGCCAACAGCAGCTTGAACAAGACCGTCGGGAACAACTGCCATCCCAAGCCCCCAGTCTCACACCGGCCCAGCCTTCCCGGGAAGCCGCCCCGGCCTCAGAAACGGTCTGGGTCTCAGCCTATCGATTTGAAGGCAATACCTTGTTGACCGCCGAGCAACTGCTACCGGTGGTCGTCCCGTTTAGCAATCGTCGGATGGACCTGACCTTGCTGAGAGAGGCTGCCGTTGCCGTCGCCGATCACTATCGGAAAGCCGGTTGGATCGTGCATGCCTATCTCCCTCAGCAAGACATTACGAGCGGCAGTGTCCTCATCAGGATCGTGGAAGCAACGTTGGGAAAGGCCGCGCTGGACGGCACGCCTCCCAGGCGAGTCGCACCGGAGCAGGTGGAGAGGATCATCGATCGGCAACTGCAGCCCGGTCAATACCTCAACACCAGAGCCCTCGACCGAGGACTCCTGTTGGCGGATGATCTGCCGGGCGTCCGAGTCTCGGGCGCCCTGGAAGCCGGCACCGAACCCGGCCAAACGAATGTGCGCATCACCACCGCCGACGAACCGATCCTTCACGGCGACCTGAGCCTCGATAACGGCGGCCCCCGCGCCACTGGTTCTCTTCGAGGCATGGGCACCCTGCTCCTGCAGAGCCCTCTTCATCTGGGCGATCACATCTCGCTGAACACCATGTTCACGGAAGGTAGCGAGTATGGAAGAGTGGCCTATACGCTGCCCGTCGGCCATGACGGTTGGCGCCTCGGCGTCAATGGTTCGTGGCTTTCCTACCGCCTGATTACCCCGGAGTTCGATGCCTTACGCGCCAAGGGGAGCGCTTCTTTCATGGGGCTGGAGGCGTCCTATCCTCTTGTCCGAGCCAGGGATTACAACCTGTACTGGCAGATGAATTACGACCATCGTCATTTTGAAAATATCGCCTCGAACGTCCGTCAGGCCGACTATCGAATCAATGAAGGGACCATGGGCTTCTCGGGCAACTGGTTTGAGAACGCGTTGGGCACTCCTGGCGCGACCTTTGGGAGTCTTGCCGTCGTCGCGGGGAATATCGACCAGGGCACACACCAGTCCGGTGAAAATCAAAAGCTCGAAGGCACCTTCACCAAACTCACCTGGTACGCAGGCCGTCAACAACAGGTCCATCCATGGCTGTCCTTGTACGGCGCCTTCATCGGACAGAAAGCCTTTAAGGCCATGGATTCGGCGGAACGCTTCTATGTCGGCGGCCCGCAGAGTGTCCGGGCGTATCCCGTGAACGAAGCCGGAGGGTCAAGCGGATGGGTTGTGACCGGTGAGCTCCGCGGGCACCTCCCCTGGGGGCTGGGCCTGACCGGCTTCTTTGATGCGGGCCGCGTCGAGAACCAATTGTTTATCGGACCGAGCTATACGCTGAAAGGAGGCGGGCTGACACTGGGCTGGCAAAGCCCCTTCGGCCTGGGCCTACAGGCCACCTGGGCCCATCGATTGGGAGACAATCCCAATCCCACCCCAACCGGGAAAGATCAGGACGGTTCGTTTGCTCAAGACCGCTTCTGGTTTTCGGCGAGTTACCTGTTCTAAGGGCCACGCGACTCCCATGAAAGGGGAGGCCCATAGGCTCGTTGGAGGTTGGTGGGCCCGAGCCTCATCAAATTCCCCGAAGATATCAAGAATTTCCGGCAAACGCCGAATAGATCTTATGGAGTGCGCCCCCAGAGCGGCCCAAGCATGCCACACGTCCGAATCGCGTCATGAATGATCGCTCGTTCTACTTGAATTACGAGCTTTGGTTTCAGGAGAGAGTGCCATGACACGCCTTCTGTTCAGGGCATCATGTGCCCCCTCCCAGCCAGCCAAGTGGCGCCGGCCGCAGTGGCTCTCCGCGATTGTCCTGGCAGGTCTGCTGGTGAGTGCCGATCTATCCGGCCACGCTGCCGGCCCAGGCACGCCGCCGGCCAAGACACAACTCCCTACCGGCGAACAGGTTGTAGTCGGACAGGCGACAGTCAGTCGCAATCAGTCTCAGATGACGATCAATCAAAGCACCAACCGGGCCGCAATCGACTGGCAGACTTTCAACATCGGCAGCGCTGCCCACGTCGATATTCGTCAGCCGTCCTCGGGAAGCGTTCTGCTCAATCGCATTATCGGCAGCGAGGCCAGTCAGTTGTTCGGCAAGCTCACGGCGAACGGCCAGGTGTTTCTGTCCAACCCCAATGGCATCTACTTCGCGCCCGGCGCAACCGTGGATGTCGGCGGCCTCGTGGCCACCACCCATCACCTGACCCTCGACGATTTCATGGCGGGGCGGGATCGTTTCACCCGCAATGGGGCTACCGGGCGGATAGTGAACGAAGCGCAGCTCCGAGCGTCGCTGGAAGGATACATCGCGTTGCTTGCGCCAGAGGTCCGAAACCACGGCGTCATCATCGCCGAACTGGGCACCGTTGCCCTAGCCGCCGGGGAAGCCTATGAATTGCATTTTGACCGGAGCCGACGGCTCGAAGGCATTCGTGTGGAACCGGCCTCGATTCATGCGTTAGTCGAAAACGGCCAGGCCGTGCTGGCTCCCGGCGGCTCTGTCATTTTGTCTGCCCTCGGAGTCCATCAGTTGCAAGGGAGCGTCATACGGAACGATGGCACGCTTGAAGCATCCAGCCTAGTCGCTAAGGGCGGGCGGATTCTCTTGGAGGGCGACAGGATTACGTTAGGCGCAGGCTCCTCACTCGCCGCCACGGGCGCGACCGGCGGTGGAGACGTGTTGGTGGGCGGCGGCTGGCAAGGCAGCGGCACTATGCGTCAGGCCACGACCGTCACCATGGAAGAGGGCGCCACCATCGATGTCAGCGCCACGGCCCACGGACATGGTGGCACAGCCGTGCTGTGGAGCGATGTGAATCGCGCCGATAGCACCACCACGATGCGCGGTCGGATTACTGCGCGTGGTGCCGGTGAGGATCAGTCCGGCGGCGCGGTCGAAACCTCCGGTCGTCGGTTGAGCGTGACGGGGACGGTCGACGCCGGACACGGCGGCCAGTGGCTCCTGGACCCCACCTACATTACAGTGGCAACCAGCGGGGGCACCGTCACACCCGCCTCAATTGAAAGCGCGCTGAATGCCGGCAATACGGTCACGCTCGATACCGCCGGCGCAGGCACGGATGCCGGAGACATCACGGTCAGCAACAGCATCAGCAAGACGGCGGGAGGCGATGCGACGCTATCCATGAAAGCGGACAGACGAATCACGATCGATAGCGGCGTCTCCATCTCGTCTACATCCAACAAGCTGGATCTGACGCTGGACTCCTCCGCGGATTCCAGCTTGAGCGGAATCTTCTCAGGATCCGGCAGCTTGACTAAGAACGGAGGCGGCTTTCTCAAGATCAATGCGCCGCAAACCTACACCGGCAGCACCATTATCAACGGCGGAATTCTCATGCTGGGGGCGAACAATGTGCTCCCGGACACCTCGCGAGTGGTGATCAACGGCCACGGGATTCTCAGCCTCAATAGTTTCTCCGATACGGTGGGCTCAATCGAGGGGAGTGGCATCATCGAAAACGGTTCGGTCGTGCGGGACGGGATCGCCCTCTGGTTGGATGCCGGGAACAGCGCATCCTATGACGGTACGAGAACCACCTGGTACGACCTTAGCGGGAACGGCTATCACGGGACACTCTTCGGCAGTCCCACTTATAACGGAGCCAACCGGCAATTCGAGTTCACGACCAATTCCCAATATGTGCGCTTGACGTCGCTGCCTACGAACTTTCTCTCCAAGGGAGACGGCATTCTCAACGGCCTCACCGTCTTTACGGTGGCCGACTTTGGGAGCGCCAACTTTTGGGAGCGCATTGTGGATTTTGGCAATGGCAGTCCCAGCAGCAACATCATCTTGTCCCGCTTCGGCAACACGAATGCGTTGAACTTCGAGCTGTATAATCCCACCACTGCAAACAAGGTCGATCCGTCCGGCGCGAACACGTTGATCCCGTCCGGCGGCGGGGTCCGGAGCTACGCAGGTACAGCGAATGGAACCAACATGGTGCTGTACCAAAACGGCACGCCGCAACTAACGGTCGCCAATAGCGCCCTTCCCGATCAGGTCCTGCGGACGAATAACTATGTGGGCAAGAGCAACTGGGTTGTCGATGATACCTTGCGTGGAACGATTGGGGTGATCCTGGTTTATGATCGCGCATTGAATGCTGTGGAAGTGCAGCAGAACCACAATGCGTTCATCAATCGGGCTGCAGCTACCCTGACGGTCGGAGGAAACAACCTCAGTACCACCTTCAGTGGCAAAATTGAGAACGGCGCCGATACTGTGAATTTGGCGAAAATCGGGACGGGAACGCTCACGCTGAGTGGCGCGAACAATTATTCGGGCACCACCACCGTGCGCGGAGGAACATTGCAGGTGGGAGCCGGTGGAGCGGCGGGTACGCTAGGGGTGGGCGCCGTGACGAACAATGCGACCGTGACATTTGACCGGAGCGATGCCGTCACCGTGGCAAATGCCATCGGGGGAAGCGGCGCGCTGATCAAATCGGGCACTAATACGCTCACACTGACGGGCCTACATACCTATACCGGCCCCACCACGATCAACGACGGCACGCTCGTGATCGAGAATAACGCCCCCACGTCGTCCAGCAGCAGTTTCAATGGGCCCGGCGCGCTCGCCATACAACCCGCCGCAAGCAGTTTCAGCAGCGCCTTCAGCACCAGCGGTTGGAGTCTAGGCAACACGCTCACCGGGTTGGCGCTGGGCAAGACGGGCAACACCGCCGCCCTCACCGTCGACCGCGCCACCAGTATCGCCGGGCCGATCAGCCTCTATGGCGGCAACATTGCCATCAATGCGGCGTTAACGGCCACGGGCACCAACAGCGTGTCGATGACCGGCACCGTCACCGATGGGCCAAGCGGGAGTATCATCGCCGACAAGCTGGCGCTGCTCAGCGGCACCGTTACTCTCGACAACACCAGTCACAGTGTCAACACCCTCGCCGCGAGCAGCGGCAGCCTGACCTACCGCAATGCCGGCGCCTTGAACGTGGGCACCGTGGGCAGCACGGACGGCATCACGGCCATCGGCGCAGTGGACATCAGCACCCAGAGTGGCGACCTCATCATAAGCCAGAACGTGACCACCACTAACACCACGGCGACCGCGCTCACGCTCAACGCCGGCCGCAGCATAGCGGCGGGCACGACTACGGGGGGGAACCTTCTCATCAGCGGCAGCCCCACGGTGAGCGTGGGCAGCGGTGGCACAGCCAAGCTGTTGAGCGGCGGCATAGCAGGCAGTACCGGTCTGACCAGTTTGATCGGCGCTGGTAGTGGTCGTTTTCGGTACAACAGCGACGAGAGTGCCGCCAATTACACCTTGGGGTTGTCCACCGGTTTGAATGCCGTCTACCGCGAACAACCGTCGATCACTGTGACTGCCGACAGCCAGATCGTCACCTATGGCACCGCGCTCACTACTACCGTGAGCCTCAGTGGACAGAACGGTGACACAGCCGTACAGGCCTTCTCGGTGCAACCCAGCGTGACCGTGGGAGGCAGCACGTCAAGCTCGGGCAATCCCATTGTCGGCAGCCATGCGCTCACCCTCTCGGGCGCCACCAGCCAACTGGGTTATGCGACGGCGTATGTCGATGGTAACTTGACGGTGAACCAGAAGACGCTGACCCCTGCCTTCACCAGCGCGAACAAGCCCTACGACGGCACCACCACGGCGACGGTCAGCTCCAGCGACGACCGGATCAGCGGCGACGTGGTGACGATCACTCGCAGCGCAGCCTTTGCCGATAAAAACGCCGCCGACGGCGTGACGGTGAACGTCAGTGGCGTCAGTTTGTCCGGCACCGATGCGGGCAACTATGTCCTCTCCGGCACGACAGGCACCGCTACCGCCGACATCACTCGCAAGGTCGTCACGGTCTCTGGCCTCGCCGCCAACACTAAAGCCTACGACGGCACCACCGCCGCTACCATCAGCGACGCCGGCAGCGTCACTGCCGGCGTCGGCAGCGAGACGTTGGGTCTCAACGGCGGAACCTCAGCCACCTTTGCTGATGCCAATGCCGGCACGGGCAAGACCGTGACCGTCACGGGCTATAGCCTTGCCGACGGCACGGGCGGTGGCCTCGCGACAAATTATCAACTCAGCATCAGCAGCGCCACGACAACGGCGGATATCACACGGGTGCCCTTGACTGTACAGGCCAACCATGATGCCCGCTTCGTCACGCAAAGCGACTCGGCAGGTTATGCGGGTGTGACATACTTTGGATTGGTCGGAGGCGAAACGAGCGGGGTCTTGAGCGGCACCCTCAATATGGCGCGCAGCAACTCCGGCACCAATAGCGTCGGGATCTACAACAACGTCCTCGTGCCCAGTGGCTTGACGTCGAGTAATTATTCCATCACCTTCGGATCCGGTACCTACACGATTGTGCCGGCCGATCAGTTGCAAGTACGGGTTACGAATGTCACTACTACCTACGGCTCGACGCCAACCTACAGCATCGCCAGCGCCCGATACTTGTCCAGCGGTAGTTCTACGATCGTGGACCTCAGCGGCAATGTGAGTGCGAGCGGAAACGCGATCACCATTACCGATGGAGTGGGCGGCGCAGCACAATTCACCGTCGGGGCGACCGGCGCAACACTCAGCGGCGCAGGCCTACTGCCGGTCGGGGTGCATGCAATCGGCTCCAGCGGCGTGACCAGCACCAGCGCCAACTTCAGCAATACCTTGACCCTCATTGGATCGCACATGGTCAATGCCCGTTCATTGACGGTCCTGCCCAGCGGAGCGAGTAAGACTTACGACGGCACGAAACTCCTTAACGGAACGGTCGTGAGTCTGTCCGGGGTGCAAACCGGCGACGCCGTCTCTGCCACAGGGAACGTAGCCTTCGCGACGACGAATGTGGGCACGAATCTCGGCTATACCATCGGCGGTGTGCATGCGAGTGGCGCTGACTTCGGCAACTACGCTCTCGACAGCAGTGCGGCAGTCACCGGTACCAACGGCGCGATCGTGCCACGCAGCGTGACGGTATCCGGCCTCACCGTGGCCAGCAAGCCTTACGACGGCACGACGACGGCCTCCGTCGATCACAGTGGTGTGACGTTCAACAATAGCGTAGCCGGTGATGTGCTGACGGCCAGCAGTACCGTCGGTGCGTTTGCCGACCCGCTGGTGGGGACCGGAAAATCCGTGACGCTCAGCGGGACCCTGTACGGTGGAGCGGATATCGGGAACTACACTGTTACCGGCCAGACCTCGACGATCGCCGACATTACCGGATTTCCAAACCCGACTGGAGTCACCAATACGACAAGTACGACCAGTGTCGTCAATGCGCTGATGCAATACAGCCGCGGGAACCAGCCGCCGTTCGGTTCCCCATCGACTTTGCCGGTGAGCGGGCTCCAAGCTTTGCCACACTACATGGCAGGGGGAGTAGTCGGGCTGCATCCTGACGCACAACTGGCTTCCCTCTCTCCTTCATCAGAGGTCACTCACGCGTTGGTGGTGGAGTGGGAGGCTCGTCCCACGAACGATGACACCGAGGTGGTCTCCGTCTCGATTCCAGAAACCCTGCTGAAGCAGGGAGAACCGATTGCGTTCACGTTGCCTGACGCTTTGATTCACAAGCTCGGCGGGATCCCGAATGAGTTTACGCAATCGGACGGAGCGTCCCTACCGGCGTGGCTGACGTATGACGCACAGACGATGACTTTCCGCATCGATGGCACGGGATCCTCGTCGCTTCCGGCTGAAGTCGTGGCCACGTTTCAGGGGGAACGAATTCTGGTCACGATGGTCGCCCAGGCACATGAATAACGAGAAGGGGCGGGCTAGTTCGAACGATGACGCCACGCAACCGCTCCACTTATAGATAATTAACCAGAGCGACTGTTTTTCTCCCTGCTACTGTACTCGGTTTCGTCCGAACCCGACACGATCGGGAATTCTCGTTGCGCTTGCCTCCGTGACCCTCGTGTGGTTAGAAGCCACACGGTAGCAGCTGATCGATCTTCCCGGACTGCGTATCAAGAAACAGTTGTCGTTACTTGCCTGGATACTCCAGATCCGTTGAGTGGATCAATAGATCTGGAGGCAGGTCTTCGTTTCCAGATGCGCCTTTTGCGGAGAGGTGTGAGTCTGTGTCAGATCAACCGTCGTCGCTTCATCTCTGGGTGTCCCGATGTGACTACCACCCCATGAAGGCTCATCCTGGGCCAGAGGGTGTCACGGTACCACGGCGAAGGGGTTCGACGAAGCACAGAGGGAGGGAGTGCGCAGCAAGGCGCCTGGAGTGAGTGTCACGCCGATCGCCGAAGAGTTGAGGATTATGGAGAGGCCATGCGGGCTGCGATCACGAGGGGTGGATCCCGCACGGCTCTGGCGATGGTCGACCATAAGGAAAGAAGCTGTGGACGCGGTGCAATGCGAGTGAGGCGCGCGACTTGACGCAAGCAGCCGAAAAGTTGGATAAGTTTATCCAAGTCGATAAAGGAATACCACCTGTCGTATTGCTACTTGAAGAGTCAGATATCGAAGCGCTGAACCTAAGCGTGCGCCCGTAGCTCAGTCGGATAGAGCATCAGCCTTCTAAGCTGAGGGTCGTTGGTTCGATTCCAACCGGGCGCACCACAACGACTATAATCTTTATGGCATTCCTTTCGCGCCATCGAACGCTTCTGCTGATTGTATTGTGCGGGCTCATCGCACTGTACGCCTTGCTGGGGTTTTTCGGCGTACCCTATGCCGTCAAGACCTACGGCATTCCAGCCCTGTCCGAGCGACTACAGCATCCTGTTCTGTTGAAGGAGATCTCGTTCAATCCCTTCACCTTTGCCGTGACGGTCTCGGAGTTCGAAATTCAACAGGCGAATCAGCGGCCGATGCTCGGGTTCGGCGAGTTGTTTGTTGATTTCGAAGCGACCTCGATCGTCCGGTCGTCCTACCTGTTCGAGGAGATTCGGCTGACCTTTCCGTTCGGCTTTGTGCATCTTCCTGCGGAAGGCAAGCTCAACCTCCTCGGTCTGATCCCTCAGACGACCGACAAGGGCGAGGGAGCGGAGTCGCCGGCGCCGAGTGACAACGCGGAAGACTCGTCCATGCCTCCCGTCGACATCCGCCTCTTGAGCATCACGCAGGGGGTCATCGAATACCGGGATGACACTAAACGAAAACCGATCATGATCGACGTCGTGCCGATCGAAATTACCCTTCAAAACTTCAGCACCCGACGGGGGGAAGAAAATGCCTATGCGTTCACGGCTGAATTCGGAAAGGGAGAAACCCTGACGTGGGAAGGAGCGATCCACCTCGATCCATTACAATCGACCGGGAAAGTGTCGTTATCCAACGTGAAGTTGAACACCTTTTGGCCGAGCATCCGCGATCAATTTCATTTCGAGATCCTGAGCGGCGCGGTTCAGGTCGACGCGCGTTATCGTTTCGATATGAAGGCGACCCCCTTTCATCTGCAACTGAGTGATGGAAGCATTGCGCTGTCCGATTTTCGGTTGGCCTCCGACAGGGTGAGTGATCCGGTCATTGTCCTCCCATCGTTGGAACTCGACGAAATTCGTCTGGATCTCCCAGCACGAGACCTCGGGGTCGGAACTATTCGGACGTCAGGGGCGCAGGTTAGGACCTGGTTGGAACAGGACGGGGCCATAAATTTCAGTGGGCTCTTTGTTCCCGTGGCAGGAGAAAAGGAGACCGACCCGCCCGCTTCGGAGGATACCGCACCCTGGACGGTGGAGGTGCAGAAGGTGGAGGTGGCGAAGACACAGGTTGCTTTCGAGGATCGCAGCCTGAAGATTCCCATGAACCTGGCGATCGACGATTTGCAGGCGACAGTCACAGACATCCGTTGGCCGTCAAAAGGGTCGCTTCCGATTACCGCCAGCCTTTGGCTCAACAAGTTGGGAAGCCTGGAGATCGACGGCACGGTGCAGATCGACCCCCTTCAAGCCGATCTCAAGCTGACCCTGGCGCACATCGGCCTTCGGCCGTTTCAACCCTATCTCGATCAAATGGTGCAGCTCGACGTGAAGGAGGGCGAACTCGAATTGGAGGGCGAGGTGCAATACCGAAGTCGGCACGAGGCGGAACCGTTGTTGCGGTACCAGGGACAGCTCGGGATCGACAAGCTGGATGTGACCGATGCCGCATCAGACAAAAAACTCCTCGGTTGGACCGCGCTGGACCTGAGCCAGATCGCATTGGAAGTGGCGCCCACCACAGTCAAGATTGGGGAGATCGCCCTGCGTGATCCGGCGATTCAATTGGTCACGGCCGAAGACGGGACGATGAACGTTACTCGTGCTTTGCGTTCCCCTGAGCAGGTCGGAACGCAACAGGAGCCGTCCAAGCCGGTGAATACAGCAGGGGGCAAGAAAGAACCGCCGCCGATTCCGATTTCCATCGACGTCGTGACGCTGTCGAACCTGTCCGCCACCTATGTGGACGAGTCCATCGAACCGACCGTCACCACCGGGATTTCCGACCTCCGCGGCAGCATCAAGGGGCTGTCCTCAAAACAGGTGGCCAAGGCCGAAGTCTCGTTGAGCGGGAAGGTGGATCGGGTGGCATCGCTCAAGATACAAGGCAAGATCAATCCGCTCAGTGAGCTGACCTATACGGATCTCAAGGTGGTGCTCGATGGCATGGATCTGACCGCGGTGTCACCCTATGCGGGCAAATATGCCGGATTCCCGATTACCAAAGGGAAGCTCTCTCTGGATTTGAAGTATCTGGTGTCGAAAAAGAAATTGGTCGGGGAAAACGACGTGCTCATCGATCAGCTCACGTTCGGTAAGGAAACCGACAGTCCCGATGCGACCAACTTGCCGGTCGGTCTGGCGGTCGCCTTGCTCAAGGATCGGCGTGGGCGGATCGACATCGACTTGCCGGTGCGGGGAGATCTCAGCGAGCCGGATTTTCACTACGGCCAGGTCGTGCTCGATGCGTTGGTCAACTTGATTACGAAAGTCGCCACCTCTCCATTCGCCGCGCTGGGGAGTTTGATAGGAGGCAGCGGGGAGGAACTGCAGTTCATCGGGTTTAAGCCAGGCAGCAAGGAAATCGAGGATGCGGCAGGGGAGAAGGTCGAAACGTTGATCAAGGCACTCAACGAGCGGCCGGCTTTACGTCTGGAGGTCATCGGGACCGCGGATCCCAAGCGAGACCGGGATGCCTTGGCCACCTCGAAGGTGGAGGCTGAATTGCAGCGGCGCTTCACGCAAGGCGGAAAGACCAATCTGCAAGCCACGCTTTCGAAAGACCGTGAGCTTGCTCTGCTCGGCGACCTGTATGCCGAAAAATTAGGCAAACAACCGACGAAACGCACACAGGTGTCCGGAGGAGAGTCCGTCGAGCGGGTGCTGACGGCGGAAGAAATTCGGCAGCAACTCGTGCCGGCCATGACGGTCGAGGAGGGGGAATTGCGCAGACTCGCGCAGGACCGCGCCAAGGCGATCCGAGAAACACTGATGGCGACGGGAGAGATGTCCGAAGACCGGATCTTTCTCGTAGAGGCCGAGGTGACCGCATCCGAAGGGGAAAGGATTCCAGCCCGTTTGAACCTGACGGGGGGGTGACTTTGCGTGGAAGAGTCAGACTTTCGATCCGTACCGCATGCGCGTGCCGTGCAGGAGCGAGAGTTCAATTTCACTCGCGCTCAATTCGGGGGGGAAGTACGCTCCAGAGATCTTGGCCGCATTGATGCTCGCGCCTTCGAGTTTAGCTTTCCGGAAATCGATGCCTCGCAAATCAGCTTGCCGGAAGTAACATTCGCTGAAATCCAATCCATCGGTCTCCAGCCCACGCAGATCAAGTCCGCGCAGGTCACAGCGTGTCAGGTCGACCGGTTCCCCTCCCGCTCGTTTGACGTTGAATTCCTTGATGCACCCCTCGCGAAGCAAGCGGTACATGGGATCGTTGGAGATTCGTAGTCCAGTGGACGAGGGTTTGGTGTTTTCCATGCGGTCTCCTCCGGCACCTGGGTTTCTTATCGGATACCTGAGGGAAAACTTGAGAAGGCCGACGGTCGTTGGTGCGTGTCTCCGGTGTCACGGCTCCGTCCCTGGGAGCTTCCGCTTGCGCCGGACTCCTCAGAAACGGTACTCTTAACACGTCTTTCTGCTCTCTACTCAGTATCATCACCACGTTCGGCCGAATATTGAAGGAGGAAACCATGGGATTACGATTGGGGGATGAGGCCCCGAATTTTACAGCGGAGACGACGGAAGGGACGGTCAATTTCCACGAGTGGCTGGGAGGGGGGTGGGGAATTCTCTTTTCACACCCCAAGGATTATACCCCGGTTTGCACGACGGAATTGGGGTACATGGCAAAGATCAAAGGGGAGTTCGATAAGCGCGGGGTGAAGATTTTGGCCATCAGTGTGGATCCATTGGATTCACATCGCGGTTGGACCAAGGATATCAACGAAACCCAGAACTGTACGGTCAGTTACCCGATTATTGCCGACCCCGAGAAGAAGGTCGCCGATCTGTATGACATGATCCACCCGAATTCGCTCGACAGTATGACGGTGCGATCGGTGTTTGTGATCGGACCCGATAAGAAGATCAAGCTGATGCTTACGTACCCGGCCTCCTGCGGGAGGAACTTCGACGAATTGCTGCGGGTGGTGGATTCCCTCCAGCTGACCGCGAAATACAAGGTCGCGACTCCGGTCAACTGGAAAGACGGGCAAGATTGCATCATCACTCCGGCGGTGAACGATGCCGAAGCCAAGACCCTGTTTCCGAAAGGGTTCAAGGCGGTGAAGCCATATCTTCGGCTGACGCCTCAGCCTAATAAGTAGTCGTCTCTTCGAGAGTGGCAGAAACCAGAGGAGCCGGCCTGTGGGCCGGCTCCTCTGAGAGTATTCGCCTGGTTTCAGGAGCGCACGTCAGGGATCTTCCGCCTCATTCTCACCGCGGCCCCCAGCGGCACCTGTCCATTCGAGCTTGCCCAGTTCCGCGAACTTCTTCAACATGCCGATCTCATACTCGTCCAGTTGGTTGCGCGGGTTTCTGGGCGCGGTCATGGTCTGAGGGAGATAGATGCCGGTGTGGCGGCGAAAGCGATTTGTCGCCGACGTTGCGAAGGTCGTGGGAATGAATCCCTTGAAGCCGATGCCGGGAATATTGATGACCCCTTGAGCCTCAGCGATCACCTGTTTTTCCATCTCGATCAGAATCGGCAGCGTGCGTTTCGAAACGTCGGGTACCGCGGCCGTGGGGAGTTTGGAAAGATCCACGCCGGTGCGCTCTAGAAATTTGGTCGTGAGGTGTGTTTCGAAGACGGCGGGGCTGAAGTTCTTCTCCGCCTTGGACGCATCGTTGATGACGGCCTGGTAATCTCCGACCACCAGTCGACCGGTGTCCAGGAGCAGCGCCAGCCATCGCGCGGTTTGGACGGTATCGGCTCGCGACTCCGGTGATCTCAAGAGAGCAACGCTCTCGTATCGGTCGGAACGTCGTATTTCAGTACCAAGCCGTGTGAGGTCAACGCGAAGCGCATCGCTCCGGGCTGATTCGTGCCGGGAACGAAGAACTTCATATCAACAATATTGCTGTCGATGGCCGTACAGAATTCCTGGGGACTGAACATGGAAAGCTGTTCGGGAACGAGGGGTTGAGGCTGCCGAAGCGCACCGGTGTGGCCGATCCTGAGTTTGCGCTGACCGTGAATCCGGACTCCGGCGTTTCAAACACGGCGCCGCGGGCCGAATTCGAATTGAAGAAATTTCCCGGCAGATGGATAGGAGGAAGGACATCAGACCAGGAGGAGGCCTGCTTGGCGAATCGTCTGCCAGGGGGTGGTCTTGCTGAATCGATCGAACCCGCGTGGGCCAGAGGCCGGAAACTGTTGACGCGCTTCAGCGAGACGCGGGTATTCGCGGTTGGTCCGGCTGGGCGCGGGAGTCGCTTCGTGGAGCAGCCGGAGCATCCATTCGGCCTGCTGGGACGACAGGGTGATCGTAAAATCGTCGGTGCGACTCGGGAGAATGATTCTGATCCGAGCGGCTCCCGTTGAGGGCACTACGGGTCGGCCGCCGATCCAGACGCAGCGTCGTTCGGCAGTGAGTGGTGCGGGGGAAGACGCGCTCAGCGCGCGCTTGAGCCAGGTTCGCGCCACCCGGGGTGGCGTAACAGGATGTGAAAACCAGCGTTGTGCAGGAATATCGAATCCGACCTGTTCCATGTAGTTGAGCAACGCTGCCCGCAGGCCTTCGCCGAGCCAGGCCGGGCAGGTGGCGGCGGGATCGGCATGACGGAGATCGTTTTCAGCAAACCCTCCGAATGCCGGGCCGAGAATGGTGATGCCTTCCGCGGTGGGGTTGAGCCCGATCGGACTATGGGCCGTGGCCGTGAATTTGTGCCAGAAGGCGGACTGCAGCAGATTATTCGCAAACAGTTGTCGCACGCGTTCCAACGAATCCACGGTGTCCGCAATGGTCTCGCCGGGGCACCCATACATGAGATAGGCGTGGACCAGAATGCCTGCCTGGCGAAACGCCGCCGCAACTCGGGCGGTTTGATCCACGGTGATTCCTTTCTTCATCCGTTCCAGCAGGCGATCCGATGCCGCTTCGAGACCCGCGGTGAGGGCGATGCAGCCGGATGCCGCCAGTAATCTTGCCAAGTCGGGTGAGAAGGCTTCCTCGAATCGAATGTTGCCCCACCAGGAAATGGTCGTCCCTGTTTCCAGCAGGCGAAGGGCCAGGGCTTTCAGCGCCGCCGGCGGCGCGGCTTCGTCTACAAAATGGAACCCTCGCTGCCCGGTTTCTTGAATCAGAGCCGTAATCTGCACAAGCAAGACGTCGGTCGGCGTCATTTCATACCGCGCGATGTAGTTCAGCCCGACATCGCAGAAGGTGCACTGCTTCCAATAACAGCCGTGCGCGACGGTCAGCTTGTTCCAGTGCCCCTCCGACCAGAGTCGATGCATCGGATTGAAACTGTCGAGGATCGAGAGGTAGCCGGACAACGGTAGTCCTGCATAGGTCGGTGTGCCGAGTTCGTGCATCGGAACGTCCGGTTCGACGCTGCCGTCTCGAAAGAGCACGGTCTTGTTCCGGCACAGATAGGTCCGGCGAAGCAGGGTATCCGGCCGTCCGCCGGCGACGTGGTCGAGGAGGCAGAGGAGCGGGCGTTCGCCGTCATCGAGCGTGACAAAGTCCACGTATTGGAACAGTCGCGGGTCGTTCAGCCGTCTCAGCTCGGTGTTCACATATCCGCCGCCCAGGACGACGACGGTATCCGGATATCGTCTCTTGAGCGCTTGCGCAATTCGCAATGCCCCGAACAGATTGCCCGGAAAGGGGACCGTGAGGCCGACGATATCGGGAGTCGTTCGGCGCATGTGCGGCCACAGCGCGTCAAGCAACAACTCGTCCGTGAGGCTGAGGGGTTGAGCCAGGGCATCTTCGATGGGGTCGAATGACGAGGTGGCCTGTAGGATGTGCTCGGCGTACCGATTCAGGGCTAATTGGGGCGCGACGGTACTGTGGAGGAGGTCGGTCAGGTCTTCGATGTAGAGCGTGGCGCGATGTCGAGCAGTGTCGGACGGTGAGGAGGAGAGGGATCCCTGTCCTGGCCGACGATCACCGGCAAAGCGAGGGCCTTCCGGAAGAAATCCCGGACGGGCGAGAAGGGGGGCCAACATCGGGTCTTTTCCCTGAAGAAATGCGATCACCGACTCGACGGTTTCGAGGTAGATGTCTTGCAGCGCCAGGATCTGTTGGATCTCTCCTCGCCACGGCCGGTCCATCCGGCTGATACGCGTGAATGCCTGCTCCAGTCCGGCTCGCGAGAAGAGACGGAGGACCATTTCGAGGCCGAGGTCGGCCTGCGCAGCCTCATAGCCATGGGCACGCAGGAAGCCCGTCAGATAGGCGGTGGCCGGGTAGGGCGTATTCAATTGGGTCAGCGGAGGAATGAGAAGCAGGACACGAGGCAAAGCCATGCGAGGGAAATACCATACTGCACGGCATGGCTGCCAGCCGTGGGGTCAGGCCTTGGTGTCCTGTCAGTTCAGGCCGTGCGCATGGACGCTTGGATGAAATACCCGGTCCATCGTTTGATGCGGAAGTACTCCACCACTTCTTGGGCCAACTCCTCGCGTGGCATGGCCCGGAGGATGGTCAGCCCGGATTGTTCCAAAAGGTCAACGGTGTGAGGCTGTTCTGGCGGAGCGGTTGGGTCGTAGATCAGCACGAGGGGCTTGAGCCGGTGTTTGAAGTTGATGTTGAGCACCAGTCCGAGGGCGTTGTCGGACAACGCGACCACCGTTCCGGGCGGATACACGCCCAGCGTATGGATCATAGCCACGACCACATCCGGGGCAAACAGCTGGTTTTGATGCCGATACATGGTGGCCAAGGCTTCCGCCGGCGAGAGGGCCTCTTCAGGATGGAGGCTGTTGACCAGGGTATCATAGTGATCGACGGCGCTGACGATTCGGGTGGGGAGCGAGATTTGATCGCCCTTGAGCCTCTCGGGATAGCCGGAACCATCCAGCCGTTCGTGGTGACAGCGAATGACGTCCAGCACTTCTTCTGGAAACCCGGGGTATCGTCTGAGCATTTCCACCCCGAGGTATGGGTGAAGCTGGTACTTCACATTCTCCACGACGGAGCGGCGCGCACGGCTCTGCAATATATGGCGCGGGATGCGCTGCTCTCCAACGTCGAGCAGCAGTCCGGCCATGCCGATCAGTTGAAGTGCCTCCGGGTCGATTTCGAAATGCTGTGCCACCATCATGGAAAGCGTGGCGACATTGAGGGCATGGAGGACGCTCGCATTGCCGATATCTTCGGGATCAAAGGCGCTGGCTACCGTGCCGGCGGCCTCGGTATTGGTCAGCAGTGCGCTGAGTCCGCCGATCATGCCCTGGGCGGAGCGCAATCCCTCCTCGGACCCCGTGGTGAGGTCTTTCATCATCTGCGAACTCGTATCCAGCATTTGGCGATAGGCCTCGGAGGCCAATTCCACCGCCTGATGATAGTCGCCGTGTGTCGGCAGCTCCTCGTCGGTCGGCGGAACATCCGGCTCGGCGAGGACCTGATTCGACGCGGTCACTGTCGTCGGGTTCAGCGAGGCCGGAGCCGGCGCGAGCGGGGTCCCGTCCGCGTCTACCTCTGCATCCGAATCAGACTCCCGTGGATAGACCAATACGGTGGCCAACCCGAGTCCACGGATTGTCGCGATCTGGCTTTGGGAAGTCAGTTTGAAGGAACGTCGTGGGAACGGGTGCCGGAACCAGGAGCAATTGAGATCGACATACATGCCGAGTCGAAGATGCTCAGGCCGGAGGACGATCGTGCCAGACGTGTCGAGTTTGGAAGAGTCGTCGGAGGTTCGGGCCAAGGCCATGGTTCTTTCTTCTGCAGACGAACGGGCGGTCCCTGATGAGGACGTCAGGCTAGGGACTGTATCGGATGGGGGAAGATGAAACTTGACGCAGCAACGGGAAATGATGGAGTGGCGGGTACCCATGTCACGTCGGCCTCGTCTGCCGCGAGAGTCGACATGGGTTCTGTGACCGGTGAGGGCAATGCTGTTTCATAGCAGTAACTATTCAATTTATATTTCAATTGTTTACGTTAAATAGATTAATTTTTACATCATGTCATTGCAGGCCTGTTGAGATGTCTCTGCCTCGACACGTCGGAGAAAGTCCTGGCACGCAGTACGGATGGTCGCCGGCCCTCGCCGCACATCGCTTCCGAGAATAAAGACCAGGTCTCGACCATAAATTGTGCCCATCTCACGAATGCGCGACGCGGTCATTCTTCCGGCAGCGGTCGGAAAGATAGGCGGGAATGGGCCGAGTGTGCGCCGACAGGAAGCGGCGATCTGCCGACAATCGGTTTCCGAAATCGGGTAGGTCAAACCGAAGGTAGGATAGATGGAAACGTCGGCGCCGGCCAGTCTGGGGAGGAGTCCAAATAGGAGAGAGGGAGTGAGGCCGCTGTCCGGTGAGACGTAGTGACTCCCGAGAAAGTCCGGGTGCGCGATGAGTGGCAGTGACAGCGAGGCGAGCTGCGCAAGCGAGGCCATGGCGTCAAAGCCGGTCAGGCCAGGACAGATCAACAGCGCCCCTGCCCCCGACGTCTGGGCCAGACCGGCCTGTTCCAGGATGACGGGCCAGGCGCCGGAGACATGCGGGGCATAGAGGCAGCGTTTTCCGGTTTGGCGCGAGGCTTCGGCGACGGCTGCTGCACAGCGAGCGACCCGCTCCCCAAATCGGCAGAAGGGGTGATCGCGCAAACTTTGGTCGTCCTTAATCAGATCGACTCCGCCGAGGGCAAACTCCCGGGCGAGAGCAGCCAGTTCCCGCGGAGGAAGCCCGAGCGGTTTCAGCACCGCGCACACCAATGGGCGTCGTGGCACCTGGAGCAGGTCGCGCAGGCCTTGCGAGCCGAAGCGCGGGCCCGTCATCCGGGCGACGATCTCGTTGGGCAGCGACAGGTCGGTGACGCGGAGTTGTCCTTGCAGGCCGGCCATACCGGAGGTCATATGAAGCAGGGCGCTCATGGTGCCGTCAAGGAGTTCGGTAGGAAAACTGATGACCGCCCGGTGAGACTCGGGACTGAGTGTTTCGAGATGAACCACATGACCCAACAGCTGCTCTCGAATTACTCCGGGAGGAATGACGTGATCGGCGGCTTCGACGGTTTGGTCGATGCAAATCAGATCTGCTCGCCTGCGCGCATCTGAGGCTGACCCATGGAATTGATACTCCACAGAAAAGCGCTCTCCAGAAAGCTGAAGATGGTTATTCCCTGGTGAATCGGTCGGCATGCCTGTTCCCTTGCTCGGTTGTACTGTTCAGTGAAGAGAGGGTACCCTATTCGCCCGCAGTCGGATAGTGTCGGAGAGATGCCGCGTTTCGACCGTGCGGCTGTGGCCTCACTGGACAGTCTCGTTGAGCATCCCGGCCTGCTTAGTGGTCATTCATCTTGAGGTAGTGCCATGAATACCTGTCGGCTCTATAGCGATTTCAACTGCCCCTTCTGTTACGCCATGCATGGGCGTCTCCATACGCTTGAGGTGATGGATGGGATCTCCTGGCAGGGTGTGCAGCACGCGCCACACTTGCCCTCGCCGATGGTGAGTTGGGCCGGAGGCATGGGGGCTGAATTGAAGCAGGAAGTCGAGATGGTTCGTCGGCTGGCGCCTGACCTGCCGATCACGGTGCCCCAGGGAAAGCCCAATACCAGACGCGCGATTGTCGCGGCGATTCGCGCCCATCACATCGACTCTCTTCGAGCCCGTGATTTTGTGTCCTCCTTGTATCGACTCTTCTGGGTCGAGGGCCAGGATCTCTCCGATGAAGTTGTGTTGCAGCGGGAGGCCGGACGTCATGGGTTTCTCCCTGAGCAGGTATCGGAGGCGAATGCCATGGCCGTGGATCCGGTCCTCCGAGCCTGGGAGGGACAGTGGGTGGAGACGGAGCAGCAAGGCGTGCCGCTCCTTCAACGCTCGGATGGAGCCGTGCTCGTCGGCCTGTTGCCGCTGGATGTGATCCATAAATTTCTCATCGGCGGGTAGCGCTGAGTAAGTCGGCCTTCCGCGGAGCCTCGCCGGACACCCATCTGAGTTGATTCGCAGCCTGCGACTCTCATTCCTTTCACCGGTGTCGATTCAATTCGACAAACCAGGTGCACATCTCCGCCCTATTTCCTTGTCGTCGGGAACGTGGGGCCTAGCCCGCTCAGGCTGACGAGAACGCAGGGATTCGTCCGCAGCGGCTGGATAGAGACGTGAGTCAGGGCCCGACACCAGCCCTATCGCGATGGTGCTAAATGATGTCGTCGTTCGGCTGAGAGGCCTGTGGACCTGTGGAGGATTTAAAACGAAGCGTGAATTCTTGTTGCCCAGGGTCGGGTGAGAGGCGGAAGGACCCTTCGGCGGTCACGTATTCCTGCGAACGGGATTTTCCATGGGGAAAGAGTTTGAGTCGAAACTGTCCCGCCTGCTCCTGTGTCCGGCCATCCTGCGGCAGAGCTCCGTCGATCTCAACGTACTCCTGTAACGCGGCCTGGGCTCGATTGTAGAGTTCCTGCAGAAGATTCGTGAGAATTGTCTGGTCGAATGATTCGGTCGGGTTTGGAGCGGGTAGTTCTTCGCCTGGTGCGGCGTGACTGTCCGCTGCCGCGAGTAAGGGC
This sequence comes from uncultured Nitrospira sp., assembly GCA_902500785.1. Taxonomy (GTDB): domain Bacteria; phylum Nitrospirota; class Nitrospiria; order Nitrospirales; family Nitrospiraceae; genus Nitrospira_A. Next base: position 21,173 of record CABVRW010000012.1, read on the forward strand.
GCGGCGAGGAATAGTGCCACGATGAGCCAGCGGTTCATACCAGCAGTCTAGCGAGCGGAAAAATTCGAGTCAAGCCGAGGCCGAAGGCTAGCAGCGCGACAGCAGTTTCTCATTCCGGTGCCATTGCGAAACCATACCGCTCGTGTCGGTAAGTTCCAGCTTATCCTGAGCCAACACCTGTACCGACAGGGGAGGGGTTTTGCTCTGGGGGATGAGCAGGCGGAACCGATTCTGTTCCGGCTCGATCCGGCCTGTCTGGATCGTGGCCTTGTAGAATTCAGACACGTTGGCGGAGGTGATCGTCCACACGAATTCTTCCTGGCGATCGACGTACTTGGCCGATCCTTCCCAGGTTCCCACAAGCGCCGGTTCCACCGGCGTCAGCCGCTTGACTGTCATCTTGCGAGGGCTGGTGTCGAAGGATTGCCAGAGCAGCGGGTCGAATTTATTCGGTCCCTGATTTTTCGCGAGCTTCTCCCAGGTCACACTCAGCACTCCGGTCGTGGAGAATCGGTCGCTTCCGGCCAGTTGATAGGTTCCGTGCAGAATCTCTTGGTAGGACTCGGCCTCCCAGCGTCCCCGGTCCGCCGTCACTGTGCCCGGCATCAGCACGGCAGTGGTCAGAGTCCAGGTGCCCGCTTCGCTCAAGGCGAGATGGCCCTTCCCGTACATCATTCCGACCGGCAGGCAGCCATACCAATCACCGGTCCATTGCGAGGCGGTGGTTGTCGGACGTGGTTCCGTCGCGGTCGCGGGATGTGCGCGAAGTGGTCCGTCGAGTCGGGTCGCAGCCACTTTTGCGAGGGTGGTCATGGCCGCCTCTGCGTTCGCTTGTTTTGGAGAGGAGAGAGAGAGCGTCACGAGCGCATCGGCCTTCAAGAACGTCAATTGAATGCCGCCGATGGGAGACCGCAGGGTAAAGGCTCCGTCGCCGACCCCGGGAATCGGCTGGTGACCGACCTTGGAGCGCTGATCGTGAAAGAGGCTTTTCTTGTCCCCGTCAGGTCCGGGGTTCAGCTCGACCGTCACCGTCTCTTGGGGATTGCGCTTCGCCTGGTAGAGGCACTGGCGATCAGTTTGAGGCAGGCCAGGCGTGACGGGGGTTCCGATGGCTAGCTCGACCTCGGCTTCCGTCACGATCAAGCATGCATTGAGATTCGTTGAGATGCCCTCGGAGGACTGCGAGCACCCGACCAGGGCAGTCAATCCAACGAGGAGGCATAGGGGCGATGGTATTGCGGTGAAGGACGCCATGCAGTGGGCAGTCTAGGAGGGTTCAGCGACAAATTGCAAGGTGCGTCGTCGCGACGAGGACGCCGATGAGGTGCGGAGCCACTCGATCTTCTCGATCGTCGCACCATGCCCCGCGTCCATCAGCCCATGTGCCAGGTTGGTATCAGAATGACCTGCCGGCTGCTCAGACGGCATCATCGAGTCGGCCCGCATGCGCGAACTTAGGCTGGAACAAATTTCAACGCAAGGCCGTTGATGCAATATCGCAGTCCCGTGGGCTTGGGGCCATCATCGAAGATATGTCCCTGATGGCCGCCGCAGCGAGCACAGTGGACTTCGACCCGGGTCATGAAAAATTTTGAATCCGTGCGGGTGTCTACCACCTTGGGATCGATGGGTTGCCAAAAGCTGGGCCAGCCGGTCCCGCTGTCAAACTTATGTTCCGAGGAATAAGCCGGAAGGTCACAGCCCGCGCAGTGGTAGATGCCGGTCTGGTGATTCTCGTGGAGCGGACTCGAAAAGGCGCGCTCGGTGTCTTCATGCCGCAAGACTTTATAGGCGGCGGGCGACAGCAATTTTTTCCATTCGTCGTCGGTCTTGGTCACCGGGGTGATTTCCCCGATGTCAATTTTAGGCGGCATGGGCAATCTCCTTCCGATCGTTGCAGGACGTGCCTCTGAGTCGACCAGGAACATTTATCCTGACATAAGTCTGTACGGAACGGCAAGGCAAGCGGATGGATCGTGAGCGGATCGACACAATGCCGCGCGGTCAGGCCGATCACGCGCGGGGCTCTACGTATGGGCCCCGGCCTTGCAGCCGGAGCCCGAAGTGTTACGATGCGGTGGAGGTGGCCAACGGTTCCCCTCGTTCTGGCGAAGACGCCGAATCCTGATTGAACGCCGCCGGCAGCACCTCTTCAATCCGTTCCACAGGAATGACCGTGAGTTCATCCCGCACGTCTTGCGGCACTTCTTTCAAATCTTTCTCGTTGGCCTTCGGCAGAATGATCCGGCGAATGCCGGCGCGATGGGCGGCGAGGACTTTTTCCTTGATGCCGCCGACCGGCAGGACCAACCCGGTCAGGCTGATTTCTCCGGTCATCGCCGTGTCGCTGCGTACCGGCTTGCCGACATAGGCCGAAGCCAGCGCGGTGGCCATCGTAATGCCGGCCGAGGGGCCGTCTTTGGGAATGGCCCCCGACGGGACGTGAATGTGGACCCCGTTGCGTTTGAAGCGCGAGATATCGAGTCCCATGCTCTCGGCATGCGACCAGAGGTAGCTGCGCGCCGCGCGAGCGGATTCCTGCATGACATCGCCCAATTGTCCCGTGAGCGTCAGCTCGTGACTGCCTGGCAACAGGGTGGTTTCGATATACAGTACGTCACCACCCGTCGGAGTCCAGGCCAGACCTGTGGCCACTCCGGCCGGCAAGTGCTTTCGTGCCTCTTCCGGCTGGAAGCGTTCCTGCCCGAGCCACTCGTCCAGGAGTGGTTGCGTGATTTCGGCCGGGCTGACCGGGGCGTCGGCCGGTCGATCGGCGAAGGTCACGGCGACCTTTCTCGTGATGCGGCCCAACATTTGCTCCAGCTGCCGCACGCCCGACTCCCTGGTATAGCGGCCGATGATATGGTCGAGTACCGTATCGGGCAGATTTACCTCCTCGGCTCGCAGCCCGGCTTCCTTCAATCGTCTCGGCCAGAGGTACCGCAGGGCGATTTCTCGCTTCTCCCGCTCGCTGTAGCCGTTCAATCGAATGATTTCCATGCGATCGAGCAAGGGCTGCGAGAGGGTCTCCAGCGTGTTCGCCGTCGTGATGAAAAACACTTTGGACAGATCGAACGGTAAATCGAGATAATGGTCGCGGAACGTATGATTCTGCGCGGGATCCAAAATCTCCAACAACGCCGCCGCGGGATCGCCGCGGAAATCGCGTCCGAGTTTATCCACTTCGTCCAGCATGATGACCGGATTGTTGACCCCGGCGCGTCGTACCGCCTGGATGATGCGGCCGGGAAGGGCGCCGACATAGGTGCGGCGGTGGCCGCGCAGTTCGCCTTCGTCATGCAACCCGCCGAGGCTGAAGCGCTCAAACGTGCGCCCCATGGACTTGGCTATGGACTGGCCCAAACTGGTTTTTCCTACCCCGGGAGGCCCGACCAGGCAGAGGATCGGCGCCTTGGCGGTGGGGTTCAATTTCAAGACCGCCAGATGTTCCACGATGCGTTCTTTGACTTCCTTGATGCCGTAGTGGTCCTCGTCCAACACCGTGCGGACATAGGACAGGTCCAGGCCTTCTTCCGAGGACTTGTTCCACGGCAATTCGAGCACCAGTTCCAGGTAGCTCCGGATCACCTGATGTTCGGGCGACGCGCTCGGCGTCTTGGCGAGACGCGCCAATTCACGATCGGTTTCCTTCCGCACCGCCTCGGGAAGATCGGCCTCTTGAATTTTCGTTCTCAGCGCGCCGACGTCATCCTCTTCCCCCGTGCTTTCGCCCAGTTCCTGCTGAATCGTCTTCAGCTGCTCTCGCAGCAGATATTCCCGCTGCGTCTTGCCTAACTTTTCCCTCGCTTCGCCGGCGATCTTGTCGCGCAACTGCAGAATTTGAACCTCGCGGGACAGGGCCGCATAGAGTCCGCGCAGGAGATCCGCGCGGGTGGCGGCCGCGAGCAACTGCTGTTCGCCGTCCAACGTGAGATTCAGCAACGACGCGATACGGTAGGCCAGGAGCACCGGATCTTCTTCCGTGCCCAGCGCCGCCACGGCTTCGTGCACGCCGGGCGTCTGAATCAGTTTCGGCAGTTCGGTGATGATGTCCAGGATCGCCCGATGCAGCGCCTCGACTTCCGTGCTCTGCTCACTCGGAGGTGGCAGCTGTTTTACGCGGGCTTGCAGATACGGATCGACTTGGTCGAGCTTCAGCAGCACGACACGCTCCAGGCCCTGGATCAGGATATTGTAATGCCCCTCCGGTGTACGGACCGTCTGTTTGATGACGGCCTTGGTCCCAATGGGATAGAGATCTTCCAGCGTCGGCTGATCGGTTTGCGCATCCCGCTGGGCTACCACGAGCAACGTTTTATCTTCGGTTTTCAAGGCTGCGTCCACGGCCGCAACGGAACGGTCCCGCCCGACGGTCAAGGGCATCATCGTGCCGGGGAACAGCACGGTTCGCTTCAACGGGACAATGGGCAGGTTCGTAAGTATCGGGGCGTTGGAATCAGTCATGTCATCCTCCAGGTTCTCGGCTCATCGTCACGCTAGAGGTGAATCGCATTTACCGCGATCCGCTCTCGCGCCGATCACCGTTCTTTGAGATAGCCACGGCAGAGAGTGAGTCAAGCGCCGGTGTCAGAGAGGAGCCTGTCTGAACGTTGCGAGCACGGAGCCGGCGGGCCTGTCGGCCATCCCGTCAGCGGTCGATGAAGAGGCTGCCCGCGTTCTCGATATAGGTTTTTCGATTGAGTCGTTCGGGGCGGGCTCCGTTGGTCGGCGGAGGAAGAGAAGAATAATCGTCCCTTCCCTCAAGGTCGAAAAATGCGCCGATGCCGGCATCCGCACCAAGTCCAAGCCCACGACTGACGGCGTATTGGTCGGCGCCGCCCTCTTCAATGAACAGTCCCCAACCACTGAGGTCAGCCATACCCAGTCCGGTCGAGGCAGGCAGGTCATAGAAATCGCTCGCCGGGCCGCCGTCGATCGCCAGCGCGACGCTTTCGTCCCAGGCCGCCCCCCCGTTATAAAAGGGACCTTTGGAGCCATACCGGTCCTTATCTTGGTAATCGATGTGCAAACCCACGCCGAAGTGCGCGGCGGTTCCTTGACCATAACGGGCGGCTTGGTGCTCGTCGTCACCGCGCAGATCCAGTTTCACGCCGAGGCCGAAAAAATACCCGTGCCCCTGAGAGAAGTTGGCGCTGTGATACCGGTCACGACCATCCAGATCGATGAAGAGTCCCCACCCACCGGCCAAACTCTGCGCGCGCTGCGCCGGGAGTTTGCTGAAGACACGGAGTCCCGATCCGGTTCCAAGCCCGAAGCAATCGTATTGAAACGCTGCGTCGTGCGGTTGCGCCTGCGGGGCCTCAGTTTCATTGTAGGCGCTGGGATAACGCCCACCACAGTCGTAGGAATCGTTACCGGATACATCGATGAGGGCGCCGACGCCCAATGGAGCGCCGAAGCCCAACGCATAGCCGAAGCTCGTGTACCGGTCGTCGCCCGCGCGATCCACCAGCAAGCCAAACCCGCCGAAGGCCGCGCCTTGGGTGAACCGGTTCCCTTCATAGATATCCTGTCCTTCTCCATCATACAGGATACCAAGCCCCGCGAGGCCCACGCCCCCGGAGCCGGGCGCCAAGCGGTAGATATCGTCGCCGCTGTGGTCGATGACGACCCCGATTCCAGCTCGACCCGTGGCGAGGCCCAGCGGAGCCGGCTGATACAGATCGTTCCCGCTCAGGTCGATGACCACGCTGTTGCCCAGATCGCCGTTCGGACTGGCACCGACAAGGCCGCGGTAGGTGTCGTTGCCGCCGAGATCGATGATCAGCGCGGCGCCCTGATCGAGGTCGTAGGTGTTCGGGCCCCGGCCTCCCACCACCAGCAGTCCGTAGGACGTGTGCTCAATCAGGAGCAGATCTCCGGTGATGCCGGAAACGGTTTGGACGATCGGGTTCCGATTGTGGAAGGCAATATCCAATTGTTGCAAAAATTTCCGATTGCCGAGCCGCGCCAACCGTTGCGCGGCACTGATGAGCGACGCATAGTCGATCTGCTGCATGAGGAGAGTCGCGTATCGGGCCGTGGCTTCGGCGTCCGAGAGGTGCATGGGTGGCGTGACTTGGGGACTGAACCGTTCCACCAGGGGGCGTGCTTGCGTGAAGATGAACTCCCGGTCCTGCGGAGACAGATGGCGTAGCGCATGTTCACGATCCTGATAGGCATCTTCGAGGGCTTCCATGATAAAGCCGAGCACGTCCTCGCGCGCGAGGGTGGCAGGAAAAATCAGCGGCCTGAACGGTGCGCCGGTGCGATCCATGCCCCCTTCAAGGATGTCGATCACGGCCGGAAGTCCCTCGACGCCTGACTCGGCCGCGGTGGCCGCGAGGAGGCCGGCCTGCTCGATTGCGGCCAGGCCCTCCCACGGATCGGTGAGCGCGCGCAGGACCAGGCCTTGTTTGAACTTGGCTATTTTGTTCGTCTGGTCGGCCAGGCTTGCGCGAACCGCCGGGAGAGTCCTCGTGAGGTTATCGCGGAGCTCCGGCTCGACGACGGCTTTCAGCCGCGTCACAATCGCCTGTTGTTGTCGATCCACTGGGTGGTCGGCGGATTCGGTAACGGCAAACAGGTGTCCGAGTTGTGCGCAGCCGCCGAGGAGAAGCCAGAGACTCATGGTGAGCAGCAGGCCCAGCGGTCGATGCAGGATGCCATAAAAAGTGGTGTTCGTCCGACGCTGGTAGGGGACGCCCAGACAGGGGCTGAGTGGTGGGGTGCGGAGCGGCGGCGAGCTTGTTGCCATCACAGGCCCACTCCGCCGACGCGTGGAATCCGGCGCCGGTTATTCACGAGAGCGACTGTCATTGGATGGGAGGCTTCCGGCATCCCGCAGGCACTCGTCCGACCAGGCCCGAATGTCGTGGGTCTCAAGATAGGCCCGCATGCGACGCATGCGGTGTCGGCGTTCCTCCACAGGCATTTCAATGGCCTGGCGAATGGCGTCGGCAACCCCCTCGAGGTCGTAGGGATTGATGACCAAGGCATCGGTCAGTTCCTCCGCCGCGCCGGCCAGGTGGCTCACCAGCAGCACGCCCTGTTCGTCGACCTGGCTGGCGACATACTCCTTGGCGACTAGATTCATGCCGTCGTACACGGAACTCACCAGGGCGAGATCCGCCATTCGGTAGTAGGCGGCCAAGGTGTTCATGCCGATGCGTCCTTCACGGAATTCGATCGGGCGCCAGCGCGATGCCTGAGGGCTTCCGAGGTCGGAGATGCTGCCGTAACGCATATTGATATCGTTGACGGTTTCACGGATGAGTTCACGGTAGCTGCGATAGGCCTCGACATCGCCTCTGGTCGGCACAGCGATCTGAATGAAGGTGAAGCGGCCTCGATAGTGAGGGTACTGCTCGAAGAAGGCATCCACCGCCCACAACCGCTTGAGGAGCCCCTTGGTATAGTCCAGGCGATCGACGCCCAGCCCGATGCGGATCTCGGGTTGAAAGACATGCAGATTGCGCAAGACATCCATCGCGCGCACGACTTGCGATGAGTGGGCCCGTTCGGACCAAGCCTGAAAACTGACACTGATCGGCCTGGCCACGAGCCGCGTCGTATGGCCTTTGTAGTCGATCTGGTGACCATCGCTCCGGACGTCGGCGCCCAGGAATTCCTTTGCGCATTCGACAAAACAATGGAGAAAATTTCTCGTCTGGAACATCGCCAGGTCGCTGGCCAGCAGCGATTCGAGCAGTTCCCGACGTTCGGGCAATATGCGAAATGCGTCGGGACCGGGCCAAGGCGTATGCCAGAAGACCGCGACCGGCTGGCTTGGCAGCGAGGCCTTGATCAGCCCGGGGAGCAGGGCCAGGTGGAAGTCGTGAATCCAGACAAAGCCGGACTTGTCGCCTAACTCATCAAGGACGACCGCCGCGAACTTCGCGTTCATGGCTTGGTAGGCGTGCCAAAACGACTTCCGATAGGCCACACGGTCCAACGTGAGATGGCATAAGGGCCAGAGCACCTGGTTGGCATAGCCCTGATAGCCGCCTTTGATCTCAGACGCGTCCAGCCAGACGCGGCGTAGCCGATAGGTCGGGGCGTCGGGAGGCACTTCCACGACCATGTCTTGGTCCACCACGTCGCGGTCCGATTTGCCGCTGCCCCAAGCAATCCATGTGCCGCCGAGCCGCCGCATGACCGGATCGAGTGCCGACGTCAGGCCGCCGGACGTTCGTTCCCAGATCAGGTGATTTTTGATCAGCCGATGTTCGTACGGCTCTCGATTGGAGACCATGATGAGGCGTGACAGGGAGAGATCGCTCTCCGGCTGCAGTTCTTCGAGGGGAGCGTGAGACGGACTCATACGCCTTCGAGGTTCCTGTGACGAGAGGATGACGTCATATCCATCGATTGAAAATAGGAGTCTTTCGCCGTGCTGTCAAGAGCTGTGTTCCAGCGCGAGGAGCTTCGGATCCGAAGCATATGGCGTATGGTTGATGGCAGGAAATCAAATGGCAAAAAGCCACTGGTCTGCCTATTAGGACGCTCGCTCCTGGCCGGAAGTGATCGGCCAATAGGTCCTCTCTTCTCTCGGCGATAAGCCATCAGCGCTGATCGGCGGCTCCGATCTGCGGGCGTGGTTTTCTGAGGCTGCCGGCCACCATGCGAAATTCGAAGAGGCGGCATTCGATCGCCCCGTTGAAGAGTGGGACACGACGGGAAGGGGCCAGGCGCAACTGTCCGGGCAGTTTCAAGTCGGCCGTAAAGATGTGCACCGTCCAGCCACAGAAGTGTTTTTTTAGATGGTCGCCAAACGGTGGATAGAAGGTGCGCAGGGTCTCCCCCTCTCCCATGCGGTGGCCGTAGGGAGGGTTCGTGACGAGGAGGCCGGCCTCGGCCGGGGCGGGAAGCTGCAGGACATCCCCCTGCTGAAGCGTGACGGCCTCGCTGCTCCCGGCGACGGTGAGATTGGCTTTGATCGACGCAATCGCATGCGCGCTGTGATCGGCCGCGTGGATCAGGCCCGGCTCAACAGGGAGTTCCGCGGCCTGCAGCTCCGCACGCAGATCGTTCAGTAGCCGAGGATCGCAGACGAGCAGTTTTTCGAACGCGAAATGCCGGCCCATACCGGGAGCGACTCGGCGTGCCATCAACGCGGCCTCGATGACAAACGTTCCGCTGCCGCACATGGGATCGTAGAGCAGGGTGCCCGGCGTCCACTTCGCGAGGCGCAGGATGCCGGCCGCCAGATTTTCTCTGATCGGCGCATCTCCGGCCGACTTTCGCCAGCCCCGTTTGAACAGCGGCTCGCCGGACGTATCCAGATAGAAGGTGCAGGTGGTCGTATCCAAGTACACCGCGATCAGCATGTCCGGCGCGTGGGTGTCCACCGTCGGGCGCTTGCCCCGTGCAAATTGGAATCGATCGCAGACGGCATCCTTCACCCGCAGGGTGACAAAATCCAAACTCTTCAGCGGACAGTGGTGCGCGCTCACCTTCACCTTGATTGTCTGTTGCGGAGTGAACCAATCCTGCCAGCGGATCGCCTTGGCCGCGTCATACACATCGTGCTCGTCGCGATAGGAGCCCTCGGCGATACGTAGGAGGATACGGCTGGCGATACGGCTTTGCAGATTCACTCGATAACAGAGGGCGAAGGGACCGCGAAAGGCGACTCCACCGGCCGTGGCCTCCACGTCGGAAGCGCCCAGGTGGGTGAGTTCGTCGACGAGGACGGCTTCGAGTCCGCGAGGGCAGGGTGCAAAGAAGGCGTGGTTTGTGCTATCCATTTCTGTCTTTCTGTCGTCGTGATTGGGAGCCGCAATGAAGTTCTGCAGCGAGTGTGGGGCCGGGCTGTCGACAAGAATTCCTCCCGGCGATAACCTGCCGCGGTTTGTGTGCGATACCTGTCAGGCCATCCATTACATCAATCCGAAAATCGTCGCCGGCTGCATTCCTGAGTGGGAAGGCAAGATTTTGCTGTGCCGCCGGGCGATCGAACCGCGCACCGGCCATTGGACCTTTCCCGCGGGCTTCATGGAGATCGGAGAGAGCACCGAACAGGCGGCGATCCGTGAAACCTTTGAAGAGGCGCATGCCGATGTGGAGATCACGTCGCTGTATGCCGTGCTGAGTCTGCCCCGTATCAGCCAAGTCCATATGGTCTTTCGCGGCTCCATGCGGACCCCGGAGTTCAAGCCCGGCACGGAAAGCCTGGACGTGCAATTGTTCGCGCTGGACGACATTCCGTGGGAGGATTTGGCCTTTCCCGTGATCCATGAGGCGCTCGAACGTTATGTCGCTGATGTGGCCCGTGGCACCTTCTCCATGCATTTCGGCAGCGTCTTTCCACGGATGAAATCGTAGGCTGTTCCAGTCCTGCAGGATGCTCAACAAGGTCGTCCGGCGATGCGAGAACAAAGCCGGCGGCTTGGGTCAGCATCCTGGCTAGTTGCTGCTGGGCATGATCAGCCCCAAGTCGTTCGACGGGGGATGCGCGAAGGTGAATCCCTTGTCGGCCTGGTACTCCACGGTCATTCCGCTGGTGCGGTGCACACTCGCGCGATCCAGGGCGATCGTCAAACCTTCGATGTGCTGCACTTCGTCTTCTTCCAAGGCCGCAGGTTCCAGGGTAATGGATAAGGACAGGCGTTGCGCATCGATGTCACGCAGCGTAATCCGCACGACCGGATCGTCCGGATGTTCTTCAATCAGCTGACGCAATCGTTCGATGGCGGTCCACGTGAGATTCAGCATGGTCAGGCCGGTCTGGCTCCTTGCGTCGGCGCCAGGCGCTGGATGTGGTGAATGTCCACGAGTTGTTCGGTTCGGTCGATCGAATAAAAAATCCGCCAGTCACCCACGGCGTATTTGTGGATGCCGGGCAGGTCGGTGGCGACCGGTTCGTGTCGCAGATTGTCCACATTGGAAGCCAGCCATTTTGTCTTGTCGAATAGGCGTTGCGCCATGGCGGGGTCCGCGGTGCGCAGGTCGGTGATCACATCGGGCCGGAAAGCTAAACGGAACCAGGGCATGTCACCACCGCAGGCCGAGCTTGTCGGCCACGTCGTCACCCGTGAGACGTTCCGTCGAAGCCAGTGATTGCTTGAGGCGATCGCGAACCGATTGGCCGAGTGGCGCGCCCAGATCCGGGTCGCCGAGCAATGTGCGCAGCCGATCGTCAACCATCCCTTGGACCAAGTCCTTGAGTTCGGCCAACGTCAGCTTGGATAGGGTTGTTGGCTCCGTCATCGTGTCACCACTATCATGAGGGGAGCATACGGGGCTGGTCTCAGGAATTGCAAGACGGAGCTGAGGATGAAGGCGCAGAATGTTGATTGTTGCCGGCTGCTTCACAGGAACAATCCAGACAACCATGGACGGAACAGGTACCGCAGGCCTGTTCGATTCGGCGGCGAAGCGCCGCCCTGGCTCGATGCACGCGAACTGCCGCATTTTCGGCGGTGATGCCTGACTGCTGAGCGAGATCTTTCAGTTTACCTTCCTCCAGATCCACGATCCGCAGGGCCTCGCGATATTCGGGCTTGAGGGTCTCCAGCAGGCTAGACACGCATCGGCAGATCTCCTGACGCAGCTCCGCTTCGGGCTCATGAACATCCGGAAATTCCCTTCTCCAGGTTTCCATCGCTCGTGCGGCGGTGGTCCGCTGACGGTAGTGATCGATCACGGCATTGCGCAGAACCCGGTAGAACCAGGCCACGACCTTTTCATCCCGGACGTCGCCGCCGCGCTCCAATCCACGTGCAAAGGCCGCTTGCAGGATATCTTCGGCGACCGCTCGAGATTCCACGCGCCGTTCCAAGAATGCCAAGAACTCATGGTGTCCGTTCACCAGCTGCGCAAGGGCTTCGGGGGAGAGTGCTGTCGATGGGTTCGATTCGGAGTTCATAGAGGCAGCTTACCACGATGTTTTTCGGACTGTAAGGTTTCCGAGTGTCCTGCGTCAGCCTCTGTGACGACGCAATTACGCGTTGGCATCTCAAAGGAGACCCATCATGGCCGAAGTGAACACGTCCACCACGCAGCAGGCTGCGAAGGCGAGCTGCTGCGGAACCTGCGATTGCGCATCCTGTTCCTGCGGGTGCCAGGCACAGGCCTGTCGCTGCGAGCAAACCAACTGCCAGTGTGGGTGCCGCACACGAAGTTCCGGTCGGTAGGCTGGTTATGCCCCGCCCGCCGGACGGTGGTGGGCGGGGTCTCAGATCTCAACAGGCAGGGCCATGTGTGCCGGCATTGAGCGGACTTCGTCGCTCGCGTATCATGTGTGCTCTCGCGAGGTTCGGTGCATGAAGTTGGGACAGCGACGAAACACTGAATTGATCCCATGCAGCGCTTGGAATTAACAGTTCCTCCAGTGGCTCTCATGCTGCTCGCGGGTGGATTCATGTGGATCATCACCTGGGCAACGCCGGCCCTTGAGTTCACCTTTCCCGCTGGACTCATCTGCGCAGCGGGCGCGGTGCTTATCGGCATCACCATGGCAGGGATGGGTGTGTTTTCATTCAGCCGTGCCAAGACCACCGTCAATCCCATGAAGCCGGATTCCTCATCCGCGCTGGTCGTGAGCGGCGTCTATCGACTGACACGCAATCCGATGTATCTGGGCATCTTGCTGTTGCTGATCGGCTGGGGCATATTCCTCTCGAACGCGCTGGCTTTCCCAGCCCGGACTATTCATGAATACCTGCTCCGGCGTCCGATCCTCTCGCCCGGCGAGGCTGTTCTCGTTCAGCCTTCTCGACGGACTGCGAGTACGCCTGCGTCGGCCTCACGTGCGAGCAGTCTCGGCGGGCTTCCGTCTCGAACGCCTCGCGACGGCAGTCATGAATAATCCGGGCTAGTACTTCCCGGCTTCGTCATGTATATGAATCGTTTCCAAATCGAGCCAGAGGAAAGGGCGCTCACCCGTCTGTTCGGCGAGGCATTCGTGATCTATCGTAGCCAGGTCCGGAGATGGATATAACCCGCTACAGGATGATCTCATATTGATCCGATTGGGTTGACGATCGGCTGCGTTCTTCAACGCTTCTTAATGAAACCGGCGGTGCCTATCTTTTCATGCGCTTCATTCATGCTTCCGACCTTCACATCGATAGTCCCTTGCGCGGCCTGGATCGGTACGACGGTGCGCCGGTTGAGCGGTTGCGCACCGCCACTCGCAGCGCGCTCGAGCGCTTAGTAGACAAGGCGCTTGCCGAGCGCGTGGACTTCGTGCTGTTCGCGGGCGACATCTATGATCAGGATTGGCAAGACTTTCACACCGGCCTGTTCTTTCGCGGGCAGATGGTGCGGTTGGAGCGCGCGGGCATCCGTTGTTTCATCGTGCAGGGAAACCACGATGCGCAGGGGGTGATCTCGCGGCAGTTGACCCTGCCGTCCAATGTCACGGTGTTTTCCAGCCGCACGGCCCAGACGATCCGGCTCGATGACCTGTCCGTGGCCATTCATGGACGTAGCTTCCCGGAGCGCGAGGTGAACGAAGACCTGGTTCCGTCCTACCCGCCGCCGGTGCCGGGCTTCTTTAATATCGGTCTGCTGCATACGAGTCTGACGGGGCGAGCCGGCCACGATACCTATGCGCCGACCGATCTGCCGACGCTGGTCGCCAAGGGATATGACTACTGGGCGCTGGGACATGTCCACGCGCGTGAGGTAGTGAACGCACAGCCGCGCATCGTCTTTTCCGGCAACCTGCAGGGCCGCCATGCGAAAGAAACGGGGGCGAAGGGGTGCGAGCTCGTGACGGTGGAAGCGGGACGGCTCGAGGCAGAATTCGTCGCGCTGGATGTGGTGCGCTGGAGTCAGTTGGCGGTGCCGCTCGATGGTGTGGATCGCTTGGAATCGCTCCACGAGGCCTTTGCCCACGCGATTGAGCCGCTGCTCGCCGGGACGACGGATCGTCTGCATGCGGTGCGTGTGACGTTGACTGGATCGACCTTGTTGCATCGGCTCGAGGCGGCGCAACCAGGTACGCTTGCCGCGGCGATGTATGCGGCGGCTCAAGACATCGGCGTGGCGGAGATCTGGATCGAACAGGTCCGACTCGAACTCTCCATGCCGCTGGATCGTGCCCAGGCTGTCCAACGTCAAGATGCGGTCGGTGAGTTGCTCCGTCTGGTCGATGCGATTGTCAACGACGATACGGAACTGATGCGCCGAGCGCAGGGTGAACTGGGCGACCTGCTGGGCGCGATGCCCGCGGAAGTTACGGCCGGTGATGTGCCGCGTCTCGACGACCTCACTGAACTACGAAGTCTGATGATGGATGCGGAAGCCACGGTGCTGGCGCGCCTGTCCGCCGCTGGAGAAGAGGCATGAAGCTGGCGCGCCTGTTGCTGCTCGCCTTTGGTCCCTTCACCAGGAAGACGTTGGACTTTTCCGCCGGCTCCAGCAATGTGCATGTGATCTATGGACCGAACGAAGCGGGGAAGTCGTCGGCGTTGCGGGCCATGACGGACCTGCGTTTCGGAATTCCGCTGCGCAGCCCTGACGACTTCATTCACCCGGCAAGCGATCTGCGGATCGGCGGCATCTTCGTCGATCAGGCAGGCCGGTCGATCGGGCTGATCAGGCGCAAGGGCAGAGGGGCGACCCTCGCCGGCCTCGATATTCGCACGGAACAGACAGATCCTGCTTTTCCCGTGGACAGCCGGTTGGAACGGGAGCTGACCGGGGGGTTGGAGCGCCAGGAATTCGAAGCGATGTTCGGGTTGAATCATGCGCGCCTGCGCGAAGGCGGCGCGGTCCTGTTGAGCGGCGAGGGTGATCTGGGATCCGCGCTGTTTGAGGCCAGCGCAGGCACCACCGGTATTGCGGCGTTGCTGGCGGCCTTGGATGCCGACGCGAAAAAGCTCTATAGCCACCATGGTCGTGCGCAGAATGCGGTGATCAATGAAGCGCGGCGTCAGTTGGATGAGCAGCGGCAGACCTGGCGCCAGGCACAGACCAAACCGGCTGAGTGGCAGGCCCTGAATCGTGCGCACGAAACCGCCAAGGCGGCCCTCGATGATCTCACTCAGCACTTGGAGACCTTCCGTCGACGCGAGAACGAATTGACCGAACTGCGCACGGTTGAGCCCTTGCTGCGGGAGCATGACCGCCTGGCGGCTGCACTCCACTCCTATGCGGCGATTCCGGATTTGTCCGAGCAGCAACGTGAGGAACGGTTAGCGGCGGAGCAGGCGTTGCACCGCGCGCAGCAGGATCTTCGTGAAGCCGAAACGGAGCTTGCGCGTTGCGCTGCTGCGTTGGATGGACTGGTCATCGAACCGCTGCTGCTCGACCATGCCGAAGTCATCGAACGGCTGGTCTCCGGGGTTGAAGCCGCCGCGCAGAATCGACATGACGTGCATCAGCAGCATAGCCTCATCGCGAAGATCGAGGGCGAGTTGGAACTGGCTGTGGCCAGGATCGCACCGGGAGTGGATCGCCGAACGCTGCTGAAGGCCGTTCCTTCATCTGCCGACCGTGCGGCGTTGGAGGGACATTTGGCTGATGTGAGTCTGTTGGGCGAGCGGCTGGAAGGATATCGGGAGCGTGCCGAGGCGTTGGATGCAGCCTTGCAACCGGCGGCCGCATGGTCCACTCCGATACCGGATCCGCTTCACAGGCAGTCGTTGGCGGCGGCGATACGCGAGGGACAGGCACAGGGTGATGTGGTCAGACAGCAGCGTGATGTGGACCGCCGGCTTCGCGAACAGGAGGGCCGGCTTGCGCAGGCCCTGTCCGAACTTGGTATCGAATCGGAGCAGGCGCTCCGCCGTAGTCAGCCGGTTCTGGAAGCCCACATCACGCGGACAAAACAGGACCTCGCGGATGTCGAGGCACAATTGAAAACACGGCGGGATGAATCCGAGTTGGTCGGACGCGATCTCGACGGCCAGCGCCTACGGCAACGACAGCTCGCGGCGGAAGGTGAAGTGGTGACGGCGGAGACATTGCGCCAGGCTCGCGCCAGACGCACCGAGGGGTGGGCCGCGATCCGCCGCACCTTTATCGACCGGACCAGCGGGACGGACCAGTTGCCGTTGGGTTTCGATGCCGTCAAGGCGTTACCAGAAATTTTTGAGGCAACCGTCGGCGAAGCCGATCGGCAGGCGGATCTACTCCGCGCCGATACGAAACGCGCGGCGGGATTGGAAGAATGCTCGGTCCGCATCGAACAGATGGAATTGCGCCGCAAGGAACTGGACGGCGACATGGCTGCGCTCCGCGCCGACCGAGACCGAATACAAGCGGCGTGGGCGCAACATCTTGTCCGGGCCGGCCTGCCCGACCTTGATCCGGAGTCGTTGCGTGAATGGCAGGGACGGCGGCATGAGGCGCTGGAGCTGGTCGAACGGGTGACGGCGCTGCGCGCCGACCGTGACCGGTTGCTGGCCGATGCGGACAGCGCGGCGGCGGGCATCGTCGAGGGACTGCGAATCGTCGGACATTCCATGGCTCTGGCTCACGCGGAAGGGGCGGATGGGTTGTCCCTGTTGATCAACCACGCCGTGCGATGGGAGCAATCGGCAACCGAAGCGGATGCCGAACAGCAGGCTCGTCTCAAGACCGCCCATCATCAACGGATCGAGCGCAAAAAGGTCGGGCGACAGCTCGACGAGACCGCGGCCGACCGCCGGCGCCACGTGGATGCCTTGCAGGCCTGGCATGCGCGGTTGTTTCTGACGGGTGACGTGCCTCCGGACGCACTGAAGTCTCGGCTGGATGAGCTCGATGCACTCGCGCGACAGGCGTCGATGCTGGCGGATGCGCAACAACGGAAGGCGCAACTGGAGGCCGTGGTCGACGACCTCATGACACAAGCGACGCAGGTGGCGGAGTTACTCGGCGAGGCCGTTCCCACGGTCCTGGATGATTTTTCTGATCGTCTGCGCAAGCGATTGGCCGTTTCGCGGCAACACCAGCAAGAGGGCCATGCCGTGATTCGCGACCGCACGAGGGCCCAGGAGCAGAAGCGCCAGGCCGCCGCCGCGCAGGTGACGGAGGCGGCAGTGCTGGCGGGGTTGTGCGCGCGCGCGAAGGGAGCCACGATCGATCAGCTGCCTGAATTGGAAGAACAGGCGTCGAAGAAGCGAGAGGTACGGAAATCACTCGCCATGCTGCGCCAGCAATTGACCAGCGCGTCGGCTCAGTCGGAAGGCGAGTTACGGACGCGCCTTGCTGGGTTGGATGTGCTCGCCCTTGAAAGTGAACGTGAGCGTTGTCGCAGCGAGATCGTGCGGCTTGAACAGGACCAGGCTTCGGCACAGCGGATCGAGGAACAGGCCAGGCGGGCGCTGGAAGTGATCGACGCGTCCGACCGGGCGGCGCAGGCTCGCGAGGCCATGGAGTCCGCGGCGGCGCGGTATCGTTCGGCGGTCAGGCCATGGGCCAGACTGAAACTCGCGCGCGCGTTGCTGCAGGAAGCCTTGAACCGGTTTCGTGAACGGGCGCAGGCGCCCATGGTGTCAGCCGCGGGTGCCTACTTCTCGCTCATGACGGGCGGCGCGTACGACCGGCTCGTAACGGACGAGCGTGCAGACCGTCCGGTCTTGCGCGCACAACGAGCCGGCGGGGCGGCCATCGGGATTGAGGAGATGAGCGAAGGCACCGCTGATCAATTGTATCTGGCGCTGCGGCTGGCGGCGCTGGAATTGCGGCGGCCTTCCCATCCGTCGATGCCTCTGTTGCTGGACGACACACTCATCACGTCCGACGACGCGCGCGCGGCCAACATCCTGCGGGCATTGGCTCGATTCGCCGAGGGCAGCCAGGTCATGCTGTTCACGCACCATCGCCATCTGCTCGACGTGGCCCATGCCGCATTGGGTGAGTCGGGATTCATCACGCACCATCTCTGATTGATGCGATATCGACCGCTCTCCACCCGATGAACCGCCATCGGGATGCGGGGGGTCCTCCTAGTATGCTGTGTCAGGTTGCGGCGTTATACTGAATTATTGGGCACGGTCCTGATTCCGGGGTTCGAGGGAGGGTGAGACGATGTCGAATGACACGAAGAATATCCGCATCACCGGCTGTGATGTGCGTCTGACATTCCATGCAGTCGGCGATGGTCGCTGGACCGTGGACGGCATCGTCCATTGTGGGACCGGAGAAAACAGTGACGAACAGTCTGTCACCTCCGGGCCCTGTGCCTCGCGGGAAGCGGCTGAACATGACGTGCTTGAGCGGGTGGGCCACATCCTCGGGCATAACGTGGACCGCCACACTTCACGCATCGAGAATCCGACCGAGCAAAACCCTCGTTAGGTCCGCCGAACCTCTTCACCATCCCGTAGGATGGCGATCCATTCTAGGTTCTTTCTCCACCATTGGTTCCGCTGTATCGTACGCGGAAGTGTGGACGGGAGATGACGGATGCTCAGCGAAATCTGTGACCAGAGGAGGACCTATGGGACGACTGAAGGGCAAAATTGCGATCGTTACCGGCAGCAGCAGCGGGATCGGCAAGGCCATCGCGCTCCGGTTTGCGCAAGAAGGGGCGACCGTCGTAGTTGCGGCTCGGCGTTTCTATAAATGTGAAGAAACCGTCGCCCAGATCGAAGCGGCGGGAGGCATTGCCGTCCCGCTTCAGACCGACGTGGCGGATGAGTCGCAGGTGGAGGAGCTGATCGGTGACACCGTCCGCCGCTTTCAGCGCCTCGATATTCTGGTGAACAATGCCGGAATTTTCGGCGGACGCCGGTTGGCTGAGACCAGCACCGAGGCCTTCGACGAAGTGATGAACGTCAATCTCCGCGGCACCTTTTTCTGTTGCCGCGCCGGGTTCGCGCAGATGAAGAAGCAGGGGAGCGGCACGATCCTTAACATGTCAAGCGTGGCGGGCGTGCAGGCCTGGAACGGCACCGGGACCTATAGCGCGTCAAAACACGCGATCATGGCATTGAGCAAGGCGCTGGCGGACGAGGGCCGCGCCCTCGGGATCAAAGTGAGCGCGATTTGTCCCGGCGGAGTGGCGGATGAATTGGTGGATGCCACGCCCGAGCAGCGGGCGCGCAGCGAAAAGATCGATCCCTTCGACATTGCCGAAACTGCCGTCTACTTGGCCTGTCTCGGGCCGCAGGCGGCCGTGCATCAGCTGGTGGTGGATCGGTTGGCCGCAGAATGGTGAGGGACGTTACACCACCTTTGTCATGGCGTGCAGGGATTTCTTGTCGTGAAACAACAAGGGCGGGCCGAGCGGAAGAATAGCCCGGCCGGTGAAGGCTTGGGTCAGACTGCCCACGGCGTGATAGAAGGCCATCAATCCAACGAGCAGATGTCCCCATCCGGGCAGCAACTCGCTGATGAAGTCGAGTCTGGCAAACGTCGTCGCAAGAAAGGTTACGGTAATGACGACGTGCAGTGCGCTGAGTGTGAGATTCCGGTAGGCCGTCAAGTAGACCATGACCGCCGAAAAAGCTGCGTATACCAGGTTGATGGGCGCATAGAGCACGGCGTCGAATTGGAATGTCGAACTGGTGCTGACAAGTTTGACGGTGCAGAGGGTTACCCAGAGAAAGCCATACATCGTCAATGCGGTGCCGCCCAATTGCTCGTTATAGCGAATATCGGTGATGCCGGCCAGGAGCTGTACCACCCCGCCGAAGATGAGCGCGATCACAAGGGCTCCGACCATGTTTTTGTGCTGAATCCATCCCAACTGGGCAACTCCTAAGGTCAGCGCGCCAACTGCCAAGCCGAAGAGCCCGATCGCCAACACGTCGATCCGTCGAGTCTGATTGTCTTCGTTCATGGGATATTTCTCTCTCAGGGTTGGTGATAGCACGTTCATTCTGGCCTCCTCTTGGCGAGGAAACGGCCAGCAGCATGCAAGAGCGGCGTGGAAAAGGCAAGGACACGTGCCGGAAGGAGGCTCCGGCGGACAGCGTGGGGCCTCGGATGCGTCAGTCGACGTCAGGAAAAGGCGGCTTTTTCAGCGGGTTAGCAGCGGTGAGGAACGCTTGCAGCCGCTTGGCTTGGAGCGGCTGGATGGAGAGAAAATGGACGCCGCAAGTGGTTCCACCGGTCCATCGCACGGCTGCGAGGTCGACCAAGATCGGTAACTCCTGAGGCGAAATGAGCAGTCTCAGTGAAAGGTAGGTGTTAACCGGCAAATGACTCGTGCATTCGATACGGCAGCCTTCCACCGAGAGATCCAAGAGCCGACCTTCCCCGCTTACGGACGAATCCGTTGAGAGAGACACTCGATAGTGAACCGTCATGGTCATGTGATGGTCGGCATCCTTGCTTGAGTTGAATCCTCGCGCTGCCTTGCAGCGCTCGATCGGGTCCGGCGGGGTATGGTGATGCGCACAGCACCGCCGCCAATATCGGGAACGGACCTCGTGATCGCTGGATTGGGAGCGGCGTAACGAGTGCGGCGACGATTGTTTCGATAGAAGGACATACCATGCCTTTCATGGTGAGCGCGATTGGGATAATGTCTCCATCCATACGGAGCTGGGGATATCCCTAGGACTGCACCCAGTAACCTCGCCTCACATTATTTGCAGATCGGAAAGCGGCAGAAAGACGAGAAAGACGAGACCTCAGGGTCGCATGTTGAGGCCTCCGTGCCCGCGCTTCAGGAAACAGGATGCCTGTTGATAGTTGGTCGTTCATCAGAGCCGGTTTGCGCGGCCTTGACTACAGGATGCAGGAGGTGCAAGCTGAATATATCTTAGGAGGTCGTTATGACACCTCACGAGATGCTCCGTCACTCCCCCTATCTTTCTCTCCCCTCCGTCCGTGCATCTCCGGCAGGTTCCCGGCAATGAAGCCGGGGCGCTGCGTTCACTCGCATGACAAGGAGGTCTTTGATGAAAGCATCAATCTTGATCAGTGTGTTCATATTGTCCGGGGCGATGGTTGCCGCTACGGCGTTCGCTAATCCTTCCATGTTGCCGAACCATCCTGGGTACCCGATGGGAAAGGCGACCGACCCAGTTAAGGGTCAGGCGCTTGCCAATGATCCCGGCCGGGATAACGCAGTCGGGGATGAGGCGCTGAGCAAGGCGGCGGCGTTTGGCGACCAGCAATTGCAATTGCAGCAACGTATGGCCATACAGGATAAGGCGTCCGGCGCCGTGTCCAGAGCACAAGACGCGGATGGAGGCTCGGGCATGAAGTCCGACCGACCGATGAAAGGATCGGGAGGCCAGTCTTCGTCGAAATAGTCGTTGTCACGAGACCCCAGAGGAGTGGCGGTCGGTGGTTCTGCAGGGTCGGGTCAAAGGCCGACCGACCCAAGACCGGGCCCTGCGGTTCACCATCGTTTGATTTTCCGATTCCTGCCTTTTAGAATGCGCCCACCTGTCATCAACTGATATGCCTACAAAGTCTCGCGTTCAGAAATCTCGGCCACGTAGAAAGAAGTCGCCGCAGTCCTCCGTTACGCTTGCGCGCGGTCAGAAGCAGCGTTTTCAACAGCGGCTGTTGAAGTGGTACAAGGAGTACGGGCGTGATTTGCCGTGGAGAAAGACCTCCGACCCCTATCACATCCTCGTGTCGGAGGTGATGCTGCAGCAGACTCAAGTGGATCGTGTGATTCCGAAGTACCACGAGTTTCTGGAACGATATCCGTCGTTCGAGGAGTTGGCCGAGGCCCCTGTCTCGGAGGTCAAGCAGACCTGGTATCCGCTGGGATACAACATCCGCCCGGAACGGTTGCACAGCATCGCGTGTGAAACGGTGGCTCGCTACGGGGGGCGTTTGCCGAATGCTGCGGACGAGCTCTTGTCCTTCAAGGGAATCGGACGGTACACGGCCGGAGCGATTCGTTCCTTTGCATTCAACGAAGATGCCCCGATCCTGGACACGAACGTGATCCGCCTATTGCACCGTGTGTTCATCGCCGAGGGTGAACCCAAGGCGCAAAAAGCCGCCCTGTGGGAGCTCTCTGAACTCTTGATTCCGCGCGGCAAGGGGTATGACTTCAATCAAGCCATCATGGATTTCGGCGCCACGATTTGCACGGCGCGTGATCCTTATTGTCTTCTCTGTCCGATGAAAACCTTCTGCAAGACCTATCCGTTCGAGGGCAGGAAGTAACGAGGGGACAGGTGTTTAATGCTCACCGTTCAATCGAAAGAAACGGCCCGCCTGAATCTTACGGTTAGTTCCATCGGACCGTGAGCATTGCGCAGTGAACAGGTTCGATCTCGACGAGGCAGGCGTCACGGCACATCATGGAAGTGATCGAGGTTGCGGCAGGCATCATTGTTCAGGAAGGACGTTACCTGATCGCGCGTCGGAAGGCAGGCGCGCATCTGGGAGGATTATGGGAGTTTCCGGGCGGGAAGCGGGAACCAGGCGAAACATTGGAGGAGTGTCTGCGGCGGGAATTGTGGGAAGAGTTGAACGTTCGTATCGGCGTCCCGACTCCCTTTCGGATCGTACGGCATGAATATCCCGAGAAAGTTGTGGAATTGCATTTCTATTGCTGCCGGATCGAGGCCGGTCGTGCGATCGCGTTGGACTGCGCGGAGCTTCGATGGGTCTATCCTCATGAGATGGCCGCGTTCGAGTTTCCTTCGGCCGACCAGCCCGTTATCGCGGCGCTTCGAGAGGGGACGGTGTAGGGGCGTATGAAAGTGGTCCTGGATATCGAAACAGTGCAAGCTACCAGGGAGGACTGGGCTCGGCTGGCTGGCCGTCAGCTCGCGTCGGGAGAGGCGGCCTTCGAGGAGACCGGCGGCGACTTGTTCGCGGTGGGAGAGGCGCAGGCGCAACACCGATTGGACGATGAGCTCTACGAAAAATCCTCCTTCGATGGGACGTTCAGCAAAATCGTGTGCATCGGCCTCCTGGAGTTTTCCGACAACCTGGAACCGCGGGGCGCCACCTCTTGGTACGGCGGGAACGAACGCGAGTTGTTGCGCAGCTTCTGGAGCCATCTCGGGCAGCTCCGACCCTCGTTGTTCATTACGCACAATGGTTTGAATTTCGACCTGCCCTTCATCAAGAAGCGCTCGATCATTCATCAGGTGAAGCCGACCATGGAGATCAACCTGGCCAAGTTTCGGGCCGAGCCGGTGTACGACACCATGGCGATTTGGAGCAATTGGGACAATCGTGGATGGGTCAAGCTGGATGTGCTGGCGCGGGCCCTAAACGTGGAAAGCAAGTCGGGCAGCGGGTCGCAGGTGGCGAAGATGTGGGCGGACGGGCAGGGCCAGGAGATTGCCCTCTACTGTCTGCAGGATACCTATGTCACCTATGGGTGTTATTGCCGTATGAATTTCAGGCCGCCGATCTCGCGGGAGATCGTACTGTTGAAGCCGGAGCTGATCGATGTGGGATGAGCGAACAGGCTGTGCGGTCAGCGAACGGTGAGTTCGGCTTTATTGCGGGTGTTACGTTTGGGTTGAGTCTGCTGGGTGCTCTTCACGGCTCGAAGTTCCTTGTCTTTCGTTTCCAACTGCGTGCGCATCGACTCTAAGTCTCTCCGCAGGGCGGTGATCTTGGCGTCTTTCCGGGCCATGGCGTCCCGCGCGTCCTGTAATTTCTGCATAGCCTCGGTCAAGCGTTCTTCCTCGGCGGGGGAAGATTGCGCCGCAGGGGAAGCTGTGACCGAAGGTTGCGGCGCAGTGACGTTCTTGGCCGGTGCCTCTTCTGCTACTGAGGCGACCACCATCCGCGGTGCCATGCCTAGGTCGGGTTGGGGGGCCGATGCCACCATTCCCGCCGTCACCGCAGGAGCCGGTTCCGGATTCTTGGCAAAGAGCTTGTAGTCGATGGCGAGTGATTTGAGCGGCGGCAGGCCCTGAGTGATCGCCGGCAACGCTTGCTCGATTTGCCCCGCTGATTCGGGAGCCATGCTGACGATGCGCGCCGGTCTTCCGCTGCTGAACAGCGACGACTCGACTTTCGCCAGCGAGCCGTGGTGCTCGGTCAACGTGAAATACAACCGCTCATTCCGAACGTAAAGGGTGCCCGCGGTGGGTTCAGAGCCTGACCCTGCCGATGAGGACAGACGGAAAGCGACCACATATTCGGGTTGCGCTTGGGACAACGCTTGGGCTAGCAGGGGAGCAAGATAGGACGCGTCCTCATCGCTGAACACTTTCATCGGCTTGCTGCCATCCACGGGCAGACTCGACAAATCCGTGTGTGCCTCCGAGATCATGACACCCCGTAACAGGGTATCGAGGGTGGCGATGTCAATGGTGCTGGGGTGGTGAGCTTCAAATTCCCAATCGGCGACTTCTTCAAGCCTGACGGAGCCCTCTGGGTGCGTCGCGGCTGTTTGCTGAACGGAGGCGGCGGTTGATGAGCAACCTGCGGTCATGGCTCCCAACAGAGTTAACCCGAGGAGTCCGGAGTTCAGGGTCTTTGCGAGGGTAGCGCGGGAGTCGTGAATTCGCATGACGGTCTTCCTTCTCGACTGGTCGCTGCAGGACGAACGGGGTGGCGCGGCTTCATGACGAAGGCGCGGAGCGGCAATAGAAAACGACTACCAGATGCCCAAGCCCATCATCACCACACCAAGGGCCATCCATCCGAACACTCCGACGGCGATCATGGTTTCCAGGCTCATACCCCGAGGGGCTTCTTCGACTCGAATCTGGGTGGTGTCTTTCTTCATGATGGGAGGTCCTCTGGGGCCCGGGTCGGTGGTTGATGAATCTGATGGAATGTGGTTGCCAGACTGGACCAAGCAAAGGCTATGCCCTGTTCCATGGACTTAGGGAGCAGCGGAAGACGGCTCTCAGGGGTCGACAGAGGAGCGGACTCTTGCGAGTCTCGCGTGAAGGCGCGTAGCGAGCGACGAGGTCTAAGCTATTGATGTTTCAACGTCGCGATGCAACTCCATAACGAGGCAGGGGGTGATGAACTCGCATAGCGGACTGAAAACGGATGAAGAAGGAGGGAACGGAGCCTCCCGATTCGCTGTCAGTCTGACGGTGGTGGGCGTCTAAAAATTGGCAAGGATGGTACAGGACTGGGCAACAATGTTCTCGTCCGCCTGCGATGCCAGACCCGCTGTGGTGGCTGTACGAGGCACATACCGAGGCAGGGGAGAGATCGGGGAGCAAATTCTGGGGGAAACAGCAATCACTCACGACTGGGTTGCACCGGCGTCACATCGTCCCATGAGGACGGCGGCGCTCCCGTCGAGGATAGTAATGGGTTGAATGCTGCCGAGGAACGCCGGGGCGTCGCTCTTGTTCCAAATGACGAATATGCCGGTATCCGTCCGGCCCATCCATTGATCGGAGGAGCGTTTCGAGTCGCCCTCGGCCATCACCGGGAGGGTCTGTCCGATCAACTCTCGATTGAGGCGGGCGGTGATGGGACGTTGCAGGTCCACCAGGCGGCTGACCCGTTCGCCTTTGACCGCTTCCGGCACGTCGTCCGGGAACTTCCGCGCCGCGATGGTATTCTTCCGCTCCGAGTACTTGAACACATAGGCGGAGTGGTACTGCACTTCCTGGACGATCCGATAGGTATCCAGAAACTCCGCTTCGGTTTCCGAGCAAAAGCCACAGATGATATCGGTCGTGAGCGCGATCCCGGGATGCCGGCGGCGAATGTGCGCGGCCAGATCAAGGTATTCTGTTCGGCTGTAGGTACGATTCATGAGTTCCAAGATTCGGTCGTTGCCGGACTGCAGGGGGAGGTGGATGTGTTTGCAAATCTTCGGATGGCCCGCGACGGCGTCGAGCAGGGCAGCAGGAAAGTCTTTCGGGTGCGGAGAGGTAAAGCGGACCCGCCGGACTCCCGGAACCTCGGCCACGGCAAGGATCAGGCGGGCAAAGTCCCAGTCCTCGTACCGGTAGGAATTCACGTTTTGCCCGAGCAACGTAATCTGCGCATGACCGGTTTCGACCGACTTCTCCACCTCGCGCAGGATCCCCTGGGGGTCGCGTGAACGCTCGCGTCCTCGCGTATAGGGCACCACGCAGAAGCTGCAAAAGTTGTCGCAGCCGCGCATGATGGCGATCCAGGCGTTGCTGCCACCGTCGCGCTCGGGCAGGATGTCGTCGTAGGTTTCATATTCCGACAGATCCACGGCCAATCCCCGTCGCGCGAGTCCCTGTTCTTCGGCGTGCAGCGCCTTCGTCAGCAGTCCGGGGAGTTGCCGGTATCCGTCCGGGCCCACCAACACGTCCACGAGCGGCTGTTTGTCCGTCAACTCTTCCTTGAGGTTTTGGGCCATGCAGCCGAGCACCCCGACGACCAGCGGGCGCTGCTCCTTGACGGCCTTGAGTTCGGCGAGATGCCCGTAGACTTTGTTGTGGGCATTCTCACGAATCGCGCAGGTGTTCATGAGCATGACATCGGCATGCTCGCGATCCTCGGTGAACTGAAATCCCGCCTTTCGGAGCAACGACCGGACGAGTTCCGAATCGTATTCGTTCATCTGGCAGCCGAAGGTTTCGATATGGACGGTATGGGGCTTATGGGGCTGTGTCATAAGAGGGGCCTATATGAGCGAGTGTCGGGTGGAGTGACCAGGTGGCCATAGGCCAGACCATCCATGATCCCGGTGACGGTGACATCGTGCATGGCACCGGCTGAGACCGACTCGACTGCCACAGCCACACGGGTAAAGTTCGCCGTGGTACCGGTGCGAAACCCGTCGCGTTCCCCTTGTTCGAAGAGGACGGAGACGGTGCGGCCGATCTGTTGCTGGTAAAAGGTCAACGTCTTCGCGCGGGACAGTTCCGCAAGGGTCCTGCTCCGTTGCCGAATGACGGCAGGCTGAATCCGGTCCTCCAGGCGCAGGGCTGCCGTACCTGGTCGGGACGAATAGCTGAACACGTGGAAATAAGAAAAGGGGAGTCTCTCGGCAGTCCGGACCGTGTTCGCAAAGGCCTGCTCATCTTCGCCGGGAAATCCGACCATGAGATCCGTTCCCAATCCCAGATCCGGCATCAGCGCTCGGGCCTGTTCGACCAGCTCCTCATACTCCTGGATGTCATAGCGTCTGTTCATCGCCTTCAAGATTCCGTCATCGCCGCTTTGTAAGGGCAGATGCAGGTAATGACAGAGTTTTGTCGAGGCGGCCATGTG
The DNA here is from genome assembly GCA_902500785.1 of uncultured Nitrospira sp. Classification (GTDB taxonomy): domain Bacteria; phylum Nitrospirota; class Nitrospiria; order Nitrospirales; family Nitrospiraceae; genus Nitrospira_A. Next base: position 48,161 of record CABVRW010000012.1, read on the forward strand.
TTCAAGCAACGAGGTGGGGACCGTCGTGGGTTCGATCGAGGAAATCCTGATCCGGGTGACGTCGGGAATCGCCTCGAGTTCCCGGAGAAGCTCAAGCAGCCCGAGGCCTCCATGGGAGTATCGGCCGATGTTCACGCCGGTGAGGACCAATTCTCGATAACCGTGAGCCGCGAGTTCACGGGCTTCCCGCAACACATCGTCGGCGGTGCGGCTGCGCTCTCGCCCGCGAGCGAAGGGGATCAGGCAAAAACTGCACATGAAATCGCATCCGTCTTGAATCTTCAACAGGGCGCGTGTCGAGTCGGAGTAGGCGGTGCCGGGCAGCACGAAGTCTTCTCGATCGATGGTGCGACTATGACGGAGTTCCGGCTCCGGCTGTTTCCGGAGGTTGGCCGGGGACGGGAGATAGTCCGGGAGATTCATTTTGAACTGTGTGCCGACGATCAGGTCGATGCCGGGAACTTTTTGCAGTTGCGTGGCACCGGTCTGGGCATAACAACCCGTGACCGCGACGAAGGCATGCGGCGAGTGACGCAACGTTTTGCGCACGGCATACCGGCAATCTTTTTCGGCGTTCTCCGTGACAGAGCAGGTGTTTAAGACGAGGAGGTCGGTCTCCTTGCCGAATTCCACCACCTGATAACCTTGGCGAGCCAGGGTATCGGCCAACATGGAGGTTTCAGATTGGCTGAGGCGGCAACCCAAGGTATGCAGAGATGCGCGTGGCGTGCTGGTCGACATCGTGTGGGATTATAAGTGGGCACGCCTTCCATCGGCAAGGTGACGGGGGCGCGAAAAAGTCAGTCGAGCGCTTGAACGAGGTATATCTGAATGGTAGCATGAACGCAATTGCCTAAACTACGGCGTTGGTCGGATCCCTGAACCATGAAGAATCTTCGCATTGCCGCCAGTCTGCTTCTCGCGTTGATCCTATTTCTTCCGGCTACTCCCGCTTGGCCATTGGAACCGCTTCCCCTCGAACCGGACCTGAACAGCCGTTTGGACGAGTTATACGATCATGAATCGCGGTTATTCATCATGCTGTATTCGTTGCATGGCGATGGGAAGGTCGATTACATCACGGGTCGTCTCGTCCAGGACTACACGAGGAGTAACTATGGGAATCCGGTGTACTACACCGAGCAGTTCCCGTTGTTCTATTGGTGGGACCACACGATGTTTAACGATCCGGATCAGGACGGCGTGAATGGGAACGAAAAAGTCTACCAGGAAAATATCGAGTTCGACGTCGCGCGGTACAAGCCCTGCCTGTTTAACGGACAGCCCTGCTGATTCCGGACCGCCTGTGATAAGGATTCAATCCGTTCGTCCTATCTTGTGACGCGTAGTTCGTTTGCGGACTGTCCCCGTTCTCCCTTCGCCTGCTCCGTCGTCCGTTACTCAAATACCAACACCTGACTGGAGGCTCGATGCAACACGGCATGGGAGACGCTGCCCAAGACGAACCGGGCGAGGCCTTGCTTGGCGCGTGAGCCCATCATGATCAGGTCTACCCCCATTTTTTCCGCCTCCTGGAGAATCATCGCCACGGGAGGCCCCAGCACACTGGCACTCTGGGTGGCATACCCAACCGTTTGAAGCTCGGTTGCCACGCCGTCCACGAAATCGCGGGCATGTCGCAGGGCCTGCGCCTCCAACTGTTGGGCCGCCGTGTCGTCCACCGGCCAAGGGGGACGGGTCGACGGCAGCACCGTCAGCAGGTTGATGGTCACCGGGTTATGAAAGGGGCGCTTCCGGAGAAAACGGAGGGCCGCTTCCGCGTCCGATTGCCCCTCCAATGGCAGTAAGACCTGTTTCAGGTCACGAAGCGAGCCTTGGAGGATGAGTTTGGCGCAAGAGGCCAGGCTCAATACACGATGGGAGACACTGCCGAATAGTCGTTCTTTCACCGGCCCCATGCCTCTCGCCCCCATGACGATGAGATCCGCATGTCGGGTCTCCGCCGCTCTCACGATGACCTCCGCCGGGGAACCCACAGCCAGCTCCTTGGTGACTGGTCCGCTGTGCGGAGGGAGGAGAGAATGAATCCGAGTCAGCAAGCGCTCGCCGTCTTCCTTCATGCTGCGCTCCAATTGCGCATAGAGTTCCTGCGCCACCTCGGGCACCATCATGGGGTAGGCCGGTCGTGGAGCGTCAACGACGTGGAGCAGAGTCAGCTCATCCGCGCGACGCAGGTGCGTCAGCGCCCGGACGGCTTCATAGGAATGGTCGGAGCCATCGACGGCCAAGAGGATGTTCATGACAGGGACTCCTTTGTTGCGTTGGGTTCCTGATGGAGATAGCGTTGGAACCAGCGAAGGGCTTCCTGGGCAACCTGCTCCAGCGTTCCCGGTTCCTCAAACAGATGACTGGCCCTCGGGACAATCATCAAATGCTTTGTGCAAGTCAGTTGCGCGAACGCCTCCTGATTCATCCCGATCACGGGACCGTCATCTCCTCCGACCAGCAGTAACGTCGGCGCGGCGACACGACTCAAGTAGTGCCCTGCCAAGTCAGGCCGACCGCCGCGCGAAACGACCGCCCCGACTGCCTCAGGCTTGCGCGCCGCCGCTTGCAGCGCCGCGCCGGCTCCCGTGCTGGCACCGAAGTAACCGGCCTGTAGTGCGACCGTCGGAGGATGTGTGTGCAGCCAGGTTTCAGCGAGCAGCAACCGATCCGCCAAGAGGTCGATATCGAAGACCTTTCGGCGGTCGTCCGCCTCCTCCGAAGTGAGAAGTTCCAGCAGCAAGGTCGCGAACCCTCCCGCTTCCAGATGACGAGCTACGAACTGATTGCGCGGACTGAAGCGCCCGCTGCCGCTCCCATGGGCGAAGAGGATGACGCCCTTGGGGCGTTCCGGTAGTCCCAGGAGGCCATCGAGCAGGACCCCATCACCGCTGATTCGTATCTGAAAGATCGTTTCGATTCCCATGCTGGATATGCCGCAGGCGCGGCCCTCGCCGGTCGAAGCATCTATTGCCGAACGGTACTCGCGATTCCCACATCGATCCCGAGACTCTGAATGTTGTGCACGATCGTGGCCACAGGCCCGCTATCCAAGGCTGAGTCGTCGCCCGGTTCGGCGAGCGCCATGGGAGAATGCCGGCCCGAGGGACCAAGGCGGTCATGAGATCGGCCGCAGTCGTCATCGCTGTGAGATCCACCGGTTGGTCGCTGGTCAGTGACAGTCCGTCGGACAGAAGAAGATCAGATACAGTGCGACCGCGACTCCGACCAGCACCGCTCCGAGCAACAGCCACTGTGTTCGCGACATGGTTGGTTCCTTTGACTCACTCGTTGAGCAAGAGGGGTGCCATCCGCGATCGCGTCTTGAGGGCGCTTGCGTAGATCATGGCATACATGAACGCATCTGCAGTGAATCGTCCCTCGGAAATGATCGAAGCGGCGGTCGCTGCCGGTGGATTTCTGTCTTTCCGATCTGTGGCGTTCCGCTACAGGATGATGTGCATGGCTGTAGCAGGACACCACCCCGAGAGCCATGGAGCAGCCGGCCTATGGCTGAGGTCATAAGGAAAACCGGCATTCTTGACCATTCGCTATCGGACGGCCGTTTTCATCGATGGCATCGGCCTTGCTGATGTCTTGCTGATGTGATGTATGGAGAGGTAAGACGAAGCGTTGATCGGAGGTGTGATGGTCGATCGTCTGTTCACCAAGATTCTTGTGCCGGTGGATTTTTCTCCCTGTTCGGGAGAGGCCTTCCGGATTGCCCTCTCGTTCGCGAAATTGTATCAAGCCGAGGTGCTCCTATTGCACGTCGTCGATACGAGAAGTTTGGAGGCGCTGAATCGATTGGGGTTGGCGCCTGCTTCCGAAGGCGCGAAGCAGAAGAAACAGTTGCATCATTTCGCCCGCTTGAATGCCCGGCAAATGCTGGCCGGTGAGGAGGTCAAGGGGGTGGCGATTCGGAGGTTGCTTGCAGACGGAAGTCCCTTCGAAGAAATTGCGCGCACCGCTCGGGTGGAAGGGGTTGATTTGGTCGTAATGGGAAGTTATGGAGGAACGATCGGCGGCGTCGACAAGATATTCTTCGGCAGCACGGCGGAGAAGGTCGTCCGGACGGCTGGTTGTCCGGTTCTGACGGTTCCGCTGCCTACGAAACGGGGTAAAACACGAACCGGCAAGAGCGTGTAAAGGAGGTCCCTATGGGTGTGAAGCGGCGGTCGGCGGTTCTGAGCGGAAGACGAGTATGGTTGGCCGCCTGTTTCGTGTTGGCCTTTTGCTCGCAGGGCGGCGCGCAAGCGGAGCAGCGGATCGAAGTGACGATCAAGGATTTCACCTTTGTCACCAAACAAGCCCCGCTCCGTCTGGGGGTGGCGACGGTCATCGTCATCACCAATCAGGATCAGGAGCGCCACGACTTTGGAACGACCATGTTCGACGGCATTCCGACGCGTGTCGAATCCGGCGGCATCGTGTCGTACGGCAGAAGCATCGGCGGATTGTTTTTGGATGCGAAGAAGGAGGCGGTCATTCGATTCACCATGGAACGGCCGGGTCGACATGAATTCCGCTGCTCCATCCATCCGAACATGAAAGGCGAACTCCTGCTTGTAAACGTAGAGGCGGTCTAAGTCATGGCCCTGATCAAGCGAGTGCTCTTTGCCACGGATTTCTCGGCCTGTGCGAATCGAGCGATGGGGTATGCCTTAGTCATGGCATCGGCGTGGAAGGCCGACCTCTGTGTGATGACGGTCCTCGAATTCTATCCGGGAATGGACCCGGACTACACGGTCAATAAGATGTATCTGGATCACTTGCGGGAGGAGGCCAGTCGTCAAATGGCGGCTGTGGAGGCGCGAGCCAAGGCGGCCGGACAGCCGGTCACGATACGGATCGAAACCGGCATCCCGAGTCAGGCTGTCGAGACGGTCGCCCAAACCCTCAAGGCGGACTTGCTGGTGGTCGGAACCCATGGGCGCACGGGACTGGATCATGTCCTGATCGGCAGTACGGCGGAGCGGGTGGTGCGCACGGCACCTTGCCCGGTTCTGACGGTGAAGGCCGAGAAGAGCGGCATGGCGGCCGGAATTCTGAACATCAAGCGGATCGTGGTTCCCATCGACCTCTCCACCTGTTCGCTCGATGCGTTGGAATATGCTGCGCAGTTTGCGAAACCGCTCGGGGCCTCGCTCACGATTCTCCATGTCCTGGAACCGGTCGCCTACGGATTAGACTTCAGTTTGAGTCATGCAAAGGAGTGGCGAGAGCAGCGGACCTATTTAGAGAAACGCCTTACCGTGCTGACGGCCTGTCTGCACGCGCAGGGACTGCAAGCCGAGTCTATCCTCAAACCCGGGCTGCCGGCCGATTCGATCGTTTCGTACATCACCCAGCAAGGGTTTGATTTGATGATCATGGGTACCCATGGGAGGCGCGGCATCTCCCATGTCCTTGTCGGCAGCGTTGCCGGCGCCATGCTCCGTCACGCACCCTGTCCGGTTCTCACGGTGCGTCAGTTCGATTTCGGGGCCGACTATCAACGTGTCATGCCCCTCGGGGACCCGTCACCGGTCGGTAATTCGTAAAGGAGTCTTCTATGAAACCCAAGATAAAAAAACAGTCCGCTGCGAGGCCGAAGGCCAGAGATGCCGAGCGATCCCTGACGAATACGATCAAGCTGCCGGAAGGAATCTGGGAACGGATCTCGCTGAAGGCATTTGAGTTGTGGCGAGAACGCGGCTGCCGTGAAGGATACGCGTTGCAGGACTGGCTGGATGCCAAAGGGGTCGTTATGGGGGAGATTCATGAAGCTCGCGAATGAACGGGTGGCCGGGCGATCGGTACCGGTCGCTAAGGAACTGGACCTCGTGTTGATGAGACTCGATCGTCTGTCGATGACGCCGGGTTTCGCCCAACAGCGCCGGATAGCCTTCGGGCGCGCACTGCAGGTGTATGTTGAACTGGGGAACCAGGCACCCTTATCCCCATTGCCGGAAGAAGTCGGTCTGGCCGATTTGTTGCTGTACGCGGACTTCTACCCGGAAGACGGCCAGCTGACCCTGATCGAACAGCTCCGGGACGTCGTGACCGAACACATTCCCGAGGAAGAGCGGGTCTGGCTTGATCCGCTCAAACATTCTTATATGGATCTCGTCCAAGTGATGTCGAAGGAGATCGGAAAGGAACGTCTGAGTGTGCGGTCGATCGGGAACGATCGGGTGTATGAGATCCCCGCAGGCAGCCTGGGGCCGGAGGCCGAAAGCGGACAGGTACTGTTCACGCGGCTCGTTCGAGAGCCCGGTGATCCCGAAAGCCCATTGGCGATCTTGGCGGGACCGTTGTTGCAGTTGTCGGCGGAGGATGCCCGGGCGCTCTACGAGACGACCTCTGACGAACGTCGTGAGATGGAAGTCGTCGGTGGATCATTCGAACTGGGCAACTGGCCTGAGTTCGCGAAGCGGTTTGGTCATCTGTTGTTGAGGAATTTTGCGCGGATGCGCCTGGCGGCACTGGTCGAGGCCGTGAGCGAGATTCGGTATCGGACCCCCGAGGGGGCACCCTATTTCTACGTCATGGCCCTGTATGAGCATCGCGAGTTTACGTTTATCGCCGGAAGCATGGGCGAGTTGGAGGGATGGACTGAGGAGACTTCGAATCGGCTGGTGGGCGTTCCGGTGTCAAAGAAACTGCGGCGGTTCGCCCAGGGCATGAGCGACGCACCGCCGGGAGCGGGCGTGACGGCTAGAGTGACCGTGACGGCGACCGAATTTTTCCTCGAATGTGACTCGCGGGAGCGGCTCGACGCCATCAAGCATCAATTGGCGGCCACGTTCGGGTTTTCATTGCACTTCCGTGGTGAAGCGGTTCAGCCGCCGGTTCGTGAGGTGACGCAAGCAGAATTATCCGCGGCCGAGCCACTCACGGTGGTCGTCGCGGCGGAAGAAGATCGGACGCTGGTGAATGCCTTTCTTGAAACCGTGTTCCTCGATTGGGCCGACCGGGAGTCGCCCGCGCTCGGCGGGGAGACTCCTCGTCATTTCATGGCCACCCCGACGGGGCGCAGTCAGGTGACCGAGCTCATCGATGACATGGAACGGAACGATCTCGGCGTCCTTCGTACTGGTGCCGCGGCCTTTGACTACAACAAGCTCCGTGCGCATGTCGGGCTCTGCTGACCCTGATACTTGGAGCGCCACTAGCCAGGCGGGACATGCTCAATGTTCGATGATGACTGTTCGATCGAGCCGTCATCCCAGCCATCCGGAAGGCAGAAGAAGCGGAGTTGTTGGAGCTGGATGGTGAATCATTTCCGATCGAGGTAATGGAGGGGCTGGTTCCTATGTCTGTGGAGCGGAGACGGCCCTTCTGGTATCGCTCGAAGGGTAACCGGAGCGTCGTGCGGGCAAGACCGCCCTATCCGGCCCAGTCGGGATTGTTTGCAATGATCCTCGATATGCTTTCCCGCGGCGGCGCCTGAGAGCCGGCGACTGTGGTCCCTCCTCAGTACCGTCGACAACCTATTTCCGGTCACCCTCGGTGGCATCATCGGGCGGATGGTATTGGTCGGGCTGGTGTATTGCTCGTGTAGTTCCGGACAGAGCCTGCCTCATAACGCACGTCACGCGTTTCGCTTAAATTCTCGATTCTGTGCGCAGGAGAGCTTCGGCGGTGGTATGCTGCACCTCGTGATCTCCCGGTCTCCTTCAATCTCATGAACAGAGCGACTCTGCGCGCCGCCCTCACTCCACGCCTCGGCATCATGCTGCCCTTGGGCTTTGCTTCAGGGTTGCCGCTGGCTCTCACGGGTGGAACCCTCCAGGCCTGGCTTACGGAAGCCGGTTTGGATCTGACCACCATCGGCCTGTTCGCCTACGTGGGACTTCCCTATACGCTGAAATTTCTCTGGGCGCCGGTCATGGATCGGATCGTGCCGCCCTGGCTCGGACACCGCCGGGGGTGGATGATCGTGACCCAGAGCGGCCTTGCTGTGGCCCTGACGCTGATGGCGTTCATTGGTCCCAGCGCCGGCGCCCAAATCTTTGCAGCGTTGGCCTTGGGTGTCGCCTTTCTCTCTGCCTCGCAAGATATCGTTTTTGATGCCTATCGTACCGATTTGCTGAAACCGGCTGAACGGGGATTGGGCGCTGCCACTTGGGTAATGGGATATCGCATCGCGATGATCGCGTCCGGTTCGCTGGCCTTGATCGTCGCGGCGCGCCTGGGATGGGCTTCGGCATATCTCTGCATGGCCATGTTGATGGCGCTGGGGGTGATCACCATCTTGATGATCCCGGAACCGGAAGCGGCGAAGGCCGCACCGCAGTCGATGGCGGAGGCGGTCTGGGGACCGTTGTCGGAATTCCTGTCGCGTCCGATGGCGGTGGCGCTGCTGGGCCTGATCGTCCTCTACAAATTGGGCGATGCGTTTGCGGGCGCGCTGACGACCTCATTCCTGCTGCGCGGGATGGAGTTTTCGTCGGAAGATATCGGAGTGGTTCGGGCCTTCGGCATCGGGGCGACTATTTTGGGCGCGTTCATCGGGGGCGGCTTGATGCCGCAGTTGGGCCTCTTCCGTTCTCTTATGCTGTTCGGGGTGTTTCAGGCGCTGTCGAACCTGTCCTTCTTGTGGCTGGCCTGGGCGGGGAAGAGCTACGCCGTCATGGCGTTCGCGGTCGGATTTGAAAACCTCACCGGCGGCATGGGCACAGCGGCATTCGTGGCGCTGGTCATGTCGCTCTGCAATCACCGTTATACGGCGACTCAGTTCGCCTTGCTCTCCTCCGTTGAAGCCCTCGGGCGTGTCTTTCTCGGGTGGCCGGCCGCCAAGCTCGTGGGAGTCGCCGGTTGGGGGCCGTTTTTCTTCGTGACGTTTCTGGCCGCGCTACCGGGTCTGTGGCTTTTGTGGTTCCTACGCAAGCCGGTGACGCAGCATGCGGAGATGGGCGAAGCTAGACGCGAGCCTCTCTCCGCATGCTGAAAATTTCGGAAGACGGTCGAACAGGGCCATCGAAATGACAGTTCGCTCTGCACGCGGCTGCCGTCAGCTGTTGGGTGAAGTCTCTCCGATGTGCCATAGGTCTGACTACAAGACCTCATCTTAACCAGACACCACAACCTGCCCTTGATAGGACGCTGCTACCCGATGGTGCGCACATCAATCGGTTCCAGTGCCTTGCACAGGCACATAGACCGAGTCTGGGCGCGGGGAGTCGGATTGTTGACACCGTCTTAGAATAGCGCAACTGGGGCTTTGCCGAGTATTGTCGTGTGAGACGACCTATTAGTGTGAGGAGTAGAAGAAAAGTGCATGGCGTTTGAACCGTCATGACGGTGGGTACATCACATGCGAGGAGCTGACATGGAAATCACACGTACAGTGGATCACGATATAGGGTTGTCGCACATTCGTTGGAGTGCCGTCTTTGCCGGTTTTGTGGTCGGTATTGCAGTTCAAATGGTCCTGACTCTGTTGGGACTTGCCATCGGCGCCTGGACGATTGATGTGCATGAATCGCAGACCGCCGAGGGGATTCCCTTGGGAACGGGGATTTGGACGGGCCTCTCCATGCTGGTATCCGCCTTCATTGGAGGGTACGTCACGTCGCGACTGTCCGGAGTATCCATTCGTTCTGACGGTGTCTACCATGGAGCGGTGGTGTGGGGCGTCACATGGCTGGTGTTTGCCTGGCTCACGACCACGGCGATGGCCACTATGGTAGGAGGATTGTTTAGTGCGTTCGGCTCGGGTCTTCAGACGCTCAGCCAAGCGGCCGGCCAAGGTGTCAGCACGGCCGTCTCGAAGCTGGCGGATACCAAAACTACCAACGTCAATGTCTCCGGATCCGAATTGAAACGGCAGATCGAATCGATATTGAGCGCAACGGAGAAACCAGAATTACAGCCGGGAAACATCAAGAAGGACACGGAACGGATTACGGGCAACGCCCAGAGCGGACAGTCTTTGAGTCAGGTGACAAATTCAGGCATTGCCGAATTGAAAGAAAAGCTGCTGGCGTTGGATCGTGAAGCGGCGGTCAACGTGATGGTGAACAAATTCGGCATGTCCGAGGCTCAGGCGGAAGAAGTGGTACGGTCATCGATCGGCATGGTCGAACCGGTCAAAGAAGCCTTGAAGGACCTAAAACAACAATCGATGGATGTCGCCAATACCACGATTCAGAATCTGGCATCCGCCGCTTGGTGGATGTTTGTGCTCGCCATGCTCTCGCTCTTTGCCACCCTCGGCGGCGGGGCAATTGGTATTGCTGAGCGGTTCACGGAGGACGCTGAAGGACGAAGGGTCATGAGACAGGCCCATGTAGGCGTGTAGCGGGCTCTCATCACTCCGGAGCGGCTCCGAAGCGGAGCCGCTCCGGCTTCGCGCAGCATATCCGATCTTGTATGCGGCACGGTCGGTTCAGTGCTCGCGCCTTACCGCAAGGTTTCTTTTTGCCGGTGCTTCAGTGTGCTGTCTGTGGTCCAGCGCTCCCATTTCGTGAGGTCGCGCGACTGATTATTTATGGGACGGTTGCAATCGCTCCGTCGAGTGACTTGCCATATATCAAAAGATCATTACCCACTCTCGATCGAATGCACTGTCTTGTCGCTCACTGAACGGTGTATCGAACCTAGGCAGGATCGTGAAGGCTGCGGCGTCGCTGCCTTGACCTAATCGCATTCCAGGCCATTCAGCATGAGCATCTCGAAGTCACCTTCCGTTGCACCCCTGCGTTGACGACTCGTCGACGGCGCACCACCTGGTGATGCCAAGTTGTCCTAGTACGGACATCCTGTCCGCATTACCACCGGGAAGTGGTCGCAACCAATGATGATCGCTCCTCGGCGGGATCATTCCACAAGATAGTTCAACTGGGTGAGACAAAGAGTCAGCCCGATGGGTCCACGGCGAAGCCGTTCTCCTCCGCAGGCCATGCCGCAAGACTCCTATCGATCGTCGGACGAAGCCGTTAAATGCGGAGATTCTGACCTTTCAGGTGAAGATCGATGTCGGAGACAGCCTCGGCCGACTTCGATTGACCTCAGGCCCACCCCTTGCACCTGGCGGCGGCAACAGCAGAGCTTTACCTTCTTATTTTTTTAGAGGTGACCATGTCGGTAAAACGAGGAGTGGTGCAATGTGTGGTCGTATCCGGACTGGTATTGGGGGCGACCTTGACCGGGTTCGCACAGTCGGATCCGGTGGTCGGGCAGACCAGAACAGAAGAAGTCGGACCATTGACGAGTGACCGTGAACGGGTGGTCACTCGTGACAGGAGAGGAGACGTGACCGTCGTCGAGGAGCGGGTCGTCGAGCGGCGAAGAGAAGGGGAGGTCTATATTGCCGGGTTCGGCGGGTTCACGTGGGGTCATAACCTTTCAGATGTGGAGGGGAGGGGGTCGCTTGCAGGCCAGCAATTCGGCGGTCGGGACCTGGCCAACTCCGTCATCTATGGAGCCAAGCTCGGCTATTTCCACCCGGGTCGCTTGAATTGGCTGGGGCTGGAAGTCGAAGGGTTCAATACGACTCCCCATATCGAGCAGGGAGCCGGCCTTCCGGGCTCCCATTTACGCGTGACCACCCTCGCCTTCAACGTGATCGCTCGGACGAAGGTGGGCTGCCGGAATCGAGATGAGGTGCGTCACCGAGAGGGAGTCCGCCATCGCGAGGACGGGACGGTCCATGATGCCGACGACGATCGTGCCTATTGGTCTCCCTTGGATGAAAATCTGCGCTGCCCGCTTCAACTGTACGCAGGAGCTGGACCGGGCCTCTTTTTCGCCGAGACCTCGAATCAGTTCGGACGCAGCACCGACAATGCGCGCGTGGGGCTGAATGCCCTCGCCGGGATGAAGTACTTCATGAATCGCAATGTGGCGGTGTTCGCGGAGTACAAATTCAACTATGCGCAGTTCGATTTCAACCAGGCGCAGGGTTCCACCGCTGGTTTGACCGGGGAATATACCGCGAGCCATGTGATCGGGGGACTGGCGATGCATTTCTAACGACTGGCAAACGCGCCCACTTTGCCAAGAGAGATTGAGGCTCGGACAATAGGGATGCCACGGTCTCGGCCTTAAAGAACAGGCGGGTGCCGCCGGGAAATCGGCGGTGCCCCTGTCCGGTTCCAGTCGGCATCACGTCGGCTGTGAGAAGGAGGGCATCATGCGATCCGTCACACGATATCTCGGACTCGGCCCGCTGGTCTGTGTCGCGATGCTGGGGATCGGATGTGACCAAGGCTCCAAACCGCCGGAGCAGGCGGCGCAGCCATCGGACACCCCGGCGACGTCATCCGAACGGACGGAAACCCATCCGGACCAACCGACCGGAGTACCGCAAAGCGGCGAAGTGACGCAGCCGGTGAGTCCGTCCTCGGGACAGTAGAGGTTCTTTCACAGACATCCTGTCGTTGTGCTCCATTCCCGGGATGATAAGCGAAGGGGTGGTTCGTTACCCGGCATCAGGAGCCCCCGCCGAGACGGTCAGGCCCAGACCCGATCGTTGAGGGAGAGAGCACCCGGTTTGTCCCTCACGGGGAGGGCAGGCAGAAGTTGTCGGAGGCCATCACGCCCCGCTCCAGGCGAATTCCTCGATCATCTTGTTGATGAAGGTGGGTAAGTCATCCGGCTTGCGGCTGGAAATCAGGTTTCCATCGACTACGACCTCCTGATCGACCCATTCCGCGCCCGCATTCTTCAGGTCGGTTTGCAAGGCGTGGTAGGAGGTGAGGCGACGGCCCTTGACGAGATCGGCATCGATGAGCGTCCAGGGTCCATGGCAAATTACGGCGACCGGTTTGCTGGCATCGAAGAACGCTTTTACAAAGGCCAGTGCTTGCTTGTTTCGTCGGAGCGTATCCGGATTCATCACCCCGCCCGGCAGCAGGAGCGCCTGGTACGTCCGGGGATCGGCGACCGGGAGCGCGACATCCACCGCCACCTCCTTTCCCCAATCCGTATGGTTCCACCCCTTCACCTTCTTCTGACTGGGGGAAATGACGTGAACGACGGCGCCCTCTTTCTCGAGTGCCTTCCGAGGCTCGGTCAGTTCCACCTGTTCAAAACCATCCGCGACGAGGACGGCGATCTGTTTGCCCTGAAGTCTCTGTGCCACTCTGTGATCCTTCCGCGTGAGTCTCGATGATTGCCATCGGTTGTTTCGAGGCATGAAGAGTTTGCCGGCCTCGTCTGGTGCCGAGAAGTGCGGGCCGCCTACGCGGCGGGCTTTAGGAGGACCTTGGTCCAGCCACGTTCGCGCGCATCGAAGCGTTGATAGGCTTCCGGGGCTTCCGGCAAGGAGAGCTGGTGTGATACGAGGAACGACGGCTTGGCTTTGCCTTCGTGAATAAGATTGCAGAGGTATCGGTTATATTTTTTCACGTTCGCCTGACCGGATCCCATCTGCAGGCCTTTCGAGAAGAACAGGCCCAGGTCGAACGCAATCTGTCCTTTCTTCTGCAGTTCACCCGAGGCCTTTGGATCCTCAGGCACGAACACGCCGATCACTCCGATGCCGGCGGTGGGCCTGACCGACTTCACGAGGTTGTTCATGGTCAGGTTCGGCTGTTCCTGTCCCTCACTGTCGTGCGCCTGGTACCCGACGCATTCGCATCCCCGGTCCGCACCGGTTCCGTCGGTGAGTGCCATGATCTGCTCGACAGGAGAAGCCTTTGAATCGTCGATCGGAATGGCCCCCATGGCTTCCACCAGCTTGAGCCGATCCGGAAGCCGGTCCACGACCATGACCTTGCTTGCGCCCTTGATATAGGCTGAATAGGCAGCCATGAGCCCGACCGGTCCCGCTCCATACACGACCACCGTCTCGCCTGGGCGCACGCCGGCCAGTTCGGTCGATTCATAGCCGGTGGGGAAGATGTCGGAGAGCATGACGTAATCGGCTTCTTTATCCTGCGCATCCTCCGGCAGGATCAGGCAATTGAAGTCGCCGTATGGAACGCGCAGGTACTCGGCCTGCCCGCCTTGGAACGGTCCCATATCCGCATAACCGTAGGCGGCGCCGGCGACGCCGGGGTTTAGGGTCAGGCAGAACCCGGTAAAGCCACGCTCGCAGTTGCGGCAGAAGCCGCAGCTGATATTGAAGGGCAGGCAGACCATGTCGCCCACCTTCACCCGAACCACTGCCTTGCCGACTTCGATGACGCGGCCGAGATTTTCATGTCCGAGCACCTTGCCCTGTTCGACATTGGTGCGGCCTTCATACATATGGAGGTCGGAGCCGCAAATATTGGTCGTCGTGATCTTCACCAGCACATCGGTCGGCTGCTCGATTTTCGCGTCCGGCACATTGTCGATCCTCACGTCGCGGGGACCATGGTAGACGAGCGCTTTCATAGGTACTCCTTTTCCTGCTGCAAGAATATGTGCCCCGTCCGACCGACCCCAGGCCGCATCATTGTGGTGGTACCATCCCGGAAGGAGGCGGCGGTCACGTCGTAGAGCCCTTCTTGGCATAGTGGGAGACGGCCGGCAGGGGGTTGACGGTGGTGGCCTGCGGACCCTTCTCCCCCGGTTCGACATTCAGACTCACTTCCATGCCGTCTTGCAGATCGTCGAAGGCCAATTCATGGACGGCATTCCGGTGAAAGTAGACTTCTAGGCCGTCGTCCATTGCGATGAATCCATACCCCTCGTCACGAAAGATCTTGGTGACGATTCCCCGTTCCGGCGGCGCCGTGATCCGTATGTCGTGCGAAGCCCGTTTCTCTCGAACCTTGTCCAGTTCGATTTTCATGGCGGCGAAGGCTTCACGAATCGCTTCCTCGAAGCTATCCTCCTGTTTTCTGGCCGTGAGAGTATGCCCGGGAATGTGAACGACGATGAGCGCGTCATAGGAATCATCCGCCTTTTGGTGAGCCTGTTTGGTCAAGGTCACTCGCACATGCGTCATATCCTGCCCCGGATAGAGGTCGGCCACCCGCGATTCGATGTCCGCTCTCCATTCGGATGTGACCCCGACGTGGCGCCCTTCAATCTGTAAGTCCATTGATCCTCCCCTTCGATGGTGATGTCCGACCGTACGGCGCGATGTGTCTAGAAGCGATACACGGCGGCGAGTACCTGCTGATCGGGGATCTCTTCCGGCCTGACGCCATAGACGGTCCCGCCATGCAAGACGGTCTGGATGGAGGCGAGGTCCAGCAATTCGTCATCACCCGGCTGTTCCTGGTCATGTTCGTCCAAGGTGGAACTGTCGAATATGTACCGACCCCATCGACGCACGCCAAGCGGCACGAATAGCGTGGCGATGCGGCCCTGGTGTGCAGCCGGCAGGACCTCGGCTAGCTGATGTCCGGCCCGACCCTCGGCGAGGCCTTGATGGTATTTGGCCGCTGCGATGGTTCGTTCCTGAAGAAAATAGGGCTCCACCAGTTCCCAGGCCTTCTGCTGAAGCTCGGCATCGGACAACCCATCAGGATTTCCGGATAGTACGGGCTCCAGGATAGTGTGGTACCTCGTGACCCTCCTGAAAAGAGGGGCAAGGTAGTCGACGCAGGCTAAGACGAGCGGCGCCTTGCCGTCCGTCAGCACATCGTTCAGCCCCCGATCCACGCGATGAAAATATTGCGTCAGGTTTGCCACTGCGAAGTCATCGGTCCCGACTCCCTGTCCGTGAAACTGCGTGGCCTCGGTGGCTCCCATGGGGACGGAATGGTGCTGCAATTGGGGATCCCTGCCTTCAGAGAGTGCCGCCTCCAGCCCCTGCGGAACCTCAGGCAAGTCTATGGGATGGACCTGGTCTCTGGTGCATTCCAGGAGCCGCACGTTCTTTTGGCTCAAGGCGAGAACGTAAAATCGAGCGTCGTTAACCAACAGCGGCAGCAGCGGTTTGAGATAGAACCGATCCGAGACCGAGACGAACTCGCTCAGCGAGAGGGGGACTCGATAGACACGAAACACATCACGCGACCGGAACAGAGCCAGTCCATCGGATTGATGGCGCCAAAAGGCGTTGTCATCCAGCAGGTCCGTGATGGGAGCCAGGAGTTCCCGCGCGTCGGCGGGACGGCTCCCGCCCTGGATCAGTTGCTCTCCAGCCCGCTTCAACAGATTCTTCAATCGGATGGGATCCTGTTGGATTTCACGACCGGCCCGATGGGTCGGCAAGAAGATTGAAATCGCAGGCTCGTGAGTTTCGGCGATGACTGATTTGAGTTCCTGTTGAGACAATCCGAACATGGGTAACTCCCTATTGGTTAACCGTTAACCACCGTCCCGCCGTTCGGGTGGAGGACCTGTCCCGTCATGTAGGAGGCATCATCCGATGCCAGGAACACATAACTGGGAGCGACTTCTTCCGGTTGTCCTGCCCGCTTTAACGGTACCTCGGAGCCGAAAGTCTCGACCCGGTCTTTCGGAAAGGTGGAAGGAATGAGCGGCGTCCAGATCGGTCCCGGAGCCACGGCGTTCACGCGAATATGCTGTTCGGCCAGCGCTTGAGACAGGGAGCGCGTGAAGGAAATGATGGCGCCCTTCGTGGCGGAATAATCCAGCAAGTGACCGCTCCCTTTATATGCGGTCACGGACGAGGTGTTGATGATGGCGCTTCCTTCGCGCAGGTGAGGCAGGGCGGCCTTCGTCATGTAAAAGAAGGAAAAAATATTGGTGCGGAACGTCCGTTCCAGCTGTTCGGCGGTGATGCACGCAATGCTGTCCTGCGGATGTTGCTCCGCGGCATTGTTGACCAGAATGTGCAACCGGCCGAACTCCTGAATGGTGCGGGCCACACAGTCCTCGCAAAATTGAACAGTCCCGACATCCCCGGCCATGATGAGGCACCGCCGTCCTTCCTTTTCGACGAGGGCGCGCGTTTCCTTTGCATCTTGATGTTCATCCAGATAGGCAATCGCGACATCGGCGCCCTCCCTGGCGAATGCAATGGCAACGGCTCTTCCGATCCCGCTGTCACCCCCCGTGATGAGCGCGACCCGTCTACGAAGCTTGCCGGAGCCATGGTGCCTGCGGTCATCTGATTGTGGCCGGGGAGTCATCTTCGCTTCGAGGCCCGGCTGCCGCTCCTGTGTCTGGGGGGGACGTTGTTTATTACTCATATTTTTCGTTGCTGATCCCTTTGCAGGCTCGGTTCAACATGATTCTTCTGACCCTGGTCCGTTCCTGGCCCGAGTCCACACGATGAATTGAGGGCCTGTGGGATAGAAATGAATGGGGATTGTTTGCCCCTTGAGCTGAGCAAAGATCCCCATCCATAACCTCAACCCACAGCTATTTCCCTGATTGGCCCATGGATCCACTGCCACCGGATCCCATCTCGGAACCGGATCCAGAGCCGCCGGAACCAGATCCAGACCCCATCCCCGATCCTCCTGATCCCATCGATCCGGCACCAGCACCCTTCGAACCCCCGCTCCCGGCTGTCCCCTTGTCTTTGGACTTCATTTTGTCCGGCGACTCCTGTCCCTTTTTAGATTGACCCTTGCCGGTCGCTGCGCCGGACGAACCGGGGCTTCCAATTTCATCTTCCGTTACGCTCGGTGGCGTCCCACCGGTCGAATGCTGGGCCATGGCCGGAGACCCGGTCAATGTGATGAGCCCGCCTGCTATAAGGGCGACTGTGAAGGCCTGTGCTGGTTTCATAGGGTCTCCTTGGTTTGAACGGTCATGCGAGATGGAACCGACACCCTGTATGCACGTGGGAGTCGTGCAAGAGACAGACCATCAGCCGCTCGCACTCCATCGCAGATCGTCAACTGCTGGGTGCCTTCAAGCTGTTGTTTCATCACGATGCCGACGTGGGGAGCAGGCGTCGGCGTCCGTCGAAAAGACTGTACCGTCGGCCGTTGGGCTCAATCGAAAGACAGGTTGTCTTGCCGCAGGACAATCCGTCCCCGGTGAGTCGGTTTGCCGTCCACACTGAGAGAGAAGCGAGGGGCGTGAAGCAGTCCCGCGCAGCTTCCTCGGGAGGCTGTTGCGTGCGACAGATGGTTGGGGGGAGGTGAGGCCGTTGTCCGCATGACAAGGACGATCTCTTGAATCGTCGCTTCAGTCGCGAGATTTTTTGAGATTGAACGGGGAGTGACGTTCCAGCAGCGCACGGACCTCCTCGTCGGAGGTTGAGGAGAAGTCTTCATAGTGCTGTCCCACGGCGATGAACGGCGTCGGGCTGTAGAGACAGACGACTTCATCGGCTTCCAGAAATTCGGGCCGGCTGCCCTCGATGGAGGCCACGGGGATTGCCACGACGATGCGCGCAGGCCGACGCTGGCGAAGCGCCCTGACCGCGGCGCGCATGGTCGAACCGGTGGCGATTCCGTCATCGACCAGGATGGTGACCGCATCGAGGACGGGCAGGGCCAAGGCGTCGCCGCGATAGGTCCGCTCCCGATTGGCGAGGACCATTTCCTCCAAGGCTTGGGTCCGTATGAGCTCGGCCTGCGGGATGCCGAGTTGCTGAACGACCGCGTCGTTCACGATGCAGACGCCCCCGCTGGCGATCGCGCCCATGGCCAGTTCTTTCTGGCCGGCAACCCCAAGCTTCCGCACCACCAGCACGTCCAACGGTATCCCGATCGTTCGAGCCACTTCAGAGGCCACGGGAATGCCGCCTCGCGGCAGACCCAGCACGACCGTGTCGGTCCGGCCGGCATACTGTTTCAATGCTGCGCCCAATTCATTTCCCGCGTGGCGGCGATTCCGAAATCGTGTCGCCATTGCCTGCCTTTCCGGGATAAGCATGGTGCCGATCCCCCTGCTTATGCTGTCAGGATTTCGCCGACGATCGGTCGGCGTGGTCGCGAATGAAACGAATATGCAACCCTTGGAATGAACGTCGGACGAGGCCTCGTACCACAAATGGCATCACGAGAAATGCCGAGAATACCGTGGCAATCGACAGTGGTAGAAGCGCCACCCAGAGGGGGCCACCTGTGCGCGTCACTTCAGGCATCAGTGACATGAGCAGCAGGTTCGTCGCGATCAGCAGGCCGATGAAACTTCCGGTGCCTCGCCAGAGGAGCGCCCAGCCGACTCGGAGGGATTCCTGATAGGTCGGTTCCTCCGCCTCAGTCAGGATCCTGCCCGTGGTGGTACGGTTTTCCTCACCTTGTTCCATGTGAGTTTCCTTCTCCCGCCCCAAAAAACCATCGTGAGCGCCGCCCCCATGAATGCAAGGCCCGTAAACCAGACCGTGGGGTGATTCGGCGCTGGTGCGGTCGCGGAGCAATTGGTTGCCTGCGAGATCAC